>NZ_AXAP01000107.1 GCF_000472865.1 Bradyrhizobium elkanii WSM2783 | reverse complement strand
CTGAATTTGGCATCAACCTGCCACCGCGCCAGATAGCGGCAGAGTGCGTGTCCGGAATGAGGTGTCGGAAACAGCTTGTCGTCAATGACCGATACGACGAGCACCTCACGCGCCTGAGCGAGAAGGGGCAACCCATCGCGCACTGCACGAACCGCCGAGCGTGTTCCGTCCCATGCAACGACAATCCGGTCTTTTGCGACTACAGGAGTGTTTGGTGGCACGAAGACAATTGGACGACCGCTCGCAAACAGGGCGGCCTCGACCAGTTCTTTGCGAGGCGCATCAAGTGGTCCGCGCGCATCGATCACCAGGACGTCGTGCACCTGGGTGCAATGGATCATTCGTTCGCGGAGCGAGAGGGACTGGTTTTCGGCCTGCAGAATGTCACACGATACGTTTGCATCCGTCGCAGCGGACTGAACGAGCTCCGCCGTTCGTGCCACCCGTTCGCTTGACGTTGCTGGCCTGGCGGCAGGACTCCCGACTTGCCGAATGTCCGGTTCAGGCGGCAAGTCGCGGAGGTCGGTCTCCACATCAGCAATCAATGCAGATAGATGCGCCCCATACATGCGAGCCAGGGCGATCGCATAGTGCGCTCCGCTCGAGAGGTCATCGCTGCGCGACGGAGACAGGAAAACGAGTACGTCCTTCATGTTTCACCACCAGCCTGTCAAAGGCGATCTGGCGAATAGTCCTTACAACCCAGCAGTGTACGAGGTGGCACACAACATCAGATTGCCGCTTGCGACACGCGGTCGAAGAAGTACAGCCGGTCAGGATTCAGTGCGAGGCGAAGGCGGTCGTGAACTTTCGCTTTGACGGTCGGTTCGACTGCGGCCACCATCGTGTTGGGACCGACCCTGACGTCGAGGAGAATCTGGGAGCCGAGCTTCTCAATGACCTCGACCACGGCATCGAAGCTGAGATCCGCCTCCTCGCTGCCGGATGCGACGCGCAGATCCTCCGGCCGGATGCCGAGCGTGACATTCTCTCCGACATGCGGCCGGAGCCGGCCTGCGATGGCGGCCGGCAGCTTGATGCGGATGCCTTCATGGCGGGCCCAGAGCGCACCCTCGGTATCAGCCATTTCCACCGTCGCGAAGTTCATGGCTGGCGAGCCGATGAAGCCTGCGACGAAACGGTTGGCGGGCTCGTTGTAGAGTTCCAGCGGTTCGCCCACCTGCTGAACGAGACCATCCTTCATGACGACCACGCGATCGCCGAGCGTCATCGCTTCGACTTGGTCGTGGGTGACGTAGATCGCGGTGGTGCCGAGGCGGACGTGGATCTTCTTGATCTCCACCCGCATCTGGATGCGCAGCTTGGCGTCGAGGTTCGACAGCGGCTCGTCGAACAGGAACACCTGCGGATGCCGAACGATGGCGCGGCCCAAGGCGACGCGCTGCCGCTGGCCGCCGGAGAGCTGCCGCGGCTTGCGTTGCAACTGTTCCTCTATGCCGAGGATTTCGGCTGCGGCCTTCACGCGGTTAGATATCTCGGTGCGATCGAACCCGCGCATCTTCAGGCCGAACGCCATGTTGTCGTAGACGCTCATGTGCGGATAAAGGGCGTAGTTCTGGAACACCATGGCGATGTCGCGGTCCATCGGCGGCAGCTCGTTGACAATGCGGTCACCGATCATGATCTCGCCCGAAGTGATCGATTCGAGCCCGGCCACCATGCGGAGCGTCGTGGTTTTGCCGCAGCCCGAGGGACCGACGAGCACCACGAATTCCTTGTCGTGGATATCAAGATTGACATCCTTGACGGCATGGACTCCGTCAAACCTCTTGTTCAAGCTCCGTATGATGACCCGAGACATGGCTCACCCTTTGGCTCACCCTTTGACGGACCCGGTGATGCCGGCAACGTAGTACTCGACGAAGAAGGAATAGATCAGCGCCACCGGCACCGAACCGAGCAGGGCGCCGGCCATCAGCGAGCCCCAGTAGAATACGTCGCCGCGGACCAGCTCCGAGGTGATGCCGACGGAGACCGTCTTCTGCTCCGGGGAGGACAGGAAGACGAGGGCATAGATGAACTCGTTCCACGACAGCGTGAAGGCGAAGATTCCGGCCGAGAGGATGCCGGGCACGGCGACCGGAAAGACGATGTAGACCATCGCCTGCCAGCGGGTCGCGCCGTCGATCCGCGCGCATTCCTCGAGCTCGCGCGGGATCGCCTTGAAGTAGCCCATCAGCAGCCAGGTGCAGAACGGGATGAGGAAGGTGGGGTATGTGAGAACGAGCGCCCAGGGCGTATCGCCGAGGCGGAAGTTGCGGATGATATCGGCGAGCGGAATGAACAGCAGTGTCTGCGGCACGAGATAGGTGATGAAGATTCCGGTCCCTAAGCTGCCGGCGAACGGAAATTTGAGCCGGGAGAGCGCGTAACCGGCGAGGAGCCCGCAGAACAGCGAGATCACCGTGGCCAGCACCGAAATGAAGAAGGTGTTCAACATCCACCTATTGAACAGCGTCTCGTCCAGGAGATAGCGGATATGGTCAAGGGTCGGATTGAGCGTCCAGAACGGCGTGTAGTTCGGCGCCATCCAGGGACGATAGAGCTCGGCGTCCGGCCGCACCGTCGTCACCATCATCCAATAGAACGGAAACAGCAGCCCGATCACGAACAGCGCGAGCGGGAGATTGAAGAAGACCCAACGACGCCAGCGCGCGCCCTCTATCATCAGAGTGTCTCCACGCGTCGGATGTAGAGGAGCTGCACGACCACGACGACGAGCAACACCGGGAACATGGCGAGCGATATCGCCGCGCCCTCGCCCAACAGACCCGTGCCGACGCCGATCTGATAGGCGTAGGTGGCGAAGAGCTGCGTGGCGTTGGCCGGTCCGCCGCCGGTCAGGATGTAGACGAGCTGGAAATCGGCGAATGTCTGGATCACCGAGAACAGCACCACAACCATGGTGACGGGCAGCAGCAAGGGCCAGGTGATGTAGCGGAAGCGCTGCCAGGGCCGCGCTCCGTCAATCGCGGCCGCCTCGGCGAGCTCCGGACTGATGGTCTGCAATCCGGCGAGCAGGCTGATTGCGTAAAACGGCACGCCGCGCCAGACATTGACGATCATCACCGAGATCAGGGCAAGTTGGGGGTCGCCGAGCCAATTGATGCGGGTGCGGATGATGCCGAGGTGAAAGAGCGTCCAGTTGATGACGCTGAAAGTCGGATCGAACATCCACTTCCACGCGAAGGTCGAGAGCACGGTCGGGATGATGAAGGGCAACAGGATGAAGGCCCGGGTCAGGGCCTTTGCCCGAAAGTGGCGGTTGAGCAGCAGAGCAAGCCACAAGCCGAGCGCCAGCTTGAAGACGGTCGTCACCGCCGTGTAGAGGATGGTGTTCCAGACCGCGATGCGGAAGATGCTGTCGTTCATCAGCACCGCGAAATTCTGCAGTCCGACGAAATTTCCGGGCACGCCGACCTTGGCGTCGGTCACCGCCAGCAGCACGCCCTTGACGAAGGGATAGGCGATGAAGAGGCCGAGCAATACCGCGGTCGGCAGCAGCAGAAAGAACGCGAACCAGCGCTCGTTCTCAAGAACTCGCGTAACCGGTCCGCGGCGCGGCGCGGCCACATAGGGTTTGGCGGCGGCGACATAGTCGACGGCCATCGCGCGATTCTCCGAGCGAATGCCGGAGCGCTGCGGCCGCGGGCCGCAGCACCGAGGCGAGATCAAAACCTAGCGCGCCGAGGAAGCGGCTTCAAGCAGCATAAATCCTTGCGACCTCGTCGTGCGCCCATTTCACCGCGTCTTGCGCCGGCATGCCCTGTATCGCCTTTGCCGTCATGTCGACCATGATGTACTTGCTCAGCACTTCGGCTGCGCGACGATCGGCTGGTCCGGCGTAGCCGGGGAAACGCCCGGCCCGCGCCGCGGTGCGGAATGGCAGCATCACGGGGTCGTTGTCCCAGAGCTTGTCCTGCTCCCACACCGTGGTGGCCCCGACGGAATAGCCCTGCTGTGAATCGAACCACGCCTGATAGACCGGCTTGGAGGTGATCCAGCGCAGGAACTCCTTGCCGGGCTTTGGGTCCTTCACATACTTCATCAGCATGTTGGACATCGGCAGGTGATAGCCGAACTGACCGGCGGCGCCCTTGGGCAGCGGCGAGTGCAGGATGTCCTGCCAGAGCGGGGCGCCGGTTTCGGTCAGATAGACCTGGGGCTTGCGCTTGGCCTCGATATAGATCGAGGCGCCGTTCAGCGTGGAGCTGATCGTGCCTGCGAGGAAGGCCCGGTTGTTGCTGGTATCGTCCCAGGCCAGCCCACCCTCGTCATAGGCGTCGTTCCAGAAGCCGACGGCGAAGTTGACGGAATCGACCGTCGCCTTGGAGTTCAGCGTCACCGTCTTGCCGTCCGCTTCGACCTCCTTGCCGCCCCATGACCAAAGATACGGATAGGCATAGGTCGGCGGGTCGCCGAAGCTGTGGCCGACCGTCTGCCCCAGCGGCCGGCCCTTCGCCTTGAGCTTCTTGCCGGCCTCGCGATATTCCTCCCAGGTTTGCGGGAACTTCGGCGCCTCGTACCCGATCTCCGCGAACCAGGACTTGCGATACGCCAGTTGCGCGCCGAGCACGCACCAGGGGACCGCGATCCATTTCTTGCCGTCATTGGCGACGACGCGTGATTCCTCGTAGAAGCCGCCCTGCGCCTGGCCGATCTCCTCTGCCACATCGCTGACGTCGATGACGCTCTCGGGATAGAGCTGCGCCCAGTTGTTGAGTGCGCAGATCACGTCCGGTCCGGTGCCGGACTGAATCGCCGAGGTGGTGCGGGCCTGGATGTCGTTGCCGTTGATCATCTCGATGTTGAGCTTGATGCCGAGCGCCTTGGCGCATTCGGGAACGATCACCTTGCGGAGCACCTCGTCCGAGGCAGGAACGAAATCGTTCCAGCGCAGCCAGTGCATCGTCGTTGCCTGTGCGAAGGCTGGCGCCTGCTTCAGGGCAAGGATTGACGCCAGTCCCCCAGCCCTCGCCGCAACTGCACCACCGCCGGAAAGCTTCAGGAGCTTACGCCGACTTATGCGAGCCATGATCTGTCCTCCCTGTTATTTCGTTAAGCTGAATTCTCCTCTTCGCATGCAGACGTCACTCAAGAGACGTTACCGAAAATACTTGGGCGTAAAGAATACTTGGTCGTGAAGAACTGGAGATACTAGCACGCCTGCGCAATTTCGATATCGGCGTGGTGGGCGGAAGCTCGCCCGAACCGGCATTAAGCCAGGATGGCGGCGGCTCTGCCGCGCAGTCTTCCGCACTGCACCGTTCCGGCAATCCATGCGTCAGCGCAGCGCAGCTTGCTTTGCCGACATGAAAAAACGCCCTGTGCTATAATGGCCGGGTCCGCAATCATGTGGAGCGGTGCCATGCGCGCACTCGAGGTGTTCGCGATCTACGTCGCGCCCTTCGTCGCGATCGGAATCATCGCCAAGGTCCTGATGAAGCGAAGCAGCGTCGATCTCACCGACGTCCAGGCGCAGGCGGGAGCAAATCGCAGACCGCGCAGAGTTTTCCTGTTGGGAGGCTGGCCCAACGAAAATTGAAGTTGCCTGTTCCGTCTTCTTCAAGGGCCGCAGCGCAAAAAAATTGCGATGGCGCCAGGAGCCGGCCGCGTGTATAAGCCGGTAGCTTCTTCCGTAGCATGAAGAGGCTGATATGAACGACTTGCATGCATGGCTCTCGCAACAACACCATGGCTTGCGAACTTTCCGAAACTTCCAGCAAAAACTTGACGCGTTGGTGAAGGACGAGCCCGGGCAGCAGGCCTTGTGCCGGCTGCTGAGCGATCTCGTTGGTGGCTATATCGAAACCTTCGATGAAGAGCCTCTGCCCGTTGATATCGCGGACCATGCCTATCAGCGTCTGCTTGAGCTGGTTGGAAGCCTCGACCTTGAGGCAAATGCCGATCGGCGCCTGGCCGACATCAATCGCGTCGCGGCGTACGACTTGCTGCATTAATCGCAGATCGCTCGACTGCCAGACTATAGCATTTTCGGTTCTGATGGATCAGAACCGAAGCTCTAGATTCTTGTTTTGACGCGTTTTCTTCACGCGAACCGGTGTCCACTTCGCTCGAAAACGCTCTAGTCCTCGTCGCCGAACAGCCTGATCCTCGGCGTCCCGACGCTTACCGGTTCGGCCTCCAAGACGCGTGACCGCTCGGTATCTTCCCTGACGCTGCGCTCGACGTCGCGCAGTTCGTCATCGCGCGGCTCGCGGACGCGACGGCGCTCAGCCCATTGCTGTCGGCGCTCCGCCTTGCGCCGCTGCTCGACACGGCGGGCGTCACGCTTGGATTCGGGGTCGCGTGCTCTTGCCAGCGCGTCGCCGGAAGAAGCCGACGAAGTGCGCGCGGCGGTTTGCGCCGACGGCTGTGCGTTGGCTGCAGGCTGCGCAGATGCATTGGGACCGCGCTCCGGCTCGCTCGACGCCGCGTTGGTTGGAGTGGTGTTGGTTTGCTGCGCCGGCTCGGCCTGCTGCGGCGGCGCTTGCGGCGCGGGATCGACGACGACCGGATTGGTCGCGGCGGCCCGGGTCGCTGCAAGATAGGGTACCGGCTCAGCCGGTGCATTCGATGCCGCGACAGGCTCCGCCGCGCGCCGCTCGAGCTTTGTCAGCTCGGCGCCTGCCTTTGGCTGATGCGGGCTTACGATGTTCGAGATCACCATGCCGCCGCCGAGGCCAACGGCGATCGCGATGACCACGGTTCCGACCCCCGCAAAAAATGCGGTCGTTGTGCGCATGACGGGCTCCCTCTCCTACGCCGCGAGCAACGTGCGAGCGGAAGCGATGTTCCTGCGGAACCCGCGCGACGAAAACCTGTGCGACCAAGCGCAACGTCGCGGATGAAGGAGATTGCAGAAGGCGCGAGGGCGAAGCGGCGCGCTCAGATCATCGCGGCGACTTTTTCCAGGCCGATGACGCGGGCGAGCGAGCGGACTTCGTTCTTCTGGTCTTCGCGGAGCTGGAACAGGAGCGGCATTGCCGCCGATTTCAATTGCTGCACTTCGTCGGAGTCCGGATCGATCGGCACGCCGGTCGCGTTCGGATCGGCCTGGCGCTTCTGGTGGATCTTGCGGGCGACGGCACGGAGCGCGGTCTCGACCGCCGGCCAGTAATATTCCTGCGACGAGGTCAGCTTCAGCCGATCCTTGATGCCGGCGATCTGCGCGTCGCTGAGCAGCGCGTAGTTCTTTTGCGGCGCGGGCTTGGCCACCGCCTTCGGCTTGGCGGGGGCCGCTGGCGTAGCCGGCTGGGCGGTTGCCGGCTGGTTCACGGGGGGCTCGGTCAATTTCGGCAGTCCCACATCGGCCGGCTCGGCCGAGGCATAGGCCTGGCGCAGCGAGGCCGTGAGATCCGGGATGGCAGCCTGGGCCTGGGCCTGAAGCTGCGCCTGTGCCGGGGTCTGCGGCTGCGGCTCATAGGCGGCGAGCGCGTAGGCCACCACCGCCAGACGATCCTTCTTGCTCTCCTTGTTGGAGACGGGATGAACGGGCGCGGCGTCCTCCGCGACAGTGCGCGGCATCGGCACGCTGTCACGGCTCAAAATGCTGGTGGCGGCAGCGCCGACCACGAGGAAGCAGGTCAGCGCGATGATGGTCATGGCCCTGGTCAACGACGTCTCCATCCCGGCCGGATTACCCTTTGAAATTGAACGCCAATTGCGGCGTTAGCATGCCCTCGGAACCGCCAAGGCGGGAAAAGGCCGAAAAAATCGTATCCAAGCCAGCGAAAATCAGGCCGCGACGGCCAGTTCATAGGCTTCCTGGATGTCGGCGACGATGTCATGGGCCTCGAACAGCGCGGACCCTGATACCGAATGCAGGCTGATGGTCCAGTTGGTCCGGCGGGTGCGGGGCATCCTGACGACGTCGAATTCGACGTTTCGGCAGAGCGGATGGCGCTGCAAGGCGTGGCGGACACGGGTCCGAAGCTCATCAAGGGTCGCGGGGGTTTTGGTGAGAGAGGCCTCAAGAAGCACGTCGCATCCCCTTTGGTCTTGCGCCAGCCCGGCCGTGGCGGCGGGCTGTCCTGCGCGGCTATTGTTGGGGCGAACGTGGTTAAGGCCGGGTTAAATGGTGAACACAGGGTTGCGAGCCGGACGGCAGGATGGGTACCAGCTAGGAGAGCTCGATACGGCGCGCCGCTGCACGATATTCGTCAACCGTCCGCGCCACCAGTTCATCCACCGCGAGCACATCAGTCACGCCGGAGACCGAATGGCCGGCGCTCCAGATGTCGCGCCAGCGCTTGGGGCGGGCGCCGATGTCGATATCCTTGCCGATGTCGATGGCCCCGCGCTGCGGCAGGTTGTCCGGGTCGAGGCCGGCGGCTTCGATCGAGGACCGCAGCATGTTGGTCTGCAAACCGGTGAAAGCGGTGGTGAGCAGGATGTCGTCGGCGCCGCTTGCGACCAGCATCTGCTTGTAGCGCTCGTCTGCCATGCTCTCGCGCGTAGCGATGAATTTGGTGCCCATATAAGCGAGGTCGCAGCCGAGCGCTTCGGCGGCGCGGAGGGCGTGGCCGTCTGAGATGCCGCCGGCGAGCACGATCGGACCATCGAAAAAGGCACGGACCGCGCGCACGAACACGAACGGATTGAGCCAGCCGGTCTGCCCGCCCGCGCCCGCGGTGAGCAGCACCAATCCGTCGGCGCCGGCCTCGACCGCGCGCTCGGCATGGCGGATCGATGCGACGTCGGCGAACACCAGCGCGCCTATATCATGCAGCGGTGCCAGTACAGGCGTGGGCGAGCCGACCGAGGTGATGACCATCTCCGGCTTGTGACGCAGCAGCACCTCCAGATCCTGCGGCAGCCGCGCGTTGGAGCGATGCACGATCAGGTTCGGACAGATCGGCGCGGCCGTCTTCCCGCTCGCGTCGGAATGACGCTGCAATCGATCTTCGATCTCGGCGAGCCACTGATCGAGCTGTTCCGTCTCGCGGCAATTCACCGTGGGGAACGAACCGATCACGCCATTGCGGCAGGCGGCGACCACCAGCTCGACGCCGGAGACCAGAAACATCGGCGCCGCAATCAGCGGCAGCGCGAGGCGTTCGCGAACGCGCGAGCGAAAGTTGTCCGACGGCAAGGCGTTCCTTCCCTCTCCCGGCTTGAGCCGCTTCCTTGTTGTGCTAGCGTCATCGTCAACATTGGCACGAAGAAATGCCAGACACAAAATCGGCAGGGAGGAATCTTTCAGATGAGCCATCCGCTCCATGCGTTTCCACCGGTATGCGAACAGACGCTGCGGGCGCTGGCACGCTATCCATCGCGCACGGCCTTTAGCTGGCCTGATGGATCGATCACCTACCAGGGCGCGACCGACCTGATCGGGCGGATCCAGAACGTGTTCATGCGGCTCGGCTTCGCGCCCGGCACCCGCGCCGCGCTGCTGAGCGCCAACCGCGCCGACGCCTGGTGTGCCGGCGTCGCCGCGCAGCTCGCGCGACTTGCGATCACCTGGCTGCATCCCTTGGGATCACTGGACGACCAGCTCTTCCAGATCAAGGATTCCGACGCGCAGATGCTGATCATCGATGCCGCGACCTTCCGCGACCGCGGCGGCGACCTCGCAACGAAGGCCACGAATATCAAAACCGTGTTTACCCTCGGCCCGGCCGATTACGGCATCGACCTGTTGCAGGCGATCGAGCAGGCGGGGCACGCTACCGCGCGTTGCCTGGCCGGACCGGACGACATCGCGACGCTGAACTATACCGGTGGCACCACAGGCAAATCCAAGGGCGCGCTGCGTTATCACCGCGAATATGGCGGCTTCGCCGGCGCGATCCTCGCCGACTTCGAGATCCCCGACACGCCGCGCTATCTCACGGTGGCGCCGATCAGCCACGTTGCCGGCACCAAGGTGCTGCCGACGCTGATGCGCGGCGGCACCGTGCACATGCTCAAAGGTTTTGATCCCGAGGCCGTGTTCAAGACGATCGAGCGGGAGAAGATCAACTTCACGCTGTTCGTGCCGACCATGATCTATGTGCTGCTCGATCATCCCGCGCTTGATAAGACCGATCTCTCCTCGCTCGAACTGTTGCTTTATGGCGCCTCGGCGATGTCGCCGAGCCGGCTGGTCGAAGGCATCGAGCGGATCGGACCGGTGTTCTCGCAGCTCTACGGCCAGACCGAATGCTATCCGGTGTCGGTGCTCCGCAAGGCCGACCACGATCCGAAGACGCCCGAGCTCCTCCTGTCCTGCGGCTTCCCGATCGCGGTCTGCGACGTGAAGATCCTTGATGACAATGACGAGGAGGTCAGAGCCGGCGAAGCTGGCGAGATCTGCGTGCGCGCGCCGCATGTGATGGCGGAATACTGGAAACGGCCCGACACGACAGCGGAGACACTGAAGAACGGCTGGCTGCATACCGGCGACATCGCCCGCGCCGACGAGCGCGGCTACATGTACATCTTGGACCGCAAGAAGGACATGATCGTCTCCGGCGGCTTCAACATCTTCCCGCGCGAGGTCGAGGACGTGCTGTCGCAGCATGCTGATGTCGCGATGGTCGCGGTCGTCGGCGTGCCCGACGACAAATGGGGCGAAGCGGTCACCGCTGTCATCGTCGCCCGCGACGGCGCGCGGCCGGATGCCGATGAGCTGATCAACCTGGTGAAAGCGAAGAAAGGCTCGGCGCATGCCCCGAAGCAGATCCGCTTCGTCAAGGAATTGCCGATGACCGCCGTCGGCAAGGTCGACAAGAAAGTGTTGAAGGCAAGCTTCTGGGCCGGCCGCGAGCGGATGGTGGGATAGGCGTGACGTCATTTCGGGCCACCGGAGCGGCGCTACGCGACGTCATTGCGAGGAGCGAAGCGACGAAGCAATCCAGCTCTCCCGTGCGGAGGCATGGATTGCTTCGCTTCGCTCGCAATGACGCGGAGAGAGCTGAGGCGGCATTTATCGCAGCAATTGATCGAGCCGATCGCGCAACTGGTCCTGGTGGTAGGGCTTCGCCAATCGCGGCAAATCGACCTGGACGCCGTCGGGCAGCTCGGCGTAGCCGGTGGCGAGCAGGATCGGCAGCGACGGGCGCACTTTTCGCGTGGCGGCGGCGAGCTCGAGCCCGGTCATTCCTGGCATGACGTGATCGGTCATCATCAAATCGAGCGGCTGCTCGCTGCGCAGGATGTCGAGCGCGTGCAGGCCCGAGGTGGCGCCGATCACGCGATGGCCAAGATCCTCCAGCATCTCCGTGGTCGACATTGCGATCAAGGGATCGTCGTCGACGAACAGGATCACCGCGGAGCGCTCCAGCTTTCGCGACGGCAGCTGCGGGCTCGCTGCTTCCGCCAGTACGGTCGCAACCGGCAGCATCAGCGTTGCGGTGGTGCCCTGGCCTTCGATGCTGGAAAGCTGCAGCGTGCCGCCGAGCTGCACGGCGAGCCCATGCACCATCGACAGTCCGAGCCCGGTGCCCTTGCCGAGCGGCTTTGACGAGAAGAACGGCTCGATCGCGCGCTTCAGGATCTCCGGCGACATCCCGGTGCCGGTATCGATCACCGACAGCCTGATATACCTGCCCGGCTTGAGCGCCGGATCCTTCACGGCCTGATCTTCCGACACCTTGATGTCGATCGCGCCGCCATCGGGCATCGCATCGCGCGCGTTGATCGCGAGATTGAGGATCGCAAGCTCGAGCTGGTTGGCGTCGATCCGCGCCGGCGGCAGGGCTTCGGGCAAATCAAGATGCAATGCGATCCGCGGCCCCAGCGAGCGTTCGAGCAGATTGCTCATGCCCTGGATCAAGACGCGCAGATCGACCGGCACCACGCGCAGATCTTGCTGCCGGGCAAAGGCGAGCAGCCGCTGCGTCAGCGAGGCGCCGCGCTCGGCCCCCTGCATTGCGCCGTCGATGAGACGATGCAGGCGCTGGTCGCCCGGCAGACGCTTGCGCAAGAGTTCGAGATTGCCCATCACCGCCATCAGCAGATTGTTGAAGTCATGGGCGATGCCGCCGGTGAGCTGGCCGACGATCTCCATCTTCTGCGCATGGCGGAGCTGCTCCTGCGCCTTTTCGCGCGCGGCGACTTCTTTCAGGAGGTCGGCGGTACGCTGTTCGACGCGCTGCTCCAGCGTCGCCGTCAATTCCGAAAGCGCAATGCGCTCGGCTGCGAGCTGTGCCAGCAGGTTTTCGCGCTCGATCTCGGCGGTCTTGCGCAAGGTAATGTCGGAGCAGACGCCGACCAGCGACCTGAGACTGCCGTCGGGCCGCCGCACGGCGCGGGCGCGCACGTCGAGCCAATGCTGCGAGCCGTCCGGCCAGATCACGCGGTATTCGATCGCGTAGTGCTTGCCGGTGCGGATGCTTTGCTCGAGGACGCCAAGTCGCCGCTCGCGGTCGTCGGGATGTACGGCGTCGAGGAGCTCCGGATAGGTGAAGTGCTCGCTCGCGCGACGCCCGAAATAGGCCTTGCAGATGTCCGAGGCCTCGAGCTCGAATTCCGGCAAATGCAATTCCAGCGCGCCGAGCTGGCCGGCATTCAGCGCGGTCTGCAGCAGGCTCTCGCTCTCGGTGAGATCTTCGAGAATGGCGCGGGTCTGGTACTGGCGGCGCCGGCCACGCACCGCGGAGCCGACGATGCTCGCAAGCGTGGTGGGATGAAACGGGCGCTCGATGAAGGTGACATTGCCCAGGATCTTGCCGAGCCGTACCGCGCCCGGATCACGCTCCAGGCTGCCGCCCTGGGTCAGAAGCACGATCGGGAAATCTGACCATGCCGGCTGATCGTTGAGCCATCGCGTCAGGTCGGTCAAATCCGCCCCCTTGATCGCGTCGTCGGCTATGACGGCAAGGCCAGCGCCGCTTGCGATCTCGCGCCTCAGCACAGCGAGATCACCGCAGATGTTGGCGTAGTAGCCGGCGTCGCGGATCAGGCAGGCAGTCTCGACCGCTTCACGCTCGCTCGAGGCAAGGACCACCGCACGCTCAGAGGAAGGACCGGGCCTCACAACACGCTCCGGCTTGAAAAGGACTTGGCTGCAATAGGATAGGAAGTGCCGACGGCTGACGCTTGCCTGGCAGCGAGCGTCAGTCCGCCGGCGGCTAAATCAACGCGCTTCATGATGGCCCTCGACGAGTGCCAAACTCGCCCGGCCTCGAAGCGTTCCAAGGTGAGGCAGCGATTTTTCGCCGCGTTGCTCTACCGCTTCTCGATTACGAGGCTTTGCACGGCGCGGCCGAAATAGCCGCGCTCGTCGGCGAGACGCGACATCGCAAGCCCCGCCCCGTCGGGGCCGATCCAGCTTTCGCCGTCGAGCAGGATCCACTCGCCGACCGGTTGTCGCGAAAGGCTCACGGTGAGGTCGGCATTGATGAAGGTCCACTCCCGGAAATCCAGCGCGGACGAAGTGCCGTTACTGAAATCGGCGGCGACCACCGCGCGCATGGTCTGCGACACCGGCGATCCCGCGATCAGCGGCCGCTCGACGCGAAACCAGATCGCGGCAGGACCAACCATGCCGAAGCGGCCGCGGGCGGCGCGCATCGAGATACATTTGGTGAACGGGCTGCCGGCGTTATCGGCAGGCTCGAACGTCGATTGATCGGGGCCGGGAAGTCCGAGCGGCAGATCAACGACATCCGGCGGCAATGCCTGTGCCTGCGACTTGATCCGCAGCACGGAGGCCGCGACCACAGGCACACCTTCGGCCAGCAGCCGCACGCCGCAGAGCTGGATCTTGCGGCCCTCGCGCAAGATCTCGGTCTCGATGGCGAGCGGCGCGACCGGCACCGGCCGCATCAGGTCGATGGTGACGCGCGCGATCTGCATCGGCAGCGGCGTCGGCAGGGACTCGGCGGCCCACACCACCAGCGCCGCGGGCGCGGAACCGTGCTGCATCTGCGGATGCCAGGGGCCGGCGGCATCCGGGCTGGTGACGACCTTGTTGCCGTCAACGCGGAAGATGGGGTCCATGATAACTGGGCCTATTTGGTGCCGAACATGCGATCGCCGGCATCGCCGAGGCCGGGCAGGATGTAGCCGTGGTCGTTCAACCGCTCATCGATGGCCGCGGTCCAAAGCGGCACATCGGGATGCTCCTTCTGGAAATGCGCGATGCCCTCAGGGGCGGCCAGCAGGCAGACGAAGCGGATGTCGTGCGCGCCACGCTTTTTCAGGAGGTGCGCACCGGCGACGGCGGAATTGCCGGTCGCCAGCATCGGGTCCATCAGGATCGCGGTGCGATCGGCCAGGTCGTGAGGCGCCTTGAAGAAATATTCCACCGCTTCCAGCGTCTCGGGATCGCGATAGAGCCCGATATGCGACACGCGCGCCGACGGCACCAGCGCGAGCATGCCGTCCAGGAAGCCGACGCCGGCGCGCAGGATCGGCGCGAAGGTCAGTTTCTTGCCTGCGATCATCGGCGCCCGCATCGGCATCAGCGGCGTCTCGATGTCGACCAGTTCGAGCGGCAGGTCGCGCGTCACCTCGTAGCAGAGCAGCATGCCGACCTCGTTCACGAGTTCCCGGAAACTCTTGATCGACCGGTCACGCTCGCGCATCAGCGTGAGCTTGTGCTGTACCAGCGGATGGTTGACGACGTTGACGGCGGCGGCGCTCATGGCGGTATTTGTCGCACAGGCGTCATGGCTGCATCAAGGGTGTGCGGACGGCGACAGGTGCCCCACTCCGTCATGGCCGGGCTTGACCCCGCCATCCACGCGTCTCCGCAAACTCCCGAAGAGCGTGGATGCCCGGGTCAAGCCCGGGCATAACGGACTAGGAAAGACGCCGCGCCAAACGAGGCGATCACAACGCCGGATCGACGGCTTCCTCGTATTCCTTGTTGAAGCGCGCGATCAGTTCGGCGGCGGGCACGATCTTTTCGACGCTGCCGACGCCCTGGCCCGAGCCCCAGATCTCCTTCCAGGCTTTCGGCTTCGCCCGCTCGCCGGAGGCGTCGGTGCCGAAGCTCATCTTGGAGGGATCGGAGGTCGGCAGATTGTCCGGGTCCATGCCGGCGGCGACGATCGACGGCTTCAGGTAATTGCCGTGCACGCCGGTGAACAGGTTGGAATAGATGATGTCTTCGGCGGCCGAGCCGGTGATCATGTTCTTGTAGCCTTCGACGGCGTTCGCTTCTTTGGTCGCGATGAAGGCCGAGCCGATATAGGCGAAGTCGGCGCCGAGGACGCGCGCGGCGCGGATCGCCTTGCCGTTGCCCATCGCGCCCGACAGCGCGATCGGGCCGTCGAACCACTGCCGCGTCTCCGTAACGAAGGGGAACGGCGACAGCGTGCCGGCATGACCGCCCGCGCCGGCCGCCACCAGGATCAGGCCGTCGGCGCCCTTCTCGATCGCCTTGTGGGCGAACTTCTGATTGATCACGTCGTGGAAGACGATGCCGCCCCAATTGTGCACGGCCTGATTGAGCTCCTCGCGCGCGCCGAGTGAGGAGATGATCATCGGCACCTTGTGCTTCTCGCAAAGCGCGAGGTCATGATCGAGCCGGTTGTTCGATTTGTGCACGATCTGATTGACCGCGAACGGCGCCGAGGGCCGTTCCGGATGCGCCCTGTCATAGGCCGCGAGTTCTTCCTTGATGCGCCCCAGCCATTCGTCGAGCAACTCCGGCGGCCGCGCATTCAGCGCCGGAAACGATCCGACCACGCCGGCCTTGCACTGCGCGATCACGAGATCAGGCACGGAGATGATGAACAGCGGCGCACCGATCACTGGAATCGACAGACGGCCTTTGAACAACGCAGGCATGGACATCAGTGAAAATCCTTCGGGTTAGCTCGGAAGAGAGACTGGGCTTAAGATGCCAGACGTCATACCAGCAGGGCAATCTTTCCAGTGTCAAGTATTGCGTCTTGGCGCTACTGCCGTAGCCCGGGTGGAGCGGAACGCGCAACCCGGGGCATCTGTGGCAGCGTTTACCAGCGGCCCCGGGTTACGCTGGCGCTCCACCCGGGCTACGAACGCTACAGCGCACTACTGGCAGATCGCCCGCGTGACGAAATTTTCCGTCCGGCAGTCGTTCGGCCTGCGTTTGTGGCCGGGCAGGAACACGATCGGCGAGCATTTCTCGGCGGCATCGGTGTCCAGGCTCTTGCCTTCCTTGTAACCCTTGCTCTGGCAGAGCCTGTCGGCGCCGGCCTTGCAGTCCGGCGCGCCGTTGGCTGCCACCAGGCAGGCCGCGCGGCCGGTGACGATCAATGACGGTCTTGTGAGGGCAGACAGGTTCTCGCCCGCATCCCTGACGCTGTTGTTGAGGTCGTCGACGGTCTCGCCCGGGCTCTTCAAGGACGGCAGGATCGACCTGGACTTTTCGAACAGCTTGCCGATCTCGTTGATGAGGCCGGGGTTCTCCTCACGCGCGGGTGGCGGAGCTTGGTTCGGCTGGGGCTGTGACTGGACACCGAGCGAGATTGGAGGCGCGACCTGCGAAAAAGCGAGATCGGAGGCGAGCATCAGTGTCGACACGACAACAGCCGCCTTGGCGACGGGCGGTCCGATGCGAAACGAAAGCTCGACTCGATCACGCATGCCGAAGCGTAACCGAGGACGACGACACGGCAAAGCGCTTTACGCCACACCTATCGCCCTCATCCCGAGGAGCCGCGCAAGCGGCGTCTCGAAGGATGGCCCACGGGCTCGATTGGGGCCTCATGGTTCGAGACGGCGCTTCGCGCCTCCTCATCATGAGGGGAGAGAGTTCTCGCGCGCTAAACCAGCTTGAAGGCGATGTAGAAGCCGAACACCAGGACGATTGCGCCGAGCGCGACGTAGAAGCCCAGCCGCTTCTCCAATTCCTTGCGGATGAAATCGCCGTAGCGGTTGAGCAGGACCGCGACAATGAAGAAGCGGCCGCCGCGCGCGACGATCGAGCACAGGATGAACAGCCAGACGTTATAGCCGGCAAAGCCCGAGGTGATGGTGACGAGCTTGTAGGGGATCGGGGTCAAGCCCTTGAGCAGGATGATCACCGCGCCCCATTCGGCATAGGAGGCGCGGAAGGCGTCGACCTTGTCGCCGAGGCCGTAGATGGTGATCAGCCAATGGCCGACCGAGTCATAGAGCAGCGCGCCGATGGCGTAGCCGAGCACGCCGCCGGCGACCGACGCGATCGTGCAGACGGTGGCGAACCACCACGCGCGCCTCGGCTGCGCGAGCGACATCGGCAGCAGCATGATGTCGGGCGGAACCGGGAAGAATGAGCTTTCAGCGAAGGCGACCGCCGCGAGAATCCAAAGCGCGTAGGGTTTGTCGGCGGCGTCGATGCACCAGTCGTAGATCCGTTTCAGCATGGGCGCGATCAACCATCATGGAGCGCATTTGTCCATGCCGGCAAAAGAGGATTGTTGGCGGGTCAGCGCCGCTTCCGCAGGCTGCTTTCGAGCGCGACAATTCGCCGCCGCACGACCGGCTCGGCCGACGGCTTGGCCAGTCTGGCGCCAGTCTTCGGCAGTTTTTCGGCGATTCCGAGCAGATGTTCGCGCCGTTCCATCTCTTTCCAGACATCCTCCGGCTTGACGCCGGCGGCTGCCCACAAAACAGTCAGATTATAGAGAAGGTCGGCGCTCTCGCGCACCACTGCGTCGGTCTTGCCGCTGAGGGCATCGATCACGACCTCGATCGCTTCCTCGGCCAGCTTCTTGGCCATCTTTGACGGCCCGCGCTGAAACAGCCGGGCGGTGCGCGACGTCGCCGGATCGAGATGCCGGGCCGCGAGAACCGCCTGATAGAGCCGTTCGACCGAATCACTCATTTCTCAAGCCTAATTCAAACCTCTGGCCAGCGTATTAACGCGCAACCATGACACGCAAAAAAATCCACCGGCCGCGCGGGCGGCCGGTGGATGTCGTTGCGATCAAGATTACGTTTACCAGCTCGCGATCGGGTGACCGCGATAATACGGCACGCCGCGGCCATAGCCGCCGCCGTAATAATACGGACCGCCGCCATAGTAGGCCGGACCACCGTAATAGACCGGGCCGCCACCATAGTAGCCGTAGGAATCATAGTAATCACGGCGGTTCTGGGCGGCGGCGATCGCAAGCCCCGCGCCAACGATGCCGGCAAAGGCGGCAGCAGCAGCTGCGCCACCACCGCCACCGCGATAGTATCGCCGACGCGCGCTGATATCGGTGACGTCACTGGTGCCGGTCTGCGCCGTGACCTCCTTGGCCTTCGGGGCCGAGCCCGCATAGGCCATCGACGGCTCGACCGCCGTCAGCGCGACCGCCGCGACGGTGGCCAGCGCGGCTCCGCGGCCGATCGATGAAAACACACCTTTTCGCGCAAACATCTGAGTAGTCCTCCGTGGAAGCTCGGCCCGTCGGGCCACTCATAGCCAACCACGGGTGCGATCCTAAGTTCCCCAAACCAAACGCAGGCTGAACGATCCCTGGCGAAATCGTGGCAGTCATCAAGCATTCAGGTTAGAAGCGGCAGAATGGCACCGCTGAACGGGCGAAAACGCGCGTTCAGCGTCACGAAACAGACATACCCAGCGCGACAGATTGTCTCGCGTCTCCTGACGTCATCATGCGCGTAACCTCAACTTCCACCCGCCGCGACTTCCTGGGCCTTGCGATCGGCCTCGGCGCCAGCCTGTGCTCTCGCGCAAGCCGCGCGCAGAGCGCAGGCGCCGCCAGGCAGCCGATCACGATCCAGCTTACGCTCGACCGCCCGATCGACGCGGCGGCGTCGCCCTTCGTGATGGCAGCCGTCGGCGGATCGTTCGGTGCGGAGGGACTTGCGGTCACCACCAACATCGTCAGCGGATCGCAGGACGCGATCGCGCGCGTCGGCGCGGGGATGAGCGATTTCGCGCTGGTCGACATCAACACGCTGATCCGCGCGCGCGACCAGCAGGGCGCGGCCCCGGTCAAGGCGATCTTCGTGCTGTTCAACCACGCGCCCTACGCCATCATCGCGCGCAGGAGCCGCGGCATTCGCGCCCTCTCCGACATCGAGGGCAAGAATCTCGGCGTCGCCGAGGGCGATCTCTCGATCCGGCTGTGGCCTGCGGTCGCCAGGCAGAACGGCATCAAGCCGGCAAGCGTGAAGCAGAGCAGCATCAGCGCCGCGGTCCGCGAGCCGATGCTGTCGGCCGGACAGGTCGACGCGGTCACCGGCTTCTCCTATCTGTCGGCGATCAACCTGCGCGATCGCGGCGTGCCGGCGGACGATCTCGCGGTGCTGCGCTTCGCAGACTACGGCTGCGAGGCCTATGGCGCCGCGCTGATCGTCAACCCGAATTTGGCAGCCGCCAAACCCGAGGCCGTGAAGGGCTTTGTGCGGGCGGCGATCACGGGAACACATCTTGCGATCAAGGACCCGGGGCGCGCGGTGACGGAGGTGGTGAGCCGCATGGACGCCGGCTCGCGCGAACTGGAATCCGAGCGGCT
The DNA here is from genome assembly GCF_000472865.1 of Bradyrhizobium elkanii WSM2783. Lineage (GTDB taxonomy): Bacteria > Pseudomonadota > Alphaproteobacteria > Rhizobiales > Xanthobacteraceae > Bradyrhizobium > Bradyrhizobium elkanii_A. Next base: position 7,383 of record NZ_AXAP01000107.1, on the reverse strand, counting down.
GCGCGCCATCATCGGCGACAACATCCTCACCGCGGAAGTGAAGCAGCACGGCCTCGGCGGCATCGATACGGTCAGGTTCGAGCGGTCGATCGACCAGATCGCGGAGGATTTCAAATTCCAGAAGCGGCCGACCGCGACGGATATTTTCGATGACGCCTTCCTGCCGCCGGCCGACGCGCGCGTGGTGAATTGAGCAAATGTTTCCCTTGCGCAAGCGCCTGTCCCTCATGGTGAGGAGCGCCGTCAGGCGCGTCTCGAACCATGAGGCCCCGCCAGTGGCCTCATCCTTCGAGACGCCGCTGCGCGGCTCCTCAGGATGAGGTTCAAGAGCGTGGCCCGCGGACCGAAATCACACAACGTGGATAATATCTTTCGCTAACCATCGCGCTCTGGTTCTCGCCTGCGATCCCGGATTACAATGGCGGCATGTCGCTGCTTCGTCTTTATGTTCGCGTGCTCGAATTGCTCGGCAAGGAGGCGCGGCTCGGCTGGATCCTGGCCGGCGCCAATCTCCTGCTCGCCTGCGCGCAATTCGCCGAGCCGGTGCTGTTCGGCAAGATCGTCGATGTACTCTCGGGCAAGCCGGTCACCGGGCTGATCGCATCCACCTCGCCATGGCCGCTGCTCGCGGCCTGGGTCGCGTTCGGCCTGTTCACAATCGGGTGTAGCGCCATCGTGGCGCTGCATGCCGACCGGCTCGCGCATCGCCAGCGGCAGGCAGTTCTGACCGATTATTTCGAGCACATCCTGCAACTGCCGCTGACCTTCCACACCGGCACCCATTCGGGACGACTGATGAAGGTGATGCTGAACGGCACGGACGCGCTGTGGCGGCTCTGGCTCGGCTTCTTCCGCGAGCATTTCGCCGCAATCCTGTCGCTGGTCGTGCTGTTGCCGCTGTCGCTCTACATCAACTGGCGGCTTGCGATCCTGCTGTTCGCGCTCTGTGTCGTCTTCACCGTGCTGACGACGCTGGTGGTGCGCAAGACCTACGGCATGCAGAGCGAGGTCGAGGAGCACTACAGCGATCTCTCCGCGCGCGCCTCCGACGCGCTCGGCAATGTCGCGCTGGTGCAAAGTTTTGTGCGTATCGACTCGGAGGTGCAGGGCCTGCGCTTCGTCGCCGACAAGCTGCTCGCCGCACAAATGCCCGTGTTGTCGTGGTGGGCGCTGGTGACCGTGATCACGCGCGCCTCCACCACCATCACCGTGCTTGCGATCTTCACGGTCGGCATCGTGCTGAACCAGCAGGGGCTGACCTCGGTCGGCGAGATCGTGATGTTCGTCTCCTTCGCGACCATGCTGATCCAGAAGCTCGAGCAGGTGGTGAGCTTCATCAACAACGTGTTCATGGAAGCGCCGCGCTTGAAGGAATTCTTCGACGTGCTCGACGCGGTGCCGGCGGTGCGCGACCGTCCCGGCGCGATGGATGCGGGCCGGCTGTCGGGTCTCATCGAATTCAACGATGTCTCCTTCTCCTATGACGGCAAGCGGCCGGCAGTGGAGGATTTGACCTTCACCGCGCTGCCCGGGCAGACCATCGCGCTGGTCGGCTCGACCGGCGCCGGCAAGTCGACCGCGATCGCGCTGCTGCACCGCGCCTTCGACCCGCAGTCTGGCATCATCAAGATCGACGGCATGGACATCCGCGCGCTGAAGCTGACTGCGCTGCGCAGGAACATCGGCGTGGTGTTCCAGGAGGCGCTATTGTTCAACCGCTCGCTTGCCGAGAACCTGCGCGTCGGCAAGCCTGATGCCACCGACGAGGAACTTCGCACGGCAGCAGCCCGGGCGCAGGCGCTGGAATTCATCGAGCGTAGCGAGAAGGGTTTTGATACCCACGCCGGCGAGCGCGGCCGCATGCTGTCGGGCGGCGAGCGGCAACGCTTGTCGATCGCCCGCGCGCTTCTGAAGGATCCGCCGATCCTGATCCTGGACGAGGCGACCAGCGCGCTCGACGCCGTCACCGAGGCCAAGGTCAACGCCGCTCTCGATGAAGTGATGAAGGGCCGTACGACCTTCGTGATCGCGCATCGCCTCTCCACCATCCGCCACGCCACCCGCATCCTGATGTTCGACAATGGCAGGGTGATCGAAAGCGGAACCTTTGATGAACTGGTCGCGAAAGGCGGCCGTTTTGCCGATCTGGCGCGGGCCCAGTTCATGGTTCAGGAGAACGCGCGGACGAGCCTGCAGGCCGAATAGGCCGCGGTCCACCGGCCGCGGAATGTCGAAATTCGGCCGATTTCGTCCACGATTAAATAACCCGACCTCTGTTCTCGAAAGGCGGCCCGGTATAGGGTTTGCATCGCCGCAAAATTGGCCGGCGCCGGACACGCTTGAAACCGGAACGTCACATCTGAAAGTCCCACCTTGCCCAACGCGTTTGTTCAAGGTGGGTCTCCAAGGACCGGACCAGGATAGTGCACCTTCTTCGCCCGCTGCTTCGCCGATCGCTTCTCCTCTTCGTCGCCGCCGCGGCCCTCGCTCTCGCGCCGCGCGCGACCAACGCCGAGGCGCTGCTGGTGGTGGAAGCCGATAGTGGAAAGGTGCTGCAGGCTGACAACGCGACCATGCCCTGGTATCCGGCATCGGTCACCAAGCTGATGACCGCCTATGTGACGCTGAAGGCGGTGAAGGACGGCCGCATCTCGCTCGACACGCTGCTCACGGTCTCGCCGACTGCCGCCTCGCAATCGCCGTCGAAGATGGGCTTCCGCCCGGGCACGCAGGTCACCGTCGACAATGCGCTGAAGATGATGCTGGTGAAGTCGGCCAACGACATGGCGGTCGTGCTCGCTGAAGGCGTCGGCGGATCGATCGACGGCTTCTCCGCGATGATGAACGAGACCGCGCAGAAGCTCGGCATGGTGCAGACGAGCTACGTCAATCCGAACGGACTGCCGGCGGACGGTCAGATCACCTCGGCGCGCGACCTTGCGATCCTCGCCCGCGCCATCATCCGCGATCTGCCCGAATACGAATATTTCGTGCACATCCCCTCGATCCGCTTTGGGCGCCGGATCACGCAGAACTTCAACCGCCTGATCGGCCGCTATCCCGGCGCTGACGGCTTCAAGACCGGCTTCATCTGTGCCTCCGGCTACAACCTCGTGGCGTCGGCGACGCGCGACGGCAAGCGGCTGATCGCAGTGGTGCTCGGCGCCTCCTCCGGCCGCATGCGCGCGGTGCGCGCGGCGCAACTGCTCGATCGCGGCTTCGCCAATAACGGCCTGTCCTGGCTCAAGCCCTCGCTCGGCACGGTGGAGAATCTGGCGCCGATCGACGCCACGCCGCCGAACCTGCGCGACGAGATGTGCGGCCCCAAGCGCAAGCGGCCGGCGAGCGACGAGGATGAGGACACTGTCGCCAGCAGCACAAGCAGCAGCGGCGAGACCGGCGCGACCTTCTTCGCCGCCGCCCTGCCACCGCCGCTGTTCAAGCCGGCTGACTTGCTGGCGCAGCCTGCGGAGGCGTCCGAGCCGGTCGTGGTCTATACCGGCCCAACGCGGACGGGTGCGGCGCTGATCGCCGCGGTTGCGGCGGACAGCGAGAAGGACACGCCAAAGCCACACAAGAAGAAGGCGCATGTCGCGGCCAAGAAGCCCGACGCTTCTGCCGAGGCCAAGTCGGACGGTAAGTCCGACGCCAAGCCGGCTGCAAAGCAGGCCAAAGCGGATACCAAGCAAGCCGCTAAGCCGGAGGCCAAGCCAGCGGCGAAGCCTGCCGCTGTGCGGCATGCCAGCGCCAAGTCGAATGGCGCTGCCGCAAAGCCTTCGGAGAAGCCCGCTGCCACCGCGGGTGATAAGCCAGCCGCCAAGCCGGCGAAGCCGAAGGCGGCGGCCAAGCCGAAGAACGACAGCAGCAAGCCGGCCAGTTAACCGCGCCGCAACATCCCCCGATCTGCAGATGCGTCGAACGGGCGCGGGCGGCTTGCCATCGGCTGCCGGCTAGCCCAATACTGCCCAAAAGAAGGCAGTCCGGGCCAACGTCCGGGGACGAGGAGAGAGGGGATTTCCATGGAGCGCATCTGGCTCAAGCACTACCCGGCCGGCGTGCCCGCCGACATCGACGTCACGCAATACTCATCGCTGGTTGAGCTGCTCGAGGAAAGCTTCGCGAAGTTTGCCGACCGTAAGTCCTTCATCTGCATGGACAAGGCGATCACCTATCGCGAGCTCGACGAGATGTCGACCGCACTCGGCGCCTACTTGCAGAGCCTCGGCCTGCAAAAGGGCGCGCGCGTCGCGCTGATGATGCCGAACGTGCTGCAATATCCGATCTCGACTGCCGCCGTGCTGCGTGCCGGATACGCTGTCGTGAACGTCAACCCGCTCTACACTCCGCGCGAGCTCGAGCACCAGCTCAAGGATTCCGGCGCGGAAGCCATCATCGTTCTGGAGAATTTCGCCAACACCGTACAGCAGGTGCTGGGCAAGACGTCGGTCAAGCACGTCATCGTCGGCAGCATGGGCGACCTGCTCGGCTTCAAGGGCGTGATCGTCAATCTGGTGGTGCGCCGGGTGAAGAAGATGGTGCCGCCGTTCTCGATCCCGCGCGCCGTCCCGTTCAATGCCGCTGTCGCTGCGGGCCGTGGCATGAAGCTCAACCGGCCCAGGATCACCCCCGACGACGTCGCCTTCCTGCAATATACCGGCGGCACCACCGGCGTCTCCAAGGGAGCCACCCTGCTCCACCGCAACATCGTCGCCAATGTGTTGCAGAATGACGCCTGGCTGCAGCCCGCGATCAAGAAGCCGCCGCATGTCGACCAGCTCTTCATCGTCTGCGCGCTGCCGCTCTACCACATCTTCGCGCTGACCGCCTGCTATCTGCTGGCGGTGCGCGCCGGCGGCGTCAACCTCCTGATCCCGAACCCGCGCGACCTGCCCGGCTTCGTCAAGGAGCTCGCGAAGTACCAAGTCAACAGCTTCCCCGCCGTCAACACGCTCTACAACGGCTTGTTGAACACGCCCGGCTTCGACAAGCTCGACTTCTCCAAGCTGAAGACCTCCTTCGGCGGCGGCATGGCGACGCAAAAGCCCGTGGCCGAGAAATGGCTGGCGGTGACCGGCTGCGCGCTATCGGAAGGCTACGGCCTGTCCGAGACCTCGCCGACGCTGACCTGCAACCCGGCAGACACCGACAAGTTCTCCGGCTCGATCGGCCTGCCCGTGCCTTCGACGTATCTCTCGATCCGCGACGATGACGGCAATGAACTGCCGCTCGGACAGGCCGGCGAGATCTGCGCCAAGGGCCCGCAGGTGATGTCAGGCTACTGGAACCGGCCGGACGAGACCGCGCGAGTGATGACCGCGGACGGCTATTTCCGCACCGGCGACATCGGGGTGATGGACGAGAACGGCTACACCAAGATCGTCGACCGCAAGAAGGACATGATCCTGGTCTCCGGCTTCAACGTCTATCCGAACGAGATCGAGGAAGTGATCGCGAGCCATCCGGGCGTGCTCGAATGCGCCGTGATCGGCGTGACCGACGCCAAGACCAGTGAGGCCGTGAAAGCCTTCATCGTCCGCAAGGACCCGAGCCTCACCGCCGAGGAGATCATCAAGTTCTGCGGCACCCAGCTCACCAACTACAAGGTGCCGAAGCAGATCGAGTTCAGGACCGAGCTGCCGAAGACCAATGTCGGCAAGATCCTGCGCCGCGAATTGCGTGACGAGAAGAAGCCGGCGGCTGCGGCGTGAATCGCGCGCGAGCGGACGTTCGGACCATGACTTACGCTCCCGACATCACGCCGGGCGAAATCCTGGCGCTTTGGCGCGCGGCCGGCCCCGGTCGCTGGTACGCGCGCGACGATGTGTTCGATGCGGACATACGCGACCGCTATCTCGAGCTGTGGCGGAAGGCGGCGGGCGGCGAGTTGTCGTCGTGGGAGATGAGCGATGAGGGCGCACTGGCGCTCGTCATCGTGCTCGACCAGTTTCCCCGCAACATGTTCCGCGGCGACGCGCTGACCTATTCAAGCGACGCGCTGGCGCGCGAGGCGGCGCACCGGGCCATCAGCCGAGGCGTGGACGCGCGAATCGACCCCGACCTGCTCGAATTTCTCTACATGCCCTTCATGCATTCGGAGCATCTGCCCGACCAGATACGCTGCATCGAACTGTTCCGCAACATCGGCAATACGGAGCAGCTCGAATATGCGGAGGGGCACGCCGATGTCATCCGGCGGTTCGGCCGTTTCCCTCACCGCAACCGCATCCTGGGGCGCGTGACCACGCCCGATGAGCAGGCCTTCCTGGATCAGGGCGGATTTTCCGGATGATGACGGAACGGTGAAGGCGCGCGGCCGTTGCGGTTTTGAGCCCCGCGAATATTGTGCCCGCAAGCTGCACGGTCTACAAAACATCAGCTCATTCAGGGAGACTGGACGATGACGATCCAAGTTGGCGGCAAGCTGCCGGATGCCAAGTTTCGCGTGATGACCGAGGAAGGTCCGCAGGTGCGGACCACAGATGATGTCTTCAAGGGCAAGAAGGTGGCACTATTCGCCGTGCCCGGCGCCTACACCGGCACCTGCCACAAGATGCATCTGCCAAGCATCTTCCTCAACGCCTACGCCATCAAGGACAAGGGCGTCGACACCATCGCGATCGTCTCGGTCAACGATGCCTTCGTCATGAACGCCTGGAAGCGCGACACCGACCAGCGCGACGAGGCGCTGTTCCTCGCCGACGGCAATGCCGATTTCACCAAGGCGATCGGCATGGAGCTCGACGCCTCCGGCAACGGCCTTGGCATCCGCTCCAAGCGCTATTCGATGCTGGTCGAGGATGGCGTGGTGAAGAAGCTCAACCTCGAACCGGCCCCCGGCAAGGTCGAGGTCTCCGGCGGCGATACGCTGCTGGCGCAGCTTTGAGCTGACGTTCTTTCCTTCCTTCTCCCCTTGTGGGAGAAGGTGGCGCGAAGCGCCGGATGAGGGGTTCTCTCCGCACGCTCCGATCCGGGTGAGGTCTTGACCTATCGACGGAGCACCGCCCGCGGAAGCAACCCCTCATCCAATTGAGTTCGCCGCCAATAGCTGAGCTGCCCTCTCCCACAAGGGGAGAGGGCACGTCAACCGGCGTCGGAAGTTGTAGTCGTAGATGGGGTAACGGGCCGCGGTCTGCCCTCCAAGCAAGCCGCGCTTGCTACGGCGCTATGGGTGGCGCGCTGCGCGCGGCTTGCTTGGAGGGCGGGCGGTCGTCCCTCACATTGATGGTGTGACGGAGTCGAGGATGGACCTCGCACCAAGCATCACGGAGAGACGACCATGGAGCACTATGCCGGAATCGATGTGTCATTGGAATGCTCGAGCGTGTGTGTGGTTGACGCCAACGGCAAGATCGTGCGGGAAGCCAAGGTGGCGAGCGAGCCGGA
>NZ_AXAP01000106.1 GCF_000472865.1 Bradyrhizobium elkanii WSM2783 | reverse complement strand
CGAACACGCCCCCGAAAAGTTCGGGCCGCCGCAGCACACCATCGTGCAGCGCTTGTTGCGATCACTCAGACGCAACGCAACCGAGGTGATCATCCCGCGCATGGCCGGGGGTACGGCACCGGCCACCATTGGTGATCCCGGGAATGGGGCCGGCGCTGCGTGTGATGGGCACTCCGCGACGTCCCCAGTCCCTCCGATCCTGCGAGGAATGACGCAACCTCAGACCGGCCGACAGTCGGCGCTACGTCCGTCAAGCGAAAGTAACATCCTCAGATGAGGCAATACGGGGGTCAAATTTGCAAGCCGATTGACAGGCTAGGTTCCGCGTTCGGTGCCTGAAGAAGGTTTATTCCCCGCAATCCGAGCCCTTCGTGAACTCGATCTAGCGCGCGACGGAACATTCCGCTCGAACATTAGTTCGCCCAAGTTCCCGGCGGCGCACTGGTAGCTCCCAAGCGAGCGTTTGTTCACGTAGAGTCCGCTGATGTCACCGTCTGATCCAGTCAGGAGTGCTCACGATCGAGGCCAACGAAGGTTGCTGATCGTGTTGGCTTTGGGATTTATTGTCTTTGGCGCCGCTGCGGCGGCCCTCTTCTACGTCTTGCGCCCCGAGACTCTTCGGATCGCAGTCGGACCCGAAGGCAGCGAAGATCATCAGGTGGTCCAAGCGATGGCCGAGGCTTTCGACGAGGAAAGCAGGACGGTTAGGCTCTCCCCGATCACGACCGGGGGAGCGGCCGAATCCCTGGCCCTGCTGGGCACCGGCAAAACCGACCTGGCGGTGGGTCGCGGCGACCTTGGCATGCCGGCCGACGCGCAGACACTGGCCGTCTTGCGCAAGAACTACGTCGTCCTGTGGTCGCCGTCCGGGCAAGCGGGCAAGGGCTCCAAGAGAAAGGCTGCTGGCAAGATCGGAGAGATTGCCGATCTGGAGAGGCACAAGGTCGGCATCATCGGAAAGACCGGGGCCAATATCGCACTCCTGCGGACCATTCTCGTCGGCTCGGGCGTGGAGCCCGACAAGGTGGCGACGGTCCAATTCGGGACCGAAGAAATCGAAAAGCTTGCGCAAGACGCCACTCTCGATGCGTATCTCGCGGTCGGTCCGCTCGACAGCAAGATCACGGCCGCCGCGATCGCCGCGACTTCTCGATTACGCGGAGCGCCGAAGTTTCTTCCGGTCGAAGCATCCGAAGCGATCGCTCTGAAGCATGCCCGCTACGAAGCCGAGGAAATTCCGGGCAGTGTGTTCAACGCGAAGCCGGCATGGCCGGAGGACAAGGTCGACACCATCAGCATCAACCATCTGATCCTGGCCAGAAAAGAACTGTCCGAAGCCAAGGCGGCGGCTTTCTATCGGCAGCTTTTCGCGGTACGCGACACGATCACGCAACGTGTCGCCGGCGGTGCTCACATCACGAAGCCCGAGACGGAGAAGGAGGCGGAGCCTTCCGTGCATCGGGGCGCCGCGGCGGTCATCAATGGGACCGAACGAACCTTTCTAGACAAGTACAGCGACTACTTCTGGTTCGCACTGCTTCTTCTTTCCGGGATCGGTTCGGCGGCCGCCTGGCTGCGTCGCTATCTGAACCGCGACGAACGGGACGACAACACCAGCCACCGCAACCGCATTCTCGCCGTGGTCTCTGAGGTCCGCGATGCCGGCTCCGAAAACGACCTGCTGACATCCCAACGCGAAGTCGACGCGATTATCGGCGAAACCCTCAAGTGCTACGATGATGGAGCCATCGAACAAGAAGATCTGGCCGCATTCTGTTTGATGCTTGAACTGTTCAATCATGCCGTCGCCGAAAGGCGAGCGGCGCTGCAGAGCGGTCCGGCCGATCAAGCGCGGACGCCAGGTCCGACCCTCGCCTCTCCGCGAAGCGGAGAGTGGCCGAAGTGCTGATCACAGACATCAGATTGCCGGGCATCAACGGGGTGGCAGATTCGCTGAACGTTGCCGCGAGCACGAACTGCGGGTGATATACGCGACGGGGTTCTCGCCGGTCTCGCCTCGTCCGGTATGCAGTAGCCTGATCTGCAGAAGCCGTGCCATCCGGACCAGGTCGTCCAAGCCATCAAAGACGTGACCGCGAGGGGTCCAAGACAACTCTAGAAATCATTCCCGCGGTTGCAAACCGGGCGACCGCAGCCAACCCTTTCCACCGGATAGCGCTAGTTCTTGCCGTTGCTGCGATTGGTAAAGCGGGCGTTGCCGAGACCGGTGCCAATGTTCAGTACGCCCCAGCGCTTGATGTCTTGCATGAACGGCATTTCCGACAGTCCCTGCACAACGCCGTCGTTGTGCATCACGATGTGTGCCGTGGCGTTGCGTCAGTCTCGTTCGGAAGTGTCGCGCGTCAGAGGGGCGCGCAAAGCTGCTATTTCAGGTTACATCGAGCCGTGTAATCCCACGCTGCGCGAGACTCCACCGAGCGGGCCGGATTGGGTCTATGAGATCAAGGCAGACGGCTACCGCGCACAACTGCATCTCGGAGATGGGAACGTCACCATCTATTCGTGCACGGGCCTCGATTGGACAGAGCAGTTTTCCCCGATTGCAGCCGCGGCTCATAAGCTGAAGGCGAAGACCGCGATCGTCGATGGAGAGGCCGTTGTCTAGGGCAGCGGCGGCCTGCCCAACTTACAGCAGCTCCGGCGCGAGCTCGGCCGCAAACGCAGCGAGCGTGTGCGCTATCACGCGTTCGATCTCCTGTACCTCGACGGATACGATCTGCGTGGCGCGACGTATGAGGATCGCAAGCGTTTGCTGCAGCAGCTCCTGAAAGACGCTCCCGAGACGTTCATCTATGTCGAGGCTCTCGATACCGACGGCGACGAGATCTTTGCCAAAGGCTGCCAGCTCGGCCTCGAAGGCCACGTGGCCAAGCGGTTGGGTATGCCGTACCGGTCGGGCCGGCAGGAGACCTGGATCAAGCTCAAATGCAAGAAGAGCGAGACGTTTCCTATCGTCGCGTTCGTGGAACGCTTGGAGCACACCCGAGGAAGATCGCCTCCCTTTACGTGGGCAGTCGTGAGAATGACAAGCTGATCTACGGGGGTAAGGTGCGCACTGATTATACGGAGGCAACGGCGCGCGAATTGCGCGAGCGGCTGGATCCGCTGATCCGACGCACATCGCCGCTCGACGTCAAGATCAAGAAGCCGAAGGCGACGTGGGTCGAACCAACCGTAAATGCCGAGGTGGAGTATGGCGCGCTCACCGACGATGGCCTGCTGCGCGAAGCCGTGTTCAAAGGACTGCGAGACGATCTCACGCTTCATAACATGAAAGCGCCGCGGCTTGTGCCCTCCGCCGGACGACCGAAGCTCGGCGTGCCCAAGGAAAACATCCTGCAGCTTCTTACCGAAGCCGTCGTCCTGTCAAAGGATGAGCTCGCGGACTACTGGAAGCCCGTATGGAAGAAGGCGCTGCCGCATCTCGGCCATCGGCCGCTCAAGCTCGTGCGGCACGTGCACGGCACCACCTTCTATCATAAGGGGCCTCTCCCGAAGGACATTCCGGAGGCCGTGCATCAGCTCCGGATCCAAAAGCGCGAGGGCGGCCAAGGCGCGCGGCTCTGGGTCGACAGCCTGGATGGCTTCCTCGGCCTGGTGCAGATCGGAGCGGTCGAGCTGCACCCGTGGAATTCGACCGTGGAGAACATCGAGCGTGCCGACCGGATCATCATCGACCTCGATCCCGGCGACGGCGAAAGGAGCTGTTTCGGCTCTTCCAGCCGGTGCGCCAGCTCCATGGCCGCTGCGGCAAGAGCTGCACGGGTCAAACTGCCACCTGCCTTCTACGTCCCCTTCTGGCCCGTCTGAGACCTGCGGATCTGCGACGAACGTCTGCTTTGCGCAAGCCTGCCCTCCCCGCCAAGTCGCATTTTACCCCAAGGCGGATGTTGCGCTCAACATGTACTGTTGCGCGATTGCGCGTCATCCCGCCTGAATTCTCCATCAACCTCGCAGCCTGATGATCTCGCGGCATCGGAAGCCATGCGGGCTTGGCGCAGGACGGAAACGGTCGATTATTTGACCGCGCCGCCCGTGATGCCGCTGATGAAGCGGTCCAAAAAGAGATTGTAGGCGATCGCCACCGGAACGCTGGAAATAAGCGCCGCGCCCATCAATTCGCCCCAATAAAAAATATCTCCGCGGATCAAATCTGTCGCGACTCCCAAGGTAACGGGCTTCTCGCTGGAAGAGGAGATGAAGGTCAGCGCGTACACGAACTCCTGCACTGTTAGCGTGAACGCGAAGATCACTACGGTCAGAATGGCAGGCACCGAAAGAGGAAGGACCGTTTTCACAAATGCCCCTACGATGGTGCAGCCGTCGACGATTGCGGCCTCCTCTATCTCCCGCGGCACCGACTTGAAGAAACCCATGAGCAGCCAGGTGCAGAACGGGATGGTGAAAGTGGGGTAGACGACGACAAGAGCCCACACGCTGTCCTGCAATCCGAGCAACGTAACCACTCGCGCGAGAGGCAGGAACAGAAGCGTCGGCGGTACCAGATAGGTCAGGAAGATGCCGATGCTCAGATTTTCGCCGCTACGGCCCGGCATGCGCGCTAGTCCATAGCCGGCTGGCAGGGCCACGAGAAGAGTGATAGCCACGACACAAAGCCCGATAAGGGCGGAATTGGACAGCCACTGCACGAACAGCGTGTCCTCAAACAAATACTTGAGATGCTCGAGCGTAGGCGGTGAGTTGAACCAATAAGGGATCGACTTGAGATTGTAGAGGTCGCCGTCCGTCTTGAAGGTGGTGATCAGCATCCAGTAGAAGGGAAAAGCGGCGAATACAACCAACGTAACCACCGCGCCATAAAACGAACTCTGCCCAACTACTTTTCCGGCAAGTCGCGGCATGTCAAATCTCCCGCCGCCGCAGCGACCGCAAGAGCAGGATCACGGCGACCAAGAGGAAGGGGAACAGGAATAGACAAATGGCTGCTCCGTGAGCGACATCGCCCGAGAGGATGCCAACCTGAAACGCCAGCGAGCCGAGCACCTGCGTGCTGTTGATCGGGCCGCCCTTCGTCAGCAGATAGACGACGCTGAGATCCGTGAAGGTGAACACCGTGCCAAAGATCACAGCAATCATAATGATCGGGGCGATGATTGGCAGGATGATTTGATAGTTGCGCCGCCAGAAGCCCGCACCGTCGATCGTGGCGGCATCGAGCACATCCTGCGGCACCGACGTGAATCCGGCAAGGAAGATCACGACGCCGAAAGGAAACAATCGCCAGGCATGCACGGTCGCCACGGCAATCATTGCCAAATCCTCTTGCCCCAGCCATTGCGGCCGGTGTGCCGGATCGATCAACCCTGCCGCGAGCAGCGTCCAGTTGATGACGCTATAGAGCGAGTCGAACATCCACACCCAGGCCAGCGTCGCCAGTGACACCGGTACTGCCCAGGGCAGAACGATAAGCGCGCGGGCCAGCCGGCGCCCCGGGAACTCCTGCATGAGGAGCATGGCGCCGATCTTGCCCAGCAGCAGGCCGATGATTTGGGCACTGATCGTGAAGATGAGGGTGTTGGCCAGCGTCCGCCGGAAGATCTCGCTGTCGATGACCTCGCGGAAGTTCTTCAACCCGACAAACGTGTAGCTCGGATTGAAGATGCTGTAGGCACTGACGCTGTAATATAGGGCAAGCAGGAATGGCAGCCCGACGAGCACGACGACATAAAGGATCGCGGGGATGATGAACAGCGGCCCGAGCACCTCGAGCCGATCGAATGTAAATCGCGATCGCGCCAGCCGACGGGGCGCGGCTGCCTGGGCGGTCACGCTCATCGAGCTTGCTCCTTGGGGCTGACGATACGCCGACCGTCCCGATCGAAATAGCGCAGCTCCGCGTTCCGAACCGCAAATTTGTGCCATTCGCCGGCGCGGATGCCAGACAGTGGAACGTGGGCCGGCAGCTTCGCCGTGATTTCGCGCTTCGCCTGGAAACCATCCAATGCGCCGTACAAGATACGCTCCGATCCGAGATATTCCATTCGATCGATGCGGAAGGGCAGCTCGGAGAGAGCGGCTCCGTCGAGCATCTCCCGCGGCAGGAAATGCTCCGGCCGAAAACCCAAGAGTCCATCGTTATGCTCGACCAGGTTCATGGGCGGGGTCCCGAGGAAACTCGCGACAAAATCGTCGGCGGGGTGGTCGTAAATCTCGCTTGGAGTTCCTACTTGTCGGAGCTTGCCATGGTCGATAACCGCGATGCGATCGCCCATGCCCATGGCCTCGACCTGGTCGTGCGTGACGTAAATGGTGGTCGTTCCCACCTTCTGCTGGAACTGCTTCAGCTCACTGCGCGCGCTTGCCCGCAGCTTCGCGTCCAGATTGGATAGCGGTTCATCCAGTAGGAACACGGTTGGATTGCGTACTAGCGCACGGGCCAGCGCCACACGTTGGCGCTCGCCTCCCGAAAGCTGGCGGGGATGCCGGTGAAGCAGGTGGTCGATCCCGAGCAGGCCGGCCGCCCAATCGACCTTGCGCTTGATGTCGGGCCGCGGCGTACCCTGCGTCCTCAGCGGAAATGCAATGTTGTTGGCGACAGTCAGGTGGGGATAGAGGCCATAGCTCTGAAACACCATGGCGACGCCACGCGCGCGCGGCGTGATGTCATTGACGATTTCGTCATTGATCAGGAGGTCGCCGGACGTTTGCCGCTCAAGACCGGCGATGATCCTAAGGAAAGTAGTCTTGCCGCAGCCGGATGGACCGAGCAGCACCAGAAATTCGCCGTCGCGGACTGATAAGCTGACACCATCGAGGGCAGCGACGTCACCGAAAACCTTTCTGAGGTCTTTGACGACAACCGCTGCCATTTGCACTTCCTCCATCTTTGAAGAACGCCTAAAGCTGCCCTCCACGGCTGGCAGGCTGCAGTTGCCTTGCCCGATCGGTATCGATGTGCCGCGAGGCGAGCAGTTCGATCCACCCGCTCGCGGGTCGCAGCGGTTATGCCGCCGACCACTTCCTGTAGATTAGTTCGGTCTCCTTCTGTGCCCAGGCGACCGCTTCCTCTGGCGTCGCTTTGTCGGTCGCGGCCTTGGCCATCATGTCGACGATGACGAAATTGTCCGCGACCTCGTCAGAGGCTGGTCCGGCCGGTCCCGGATAGCCATAAGTGGCGTGCCACTCATCGGCGGTCTGTAGTACCTGCAGCTTGTCGGCCGGGTGCGAGGTTGGGTCGTTCGACAAGATCGGCATGGGCGTGGGCACGAAGTTCTCGAACAGCGGATGATTGTAGCCCGTGCTCGCCTCGAAGACAGCGACCCAATTGTCAGTCCAGTAGCGCAGGAACTCGATTGCCGTGTCCTTGCTGCGCGCGAAACGCCAGACTCCATAGGAGTTGGGCGATCCACATGCCAACCTACACACAGGGCCGGCCGGCGTTTTCCAGACGTGGATCTTGTCGGCCAATTCGGGGTTGGCCTTCTGTATCGACCGGTATGCGGAGATCGGGTTGTGGATCCATGATCCTCGACCGGATGCCAGTAGCCGGTTATTGCTGGCATCGTCCCAGGACAGGACTTCCGGTTCCATGGCGTCTTTATAAATGGCGCGAACGAGCTTCACGACCTCGAGCGTCTCTTTGGAGTTGAGGGTGACGCGCTTGCCCGTCTGGTCGCATTCAGAGGCGCCATAGCTCCACAGCATGCTGCGGTACGAGAGGTTCGGGTCGACGGAGTGCCCAAGCGAGATTCCAATCGGGGTGCCCTTCGCTTTCAGCTTGGCGCCACCGACGCGGATGTCTTCCCAGCTATCTGGTTTCATCCCGACCTCGTCCCATAGATCTTTCCGGTAAAGGCCGGGGAACGAGATGTAGTAGGCCGGAAGGGCGCTCCAGACCTTCGTATCGTCGTTGTACCCGATCTGGCGACCGACCTGATGGACCTTGCCGTGCTTCTTCTCCACCTCGCTGACGAGACTGCTGAGATCGACGACATGTTTTTCGTACAAATGCGGGCCGCCCGATCCACTGAAGGCAAAAATGTCATGTCCGGCACCCGCGGAGACCTCGGCCGCAGCACGCGCTGGTAGCTCCAGATGCGGTATGTGATCAACGGTCACCGTGATGCCGTTCTTCTTTCCCCACTCCGCTGCAAACCCATCGAACCATTTATCGTACTGCGGCACGAAATGGCTCCACTGGAGGATCTTTAGCGTCTTGGCCTGTGCAAGCGCGGTAGACACAAACGGCAACGAAACCGCCGGCGCCAGAGCTACAGTTCCAGCCGTTGCTCCCACTCGCTTCAAAAACCCGCGTCGTGTGACGGATGATCTGGAAATTTCTCGTTCTGACCGCATGTTCGTCTCCTCCTGACAGTCGTTGTTCTGACCAACCACATTGCAACGTGGTGAGGCTTTGCGGGCTGGCGTTGCAAACGCCTTCGCCTGGTTCCTCGACTGCCGTGGGCGCCGATGTATGTGCCTCGCTCCCTAGGTCGGCAGGCGCTCTCCAGGACTGACCTCCTGGTTGGTCTGGCCACCAGCTGGTCCAAGGATGGTTTTTTGGGCTGCGATCGAATACGTCGATACTAGGCGCCCACCAGTCGTGGCAGCTGGCTCTGACGACAGCCCAATCCTGCCTAAGTCAGTCGGCGCGCTCCACCACTCTTGAGCGCGAGCCAAGCCCGCGGCCCGGGATAGGTGACAAGCAGTGGCAGCTACAGCACCTGCGTAACTCATCGTTTCCCCTAACAGCGGCAAGACGAGGTCACCGGGCAGTTCGTTCTATCGTACTCCTGCTTCAGCACGGCCACAAATACTCCTTAAGAATGGCCGACGTGGAGGACATCCGTCGCACGAGGTTGAACACTCAGGTGCTGCACCGCATCCAAGGTGCGCGACGTGTGCCCCTGGAGTGACCGAGGCAGGAACGCCGGAGTCTGTGATCTCCTCTCTCCGATCTGCGGCTGGTTCAGGGGCTTCGGCATGCCCGACTTGAGGGAGGCCAAAATCTTGCTCGACGCTGTGGCGCCACAAGGACACTTGTGGTCGCGAGGCCCCGGTAAGATATCTGGCCCGATTAGCACTTGAGGCAGGACGTGAGCCATTTCTCACGCGTCCGGCAGTCGAAAAGTGCTAGTCTTGGAAGACTGCGCACGGCCCGGTTCTTACGGGACACATGCGACGGCAGAAATTCGTCAGGCTGACCGTTTGGCCGCTCGCGGCATGCAGTCGGAGAAACAACGATGCAATTGCGGGCCTTTGGGCGTACGGGGATGCAGCTTTCGGTGCTAGGCTTCGGCTGCGGCGCAGTGGGCGGACTTATGGTACGCGGCGATCCTGCCGAGCAGGAGCGTACCATCGCGCGGGCGATCGATGCTGGCGTGAACTACTTCGACACCGCGGTGCTGTACGGCAATGGCGAATCAGAAAGGAACCTTGGCCGAGTCTTGCAAAAGCTGAAACCTGCCAACGTGGCCGTCGGCACCAAAGTCCGGTTGCTGCCCAGCGAGTTCGGTCGCATCGCCGACGCCGTAGCGATGTCGCTCGAAGGCAGTCTGGCGCGACTACGTCGTGACCGGGTCGACATCTTTCACCTGCACAATCCGATTACCGAGACAGGAGGCGGATTGGCGCTGAGCGTCCGACAGGTGCTCGGCGACGTAGTACCAGCGTTCGAGCGCCTGCGTCAGCAGGGGAAAACTCGTTTCCTCGGGATTACGGCAGTAGGCGACACCGCGGCACTGCATCGAGTGATCGACTCGCGCGCCTTCGACAGCGCTCAGGTCGTCTACAACGTGCTCAATCCATCTGCCGCCGAGGAATTGCCGACGAACTATCCGGCACAAGATTACGGACGATTATTCGACCGCACCAAGGCGGCCGGCGTTGGAATAGTGGGCATCCGCGTGCTTGCCGGCGGCGCATTGTCGGGCTCAGCCGAGCGTCACCCGATCGCAGGTCCGGCGCCCGAGCCGATTGGTTCGGCTATGAGCTACGATGCCGACGTCGATCGCGCACGCCGTCTAGCCCCGCTGGTAAAGGAAGGGTTCGCCACCAGCCTGACCGAAGCCGCCACGCGGTTTGCGCTGTCTCACCAGGCGATGGGCACTATCTTGGTCGGCATAGCGACGCGGCAACAGTTCGAGGATGCACTCGCCGCGGTCCAAAAAGGCCCATTAGCGCGAACTGCACTCGACCGGCTGTCAGCACTGCGGCAGGCATTCTCCGGCGAACCACGATGATCGCCCAGGTTGCGCACGATTGCAGCTAGAAATTGGCTGCCTACCGCGTCCAAATTAAAAAACAATGACTTCCGAGTTTGGCACGCTTGAGACATGCCGACGAACTCTGACAATGTCAGCTTATCGGGGAAGAAGCTTGCCCGCGCCGCTGGCGCCGTTCATTTAGGTGGCGCGAACGTAGCCGTAGCGCAGGTTCGAGGGTTGCTTCGCGGCTTGTATGTACTCGTTCTCGCCGCGAGGCGGTCCTCGGAAAAGGCCGGCATCCTGGTGTTCTCAGCCGCCTTCAACTTGATCTTGTAGAACCTGGTTGCGTTGCCCGCGAAGATCAACCGCTTGGTAGCACTGTTGGCGTCGCCAAGCGCGCCAAAGCCGTACTTCTTCTGTATATCCTCCGGGATTTCGAGCCGGCGGAGCGCCTCGATCTGCCACTGCGGTGAGCCGTACCAGACCGAGTCGGTGCCCCACATGACGTGGTCAACGCCCATCCCCTTGATCAGTGTGCCGACAAGCGCGGCGCAGAATTTCGGATGCGCCACCGCCGAGTTGGCAAAGGACGTGCCGAGCTCGGCATAGACATTGGTGACGCCGAACTTCTGCGGGATCTCCGCGAGATCGGAGGCCCACTGGATGCGGCCGGTCTGCTCGAACTCCGCCCACGCCTTGTCAGGCAATTCGAGGAATGGCCGCAGCGCCGAGTGATAGATCACGAAGTTCATCTGCGGCCAATCTTTGGCGGCCTTTCCGATGTCCCACGCCGTCGCGTATTCCCACACGCCGGCGAACGACTTCTCATAATCGGGCGGCAGCAGCCCCTTGTGGATGCACAGCGTGTTGATGCCGGACTTCACGGCTTTCTCGTAGAACGGATACATCACCTGCTCGTCGTCGAGCCGCCATGGAAACTTCGAGGGCGCCAGCGGATCTCCAATCGTGTAGGACTTCCAGGAATCCGGCTTGTAGACCTCGATCGCCTTGTCCACCTCGTCCATCCAGCCGGGTTGCTTGGGGGTGATGACGCTGTGCGCCAAGAGGCGCCGCGATCCGGCGAAGTCGTTGATCAGCTCCCGCGCCTTGACGATCTGCTCGTTGGACAGGAGCCACCAGCTCGGGTCATCGAACGGCGCGCCGCTCAGGAGCGCCATGTTGGTGTCGCTGTCGTAGTAGACCTCTTTCACGTAGTTCTGGAACTTGTAGCGGGCGAGCGAGGAAACGCCTTCCTCCTTCATCTTCGGGTTCCAGTGCTCGCTCGCGAACTTGCCGAGGTCCAACAGCTCCGCGTGATTGAAATCGTCGCGCACGAAATGGGTCTGGACATCGAAGATGAACTGGTCAGCGAGGCTTTGCGCGCGCGCCAGCATGAGCTCGGGCTCGCGAGCCTCGGCGGGCGCGACCTGGAAAACATTGCCGTAGATGTCGTTCGTGGCGAGGAACGCTGCCGCCATGCCGCAGCTCGTGTGCAGGAACTGCCTACGGCTCAAGCCGAGGTGCTTGCCGTTCACGTCGGCGAGCTCGTTGATCCGCGCCTCGACCTTCCTCTGCGTGGAGCTCTGCAGAGGCGGGAGATACTCGCCGTTGGAAACAATCTGTGTCGGTATAGGCGTTGCAGCCGATGCCGCCTCCACGCCCGCGACGAGACGCTGTTCTCGCTCACTAAGCCAGGTGCTCATTATTCTCCTCCCGTTTGTCGGCCAGTGCTGGGCGGTGCGCGCTTGAGGTGCGCGTTGGCCACTCCCAATCAGTTAGGTGGACCGACTAGGCGACCTCTCCTGTTCGGCCGCGCGTGGATCCATCACACGCCCTACGCCCGGGCTTGCTCTCTTCATCGCTGCGAGAGCGCGGGTATACTCGAAAAAACTACTGGCGGGAGCGGCGTATCATCGCGGATTCAATGCTCACACTTTTATTGGCGCAAGCGATGTAATGCGACAGTCACGCTGTCCCAACGCGGCATCATTCTTTCATCCGATCATTTTCAGAGCCGAAGTGTGAAAGGCTCGTTGTTCAAATGGACTGCGTCGACTCACGGCAGCGGGCATTCCATTGACGGGACAGCTCGGCAGGAGTTTGCTGACAGCGCGAACCCGTAGCATCAGCTTTATTTGCGAGGGTCATCATGTCGGAGCTCGAGCACGCGAACCAACACGTTCACCATCACCATCACGCCTGCGCCAACCTCTTCGGCTGCGGCGACGAGAAGGGTACGGGTGTCATCCGCGAGGATATCAAGGACGCGGCATTTGACAGTCGCGCCTCCGATCGCCTCCTCCATATGGACCATGTTGATCAGTGCACCTTTGATGGCTATTTGTCAGCCCGTGGCCGCTGGCGCAGGAAGTTCCTGCAAGCGAGCAGCTTTATGGGTGTGCTGGCTGCAGTCGAGCCGCGGTTCACCAGCCTTGCGCGGGCGCAGGAGGCCGGCGCCGGGCCTATGCGCCGTTCCCAGTCTGACGGTCGCGTGCACGTGGTTCCGTCGACCAGGGAGACGGTTCGGCTCGGGGTATTCGACACTACCCTGCCGCCCATTCTTACCATCGAGTCGGGCGACACCATCAGCTTTCCCGATACGTGGTCGCACTTCCTGAATGAAATGCAGCCAGGAGTGCCGGTTGATACCCTGGCGCAGCTGCGCGTGAGCAATCCTGGCCGGGGGCCCCATTCGATCATCGGACCGATCGCTGTAAACAGCGCCGAGCCGGGCGACGTGCTGGAAATCCGGTACCAGTCGATTCGTCCCTACGAATGGGGCGCGGTGTTCAACAATCCGGGATCGCTCGGCACGGGCCTGCTGCCGCAGGACTATGCGCAGGGGCAGATCAAGTACGTCGATCTCGACGTTGGCGCCATGACGGGCAAGTTTATGCCCAACATCAGCATTCCGTTGAAGCCGTTCCAGGGCACCTTGGGCGTTGCGCCGCCCGACGGCTATTTCCCGCCCTTGAGCCCCGGCGTGACCAGTTCGGTGCCTCCGGGCCCGCACGCCGGCAATCTCGATCTCAGCGAGCTGTCCGAAGGCTCGACGCTCTACATCCCGGTGTGGAAGCCAGGCGCCCTCATCTATACGGGCGATAGCCACGCGG
This sequence comes from Bradyrhizobium elkanii WSM2783, assembly GCF_000472865.1. Lineage (GTDB taxonomy): Bacteria > Pseudomonadota > Alphaproteobacteria > Rhizobiales > Xanthobacteraceae > Bradyrhizobium > Bradyrhizobium elkanii_A. The sequence continues at coordinate 13,632 of NZ_AXAP01000106.1, read as the reverse complement.
TGCAGGGGGATGGCGAGATTTCGCTCACCGCGCTGGAGACGCGGCTGAAAGAGCTGCGCATCCAGATCATCCTCCACAAGCAGAAGAACCTGGCCTGGCCGGTGGCGGAGACAGACACACATTGGATCATCATCGGGCTCGACAAGGACCTGAACGCGGCGATGACGCTTGCTGCGCGCAATGCGATCAGGTTTCTGGCGACGCGGGCAAAGATCGGTGAGCTGGACGCCTACGCCCTGTGCAGCATCGCCGCGAGCTTCCGCGTGACGCAGGTGGTGGACATCGTGCGCGGCGTTCACGCCCTGATCCCGAAGGCCATCTTCACTCCCGATCTCAGGCGCGAGATGACGGTGGTATGAGTGACTCACTCTGGTAACGTTACGGTCGGCCTGAAATTGCAGTCAGTCTTGAGGCAAGGCGTGCGCTAATCTCGATCCCAGGACTCTTGCGCAACGTATCGCGACGCATATTTGAGTTAGGGAGTGCGCCAAGCGGTGTAGGGTTACGACGAGGAGTTCACGAAAGCCTGTCGTAGTGAGTTATCGTTCAGTGCGCTGGACCTAGAATTGACCATCTCGCCGTTGCCGAAGAGGATCGCAGAATAGTCGGTGTCGTCCAGGTCAAAGCCAGCGCTGATGACGCTGAATTGTTCAAGCTCTTTGTCGAGCTAGAGGTGCTCCGAAAAGGGACAGGGAAGGCGCTTTTTCCTTGGGCAACTCACCTGAAAAAGTATTCGGGCAAGGCCACCCAGGACGAACAGCCAGCCGAGGACGGTCACAAGCACCGGTTATCCGTTCGTCCAGCGATTGTGAGTGCGAACAATGGCAAGCCCAGCGCCGAACAAGAGAATGCCTGACACGAAGACGAGCGCGGGGTCGCGGGAAACCCGTTCCGCCAATGTAGGAAACGAGCCAATGTTCAACAGCATGCCGGCAGCGATAGCGACAAGGGTGGGACCGATCAGGCCGGCGATCGTTCTCGAGGTGGTCATCTATGCTCCGTCACGGATGCGACAACGGGCTTATGATAAGCCAGGTCCAGTCCCCTCGAGTTGAGAGAACCGGACGGTCAGAATCTCTTTCATCGTCATTCTGCCGTTGGCGAGCTTCTCCGCCAGAATGAGCTGCTGCGTACTGGGCAGGCCGGCCGGTATGACCATTTTCCCACCCGCTTTCAATTGGTGGATCAGCGGAGGAGGAACGAGTTCGGGAGCGGCCGTCACGATCACCTTGTCAAAGGGCGCGTGCTCTGACCAACCGTGATAACCATTCGCAATCTTGAGTTCGACATTGCTGCAGCCCTGCTGCCGGAGCCGTTGTTTGGCCCTTCGCCGAGCTCTTCGATGATTTCAACGGAGTATACCTTGCGGGCGAGCTGCGCGAGGATGGCGGCCTGATAGCCCAGACTGGTACCGATTTCGAGAACCCTGTCGTCGGCCTTGATGTCGAGCAGATCGGTCATTACGGCGACGATAAATGGCTGCGAGATCGTCTTTCCGAAACCGATTGGAAGTGGAATATTTTCGTACGCGTAGGGCTGAAGCTCGATTGGCACAAACTCATGCCGCGGCACTTTGCCCATAGCCGTCATGACACGTTCGTCAAAGGCACTCTTGCCAACAGTGTCACGCAGCGCGAAGGCGCAGGCGGCGATGACCGCGAGCATTTCTTCACGCAGGGCTCAAGGTCTTCTGCTCGCATTGGCAACCTCGGAAGCTTGCCCTAACTGCTTCCAGCTGTTTGCCCCGGATCACACCCGGCATTTGCGCATGGGCTGGTGCACCCGCGCTCGCCCGGCCAGGCTGTTGCAGCACCGGCCACCCGCCACAACCGCTCTCGCGGGCGGAGGTTCCCCAAGTGGAACTCTATCGCCGATGACGTTGCCCACGACACGCTCATTGCAGGTCCATTGAGGACAACGAGACGCCTTCAAACGGGCGGCAAAGAGTTGTACAATCCCGATAGCTGCCCTTGAAGCGGGACATGCCGAAATCTTTGTGGCGGAACGGGCAGCGACCATGCTGTCGGCACGCATTTTACGAAGCAATCCGCGCCGCTCCCTTCCTCGCGCTACCAGCATTTACATTTCGCAGGCTTGCGCTGCTCCTGCAGCGCGGAACCCTTTTTAGTGAACCCAACGGCGGATCACAAACAATGAGCTAGTCCTATATCCTAAGATGGAAGTTCACTGAGCTACGAAAGGCCAAGAAGCGTACAGAGCGATTGCACCCGGATCTGAAGATAGTGGTCCAGGGTCTCGAGGAGGACCAACGTCGTGAAGCGGGACTTCGACCTCATCGTCTATGGCGCGACAGGTTATACCGGCCGTCTCATCGCCGAATATCTGGCGACGTCCTATCGCGGCGACGATGCCCCGTCCTGGGCGATCGCAGGACGCTCGACCGATAAGCTTTGGAAGGTGCGTGCCGACATCGGCGCTCCAGGCGATTTGCCTTTGGTTAAGGCGGATGCCGCCGAGCCGGCCAGCCTGCGTTCGATGTGCGAGCGTGCGGCCGTGATCATCACGACGGTCGGGCCTTATCAGCTCCACGGTCCCGAGCTTGTGGCGGCCTGCGCGGCTACGGGCACGGCCTATGTCGATCTGTGCGGCGAGCCGGCTTGGATGCGGCGCATGATCGATGCCCATCACGAAGAGGCGAAACGGACCGGCGCGCGCATCGTCTTCTCCTGCGGCTTCGATTCCATTCCGTTCGATCTCGGCGTGCTCATGTTGCAGCAGAAGGCACGCGAGAAATTCGGACGCCCAGCGCGGCGGGTCAAAGCCCGCCTTCGCAAGGTGAAAGGCGGCATGTCTGGCGGCACCGCGGCGAGCGCTCAGGCGACATTGGCCGCCGCTGCGCGCGACCCGGCCCTGATCCGGCTGCTGACCGATCCCTTCGCGTTGACGCCGGGGTTCACCGGAGCGTCTCAGCCGTCGGGCCTCATCCCCGAATACGACCCGAGCATGAAGGCGTGGCTCGTGCCGTTCCCCATGGCGCCGATCAACACCAAGAACGTGCACCGCACGAATTTCCTGTTGGGTCATCCCTACGGCACGGACTTCGTTTACGACGAGATGATGGTCGCGCCGGGATTTGGGGAAATCGCTCGCGTGACGACGGAGACGTTCGCCGCAATGGTTACCTTGTTCGGGACCGGCGGTCTCAAACCCGGCGCAGGCCCGACTCGGGAAGAGCGCGAGAAGGGCTTCTACGACATCCTCTTCCTGGGCGAGCTGCCGGACGGCGGACGGGTCGAGGTGGTAGTCACGGGCGACCGCGATCCGGGCTACGGCTCGACCAGCAAGATGATCGCCGAGAGCGCTCTCTGCCTCGTGCGCGACGTGCAGGGCGAGGGTGGCGCCTGGACGCCGGGCGCGCTGATGGGTCCGGCGTTGCGCAAGCGTCTGCAGGAGCGCGCCGGCCTCACCTTCAGCGCGCGCTGAGGTAACGATCAGAGCTGCAGCGGCGTGCTGGATTACGTGAATCGTAACTAACGAAAGGACGGCTTGGCGAGCGCGAGCCTCAAATTCGGTTCAATGGCCGCTTCTGTGTCCAGGGGCCGAAGTAGCTCGAAATTCCCCGCATGTCCGCTATCAGGGTAGATCGTGCTTGTCTCACGCAGACCTCGACGGCCGCTTATGACCCTGGCTGTGTGAAAAGTCACGAGTTGGCTGCGATTCCTCCGTTTCCTGATGGGAGATACGGATGGGACGTTTCGTTGAAGGGGCGGATCGATCTTAGCTGGCTCTTGCCGGAATGCCTGGAGGATTGGGTAAGCGAAGACATGCGATGAGGCTATTGGACAATACCTGTACACATCGTACGGGGCGTTACGAAGAGGGTGGCTGCTGGCCGACGTTCGACTAGGCACGGCGAATGGCCCCGAAGCACCATCCAACGCCGCTTTCCGGGAGCGACCGAAAGGCACTCAGCAAGGAGCTCGGCAAGGCCCGTGCGGATTCTCGGCTCGCAGTCGTTTGAGGCCCGCGCTAAGGGCGAAGCTCTCATCAGGCAGGCGGACAAGCTGCTCTGCGAATATTGGAACGAGAAGATGTGGGCCGATGGAGGACCAGTCGATCCATCCCCCACGATCGACCAGGCCGTGAACGGCGGATACTCCTGGCTCGAGATCGAGTGCTCGCGGTGCAAGACCAAAAGAGAGTCGATCTGGCTGCGCTGCGGCATCCCCCGACCACGTCGGTCCACGACCTTGCGAGCCGGCTTCGTTGCAGTAAGTGTGCTAAGGCCGGCCGACGGCCCGCCGCCACCCTCCTGCAACTGACAGTCCGCCCCCGCCAAGCACCTCCGGAGACCTGAACGTTGTGCAATCTCTATTCGATGACGAAGAACGTGGACGCGATCCGTCGCTTGTTCGGAGCGCTCAACAGCAGCGTCGGCAACTTACCCAGCATGCCAGGCATTTTCCCGGACTACCCAGCCCCGATCGTCCGCAACGTGCCCGACGGGCGTGAAGTCGCCATGGCGCTGGGGTATGCCGTCTTCCCCGGAAGCGCTGATGAAGGCGGCAAAGAAGCGAGCCGAGAAGCTCCAGGCTAAGGGCAAGACGGTCGAGTTCAGGGAATTGCTGCGGATGGAGCCGGACAGCGGCACGACCAACATCCGCAACACCAGCAGCAAACATTGGAAGCGATGGCTCGGGCCGGACAATCGCTTTCTGGTCCCGCTGACTTCCTTTTCCGAGTACGACACCGTGGACGGGAAGAAGGTGCCGGTGTGGTTCGCGCTTGACGAGTCTCGCCCCCTCTCGGCTTTCGCGGGCATCTGGACAAATTGGACATCCGTCGGAAGGTTAAGGAAGGCCCAGTGACCGCCGATGTATTCGGTTTCCTGACCTGCGAGCCTAACGCGGAGGTGAAACGCGTCCACCCAAAGGCAATGCCAGTGATTCTGACGACCGCCGAAGAATACGTCACCTGGCTGCGGGCGCCCTGGGATGAGGCCAAAGCGCTGCAACGGGCTCTTCCCGATGGCATGCTAAAGATCGTCGCCACCGGCGAGAAGGAAGATCCAGCGACCACAGCGTAGGTTCTGCACAGGCCTGCGGAACACGTGGACAAGCTCAGGCTCCGCAAAATGGAATCCCTGCCCCGTGCTAACCGCGCGGAACGAGCAACGGGCGAGAGGATTCGTCCCGGCAGGAGCGATCTTCATGCTGATGACGAGAGAAAGACGGCCGGGAATCCGAACCTTGCGTGGTTGGGCAATCTCCGTACTGCAAGACGCAGGTGCCGTTCGTGAATGCGAGGAGCATGGTTGGATGAAAGATCGTGCCGATCCTCACGCCCGCGACAGAGCGCTGGAAATCGCGAGACAATTCCCGCCGGCCGGGCTGTCTGCTGGCCAAGCCGAGGCCGAGATTCGGGAGGTGCTGGAATCGATCGGCGACACTTGTCCGGAGTGCCCGCCCTGAGACCGGCATCGCCATCGCGGCGAGCTCTCCGGTGAAACTCATCATTACTTAGGATGGGGTGAAATCTTGAAGGCGACGAGCAAGCCACACACTGAGCTTGCGTTCGCTTTCGACGGCTCTGGCACACTCGTATTCACCACCACCGTGGGCAGCCCGCCAGCGATTTGCAAATTATGGTGCGCTCGGAGGGCGGTCGCATTTGTTGTGATTTCAACGGGTTAAGAAGGTGGGCAACGAGTTTAGGTGCATTTCGCGCTCAAAAGTACCTTTTGGCCCAGCCCTTTTACACCTGATAGGTCGGATCACATCATCCACGGATCGTCGCGGCACCCAGAGCGGGCAGCAGATGCTGTGGAAGAACCCGCCCTAAGGCAGGTCAGGTTAAACCGACGGCTCGTAGCGTCATAGTTGTCAATTTTCGCAAGCTCAATCTTAACTTGGTATCCCAACTTCAATTCTGCCCCCCATCCTTAATCCAATCATCGCCCAGCGGGGGAACCGAACGGCGCCAAGAAAGCTGCGCATCAGGCCGCGATTGGTGCGGCGACACAGCCAAACGTTGCCAGACTCACCGCGTACGCTTAATCCATCCAAAGGCTTACAGGCAGATTTGTTATCGTGCTTCGCGATATATGATTCAATGTCCCCGGATGCTGCTCCGAGACGACGAGCTCGATGAGTGCATGGCGAACCACCCATGCGGCGCATAAGAGTGCCTGTAAGCCTTCCCTTCACCGGTGCAATCCCTTGTCGGCGCTCCAGTCTCTAAAACAGGTCAAGACGCTACATGATATGGCGCACCTGCTTGGTTACCAACCGAGCGGACTATCCTATCTGCTCTATAAGCTTCCGGTCGGCGCCAAGTACACGACCTTCACGATTCCGAAGAAGAGCGGCGGCGTACGCCAGATAGACGCGCCCGCTCCGCGGATCAAACGCCTTCAGCGTGAACTCGCCAAGATCCTTTACAAATGCATCGCCGAAATCGAGGCTCAACCCGGACGAAAAAACACGCTGTCCCATGCGTTCCGGTACGGGCACTCCATTCTCACCAATGCGAAGGCGCATCGAAAGCGGCGGTACGTCCTCAATCTCGATCTGCAAGACTTCTTCCCGACGCTGAATTTTGGCCGTGTGCGAGGTTATTTCCTCAAGAACAGGGATTTTCTGCTGAGTGAAAAGGCCGGGACGTTGATCGCGCAAATCGCGTGCCATGAGCAAACGCTGCCCCAGGGGAGCCCCTGCTCCCCTGTTATTTCCGAACTGCTCGCGCATTTCCTCGACATTCGCCTCGCAACGCTCGCGAAGAAGCACCGCTGCACGTACACGCGCTATGCGGATGATCTCACCTTCTCCACGAACCAGAAGGACTTTCCCGCCGCGCTGGCGGTTGAGACCGAAGCGGGGTGGATCCTCGGAGACGGCATCGTCCAGAAGATCCAGAGCGCCCATTTCACGATTCATCCGAGCAAAACGCGCATGCAGCTCCGGGCGCGCCGCCAAACCGTGACGGGATTGGTGGTGAACGAGAAGACGAACGTCCGGTCGGACTACTACAAAACCGCGCGGGCCATGGTGGATTCTCTCTTCAGAACTGGCACCTACGTCATCGACGGCGCGCCAGAGACGGCGCTGGCCCCCATCGAGGGCATCCTCAACCACATCTACCATGTGCGCGAGAGCGTCATCGATGCCGCCATTGAAGCTGAGCTGGATCCGGAGCGAAAGAAGAAACGGAAAAGCGAGCGCGCGAAAGCGAAGCGTGAAACGCCCTCCGCAATCCGTGTCCTTTACCATCGCCTGCTCTTCTACAAGCACTTCATCGCGCCATCGCAGCCGGTGTTGCTTGGCGAAGGCCCCACCGATTCTATCTACATCAAGACGGCCATTCGAAGGCTCCCGGCCTATCACGCCGCGCTGACCGAATTGAAACAGGGCAAACAGGTCCAGCGCCTGGATTTTTTCCGCTACAGCAAGCAGGCAAAAGAGATACTGCAGTTGGGCGGTGGCACGGGCGACTTCAAATATCTACTCACCGCGTACAAGAAGTTCGCGCCGCAATACAAGCACGCGCCGATGGCTCACCCCGTTATTCTGTTGATTGACAACGACTCCGGGAGCAATCCAGTCTTTTCCGTCATGGCGAGTCTCTTCCATGTAACGGCGTCCATCAAAACGGATCTTCCGTTCTACAAGCTCGCGAGCAATCTTTACGTCGTCAAGTCGCCGCCTGTCGAACTCGATGGCTCATCCTACATCGAACAGTTCTTCGATCCGGCCCTGCTGACCACGACCATCGACGGCAAGACGTTCAACCCCAATAAGGAGCATGAGGCCGCGGGCGAATACGGGAAGGTCTGGTTTGCAGAAAAAGTCATCCGGCCGAATGAAGCTAACATCGACTTCACGAATTTCGGACCCATTCTCGCAAGGATCGCGGCGGTGCTGGAGGATCATGCCGCGAGCAAGGCCGCTGTCCTCCCCCAAGCGGCGCAATAGGAGCCTTCGAAAACTAGTCTCGTGCCGTACTACCTTAAGCTCATGGCAGGGCTTTCCAGCTGTCAGGATTAGACATAGTGCCAAGTGGGCCCTCCAGGCCGGGGACGACCTCAAGTATCGGCCACGAAGCATCGTAGCCCATCATTTTTCCGGTCTAGGGCCTTGCGCGTGGATCAGTTCGTACCCATTTTCGGCCGGCCGCCATAACATGGCAGGGTGGCTGAGTGGCCGAAGGCACCTCCCTGAAAGCGAGGCAAGCGCCGTGAGGCGCTTCGAGGGTTCGAATCCTTCCCCTATTCGAAAGACCCGCTCCGAGCGATCGTTGAGCGGGTCTTTTTTGTGTTGACGAATGAAGTAGAAACGCAGGGAGAAAACGAGTGGCAAGAAAATCGAAGCACTATGTCGAAGGCGCCTCGGCATCGTTGAAAAAATCGATCCAGGAGCTCGAGGATTATCTCTCGGGCATTGGTCTACGCCCTCGAACGGCAAATTGCGCAAGCAGCTTCACAAGCGGATCAGCGTCCTAACGGAAAAATCATTCGAGCGCGGCCTTCGCCGCGGCTGAGGCGCGCCTCAACATTGAGATCAAGGACCGGTTCGGAAAGCCCTTCAAACCTAAAGAGTGGTTCTTATTGGAACTTTCCACGATCGAAGAGGCTATCGCAATGCTCCTGGACGGCAGGATCCTCAACCACGTGTACGATGCCAAGCTTTGCCAGATAGTCCGTAAGGCGAGCGACCGAAAAGGAAGACGTGCGGCGCGGAAAACCACGGCTTCCCGACCCGCGTCCTGCGTGTTGCCTCGCTGCGGCAGCAAGCAACCTGCCGGTCGCTAGCGAATTTTCTTGACCAAATCGGCCAGCTCGCCGGCGTTAGAACGTTCGGCCCGCTGTGCGCCCCATGTCTCGTGCAATTCGCTCGATCAGCCAGCTCCCCGCCGGCCCTGGCGGACTATCGTTCTTGTACACGATCTGCAGTATTTGCTTCCGCGAAACTCGGACAGCCGGAGATGGGTCAGGCGCCCGGCCTGAAGGTCCTCCCGAACCATGGGCTCTGGCATCCCTCCCCACCCCACGCCGGCGAGCAGAAGGGCACGCTTCCATGAGAGGTCGCCCACGCGCCAGATTGAGCCCGCGACCACGCTGTAGGTACGCGTGTCGGTCTGCCCTGAGTCGGTGAGGACAATCTGAAGGTGCTCACGTGCAGCGCCCGCCTTCGCGCGCGCCCTGGCCAAGGGATGATCCGGCCTGGCGACCGGAATGATCCGTCCGCCGTCGATGCGCACGCTGGTAAAACCATCCCCACTCATGTGGAGAAGGCCGCCAATACCAATCCCGCAGTGACCGCTCTGCAGGATACGTTCGACGCCGCCCATCGTCTCGGAGTTCATTCGCAACGGTACTGTCGGAAACTCCCGATGGAAGGCGCTGAGAATTTCCGCAAGCTGCTGTGGTGGCACCATCTGGTCTATGGCCAAAGACACCTCGGCTTCCAACCCTTCCACGAGGCCCTTCACACGCGCCCGCAACATATCGGCGCCCAGCATGACCGCGCGGGCCTCCGCGACCACGGCTTCACCAGCGTGAGTCAGTTGGGGCCGGCGCGTGCTGCCGCGATCAAACAGCTGAATGCCGAGCTGATGCTCGAGTGTGTCGATGGCGTAACTAATTGCCGACGTCGCCCGATTTAGCTTCCTTCCGGCTGCGGCAAAGCTGCCTGTGTCGACCACAGTGAGAAGGACCTGCAACTGATCCAAGCTCAGTGCCGGGGCGATCGCCATTTCAGATTTCCTGAACACACTTTTCAAAATTATCCAGGTTTTCTTATCACGGATGGGGCCTCACCTAAAAGGCCGTGCAAGCCGCGGCAGGGTCGCTGGTTGATCATGACCTGATCAGCTCGTCCGCTCGGTAATACGGATAGAGGAATCGAACATGGCCAAGCCAAAGATTGCGATCATCATCAGCACGTCGCGCCAATTGCGTTTCGGCGATAAGCCTCCTCAGTGGCTCATGGGGATCGCCCGATCGCGCGGAGACGCATCCTCCACCCGCACGTCAAATCGCACAGGAGCGTAGGATGGCCGACAAACCGAAAATCGAGGTATTCAGCGCGGGTTCCGCGATTTGCCAAGACGCAATCGAGACAGTCAAGCGAGATGCAGGTTCCTGCTGGGAAGTGATCGTGCACGATATCAAAGATATGCAGGTCGTCAGACGTGCGAAGCTACTGGGTATTCGTTTCGTTCCCGCCGTCGTGGTCGTCGGCAAGTTGCGTCCTGTTCCGCTGACAGGGGGGCGATATGGGCATGTTGAAACACAGACTGGCCAACGTCCACACATGGCACCTCCAATCGTAACCGTTCTTAGACGGACTGAAACAGCGCTGCAATGCGGCCGGTTCAGTTTGATCATAGCCCGTCGCCCTGCCATCCTTTGGCATCAACATGAGACAGCCAACCTTCATGGCCCTGGGTGCCACCCTCCGTGTCGCTCCCGCGTAGGTCGGCTGGACGTGAATCTTCTAGTGCTTGGTTTCTGCCGTCGCGCCGCTGTTCCATGCGCCAGCTTATGGTCGATATGACCGTCAGCCGATCGTGGTGTTCGCCCGAACGCTCACCGTCGCAGCGCTTGTCGGTGGACTGGCTCGCTCGGTCTCATGCGGGTGATCGTGGGTAGGAAAATGGTCGAATGAGTAGCCTGTTATCACGTCTATTCGTGCTGGTGGCTGCGGCCATGCTGCCGGCCATCGCGATACAGGCGTACAATGAAATCGACCTGCGTCGCACGCGCCAAGTCGAAGTGCGGGACGAAGCACTCGGCCGTGCCAAGCTCGCCGCCGCTGAGCAGCAGCAGATCGTCCAGGGAGTTCATCAGGCCCTGATTGCGCTCTCGGAGCATCCGGCGATCAAGGCGAAGGACGCCGACGGATGCAACGTCTATCTGTCCAGAATCAAGGAACGCTATCCGGGGTTCATCAGCTTTGACGTGGTCGACATCAATGGCAGCCGCATCTGCGACACAAGCAGCGATCATAAGCCAACGACCGCTGCCAGGCGGGCCTACTTCGCCCACGTCCTGCAAACCGGCGAATTCACAGTCGGAGAGTTCGCGATCAGTCGAGTGACCGGCAGCAAGGCCCTCCATTTTGCGCTGCCATTCTACGACGACGAGGGCCACATGGGTGGCGTCGTTATCGCCGCTCTCAGCCTCGATTGGCTCGCTGACTACATCGCAAAAATGGGCGTTCCGGAGGGAGCCGCGCTCGCCATCACGGACCGCAACGGCATCGTTCTCGCTCGCTATCCTGGTAACGCTCTGTTCGTCGGCAAGAAGTCGCCCGCCCGCAGAGACCCGATACTCGACAATGGGACCGTGGCGGACATGGCTGGCATTGACGGCGTGCGAAGGATCGTCGGCTTCGCCGCTGCGGGGCAAGATCTTCTTGTCAGCTACGGCCTCGGCAGGGCGCAGACTTTCGCCAAGATGGAACGTCGCACGCAGCGCGACGTGTTGTTCATCGCTCTGAGCACCCTGATTGTCTTGGTCCTGACGGTGTGGGGCGGCCAACGGTTCATCCAACGCCCGTTTGCGCAATTGGTTGACGCCGCGAACCGGTGGCGGCTCGGCGACTTTGCCCGGCGTATGGACATCCGGGACAACTCGGAAATTGCGCGGGTCGCCGGCGCGTTCAACGCCATGGCCGATGCGCTGAAGCACCGCGAGCACGAATTGTTCGAAGCGAAGGAGAAGGCCGAGGAAGCGAGGGAGAAGGCCGAGGAAGCCGCGGCTCAAATTACGATGATCTTCGAGAGCACGACCGACAGCGTCCTCATTATCGATCAGAACTGGCGCATCAGCTACCTCAACGGACAGGCTTGGTCGCAAATCGCCGAAGGACGCGATCTCATCGGAATCAACCTGTCGGACGTCTTTCCCCAAGTCGCCGAAATGGATGATCTCTTGAGCCAACTCCGGGAGGCGATGTCGGAGCAACGCCCGGTCTTTGCAGAAGCGTTCTGCACCCTCAAAAATATCTGGTACGCGATCAGTGCGTTCCCCTCGAGCCAAGGTCTCGCGGTGTTCGTCAGAGACATCACCGATCACAAGCTTGCCCTGGAGGAGCGCCGCCTGATCGAGGAGCAGTTCCATCAGAGCCAGAAGATGGAGTCCGTCGGCCAGCTCACCGGTGGCGTCGCGCACGACTTCAACAACCTGCTCACGGTGATCGCCGCGAACCTCGAACTCATCCAGGTTGACGACGATATTGGCAAAGCCCGACACTCCGCCGCGGCTGCACTGCGTGCCGTCGATCGGGGAGCAAAGGTGACGGCGCAGCTCCTCGCCTTCTCACGACGGCAGGTATTGAACCCAAGACCAGTCAACGCCAACCAGCTTGTCTGTGAGTTCCAGGGGCTCGTTCGCCACGCCGTCGGGGAAGCATGCCAAGTCAAGCTGCAGACTGATGAAGGCCTGTGGCTGTGCCATGTCGACCCGGCGCTGCTGGAGACCGCACTCCTCAACCTGGCCGTAAACGCGCGTGACGCCATGCCGGATGGCGGCGTGCTCGAGATCGAGATGAGGAACATCGTCGTGGATGCAGGGGCGGTGGCGGGGTGCCTGCCCGGATCGTACGTCAGGCTGTCCGTCAGAGACACCGGTTGTGGAATGCCCCCCGAAGTGCGGGATCGGGTGTTTGAGCCCTTCTTCACAACAAAGGAAGTTGGCAAAGGTACGGGGCTCGGCCTCAGCATGGTCTACGGCTTTGTCCGTCANTCCGGGGGGCACATTGCCATCGAAACCGTACCTGGAAAGGGGACCACCGTCGCTCTCTACTTACCCAGAGCCATGCAAAAGCCTGACGCCGAGATGGAAGACATCCAGCCCGAAGCGATACCGGCAGGCTCGGAGCGAATCCTGGTTGTCGAGGACAATTTCGATCTTCTGGACCTCACCTCGGCGATGCTGACCAAGTCGGGCTATCAGGTTCGCTGCGCTCGAAACGGCGCGGAAGCACTTCAGCTGCTCAGCGGCGAAGAATTTGACCTCCTGTTAAGTGACATCGTGATGCCAAACGGGATTAACGGCATCGAGCTTGCCCGCGAAGCGAGGCGATTGAACAGGCGCATCAAGGTCCTGCTCGCCTGCGGCTATGCGGGAGACGTGTTGGAACGACATCAGGCGGTGGGCGAATTTCCGATTATCGACAAACCGTTCCGCATGTCAGAATTGGCGGCGCGTCTGCGGTCAATGCTGCACGAAGGTTGAGATGATCTCCTGCCGTTGCTTCCTTGCGGCGCGTGGCGCCATTGACGAGGGTTATCGGGACGCCGGGCGAAGCTAACCTATACTTCCTTCACATTTGACGTAGATCCCGGTGAAAAAACTCCAAACCGCGGACGGGCAGCAATCGAACGAGCCTTGGTCCGCTAATGGAATGGTCCGGCCGTGCTCCGGCCCTGCCAGTGCGAGAAGCTGGCAAGGGGCGCTCAAGACAAGGAGCACACCATGTCTCAGAAGCTCAACGCAGCGATCGCCGTGATCGGCATCGATATCGGCAAGAACTCGTTCCACCTCGTGGGTCATGATCACCGCGGTGCCATCGTGCTGCGACAGAAGTGGTCACGCGGCCAGGTGGAAACGCGGCTCGCCAACCTGCCGCCGTGCTTGATCGGGATGGAGGCTTGCGTCGGCGCGCATCA
>NZ_AXAP01000105.1 GCF_000472865.1 Bradyrhizobium elkanii WSM2783 | reverse complement strand
CTCCTGCAGGCGCGGAACGGCGGCCCACAGTCGGTCCACATCGCCTTCACCGCCAGCGAGGTCGCCGCGCTTACCGCCCTCAATCAGCAGCTCGAAGCCAGAACCAAACGGCTGAAAAACCCACATCCCCCCGACAGCCTCGCCTGGGCCGCCTGGATCATCGGCCGCCTCGGCGGCTGGGATGGCTATCCATCATCCAAGCCGCCAGGCCCGATCACCTTCAAAACCGGCCTTGAATACTTCCATGCCGTCGCAGTCGGATGGAGCCTCAGAGATCCGTGCATGCCCTAGCGCGAAGGCGGGGACCCATAACCACAGGACTGCGTTGTGGCGCGAGCAAGCAGTTACAGCGGAGCACACAACAACGCCCTGTGGTTATGGGTCCCGGGTCGCGCTTCGCTTGCCCGGGACGACGGCGGTTTGTCGCGCGATGTCACCCTCGCGCTGCGCGATCCTTCTCATTCTGCGCCTTGATCGACTCGCGCGCCGTGGTCCAGTCGTCGTCGCTCCAGTCGCGGAGCTGATAGAAATTGCCACCCATCGCGAGCGCCTGGGCGCCGTCCATTGCGATGGTCTCGCCGTTGATCCAGTCGCAGCCGCCGGAGATCAGGAACACGGCGAGGTTCTGCAATTCCTCCATGGTGCCGACGCGGCCCATCGGGTTCATCGCCTTCGTCCGCGCGCCGGCTTCATCGCCCGGCTTGATGCGCTTGCTCATGCCTTCGGTTGGGATTTCGCCGGGCGCGATGGTGTTGAGGCGGATGCCGTATTTGCCCCATTCGATCGCGAGCGACATCGTCATGGCGTGGATCGCCGACTTGCTCATCGCCGACGGCACCACATAGGGCGAGCCGTTGCGCACCCAGGTGACGGTGATCGACACCACGTTGCCGCGCTGCTTGCCGGCGATCCAGCGTCGCCCGACCGCATGGGTGACGTAGAACGTGCCGTGCATGACGATATTGGCCACCGCATCGAAGCCGCGCGGCGAGAGCTCTTCGGAGCGCGAGATGAAATTGCCGGCGGCATTGTTGATGAGATCGGTGAGGGGGCCGCTGCTCGTCCAGATCGCCTCGATCATCTCGTCGACCGCCAGTGCATTGCGGATATCGACGCCGTGGCTGATCACGCGCCCGCCATACTGGTCCATCAGCTCGGTTGCGGTCTCGTCGCAGACGATCTTGCGGCGGCCGCAGATATGCACTTCGGCCCCCAACTGCAGGAACTTCGCGGCCATGGACTTGCCGAGGCCGGTACCGCCCCCGGTCACGAGGATACGCCGTCCGGCGAGAAGCTGATCTGTGAACATGGTTTCCACCCAAAGGGGATTGTCAGTTAATTGGTCGATTGACTAAAACCGCCAACGGCCCTTCTGTAAAGCGCCATCAAGAACAGCGGAGGACAATACCATGGAGCAACGCGTCACGATCTCGGTTTCCGATGGGATCGCCGATGTCCGGCTGGTGCGCGCGGACAAGATGAATGCGCTGGATGCCCCGATGTTCGAGGCGCTGGTGGCCGCGACTGAGCGCCTTTCGACCGAAAAAGGCGTCCGGGTGGTAGTATTGTCCGGGGAGGGGCGGGCGTTCTGCGCCGGCCTCGACATGGGGCGTTTCGCCGCAATGAAGGAGAAGGGCGGCAACGGGATCGCGGGCGGCGAGAAGCGGGACCTCACCATCCGCACCCACGGGCAGGCCAATTTCCCGCAACAGGCAGTCTGGGGCTGGCGGCAGCTCCCGGTGCCGGTTATCGCCGCGGTCCATGGCGTCGCGTTCGGCGGCGGCTTCCAGCTCGCGCTTGGCGCCGACATGCGCTTCCTCAGCGCTGACGCGCGGATGTCGATCATGGAGATCAAATGGGGCCTCGTCCCCGACATGGCGGGCACGCCGATCCTCGCCACGCTCGTGCGTGACGATATCCTGCGCGAGCTCACCTATACCGGGCGCATCTTCTCGGCCCAGGAAGCCCTGGGCTATGGCCTCGCCACCCGCGTGTGCGACGATCCGCGCGCCGCGGCCTTCGAGGTCGCGCGCGAGATTGCCGGCAAGAGCCCGGATGCGGTCCGTGCCGCCAAGCGCCTGTTGAACAAGCTGTCGGTCGATCCCGGCCCGGCGCTGCTCGCCGAGTCCGTCGAGCAGCAGAAGCTGTTGGGCAGCCCGAACCAGACGGAGGCCGTGCGCGCCAACATCGACAAGCGCCCGCCGCGCTTTGTGGACGCGTAGAGCCTCTCACGCCGTCATGGCCGGGCTTGTCCCGGCCATCCACGTTTTGGTCTCTCGGCGACGAAGCAAGAACGTGGATCACCGGGACAAGCCCGGTGATGACGAAAACAGCGAATGCCGGGCCAACAACGGACAAGAACAACAAGCAAATGAGCGAAACCTCCCAACTCTTCCTCGGCATCATCAGTGGCGATCGCCGTCGCACGCATGAGGAAGTCGCCGAGCGCACTGAGCGCATCGCCAGCGGCCTGCGGAAGCTTGGCGTCCGCGAGGGCGACAGCGTGTGCATGCTGATGCGCAACGACATCGCCTTCATCGAGGCCGCCTATGCCGCGATGCGGCTCGGGGCCTATGGCGTGCCGATCAACTGGCATTTCAAGCCGGAAGAGATCAACTACGTGCTGACGGATTCCGGCACGAGGGTCCTGATCGCGCATGCCGACATGCTGCATCCGCTGCGGGATGCGATCCCCGCCGGCATCACCGTGCTGAGCGTGCCGACACCGCCGGAGATCCTCGCCAACTACAAGATCAATCCCGATCATCTCGGCGTGCCGGATTTCGCTGTTGATTTCGAGCCGTGGCTCGCGAAACACCCACGTTATGACGGCCCGGTGGTGCCGCAGCCGCAGAACATGATCTACACCTCGGGCACAACAGGCCATCCCAAGGGCGTCCGCCGCTTTGCCCCGACGCCGGAGCAGGCGGCCAATGCGGAAGCGATGCGCGCCATGATCTATGGCCTCAGGCCCGGCGTCCGCGCGCTGCTGCCGGGCCCGCTCTATCATTCCGCGCCGAATTCCTTCGGCCTCCGCTCCGGCCGGCTCGGCGGCGCGCTGCTGATGATGCCGCGCTTCGATGCGGAAGATTTCCTCAGCTTAGTCGAGGAGCAGCGGGTCGACACCGTCTTCATGGTGCCGACCATGTTCATCCGCCTGATGAAGCTGCCCGAGAAGGTGCGCAGGAAATATGACGTGTCCTCGCTGCGCCATGTCATCCACGCTGCCGCGCCCTGTCCGGCCGATATCAAGCGCGCGATGATCGAGTGGTGGGGACCGGTGATCTATGAGTTCTACGGCTCGACCGAGTCGGGGGCGGTGACGTTCGCGAATTCCGAGGATGCGCTGAAGAAGCCCGGCACTGTCGGCAAGATTTCGCCCGGCGCCGAGCTGCGCTTCATCGGCGAGGACGGCAAAGTGCTGCGATCAGGCGAGATCGGCGAGATCTATTCGCGGATATCAGGCAATCCGGATTTCACCTACCACAACAAGCCCGAAAAGCGCGCCGAGATCGACCGCGACGGATTCATCACGTCAGGGGATGTCGGCTATATCGACCAGGATGGTTACGTCTTCATCTGCGATCGCAAGCGCGACATGGTGATTTCGGGCGGGGTCAACATCTATCCGGCCGAGATCGAGGCGGTGCTGCATGCCGTTCCCGGCGTGCATGATTGCGCGGTGTTCGGCATCCCCGATGCCGAATTCGGCGAGGCGCTGATGGCGGTGGTCGAGCCGCAAGCAGGGGCCAAGCTGGACGTCGCCTCGGTCCGCGCCCAGCTCAAGAACTCGCTCGCCGACTACAAGGTGCCCAAGCACATCGAAATCGCAACCAACCTGCCGCGCGAGGATTCAGGAAAGATCTTCAAGCGCCGCCTCCGCGACCCCTATTGGGAGCAGGCGGGAAGGAGGATTTAGCGACGGCAAACTGGTTGTCGTCCCGGCCAAGCGAAGCGCGAGCCGGGACCCATAACCACAAATGCCGGTGTTGTGCGACGCTGTGGCCCCAGCTGGCCGTAACCGCAGGCGCCTGTGGTTATGGGTCCCCGCCTTCGCGGGAACGACGGAGAGGCGGCGCAACATCCTGTGTGCGCCGCCTCCAACTTCATCTTGCGCTGCGGCAAAAAAGTTGCACACTCGCACCAGCCGGGCAGTTGCTGGAGCGATCAGCCATGTCTCCCCAGACCATGTCTTCCGAGACCGAAGTCCGCGCCAATCGCGCCGAGGACAGCCAGGCGCTCGAGGAAGATGCGCGGCTGCGCAACGACATCCGCCTGCTCGGGCGCGTCCTCGGCGACACCGTGCGCGACCAGGAGGGCGCCGACGTCTTCGACCTGGTCGAACGCATCCGCCAAACCTCGATCCGGTTCCATCGGGATGAAGACCGGCTGGCGCGACGGGAACTGGAAACCATCCTCGACAGCATGTCGATCTCGGAGACGGTGCGGATCGTCCGGGCCTTCAGCTATTTCTCCCACCTCGCCAACATCGCCGAGGACCAGAACAACATCCGCCAGATGCGGGGGCGGGGAGCCGGTGCGCCGCGTCCGAGCCTGCTGACGCAGGCGGTGAGCCATGCGCAGCAGGCTGGATTCAGCCCTGACGATCTGCGCCGCTTCTTCAAAGGTGCCCTGGTCAGCCCGGTCCTGACGGCGCATCCGACCGAGGTCCGGCGCAAGAGCACCATGGACCGCGAGATGGAGGTCGCACGTCTGCTCGACCGGCGCGAACGGGTGCAGATGACGCCCGAAGAGAGCGAGGCCAGCGACGAGCAGCTTCGCCGCGCCGTGGTGACGCTATGGCAGACCAATCTGTTGCGCCGGACCAAGCTTACGGTGCTGGACGAGGTCACCAACGGATTGTCGTTCTACGACTACACGTTCCTTCACGAGGTGCCGCGGCTGCATTGTGCGCTGGAAGACCGGCTCAACAAGGAAGGCGGCGAGCCCGGCGAACTCGCATCCTTCCTGAAGATGGGAAGCTGGATCGGCGGCGACCGCGACGGCAACCCGTTCGTCACCGCCGATGTCATGCGCGGCACGCTGCGGCTGCAGTCGAGCCGGATCTTGAGCTTCTATCTGGAAGAGCTGCACTTACTCGGCGCCGAATTGTCGCTAGCCAAGAACCTTGCCGATGTTTCTGACGAGTTGCGTGTGCTCGCCGAGCGCTCGCCCGATCCTTCGCCGCACCGGAGCGGCGAGCCCTATCGTTTGGCGGTGTCCGGCATCTATGCCCGGCTCACCGCGACCGCCGAGAAGCTGCAGGTCGAGATCACGCGGCGGCCGGTCGGCAAGGCCGAGCCGTATACCAATGTGAATGAGCTGAAGGCCGACCTCGACGTGCTCGACCGCTCGCTGATCGCCAACAATTCTGCCGTCATCGCGCGTGGACGCTTGCGGCTGCTGCGGCGCGCGGTGGATTGCTTCGGCTTCCATCTCGCCCGCCTCGACATCAGGCAAAACTCCGCGGTGCATGAGCGCACCGTCGCCGAACTGCTTGATACTGCGATCCCCGGCATGTCCTACATGGCGCTCAGCGAGGATGCCCGCATCAACCTGTTGCTCGGCGAACTTCGCAGCGCGCGTCCGTTGTCCTCGCCCTTCGTGAAATACAGCGAGGAGACGCAAGGCGAACTCGCCGTGTTCCGGGCAGCCGCCGATGCGCATGCGACCTTCGGCTCGGAGGCGATTTCCCAATGCATCATCTCGATGTGCAAGGGCATGTCCGACATGCTCGAGGTCGCCGTGCTCTTGAAGGAGGTCGGGCTCATCAATCCCTCCGGCCGCAGCGCCATCAACATCGTGCCGCTGTTCGAGACCATCGAGGATCTTCAGGCGTCCAGCGGCATCATGGACCGCATGCTGGCGCTGCACGATTACCGCCGCTTGGTGGACAGCCGCGGCGGCGTGCAGGAGGTGATGCTCGGCTATTCCGACAGCAACAAGGACGGCGGGTTCGTCACATCAGGCTGGGAGCTCTACAAGGCGGAGATCGGCCTCGTCGAGGTGTTCGAGCGCCATCACGTGCGCCTGCGTCTGTTCCATGGCCGCGGCGGCTCGGTCGGCCGCGGCGGCGGCCCGAGCTATGACGCCATTATCGCCCAGCCCGGCGGCGCCGTGAACGGCCAGATCCGGATCACCGAGCAGGGCGAGATCATCTCGAGCAAATATTCCAACGCCGAAGTCGGCCGCAACAACCTGGAGATCCTTGCCGCCGCGACGCTCGAGACCAGCCTCTTGCAGCCCAGGCAAAGCGCGCCGCGCGCCGAATATCTGAAGGCGATGGAGCAGCTTTCGGCGCTTGCGTTCAAGGCATATCGCGGTCTGGTCTACGAGACCGACGGCTTTGCCGATTATTTCTGGGGCTCGACCGTCATCAACGAGATCGCGACACTCAACATCGGCAGCCGTCCGGCGTCGCGCAAGAAGACCCGCGAGATCGAGGACCTCCGCGCCATTCCCTGGGTGTTCTCCTGGGCGCAGTGCCGGTTGATGCTGCCGGGCTGGTACGGCTTCGGCAGCGCGGTCGAGGCCTGGATCGCGGAGCATCCGGAGCAGGGCATGCCGTTCCTGCAGGAGCTCTATAAGGAATGGCCGTTCTTCCGCACGCTGCTCTCCAACATGGACATGGTGCTGGCAAAGAGCTCGATCGCGATCGCCTCGCGCTATGCCGAGCTGGTGCCGGATGCGGAGTTGCGCGAGCAGATTTTCGGCCGCATCCGCCGCGAATGGCATCTCTCGATCGAGACGCTGCTGGACATCATGGGCCATGAGCGGCTGTTGCAGGGCAACCCGCTGCTCGAACGCTCGATCCGCAACCGCTTCCCTTATCTCGATCCGCTGAACCACGTGCAGGTGGAACTGTTGAAAGAGCACCGCGCGCAGAACCCTGACGAGCAGGTGCTGCGCGGCATTCAGCTCACGATCAACGGGATCTCCGCAGGGTTGAGGAATAGCGGGTAGGGGGCGAACGCCGCTTCACCGTCGTCCCGGCGAACGCCGGGACCCATACCGCGTGATCTATCGGATCAAGGAAAGGTGGGAGAGACCTTTCTCCTGCAACGATGCCCTGCGGTTATGGGTCCCCGCTCCCGGGTGCAATAGCGCCCTAGGCGGGGACGACGGGTGGATGGGTGGCGCCCCTCCTCAACAATTATGCGCGCCCTGCGTCTCCACATAGACTGCATAGAGCGATTGGCTCGCGGTCATGAACAGGCGATTGCGCTTCTTGCCGCCGAAGCAGACATTGGCGCAGGTCTCGGGCAGCAGGATCTGGCCGATCCGCGTGCCGTCGGGCGCGAACACCTGCACGCCGTCATAGCCCGGGCCGACCCAGCCGGCGCCGACCCAGATGTTGCCCTCGGTGTCGACGCGCAGTCCGTCGGGGAAGCCTGACTTGCCGTCGAGCTTCATGTCGATCAACTGCTTCGGGTTGGACAGCTTGTCGCCATTGATGTCGTAGCTCCAGACCACGTTGTTGGCGTTCGGATAGTGCGTGATGCCGGTGTCGCAGACATAGAGCTTCTTGTAGTCGTGGCTGAAGGCGATGCCGTTCGGCTTGAACGGCTCGTCTGCAACCTTGGTGATCTGGCCGGACTGTCCATCGATCCGGTACACCGCTTCCTTCTGGTAGGGCTGCACCGAGCCGGTGTTGGCCAGTTGTCCCTCATAGATCGAGATCGCGCCATAGCCGGGATCGGTGAACCAGATCGACTTGTCGTTGGGGTGGACCACCATATCGTTCGGCCCGTTCAGCGGCTTGCCGTTGGCCTCCTGGGCCAGCGTGGTGACCGTACCGTTGTGCTCGTAGCGCACCAGCCGCGTGCGTTCGGCTGAAATCTGCCGTCCCTCGAAATCGAAGGAGTTGCCGTTGGCCTCGTTCGACGGTTTGTGGAACTGCTCCGAGATGTGGCCGTCGTCGTCGAGATAGCGAAGCTGCCGGTTGGCGGGGATGTCGCTCCAGACCAGATATTGCCCCTGCGCGTTCCAGGCCGGCCCCTCGGCCCACAGGCAGCCCGTGTAGAGACGCTTGATCGCGGTGTTGCCGACCTTGGCCTTGAAGCGCTTCGGATCGATCACGACGATATCGGGGTCGGGATAGCGCTGCGGCTCCGCATTGCGACCGAAATCGCGGCCGAAGGCTTCCGGCGCAACCGCCGCAGTTGCAGCAATCGCGGTTGCACTGCGCAACAGCGTCCGGCGGTCGAGCCCGATCGCGCCGCCGTCCTGCTGGTTGGGTGAATTGTTTGGATTGTTCATGACTTCCTCCCAGGCTTTTTTGTTGTTGGGAAGGAACTCATGCGCCCGCATTCCGGCATAATGCGGGCAGCCGTTGCGAAACAACTGGAGATAGCGTCGTCCCGGGAGCGAGCCGGGACAACGCTGTCATGAAGTTGTCAGACCATCACTCGGACCTCATCCCGAGGAGCCGCGCAAGCGGCGTCTCGAGGGATGGGCCACGGGGGGAGATTGGGGCCTCATGGTTCGAGACGGCGCTGCGCGCCTCCTCACCATGAGGATCGACGGTCAGATCGGGTCCCAGCCGAAGACGTCGGCGGAGCGATCGAGCTTGTAGAACGACGGCTGCAGGGCCGGCATGCCGTGCTCGGCGATGGTCTGCGGGGTCCAGCCTTCGCCGCGGTGCACCGAGCGCAGCGGACGATTCTGGCTGAACAGGAAAATCTCGTTCATGCGTACACCAAAGATCTGCCCGGTGACGTCCTTGGCGGCGTCAGAGAGCAGATAGGCGCAGACTGGCGCGATCTTCTCCGGGCCCATCTGCTTGATCTTTTCGACGCGCGCCTTTTCGGCGTCGGTCTCGGTTGGAATAGTGCCGATCATGCGGGTCCAGGCGAACGGGGAGACGCAGTTGGAGCGCACGTTGAAGCGGCTCATGTCGAGCGCGATCGACTTCGACAGGCCGACGATGCCGAGCTTGGCGGCGGCGTAGTTGGCCTGGCCAAAATTGCCGATCAGGCCCGAGGTCGAGGTGAAGTGCACGAAGGAGCCGCTTTCCTGCTCGCGGAACAGCCGCGCTGCGGCGTGGCTGACGTAGAACGAGCCCATCAGGTGCACCTTGATGACGGCCTCGAACGCCTCCACGCTCATGCGGTGGAAGATCGCGTCGCGCAGGATGCCGGCATTGTTGACGACGCCGTCGAGCCGGCCGAAATGATCGGTCGCGGTCTTCACGATCTTGCTGGCCGGGATCGCTTCCGCAACCGACTCGAAATTGGCGACCGCGGTGCCACCGCGCTTCTTGATTTCTTCGACCACTTCCTCGGCCGGGGCGGCGCTCGATCCCGCGCCGTCGGCCGTGCCGCCGGGATCGTTGACCACGACCTTGGCGCCTTCGGCGGCGCAGAGCAGCGCGATCTCGCGCCCGATGCCGCGGCCTGCGCCGGTGACGATGATGACCTTGTCCTGCAGTGATTTTGTCATGAGGGTTCTCCGCTATGCTTTCCGAATTACACCGTCATTCCGGGGCGCGCGAAGCGCGAACCCGGAATCCATTTTTGCCTCGCGATGGATTCCGGGCCTGCGCCTGACGGCGCATCCCGGAATGACGGGCTGTTACTTCTCGTTCGTGAAGATGATCGTGCCTGATGCCGCGAACATGCCGCCGACGCCATGGCACACCGAGATCTTCGCGCCGGGCACCTGCGCCGGCGCGATGCCGCGCATCTGGCGCACGCTCTCCTGCAGCGCGTACATGCCATACATGCCCGAATGCATGTAGGAAAGGCCGCCGCCATTGGTGTTGAGCGGCAGCTTGCCGCCGGGGCGCGTGTTGCCGTCGGCGATGAACTTGCCGGTCTCTTCATGCGGCATGAAGCCGAGATCGCCGAGGCCGAACAGCGGCAGGTGCGCAAAGGCGTCGTAGATCATGAGGTGATCGACGTCCTTGTGCGCGATGCCGGCCTCCTTGAAGGCGAGGGGGCCTGCGACCTTGAAGGCACGCGAGGAGTTGAAGGTCTCCATCTGGCTGACCATCGGCGTTTCCACGCTCTCGCCGGTGCCGAGGATGTAGACCGGCTTCTGCGGAAAATCCTTGGCGCGATCGGCCGAGGTCAGGATCAGCGCGCCGCCGCCATCGGTGACGAGGCAGCACTGCAGCAGGCGGAAGGGATAGGCGATCATCCGCGAGTTGAGGACGTCGGCGACCGTGATCGGGTCCTTCATCGTCGCCCGCGGATTCTTGGCCGCCCATTCGCGCTGCACGACGGCCACCATCGCGATCTGCTCGTGGGTGATGCCATAGGTCTTCATGAAGCGCAGCACCGGGATCGGGAACATGCTCGGCGGCCCGTACACGCCGAATGGCGCCTCGAACTGGCCGTTGAGGCTGTCCGGTGGCGTGAAGCGCGGCTGCTTGCCGATCATCGACTTGCCGCTTTCGGCATGGGTGATCAGCACGGTCTTGCAGAGGCCGGCCTCGATCGCCGCCGCGGCGTGGCGGACATGCAGCATGAACGAGCAGCCGCCGACGGACGTGCCGTCGACCCAGGTCGGCTTGATGCCGAGATAGTGACAGACCTGCTGCGGCGTCTCGACCGCGGTGGCGAAACCGTCGATGTCGGAAAGCTTCAGCCCCGCATCGGCTATGGCGTTGAGCGCCGCATCCGCGTGGAGCTGGAGCTGCGACATGTTGGGGATGACGCCGAGCTCGGTGGTCTCGGCCGCGCCGACGACGGCAACCTGGTTCCTGCGCATCTCTTTAACCCTTCGCCGGACGGAACAAGGGAAGCGTGATCTTGTCGTCGAGCTTCTCGAACGTGACTTCCAACTTCATGTCGAGCTCGAGCGCTTCCGGCGTCTGCGGGCAGTCGATGATGTTGCTCATCATGCGCGGGCCCTCGTCGAGTTCGACCACCGCAATGGCGTAAGGCGGCGTGAAGCCGGGCGCGGCGGGACGGTGATTGATGACGTAGCTGTAGAGTGTGCCCTTGCCGCTCGCCTTGAACACGCTGACCTTGCGCGAGGCGCAGGACGGGCAGAACGGGCGCGGCGGGAAATAGACATGCGAGCAGGCGTCGCAGCGCTGCAGGCGCAATTCGCCGACCTGCGTGCCATCCCAGAAATGCTGGGTTTCCGGCGTCGGTTTCGGTTTTGCGCGTGCAGCTTCGGCCATTCGGCATCCTCCCTGGATCCAGGCCGTCAGGCCTCGTTCAAAAACGTGATGCGACAATTGACTATCCGCCGTCAACGGTCCAGCGTTTCCCATCGCATGGCGGTATTCCGAAGACGACAGCGCGCTTGTATGCCAGCCTGTCTCGGGCAATAGTCCGCCACGCGGCAAATCTGCCGCGCCTCAAATAACGCGCCTGAAGAGACCTGAAATCGAAAGCCATGCCTGACAATCCGACCCTTGCCTCACTCGCCGCAGACCTCGACAGCGGCCGCACCAGTGCCCGCCAACTGGTCGAGCAGTGCCTCGCCAAGATCGCCGATCCCGCGGGCGAGGGGCAACGCGTGTTCATTCACGTCGACAAGGAAGCTGCGCTCGATGCCGCCGATGCGATGGACCGCCTGCGCAAGGCGCACGCGGCGCCGTCACCGTTTGCCGGCATTCCCGTTTCGATCAAGGACCTGTTCGACATCAAGGGGCAGGTGACCCGCGCCGGCTCCCGCGCATTGGAGGATTCCGCGCCGGCGGAAGCTGACGCACCCGTGGTGGCGCGGCTGCGCGCGGCGGGCTTCGTCGTGATCGGCCGTACCAACATGACCGAGTTCGCCTATTCCGGCATCGGCATCAATCCGCATTACGGCACACCGAAGAGCGCCTACAACCGCAGCGTCGGTCATGTGCCCGGCGGCTCGTCGTCCGGTGCGGCGGTATCGATCGCGGACGGCATGGCCTTTGGCGCGCTCGGCACCGACACCGGCGGTTCCTGCCGGATCCCGGCGGCCTTCAACAGCATCGTCGGCTACAAGCCGACGCAGCGGCGCATCCCGCTTGATGGCGGTGTGCCGCTGTCGTTCTCGCTCGACAGCTACGGTCCGCTCGCCAATTCGGTCGCGTGCTGTGCGACGCTCGATGCCGTGCTCGCGGGCGAGCCGGTGACGCCGCTGCAGCCGCGGCCGGTGAAAGGCCTTCGCTTTGCGGTGCCGACCACGGTTGCGCTCGATGACCTCGATGATGCCGTGGCCAAAACGTTCGAGCGTGCGCTCGCGGCGCTGTCGAAGGCTGGTGCGCTGATCGAGAAGATCGAGGTGCCGGAGTTCCTCGATGTCGGCATCATGAACGGCAAGGGCGGGTTTGCGGCTTCCGAAAGCTATGCCTGGCACCGCTATCTGCTTGCCAGCAAGGGTGACATCTATGATCCCCGCGTCGCCACGCGCATCGCGCGCGGCGAGGGATATCTGGCCGCCGACTACATCGATCTTCTCAACGCGCGAAAGTCCTTCATCGCGCGCATCGAGAAGCGCATCGCGCCCTATGACGCGCTGCTGCTGCCGACCACGGCCAACACGCCGCCGAAGATCGCCGATCTTGAAGACGACAAGGCGTTCACCGCGGAAAATCTGCGCGCGCTGCGCAACTGCACGCTGATCAACGTGCTCGACGGCTGCGCCATCTCGCTGCCGGCCCATCGTGAAGATGATGTGCCGGTCGGTCTGATGGTCGCGGCGGCAGGCGGATCGGATCGCCGCATCTTCGAGATCGCGGCCGCAATGGAGACCATCATCCGTGTATGACCTCACTTTCACCATCGACGACAAGGGCGTGGCGACGCCGCTGACGCTCGCGATCGACCAGGCGGTGATCGCCGGCTGGACCGGCCGCGATCCGGTGGCGCGCGACAAGCATATCGCCGAGCTCGAGGCGCTCGGCATTGCGAGGCTGGCGACGACGCCGATCTACTATCGCTGCTCGGCGCGGCGGCTGACCACCGAGGACACCATCGAAGTCTGCGGCGAGGAGTCCAGCGGTGAGGTCGAGTTCGTATTGATCGGCTGGCAGGGCCGCGTCTTCGTCGGCTGCGGCTCCGATCACACCGACCGCAAGGTCGAGAGCTACAGCGTCACGGTTTCGAAGCAGATGTGCGACAAGCCGATCGCCTCCGAGCTCTGGGAGCTCGAAGACGTCATCGACCACTGGGACCAGATGATCCTCCCACGCCTGGATCGATGGCAACCGCGTGCTGTACCAGGAAGGCACGCTCGACGGCATGCTGCCGGTCAAGGACCTGATCGCGAGCGGCTTCGACGGCAAGGGCCTGCCCGACGGCTGCGCCATGTTTGGCGGCACCTTCGCCGCCAAGGGCGGCATCCGCCCGGCAAGCCGGTTCGAGTTCGAGCTGGAGGACCCGGTGCTGAAGCGAACGATCCGCCATGCGTATGATGTGGTGACGCTGCCGGTGCGGGGGTAGCCGGTCCGCA
Organism: Bradyrhizobium elkanii WSM2783; assembly: GCF_000472865.1. Classification (GTDB taxonomy): domain Bacteria; phylum Pseudomonadota; class Alphaproteobacteria; order Rhizobiales; family Xanthobacteraceae; genus Bradyrhizobium; species Bradyrhizobium elkanii_A. The sequence goes on along the minus strand of NZ_AXAP01000105.1, from coordinate 13,712 downwards.
CATTCGCCGTCGTCCCCGCCTAGGGCGCAATTGCGCCCGGGAGCGGGGACCCATAACCACAGGAAGTTATGGGGGGTGTGCAAGCAGTTGCAGCGGAGCACACAATGAAGGCCTGTGGTTATGGGTCCCGGGTCAAGCCCGGGACGACACCGTAGGTGGGGGCTCACGCTTTGCGGAAATCGGGTGGCGGTAACGGATTGGTTTGGCCAGCGTGCGGGTGATGAGCGACACCGAAGCGAGTATTGTGGTTTGACCGTTGACTTATTCGATAACCTAGCCGACCTCCCCGCCCGCGAGGTGATCGCCGAAGGCGCGGTGATCCTGCGCGGATTTGCGCGCAAAGTGGATGCTGAACTGATCCCGGCGTTGCGTGAGGTCGTCACTCAGGCGCCGTTCCGGCGCATGTTCACGCCAGGCGGCTATCAGATGTCGGTGGCGATGACCAATTGCGGCACGGTTGGCTGGGTCACCGACCGCAGCGGCTATCGCTATGACGGCATCGATCCCGAATCCGGAAAGCCGTGGCCGGCAATGCCGCCCGTGCTCGTGCGCCTGGCGCGCGAGGCAGCGGCGGAGGGCGGCTTTGATGACTTTGCGCCGGATGCCTGCCTGGTCAATCGTTACGAGCCAGGCACAAAACTGTCGCTGCACCAGGACAAGGACGAGACGGATTTTGCCGCGCCGATCGTCTCGGTGTCGCTCGGCCTGCCCGCGATCTTCCTGTTTGGTGGGCCAAAGCGCAGCGACAAGACGGCTCGGTACCGGCTGACGCATGGCGATGTCGTGGTGTGGGGCGGGCCGTCGCGATTGTTCTTTCACGGCGTCGCGCCGCTCGCCGATGGGGAGCACCCGGTGCTTGGGCGACAGCGGATCAATCTGACCTTTAGAAAGACCCGGTAGCTCTCCTCCGTCATTCCGGGGCGCGCGCAGCGCGAACCCGGAATCCATTTCACCCCGTGACCCGGCGGCGCCATGGATTCCGGGCCTGCGCCTTCGGCGCATCCCGGAATGATAGCCTCAAGGTTTCGGCGGATGAATGAACGCCCACGGGCTCACTTCTGAATCCGTCGGCACCTCGATCGCGATCACGTATGGCCCGCCATCGGCTAGCGCCTTTTCCAGCGCAGGACGGAAATGATCCGGCGAGGTGACGCGCGCGGCACCGGCGCCGAAGGATTCCGCGAGCTTGACGAAATCCGGATTGACGAGGTCGGACGCCACCACGCGGCCATCGAAGCGTTCGCGCTGGTCTCGCCGCACATTGCCGTAAGAGTTGTTGTTGAACACGAGCGTCACCACGCCGATGCGATATTGCACGGCGGTGGAAAGCTCCTGCACGCCGAACATGAAGCCACCATCGCCGGTGATGGCCACGACCGGCTTGTCGGGGTGGGCAACCTTGGCGCCAAGCGCGGTCGGAAAGCCGGAGCCGAGCGTGCCCTGATAGCCCGAGGTGATGAAGGTGCGCGGCTCGTAGACGGGAAAGCCGTACCAGGAGGCGAAGCCGACCTGCGACAGCTCATCGGTGACGATGGCATTCGAAGGCAGCACCTCGCGGAGAATCTTCAGGTAAGCCATCTGCGGCTGGATGCGCTGGATTTCGCGCGCAGCCGTCGCGGTCGCTTCGCGGATCGCCGTAAGCCGGCCGCCGCTCTTGCCAAGACCAGTCTTGCGCACGGCCGCGAGCAGCTCGGCGGTGCCGGCTTTGGCATCGCTCACGATGGCGGCGTCAGCCGTGAGCCGGCGCATCTCGACGGGATCGATGTCGATGCGGATCGATTTGATGCCATGAGGCTGGTACGGCCAGCGGAAACCCGAGGCCGGCAATTCCATGCGGGTGCCGATCCCGATCATCAGATCGGTCGTCGGCCACAATTTGTAGGCGGCCGCCATGGTCAGCCCGAGCTCATGCGCATTGGAGACGATGCCGCGGCCGCTGCGGAAGGCGACGACGGGCGCGTCGATCATTTCGGCAAGCTCAAGAATTTCTTCGCCGGCATCGATCGCGCCACTGCCGACAAAAATCATCGGCGTCTTGCTCGCCGCGATCAGCGTGGCCGCCGCCTTGATCCTGTCAGGGTCGGGCAGTGGCGCCGGAAATGGCTCGAACGGCTTTGATGGCGCGACCGCCGCACGCTGGGTGAAGACGTCCCAGGGCATCTCGAGCGATGTTGGTCCGCGCCGGCCTGATAGCATCTCCTGGAACGCGCGCGAGACCATCGCCGGCGCCGCATCGGGATATTCGATGCGGTCAGCCCATTTCACGAAAGTGCGCAGCGTCGCGAGTTGATCCGGCATCTCATGCAGATGGCCGCGGCCTCTGCCGAGGAATGCAGTCGGCACCTGCCCGGTGAGGCAGAGCACCGGTTCGTTGCAACCGAAAGCGGTGAGCAGCGCCGCGCTGGCGTTGAGCACGCCGGGGCCGGGTACCACGCTGAACACGCCAGGACGGCCACTCGCGCGTGCATAGCCGAAAGCCATGTAGCCGCAGGCCTGCTCATGCCGTGCGCCGATCACCTTGAGCTGCGCCTGATGGAAGGCGTCGAACAGGCCATAGATCTGCGCGCCGGGCAGGCCGAACACCGTGTCGACGCCGTGGGCGACGAGGCCGCCCACGATCGCTTCGCCGCCGCTGGTTGAGCTCATCTTGTTATCCATCCGCTTCTCAGACTTCGTCGACCACGCCGTTGCGCAACACACCGACGCCTTCGGCCCCGATCGCTCAATCCGCAATCGTGACATCGGCAACGAACAGCGGTTCGCGCACGGCCTGTCCGGTGAAGGGCGAGCCCTGTTCGAACCAGGAGCGCGGCGCGGGCGCGCCCCACAAGGTCTGGCGCCGCGGGTCCTTCAGCGACCAGCGCAGCGGCTCATGGTCGTGATCTCCCGTGAAATAGTCGCTGGTGTAGAGCTCGAGCCGGTGGCCGTCAGGATCCCTGACGTAGAGGAAGAACGCGTTGGAGATGCCGTGGCGGCCGGGGCCGCGCTCCATGTTCTTCAGGAAGCCGCTTGACGCCATCACGTCGCAGAGATGCAGCACGTTCATTGCCGTCGGCACCCAATAGGCGAAATGGTGCAGGCGAGGGCCCTTGCCATTGGTGAAGGCGAGGTCATGCACATTGCCCTTGCGATGCATCCATGCCGCGGCGATCCGTCCGTTCGGGCCATCTTCCTCGCCATATTCGGTGAGACGAAAGCCGAGCCGCGCGTAGAAATCGATGGTGTCCTGCAGCTCCGCGGCGAAGACGTTGAAATGATCCAGCCGCTGCGGGTGGCAGCCCTTATAGAGGTCATAGCGGCGGAGCAGGTGCGGGCGCTTCTCCATCGCCGCGTAGAGCTCGAGCTGGAAGCCGAACGGATCGGAGAACTGCAAGGTGCGGCCCTGGAACGGCTGATCGACGAAGCGATAGTCGATGCCGTGCTCGGAGAAGAACGCCGCCGCCTTGTCGAGGTCGCCATCGTTGCCGACCTTGAAGCCGAGCCGGCTGCAGGCTGCGACTTGCGCCTTGCGCAGCACCAGCGAGTGATGCTGGTGCTCCTCGGAGCCGCGCAGATACACTGCCTTGTCGTCCGCGTCCTCGACATGCAGCCCGACCGTGGTCTCGTAGAACGCGCGGCTGGCGGCGAGGTCGGTCACGTCGAGCACGACGTGGCTGCAGCGGATGATGTTGAACGGCGGATCGAAGACGTGCTGCGGAACGGGCATCGATGTTTTGCTCCTAGCTCAAGGCAGTCTCGTCTTCACCTCTCCCATAGGGAGAGGTCGCGCCGTAGGCGCGGGTGAGCGGCTCAGGTCCCTCGACAGAGCGCAACCCCTCACCCGAATTGCTGCGCAATTCGACCTCTCCCTATGGGAGGGGTGGGGCACCGTCTTTGTCGATGCAGTGGCGCCCATCACACTCCCAGTCTCTGTATCTTATGCGTCCCGCGCGCCAGCGAGACGTGCTTGGTTTCCATGTAGAAGTCGAACGAATAATCGCCGCCGTCGCGGCCGATGCCTGACGATTTCATGCCGCCGAACGGCGTCGGCAGGTGGCGGACGTTTTCCGAGTTGAGCCAGATCATGCCCGCTTCGAGCGTATCAGCCACCCGCAGGGCGCGGCCCATGTCGCCGGTCCAGACATAGCCGGTGAGGCCATATTGCACGCCGTTGGCGATCTCGACCGCATCAAGCTCATCGCGGAACGGGATGACGGTGAGGAAAGGTCCGAACACCTCTTCCTGCGCCACCCGCATCTTGGAATGCGCGGCCGTGACGAGCGTCGGCTGCACATAATGTCCGCCGCCCGGACCGTCATGCGGCTTGCCGCCGACTGCGATCGTCGCGCCTTCCTGTCGTGCCACGTCGAAATAGGAGCAGACCTTTGCCAGGTGTCGCTCATGGATCAGCGGCCCGATCTCGGTTGCGGGGTCGAGGGGGTGGCCAACCTTGAGCGCCTTCACCCGCGCCGTGAGCTTTTCGACGAACCGTTCCGCAATGCTCTCTTGCACCAGGAGCCGGCTCGAGGAGGTGCAGCGCTCGCCGTTCAGCGAGTAGATCATGAACACGACCGCATCGAGCGCGCGCTCGAGATCGGCGTCCTCGAACACGATCACGGGGTTCTTGCCGCCGAGTTCGAAATGCACCCGCTTCAGCGTCGGCGCGCCCTGCGCCATGATCGCAGACCCGGTCGCGCTCTCGCCCACAAAGCCGATCGCCTTGATCGCGGGATGTTCGGTCAGCGCCTTGCCGGCCTCCTCGCCGAAACCATGCACGGTGTTGAGCACGCCGTCGGGGACATCAGCTTCCTTCACCAGCTTTGCCAATAGATCAGCCGTCACCGGCGACCATTCGGCGGGCTTATGCACCACCGTGCAGCCGGCGGCGAGCGCGGGCGCGATCTTCCAGGTCGAGAGCATGAACGGTGTGTTCCACGGCGTGATCACGCCGACCGGTCCGATCGGCACGCGCGTAGAGATGTTCCAGTGCTCTTCGCTCGGCATGTTGAGGCCGTCGCGCGCCTCGGCGCATTTGTCGGCGAAGAAACGGAAATTTTCGGCCGCGCGGATTGCGGCTTTCGCCATGAAGCGATGCGCCTGGCCGGTGTCGATGCATTCCAGCACCGCGATATCGTCGGCACGATCCTCGATCGCGTCGGCCACGCGATTGAGCAGCTTGCGCCGCACCGAGGCCGACATATCACGCCAGGATTTGAAGGCGAGCGCGGCCGCGGTCGCGGCGCGATCGATGTCCTCATTATTGCCGCGCGCGACACTTGCCAGCACGGCGCCGTCGATCGGCGACTTCGTCTCAAATGTCTGCCCGGAGATCGATGGCACGACCTTGCCGTTGATCATGTGGCCAATTCCCTCCGCCTTCAGCTTTGCCAGCAATGGCGCAGCGCGGTCGCGGTTGGCCTGGAATAGTTCGGCCGATTTCGGCTTCGCTTTATCCATGGACAGTCTCCACCTTCAGCGCATCGTGGATGTTGTTGCGCTTCCAGCTCGTCTCCTTGTCGTTGATCTGCATGTCGAACGACAGCGCGAATTTGCTGCTAGCGAATACCGGGTCGAGATAGGTCGACAGCGTCCTGAAGATATGGTCTCCCGCCTTCTTGCGGGTTGCGAGATCGCGCCCCTCTCCGAGCCGCAGCACCATGTCGAGGAAGGCGTAGTCGTTTCGGCCGTCGGCGATCGCGTAGTGCTCGCATCTGACGGCGCGAACACGGATGCCGCCGAGCGGGAAGATGCCGGTCTCGATTGCCGCCTTGCGCACGAGTTCGACCACTTCGCCCATGTCGAGACGGGAATCCAGGTTGGCCGAATATTCGATGGTGAAATGCGGCAAGGTGGATCGCTCCTGATGCGCCGGAATGATTAACATGTTAAATGTATCGGCGTAAATTGATTTGCGCTTTGTTGCGCCGCAAAAGATTGACGATGCCAGGTAAGAAATCATCCTTGAACGGTTCGCGGCCGCGCGCGACGCCAGAGACAAAGCGGCACGGGCCGATGCGCGACTTCTCGCGCTCGCTGCCGATGTCGCTCTTGCGCGCGCGCGAGGCCGTGATGCGGCAGTTCCGTCCCTCTCTGCGTCATCATGCGCTGACCGAGCAGCAATGGCGCATCCTGCGCGCGCTCACATCGGTGGAGTCGATCGAGGTCACTGACCTCGCGCGGCTCGCTTTCCTGCTGGGGCCGAGCCTGTCGCGCATCCTGCGCGACCTCGAAGCGCGCGGCCTGATCGAGCGCCGTGCGGCGGAGGCGGACCTGCGTCGCGCCGTGGTGTCGATCTCGCCGAGGGGATTGAAGCTGATCGAAGCGGTCGCGCCGACATCGGAAGCGATCTACGCCGCCATTACAAAACGTTACGGCGCGCGCAAGCTTGCTGAGCTGCAGGCCATGCTGGGCGCGCTCGAGGAAAGTCTTGCGAGCTTGTCAGGTGCGGAAGAGGGCAGGGGCGAGGCGGACGAATAAATGCAAAATTTGCATGATGATGTGTGCTCGGACGCATAGCTCGCCTTTCCTGCACATCGTTTGAGCACAAAGGAATTGGCAGGCGCGCGGAATCTGCCGGAATAGTCATGATCTCGTCGGCATTCATCTTTCCTGTGCGATGCATCTCCATCGTTAGTCGAAAACACCGCAATATCAATTTACTCCGAGACGGAGAGTCCGTAAGTACGCATGCGGTTCGCGCCCCGCCCGGGATCGCCAACAGCAAGAAGGGCCGACGAAGAAGCCCGGCCTCAGGGAGAAACCAATGAAACTGACGAGACGCGATTTCGCGGCTGGTGTCGTCGCCGGCCTTGCCGCCCCCCACATCATCACGAGCGCAAGAGCGCAAGGCGCCACGATCAAGATCGGCATGTGCGCGCCGGTCACCGGTCCCGCTGCCGAATCCGGCCGCTACGCCATCCAGGGCGCGAAGCTCGCACTCGAGGCTGTCAACAAGGCCGGCGGCATCCTGGGCAAGCAGGCCGAGCTGATCATCGAAGACGATCAGACCACCAATCCCGGTATCGTGCTGGCCTTCTCCAAGCTTGCTGCGCAGTCCGACATTGTCGGCTTCCTTGGTTCGATCAGGTCGACCCAGGTGCACGCCATGGCGCCCGACGTGCTCAAGCTTGGCAAGCCCGTGATGATCGGGGGAACCGATCCGAACCTCACGCACATGGGCAATCAGTGGCTGTTCCGTTTCCGTCCGAATGACAGCTATTCCGGGCGCGTCATCGCCGAGTATGGCGTCAACACGCTCGGCAAGAAGAAATGGGCCGTGCTGCATTCCACCGACGCTTTTGGCACTGCAGGTGGCAAGGCTCTGACCGCTGCGTTGGAAAAGCTCGGAGCCCCGCCCTTGCTCGACCAGGGCTATGCCAACCAGAGCCAGGACTTCACTCCGGTCGTGCTCGCGATCAAGCAGTCCGGCGCCGATATCCTCGGATCCTACTTCACCTTCGAAAACGACCTCGGCATCTTTGCCCGGCAGTTGCGCCAGCTCGGCGTCAACATTCCCTGGGTTGGCTCGCCCTCGATCGTCAATATCACCGCGCTGAAACTCGCCGGGCCTGCGCTGTACAACACCTATGGTGTCGCGGACTACGCGGAAGATTCCAGCGAAGCTTCCAAGGCGTTCGGCAAGCTCTATCGTGATGCGGTCAAGGTCGCACCGGATAACCAGAGCTCCTGGCCCTATGACGCGGTCACCGTGCTGGCGGCGGCGATCAACAAGGCCGGCTCGACCGAGCCTGCAAAAATCCGCGAGGCGATCCTGTCGATCAAGAAATTCCCCGGCGCCGAAGGAGAGTATAATTTCGACCAGAACGGCGACGGGCTCCACGGCTACAACATCGTGAAAAACGACAAGGGCAATATCGTTTTCGACAAGCACATTGAATTCAACGATTGACCACGTTTTCGGCCTCTTCGTTCTCCACGGAGAGGCCGAAAACCTTTCGGCGAATTCTTTGGGTTCCTCCTAACCGAAGCTTGTCATGGATCTCGTCCTTCAACTGCTGTTTACCGGCATCGGCATCGGGGCCGTTTACGCGCTGGTCGCGCTCGGTTTCGTGCTGATCTTCCGCGCCACCAATGTGGTGAATTTCGCCCAAGGCGAATTCTCCATGGTTGCCGCCTATCTGATGGTGGTGTTCGCTGTCGATCTCGGCTGGCCCTACTGGCTGTCATTCCTGATCGCGCTCGGCGGGATGGCGCTGCTCGGCGTGATCTTCAATCTCGGCGTTTATTATCCGCTGCGCCACCGCACGTTCCTGCCTGTCATCATCGCCACGATCGGCGCCTCGATCCTGCTGTCGAATTCGGTGCTGGCGATCTACGGCCCGCAGCCGCAGGTGCTGCAGGGCTGGTTCGATACGCCCGGCATCCAGCTTGGTCCTGTTTATCTCGATAGCCAGTATCTGTTGATCATCGCGGTGACGATCGCGCTCGTGTTCTTCAATTACTGGTTCTTCGAGAAGACGCTGCTCGGCAAGAAGCTGCAGGCGACCTCGCAGGACAAGGAAATGGCCTCGCTGCTTGGCATTTCCGTCTCCACCATGATCATGATCACCTTCATCTATTCCGCCGTGCTCGGCGGTCTGGCCGGCATTCTCGTTGCGCCGGTGCTGTTCGTCTCGATCCAGATGGGCTCGACGATCGCCCTGAAGGCGTTTGCGGCCACCATTATCGGCGGCTTCGGCGATGTCGCCGGCGCCATTATCGGCGGGCTCGCGCTCGGCGTCATCGAGACCTTTGGCGCGGCGTACATCTCGGTTCCCTACAAGGATGGTTTTGCCTTCCTGGTCCTGGTCGCCTTCCTGATCTTCCGGCCGCAGGGCATCTTCGGCGAACGCGTGGCGGAGAAAGCATGAGCGCCCCCAGCGACAACGTGCCGATCCCGGCACCCGCCGTCCGCTCGAAACCGCTTGTGATCCGCCATTTGCCGTATTTCATCGGTGCGGCGATCCTGGTGGCGCTTGCCGCAGGCTTGCGGTTCGACGGCTACATCCTCAACATCCTGCTGCAGGCGACGACGTTCTCAATCGCGGTGTTCGGCCTGTCGGTCGTGCTCGGGCTGTGCGGCCAGATCAATCTGGCGCAGGCGGCGTTCTTCGGGCTCGGCGCCTATGCGGTCGGCATTGGAACGACCGACCTGCATCTCAGCTTCTGGCTCTGCCTCGTCGGCGGCTGCGCGATCGCGCTGCTTGCCGGCGCGTTCCTGGGCATGTCGACCTTGCGGCTCGGCGGGCATTACCTCGCGATGGTGACGATCTCGTTCCAGCAGATCGTCACGCTTGTGATGATCAACGCGATCTGGCTGACGCGCGGGCCTGACGGCGTCCCCAATATCCGTCGTCCCGAGCTGTTCCAGACGTCGCAGAGCTATCTCGCTTTCTGCGTCGCCATGCTCGCGATCGTCGGCTATCTGGTCTGGCATCTCTCCGATACCAAGCTCGGCCGCGCGATGCGGGCGGTGCGCGACAACGAACTCGCGGCCGGCGTCAACGGCATCGACGTGTTCCGCACCAAGATCTATGCCTTCGCGCTTTGTGCGCTGCTCGGCGGCCTGGCGGGCGGCCTGTTTGCCGGTGGCTTCGCCTATGTCAGCCCCGATCAATTCTCCTTTGCGGAATCGATCGTGTTCCTGACGATGTCGCTGCTCGGCGGCGTCGCTTCGCCGATCGGCTCGGCGATCGGCACCGGGCTGTTGATCCTGATCCCGGAATGGCTGCGCTTCCTCAAGAGCGTGCCCGGGCTCTACCTGGCTATTTACGGCCTGTTCGTGATCCTGATCATCCGCTTCATGCCTGACGGCATCTGGGGCTTCGTCGCCGATGCCTTCAACCGCTGGCGTGCGCACACCAAGGCGCCGCCTGTGGCGGCCGCGCTGCAGTTGAAGCCCGCGACCGTCGGCGGCGAGTACGTGCTGGAGGTCACCGGACTTTCGAAACATTTCGGCGGCCTGAAAGCGGTCGACGGCGTCGACATCGCGGTGAGGCGCGGCGGCGTCCACGCGCTGATCGGGCCGAACGGCTCCGGCAAGACCACGACGCTCAACGTGCTGTCCGGCCTCTACGAGGCGACCTCGGGCAAGATCGTGCTCGACGGCACCGACATCACCCACATGCCGCCGCACCAGCGCACGGCTGCGGGCCTCGGGCGCACGTTCCAGAACATCCGCCTGTTCCGTTCGATGACGGCGCTCGAGAATGTCGAGATCGGCGCCGAGCGGCCCGGCAACACCATGATCGGGAAGGGCGAGGACGCACTGACCGAACGGGCGATGGAGGCGCTGAACTTCGTCGGCCTTGGCAACCGCGCCAACGAGCTGATCTCGAGCTTCTCCTACGGCCACCAGCGCCTGATCGAGATTGCGCGCGCGCTCGCTGCCAATCCGACGCTGCTCTTGCTGGACGAGCCGGCTGCAGGGCTGAACTCGACCGAGAAGCTCGAATTGCATGAACTGCTCAAGCGCATCGCAGCGCAAGGCCTGACCATCCTGATCATCGATCACGATATGACGCTCGTCTCCGAAGCCGCCCAGCACATCACCGTGCTCAATTTCGGTCGCCGCATCGCGGACGGCGAATCCATGGCGGTGCTGCGCCATCCCGATGTCGTCTCCGCCTATCTCGGGAGCGAATGATGCCGCTGCTGGAAATCCGCAATCTCGTGGTCCGCTACGGCGAAATCGAAGCGCTGCGCGGCGTCACCATCGCCGTCGAGGCAGGGCAGGTGGTGACCTTGCTCGGCGCCAACGGCGCCGGCAAATCCACCACGCTCCGCGCGATCTCGGGGCTCGCCAAGCCCACGTCCGGCGAAATCCTGTTCGATGGACAATCGATCGCCGGCCTCGGGCCGGAAGCGATCGTCCGGCTCGGCATCTCGCATGTGCCGGAGGGCAGGCGGGTGTTCCCGGGCCTCACGGTCAAGGAAAACATCATGCTCGGCGCGTCGAACCGAAAGGCTTCGTCGGCGCAGATCTCGCGCGAGGCGGATGCGATGTTTGACCTGTTCCCGGATATCCGCGCCTTCGCCGACGCGCTGGGCTGGACGCTGTCCGGCGGTCAATTGCAGATGGTTGCCGTCGCCCGCGGGTTAATGGCGAAGCCGCGGCTGCTGTTGCTGGACGAGCCATCGCTGGGACTTGCGCCCGTCATCGTGCAGGCGGTGTTCCGCATCATTTCGCAGATCAGGAAAGACACCACGGTCTTGCTTGTTGAGCAAAATGCGCGCATGGGACTTTCCGTCGCCGATCACGGCTTCGTCCTGGAAACGGGGCGGATTGTGCTTGGCGGCAAGCCCGATGAATTGTGGGGCAACGAGGCCGTCGCTGCGGCCTATCTCGGCGGTCACGCCAAGGCCAGCGCATAAGAAGCATGATCCGGAGGAGCCGGTGTCCCGGAAGGATCATGCTCCAAACCAAGGAGCGAGTGACATATCCATGGTGACGATCAAGGTCGATAATCTCATCAATTTCGTTGCTGAAGTCTTTTCCCACGCCGAATCCTCGCCCGAAGAAGCCCGTCGCATTGCAACATATCTGACCACCGCCAATCTCACCGGGCACGACAGCCACGGCGTGATCCGCGTGCCCGTCTACATCCGCTGGAAGAAGATGGGCTCGGTGGTTCCGAACCAGACCGCCGAGGTCGTGGTCGATACGCCCTCGCTGGCCGTCGTCGACGGCAAGTTCGGTTACGGGCAGACCGTTACGCCGGTCGCCGTCAAGATCGGCATCGAAAAGTGCAAGAAGGCCGGGCTCGCTGCAGTTGCGCTGCGCAATGCCGGCCATATCGGCCGCGTCGGCGATTGGGCCGAGATGGCCGCCGCCGAAGGGCTGGTGTCGGTGCATTTCGTCAATGCCGCGGGCTCGCTGCTGGTCGCGCCGTTCGGCGGCGTCGAGAAGCGGCTGTCGACTGCGCCCTATTGCGTCGGTATTCCGCGCGAAGGCCAGGATCCGATCGTGCTCGATTTCGCCACCTCCGTTGTCGCCGAGGGCAAGGTCCTTGTCGCGAGCCGCGGCGGCAAGAAACTGCCTGTTGGCGCGCTGGTCGATTCCGACGGAACCTTGAGCGAGGATCCGCATGTGTTGTACGGGCCCTACACCCCGGACGGGCCGCGCGATCACACCAAGGGCACGGGCGCGATCCGTGCCTTCGGCGAGCACAAGGGCTCTGGTCTGGCGTTCATCTGCGAACTGCTCGGCGGCGCACTGACCGGAACGGGAGCGACCGCGCCGAACCGGCGTTTTGCCAATGGCATGCTGGCATTCTACGTCGATCCCAAGGTGGTCGATCCCGCCAATTTCTTCGACGGCGAAATCTCGCGCTATGTGGACTTCATTCGCGAGACCAAGCCGATCGCCGGCACCGACAAGGTGCTGATCCCCGGCGACCCCGAAAGAAAAACCCGCGCCGAGCGCACCAGGAACGGCATCCCCTTGCCTGACGACACCTGGGCGGCGATAGTGAACACCGCGCGCGAAGTCGGCGTCAGCGAAGTCAGCATCCAGCGGGCAACGGCGTGATTCCGCCATTGTGAGCGAAGGCGGAAGCAATCCATAGCGCCGCGTGCTGAAGCATGGATTGCTTCATCGCTAGTGCTCCTCGCAATGACGGCCGAGATCGAAAACGGAAGGAAGGCAAAGTGGCGAATAACAAGGTCAAGCAAATCTGGGCGTCGGGCAAAGCCGTTGTCAACGCATGGCTGGCGATCCCGTCGGGCTTTTCGGCCGAAGTGATCGCGCAGTGCGGTTTCGACAGCGTCACCGTCGACATGCAGCACGGTGTGCAGGATTATCTGTCGATGGTGCAATGCTTCCAGGCCATGAACGGCCATCCGGTGACGCCGATGGTGCGCGTACCCTGGAACGAGCCCGGCATCATCGGCAAGGTGCTCGACGGCGGCGCTTACGGCGTGATCTGCCCGATGATCAACACGCCGCAGGAAGCGAAGAACCTCGTCTCTTATGCCAAGTATCCGCCGAAGGGCACGCGCTCGAACGGCCCGATCCGCTCCGGCATGTACGGCTCGGCCGGCACCTATCAGCAGACCGCGAACGATGAGATCGTGTTGCTGCCGATGATGGAAACCAGGACCGCGGTCGAGAACATGGAAGCGATCCTCGACGTCGAGGGCATCGACGGTGTCTATATCGGTCCGTCCGATCTCGGCTTCTCCTATGGCCTAGTGCCGAAGCTCGACCGCGACGAGCCGGAGATCCTCAAGATCTACGAGAAGATCATCAAGGAGTGCGGAAAGCGCGGCCTCAACCCCGGGATCCACTGCAGCGGCGCCGAAGGCGCGGTGCGTGCGATCAACATGGGCTTCAAGCTTGTCACGCTCTCGAACGAGAGCGGGTTGATGATGACCTACGCCAAGATGCAGGTGAATCAGACCCGCAAAGAGTCTGGCGGGAAAGCGTAACGGTCTCTCTATCTCCCTCTCCCCGCTCTTCGCGCAGGGCTGTCCGGGGAAAATCAGCCATAGCAAAATGCCAATTGGTTCGGGGAAGTTCGCGATTTGGGCTTACTGGGATTGATAGGTGGCGGCTCGTTGATCGCGGCCAGGGATCGACGGGTGAACAGAAACTGGCGGATCAGTTCGGCCAGCCTGAGAGGGAGCATCTTGACGCAGTTGGCGCGCGCGGCGATGCGCAACAACAGGTAGGCAATCATCGCAGCGAGCACCTGCAGGCGGATAGCATTGTCGTTGGTGCCGAGGAACTTGCG
>NZ_AXAP01000104.1 GCF_000472865.1 Bradyrhizobium elkanii WSM2783 | reverse complement strand
GATCCCAGCTCTTGAAGGACTTGTCGTAGCCATCCCCGTCCAGACCATCCACAACTGTCTGAAACCGCCGTCGACTGATCGGTTCAAGGAGCTTCCCAAAAATGCTACCGCGAAATCGCATGCTCGGCCTTCTGTGTCTCGACAACCAGAAAAGACCGATTTGCCTCGGTTTTGCCGAGCATGCACTGCGACATAGCGATTCATTCCCCGGACAGCCCTGCCCGCTTGCGGGAGAGGGCTGGGGTGAGGGTGTCGCCACGATGAGACTGGTCGTGGGGAGAGAGCCCCCACCCGGCGCTACGCGCCGACCTCCCCCGCAAGCGGGAGAGGTGGAGTGAACGCGTGGCTAGCTCTTAGCCCGGGTGGAGCGGAACGCGTAACCCGGGGCATCTGCTTTGGCGATCGCGAGCAGTCCCGGGTTACGCTGGACCTTCACCCGGGCTACGGAGTGATCAAAGCCGCGACACCATCGTGACGCGATAGGTGTGCATCTTGTCGCCTTCGCCGATCGAGACGTATTCGCCCGCGACGAAGTGCTCGTCCTTGAAGTGGAAGCCGATCTCATCAGGTGTGCCGGGTGCGCCGTCATAGTGCAGGACCCAGCCGCCGCCCTGGTGGTGGACGAGATGGCCGAGGATGTATTCCTCGTCGGGTCGGAGCCGGACCACCCGGCACGCCTCGCGGTTGGCCCGCCACAGCTTCTGGTCGATCCTGTAGTCGTCGTCGAGCGGCGCGACCATCACGTAGCCGGCGCCGGCATCGCCTTCGGGATGATCAGGCTCGCGCGCGAGCTCGAGGCGGATCTTGCGAAACTGCGGCGGCAGGGAGGTGTTGAGGATCGGCTTTTGGGGTGCGGTTGTCATCTTGCTCTACTCGGCTCGATCGGCGAGGTGTGCGGCGTCAGGCGTGGTCCTTCGCGGCGTGCCCGGCTGCGGGTTTCTTCAGGCTGTTGATGATGATGCCGATCAGCGGCACGAGCACCGGCAGGATTCCGTTCAGGGGATTGCGCATTAGTCCGGAGACTTGCGACTGCATCGCGCGTGCCTCGACCTGCAGCGCCTCGACGGAAGCGCCGTGGATCTCGCTGGCGAGGTCGAGCTCGCGGCCTGACGGCGGCCGGAGCGCGAGGGCAAACAGGATCGCCGCGATGGCGAAGTTGGCGGCGCCTAGGATCGCCGCGGCCGAGACCGAGCTCCAGACCTGGACCAGTGCGAAATACGCGGACAGTTCGAACATCAGAAGACCGAATGCCGCAATCAGGCCCGCGAAGGCCCGCAGGCCAAGGCCGATCAGGAGGTGGCGCAGGCGGATATCGGCGATGATCCTGTCGGTGCGCCAGAGTACGCGTAGCTGTCTGACGATATTTTCGGTGTTCACTTTGCTACCTCCGCATTGCGAAGCCGACGACCACGCCCAGCGCAAAGGCGGAGGCGAGCGAGGTGATCGGCCGTTCCGAAATCAACTGGCGGACCTGAGTGTCTTCGCCGCTCAGGACCTCGCTCAGTTCCTCCAGCGCTTCCTTGATGCGCGTGCTGAAGGCGTCGGCGCTCGCGCTTGCGGTGTCGCGTATGCCTTCACCTGTCGTGTTGAAGAGGCGCGACACATCGATCTTCAGGGCTTGCAGTTCGTCGTTCAGATGGGTCGTGTTGAACATCTCGTTCATCCCTGTTGCATCATGAAGAACTGTTATCGGCGCTCGCCATGCCGTGGTTGATTTGCGTCAACTCTCGCGGCGGGGCGCCGTCGCGCTATTCCAGCGTCCTCAGGTAGGCCAGCAGGTCGTGGATCTGGTCCGGGTCAAGCCGAAACTCCGGCATCGTCGGATGTCCGGTCTGGATGCCTTCCGCGAACGCCTCCGCGAGACTCTCGACGGGATAACGCTTGTGCAGGGTGCGGAAGGGCGGCGCGACCTTGAGCGGGCTTTTGGTGACCTTGTCGATGGAGTGGCAGCGGGCACAATTGTTGAGCGCGAACGTCCGGCCGCGCTGCTCGGACGGTGAAGCGGCAAGCGCCGATGTCGTCAGCACGATCGCAATGAAAACCTGGCGTGCGGCGGACTGCAGCATTACGGCTCCATCTATCAAAAAGCTCCGCGTTGGACGGAGCGACGGTTTTGAAATTAGCTTTGCAATGGTGGGGGCGATTGATCTGCATCAACACCCCGGCGGTGTGGACGGTACACTGCGCTGACTCCGCCGGTCGGCATAAGGACGCCCGGCGGCGGTCATTCGGAGCGGCGCGTGAAGGTTTCTCTCTTGGAAGGTTCTCATCGGCAAACCTGTACCGATTGCGCGGTACGTGGCTTTGCGATCTGCGCCGCGCTCGACAAGACCGAGGTATGGGAGCTGGCGAACCTGTCGCGCCATGTCCAGTGCGAACCCGGGACGACGGTGTTTGCGCAGGCGACCATGGCGACGTCGTTCTTCAGCGTGCTTGAAGGTGTCCTGCGTCTCTATAAGCTGTTGCCGGATGGCCGCCGGCAGATTATCGGCTTTGTCTTGCCCGGCGATTTCCTCGGACTTGCCGGCTCGCTGCAGTATGAGTTCTCCGCCGATGCGGTAGGCGCGGTATCGCTTTGCCAGTTCTCCAGAGCCAGCTTCTCGCGATTCGCCGAGAACCGGCCTCGCTTCCTGCGCCGTATCAACGAACTGGCGGGCCGCGAATTGATCCGGGCGCAGGAGCATATGGTTCTGCTCGGACGCCGTTCCGCCGAAGAGAAGGTTGCGAGCTTCCTGATCGGCTGGCGCGATCGGCTCGCCGAAATCGGGCATGCCGGGGAAGTGCTGCCGTTGCCGATGGGCCGGCTCGATATCGCCGATTACCTGGGACTCACCATCGAAACGGTGAGCCGCACCTTCACCAAGCTCGAGCGCGACGGCATCATCCGTATTCTTACGGGCGGCATCAGCCTGCTCGATGCGGCGCGCGCCGAGGCGCTGTCAGCGGCCTAGCGTGCTGCGTCATGGCCGGGCTTGTCCCGGCCACCCACGCCTTATCTCACAGCGGACTTGAAGAACGTGGATGCCCGGGTCGAGCCCGGGCATGACGAGTGGTGATGGTGGCGCGCGTGCTCTCACATTTTTGATCGAAGTCAAAGACTGTTCCCCGCGAGCGACGATATTCGAGCGAGCTTCAATGGAGGTCGCTATGCCCGTCGACTCGATTTTGATTTCCGCAGCCGTCGTTTCAGTTTTCGTGGTTTTTGCCGGAGTGCTCGCTTGGGCGAGTGTTCATGCACCGGGGGCGCGGCAGCCGGCGCCGGAAGTGCGCAAGCATCGTCCTTTCTGATCGGTAGCCGTCGGTTGATCTCGATCAAGGACGCGGCGGCCAAAGCTGGGCTGATGGGGCAAGGCCCCTGCAAAGAGAATCAAACATGCAGCAAGTTCAATCCACGAAATGGATGACCCACGGCGAAGCCGGGTTGACGCTATTCTTCACGGTGGCGGCCTTCCTCTGCGCCTTCGCCGCGGCCAAGGCGCTAGATGCGCCGTTTGCCTTCCATGCTTCGCTCGCCGCGGTGGCCAGCGGCGCTGCCGCCTTCGCGATCCTTAACCGCTATTTCGATCGCCCAGCGGAGCTGCCGCCGCAGGAGATCAACGGTAAGCCGAACTACAATCTCGGTCCGATCAAGTTCGCCTCGTTCATGGCGATGTTCTGGGGCATTGCCGGATTTACCGTCGGACTCCTGATCGCCTGCCAGCTCGCCTGGCCCTGGCTCAATTTCGATCTGCCCTGGACCAGCTTTGGCCGGCTTCGTCCATTGCACACCTCGGCGGTGATCTTCGCCTTTGGCGGCAACGTGCTGATCGCGACTTCATTCTACGTCGTGCAGAGGACCTGCCGGGCGCGACTCGCCGGCGATCTTGCGCCATGGTTCGTGGTGCTCGGCTACAACTTCTTCATCCTGGTCGCAGGCACCGGTTATCTGCTGGGCGTGACGCAGTCCAAGGAATATGCCGAGCCGGAGTGGTACTCCGACCTGTGGCTGACGATCGTCTGGGTCGTCTATCTGCTCGTGTTCCTGGTGACGGTGATCAAGCGCAAGGAGCCGCATATCTTCGTCGCCAACTGGTTCTATCTCGCCTTCATCGTCACCATCGCCGTCCTTCACCTCGGCAACAACCCGGCGCTTCCGGTGTCGGTGTTCGGCTCGAAGTCCTACGTCGCCTGGGGCGGCGTGCAGGATGCGATGTTCCAGTGGTGGTACGGCCATAACGCGGTCGGCTTCTTCCTGACCGCGGGCTTCCTCGCCATCATGTACTACTTCATCCCGAAGCGGGCGGAGCGGCCGATCTATTCCTATCGGTTGTCGATCATCCACTTCTGGGCGTTGATCTTCCTCTATATCTGGGCCGGGCCGCACCATCTGCACTATACGGCGCTGCCGGATTGGGCGCAGACGCTCGGCATGACGTTCTCGATCATGCTCTGGATGCCGTCCTGGGGCGGCATGATCAACGGTCTGATGACGCTGTCGGGCGCGTGGGACAAGCTGCGCACCGATCCGGTGCTGCGCATGCTGGTGGTCTCGGTCGCGTTCTACGGCATGTCGACCTTCGAAGGCCCGATGATGTCGATCAAGGTGGTGAACTCGCTGAGCCACTACACCGACTGGACCATCGGCCACGTTCACTCCGGTGCGCTGGGCTGGGTCGGATTCGTCTCCTTCGGTGCGCTGTATTGCCTGGTGCCGTGGCTGTGGGGCCGCAAGCAACTGTACAGCCTGAAGCTCGTCAACTGGCACTTCTGGATCTCGACCATTGGCATCGTGCTCTACATCTCCGCGATGTGGGTCTCGGGAATCCTGCAGGGCCTGATGTGGCGCGCCTACACCTCGCTCGGCTTCCTCGAATATTCCTTCATCGAGACCGTGGAAGCGATGCATCCTTTCTACATCATCCGCGCCGCCGGCGGCGCGCTGTTCCTGATCGGCTCGCTGATCATGGCCTATAACCTCTGGATGACGGTGCGCGTCGGCGAGGTGGAAGTCACCACGCCGCTCGCGCTGCAGCCGGCGGAATAAGGAGCTCAAGATGTCCTTCTGGACCCGCCACCAAATCTTCGAAAAGAACTCGATCATCCTGATCGCGGGCATTCTGGTCGTGATCGCGATCGGCGGCCTGGTCGAGATCACGCCGCTGTTCTACCTCAAGAGCACGATCGAGGTGGTCGACGGCGTCAGGCCGTATACCCCGCTCGAGCTCGCCGGCCGCAACATCTATGTTCGCGAAGGCTGCTATCTCTGCCACTCGCAGATGATCCGGCCGCTCCGCGACGAGGTCGAGCGCTACGGCCACTTCTCGCTCGCCGCCGAGAGCATGTACGACCATCCGTTCCAGTGGGGCTCGAAGCGTACTGGGCCTGACTTGGCGCGGGTCGGCGCCAAATATTCGGACGAGTGGCACGTCACCCACCTGACCAATCCGCGCGCGATCGTGCCGCAGTCGGTGATGCCGGGCTATCCTTTCCTTGCAAAGACCGAGCTCGATCCCGAGACGATTGCCGATCACCTCAGGACCAACCGCGCGGTCGGCGTGCCCTACACCGACGAGCAGATAGCCAACGCAGTCGCCGACCTGAAGGCGCAGGCTGATCCTGACAATGCCGGCACCGATGCTCTCACCAAACGCTATCCGAAGGCTGTGATCCGCAATTTCGACGGCAAGGGCGGAGCACCGAGCGAGATGGACGCGCTGGTCGCGTACTTGCAGATGCTCGGCACGCTGGTCGACTTCAAGCTCTACAACGAAAAAGCCAATCTTCGCTGAGAGGCCGGACGATGAAAGCAATTCTGACAGTTCACAATCTGGCGTCGAATCTCGTGACGAGCGTGTGGACGCCGATCTTCGTCGGCCTGTTCGTCGCGATCGTGATCTATGCGCTCTGGCCCCGCAACCAGGCCGCCTTCGATGAGGCATCGCGGATACCGTTGCGGGAGGAGTGAGAGACCATGGCTGAAACCGAACTCGATCAAGTCTCCGGCAAGACCACGACCGGTCACCAGTGGGACGGCATCAAGGAACTCAACACGCCGTTGCCGCGCTGGTGGGTGTTGACCTTCTACGCCACCATCATCTGGGCGATCGGCTACTGGGTAGTGTACCCAGCCTGGCCGCTGTTGTGGAGCCACACCAACGGGCTGATCAACTATTCGTCGCGCGCCGATGTCGGCGTCGAACTGGCCAACCTCGAGAAGATCCGCGGCGACAAGATGGTCGCGCTCGGCGCGGCGTCGCTGGAGGATATCGAGAAGGATCCGGCACTGCTGGCGCTCGCGCGCGCCCGCGGCAAGGCGGCCTTCGGTGACAATTGCGCGCCGTGCCATGGCTCGGGCGGCGCCGGGGCCAAGGGTTTTCCTAACCTGAACGACGACGACTGGCTGTGGGGCGGCTCGCTCGAGCAGATCCAGCAGACCATCCAGTTTGGCGCGCGCTCCGGCAACGCCAAGGCGCATGAGGGCGCGATGCTCGCCTTCGGCAAGGATGGCATCCTGAAGAAAGACGAGATCGTCACGGTCGCCAATTATGTCCGTTCGCTCTCGGGCCTGCCGACGAGCCCGGGCTACAATGCCGCGGTCGGCGCCAAGCTGTTTGCCGATAATTGCTCGACCTGTCACGGCGAGAACGGCAAAGGCAACCAGGAACTCGGTGCGCCAGATCTCACCGACAAGATCTGGCTCTACGGCTCGGACGAGGCCACCGTGATCGAGACCATCACCAACGGCCGTTCCGGCGTGATGCCAGCCTGGGTCGGCCGGCTCGATCCGTCCACCATCAAGGCGCTTGCGGTCTACGTGCATACGCTGGGCGGCGGTAGATAACCGGCGAATAGACCGCCTGTTTGCGCTGGATCAACTAAGGCACGGGAGGAGGGGTTAGCCTCTCCTCCCACGATGCCAGAAGAATCCCGGCCCATGAACAAGATCGTCCAGATAGACCCTGACCAGGTCGAAGACGTCGGGCCGCTTTATGCGGCGCGCAAGAAGGTCTACCCGCAGAAGGTCTCCGGGACCTTCCGTCGGATCAAATGGGGCCTGATGGCGTTCTGCCTCGGCATCTATTATTTCTTGCCGTTTGTGCGCTGGAATCGTGGCCTCGCCGCGCCCGATCAGGCGGTGCTGATCGACCTGCCGAACAGCCGCTTCTATTTCTTTTTCATCGAGCTGTGGCCGCAAGAAGTCTATTACTTCACCGGCCTCTTGATTCTCGCCGCGATCACGCTGTTTCTGATGAACTCCGTCGGCGGCCGCATCTGGTGCGGCTATCTCTGCCCGCAGACGGTCTGGACCGACCTGTTCTACGCGGTCGAGCGCCTGGTCGAGGGTGACCGGCGCGAGCGGATGAAGAAGGATGCATCCGCGCATCGCTGGACGCTGGAACGCATCTCCGAGCTCGTGCTCAAGCATTCGATCTGGCTGATGATCGCCTGGTGGACCGGCGGCGCCTGGGTGCTCTATTTCACCGACGCGCCGACGCTCGTCAAAGAGCTCGTCACCTTCCAGGCGCCGGCGATCGCCTATATCTGGATCGCGATCCTGACCGCGACGACCTATCTGCTCGCCGGCTTCATGCGGGAGCAGGTCTGCGTCTATATGTGCCCGTGGCCGCGCATCCAGGCGGCGCTGACGGACGAATGGGCGCTCAACGTCACCTATCGCTACGACCGCGGCGAAAAGCGCATGTCGGTGAAGAAGGCGAACGACCTGCGCGCGCTCGGCCAGCACGCCGGCGACTGCGTCGACTGCTATCAGTGCGTCGCCGTCTGTCCGGTCGGCATCGATATCCGCAACGGGCCGCAGCTCGACTGCATCCAGTGCGGGTTGTGCATCGACGCCTGCGACAATGTGATGAAGAAGATCAACCGGCCGACGCGGCTGATCGGCTACGACAACGACATCAACATCCAGCGCCGGATCGAGGGCAAAGCGCCGATCTATCGCATCGTTCGGCCGCGCACCATCATCTACACCGCGCTGATCGCACTCGTCGGCGGCATCATGCTCTATGCGCTCGCGACGCGTTCGCTACTCGACATCAACGTGCTGCACGACCGCAATCCGGTCGCGGTGAAGCTCAGCGACGGCTCGATCCGCAATGCCTATACGGTCCGCTTCCTCAACAAGCGTGGTTTCGACCGTGTGGTGGCGATCGACATCGACGGCCCGCAGGATGCCAAGTTCCATGTCGTCGGCAGCGATTCGATCACGCCCGATCGTCCCATGATCGTGCTTGGGCGCGACGGCACCACCGAGCTGCGCGTGCTGGTCACTGCGCCGTCCGACCGGAACCCCGAGAAGTCGATCCCGGTGAAATTCCGCGTCACCGACATCGGTCTCGGCGAAGTCGCGTCCGCCACCGACAATTTCGTCGCGCCATAACGGGAAGAAGCAGGGCCGCCATGAATAGGGAATACGGATCGGAGAAACCGCTGACCGGCCGCAAGGTGCTCGTCATGCTGGTCGCATTCTTCGGCGTTGTGATCGGCGTGAACGTCACCATGATCAAGCTGGCGACCTTGACGCTGCCCGGCACCGACGTCGACAGCGCCTACGCGGCGAGCCTCGCCTATGAGAAAGAGATCGTCGCCGCGCGCGAGCAGGACGCCCGCAACTGGAAGGTCGACGCGCATCTGGCGCGCGATGCCGGTGGCGGCACAGCGCTCGAAGTCGAAGCGCGTGATGGCAATGGCAGGCCGCTCATCGGATTGCAGTTCACCTCGCGCCTGGAGCGACCGACCGACCGGCGCGCCGACCAGGCGATCGAGCTGTCGGAAGCTGGCGGCGGTCGCTACCTCGGCAAGGGCAGCGCGATCGGTCCCGGACAATGGGAACTGGTGCTCGAAAGCGAAGCCGCTGGCCGGCGCGTGTTCCTCTCGAGGAACCGCGTGGTGCTGAACTAAGAGGGCGTGATGCAGGCGACACGGGACTTTTCGCACTATGTCAAACATCTCGGCTCGGGATTGGCGCATATTGATCTCGCGGTCGAGGGCGTCAATTGCGCCGGCTGCATGTCGAAGATCGAGCGCGGGCTTTCGGCGATTCCCGATGTGACCTTGGCGCGCGTGAATCTCACTGACCGCCGCGTGGCGCTGGAGTGGAAGGAGGGCGCGCTCGACCCCGGCAACTTCATCGATCGGCTCGCCGAACTCGGCTACAAGGCCTATCCGTTCGAGACGGTGAGCGCTGAAGCCGCCGAGGTCGAGAACTCGCGCTTCCTGCTACGCTGCCTCGGAGTTGCGGCGTTCGCGACCATGAACGTGATGATGCTGTCGATTCCGGTGTGGTCCGGCAATGTCAGCGACATGCTGCCGGAGCAGCGGGATTTCTTCCACTGGATGTCGGCGCTGATCGCACTGCCGGCGGCCGCCTATGCCGGCCAGCCCTTCTTCCGCTCGGCGCTCAACGCGCTGCGCGCGGGCAATGTCAACATGGACGTGCCGATCAGCATCGGCGTGATCCTGGCGCTCGGCATGTCCATCGTCGAGACTATCGGACATGCCGACCACGCATATTTCGATGCGGCTATCATGCTGCTCACCTTCCTCCTGGTGGGACGCTATCTCGACCAGAACATGCGGCGGCGCACCCGCGCGGTCGCCGGCAATCTCGCCGCGCTCAAGGCCGAGACTGCGACGAAGTTCATCGGACCGGACGAGATTTCGGTGGTGCCGGCGGCGGCGATCCGGGCCGGCGATACCGTGCTGCTGCGGCCAGGCGAGCGCTGCGCGGTCGACGGCAGCGTGATCGAGGGCCGGTCGGAGATCGACCAGAGCCTGATCACCGGCGAGACGCGGCATGCGGCGGTCGAGGCGGGCAGCGCGGTCTATGCCGGTTCGCTTAACATCTCGGGCGCGCTGCGCATCCGCGTGTCGGCGGCGGCGGAAGGCACGCTGCTGGCGGAGATCCAGCGATTGCTCGACCACGCCGTGCAGGCGCGCTCGCGCTATGTGCAGCTCGCTGACCGCGCGTCGCGGCTCTATGCGCCGGCGGTGCATGCAACCGCGCTCTTGACCATGATCGGCTGGCTGATCGCCGGCGCGAGCTTGCACGATTCCGTCATCACCGCGATCGCGGTGCTCATCATCACCTGTCCGTGCGCGCTGGGGCTGGCGATCCCCACGGTGCAGACGATCGCGGCGGGCGCGATGTTCCGCGCCGGCGTGCTGATCAATTCGGGCGACGCCATCGAGCGCGTCGCCGAGGTCGACCACGTCATCTTCGACAAGACGGGAACGCTGACCTTGCCCGAACTGGATGTGGTGAATTCCGCCGCCGTGCCGGCCGATGTGTTCGAACTGGCAGGCCGGCTCGCGCTGGCAAGCCACCATCCGGTCGCCGCGGCGCTGGCGCGCGCGGCCGGTGCGAAATCGCCGCTGCCCGGCGTCACGGAAGAGCCGGGGCAGGGGGTGCGCGGCAGCTTCGGCGGCGAAGAGGTGAGGCTCGGCCGTCCCTCCTTCTGCAACGCCGAGGACCTCGCCGAGCAGGTCCTGCGCCGCGATCCCGAGGCCTCCGTAGTCGCCTTTGCCCGCGGCGAACAGCCCTACGTGTTCGCGGTCCGCCAGGGTCTGCGACCGGATGCACGCGAAACCGTCGCGGCGCTGCAGCGGCGCGGCATCGCGGTCGAGATATTGTCGGGAGATCGCGAGCCGGCGGTGCGGGCGGCGGCCGAGACGCTTGGCATTCCCGAGTGGCGCGCCGGCGTGATGCCATCGGACAAGATCGCGCGCATCGAGCAATTGAAGCGGCAGGGCGTCAAGGTGATGATGGTCGGCGACGGCTTGAACGATGCGCCATCGCTTGCGGCCGCGCACGTCTCGATGTCGCCGATCTCGGCCGCGCATCTGAGCCAGGCGACCGCCGATCTCGTCTTCCTCGGCAAGCCCTTGGCGCCGGTGATCGCCGCCATCGACTATTCGCGCAAAGCGCTGCGGCTGATGCGGCAGAACCTCTATCTCGCCGTCGGCTACAATGTCCTCGCCGTGCCGATCGCGATCCTGGGCTTCGTGACGCCGCTGATCGCGGCCGCGGCGATGTCGGGCTCTTCGATCCTGGTGATGTTGAACGCGCTGCGCGGACGTCGGGTGCGGCAGGAGCAGGTGTGATGGAAGTGATCGCGTTCCTGGTGCCGCTGGCGCTGCTGCTTGGCCTGTTTGGATTGCTCGGATTCCTGTGGTCGCTGAAGAACGGCCAGTATGACGATCTCGAAGGCGCCGCCTGGCGGGCGATCTCCGACGATGACGAGACGCCAACCACCTCGGGGCCATCGGCCGCGCATCGTGGCGTTTGATCTGGCGCAATGACGGTCGCTTTGCATGGGCCGATAGTCAACCTGCTCAGAACTACGGGAGGGTAACATGGCATCGGCAACACAGACGGAATCGATTGCGGCCAGGCTGATCGGCAAGCTCTCGGGCTTCCTCGAAAGGTTCCGTGACATCGGCGAAATCCGCGGCCTCAGCCCGGCCGAAGCCTGTTCCGTGGCGCACGATCTCCGCATCTCGCCGGCCCAGCTCGAGACGCTGGTTGCCCGGGGGCGTCATGGTGCCGACGAATTGCCGAAGATGCTGAAGGCGCTGGGGATCGATGAGGTTGCCATCAAGCGCCAAGAGCCGGGCGTGCTGCACGACATGAGGCGGGTGTGCGCGCTCTGCATCGAGAAATCCCGCTGCCAAAGCGAGCTCGAGGCCGGAACCGCCGCCCTGCATCATCGCGAATATTGCGCCAATACCTATACGATCGACTCGCTCGAGACGAAGCCCGACCAGACCGAACTCCAGCTCCGCGGGCCCTGCTGCTGCTGAGCGGGAACGCTTCGTCTCCCCGATCGAACCGGCGCCGGCACGCCAAACTGCACCGTATCCTTGGACGCGAGGCCCTGCTAACCATGGGCATCGGCGGCGGCCGGCTGGTCGCCGCAACCGTCTGTGTGCGCGGGCGCGAGGCCTTGCGCGTTTTACGAGAAGGATACGAGCAATGATCGAAACCGTTGGCATCATCGGGGCGGGCACTATGGGCAACGGCATCGCCCAGGTCAGCGCGGCCGCCGGGCTTCAGGTGGTGATGGTCGATATCTCGGACGCGGCCGTGCAGCGCGGGCTGGCGACGGTCGGCAGCAGCCTGGACCGCCTGGTCAAGAAGGAGAAGATGACCGAGGCCGACAAGAACGCCGCGCTCGGGCGCATCAATGCGACCACCGACAAGGCCAAGCTTGCCGCCTGCGACCTCGTGATCGAGGCGGCGACCGAGAACGAGGAATTGAAGCTCAAGATCCTGAAGGATCTCAGCGCGACGCTGAACCCGCGGGCGGTGATCGCCACCAACACGTCTTCGATCTCGATCACCAAGCTTGCCACCGCGACCGACCGGCCCGACCGTTTCATCGGCATGCACTTCTTCAATCCGGTGCCGGTGATGGCGCTGCTCGAACTGATCCGCGGCCTGCAGACCTCGGACGATACGCTGGCCAAAGCGGAAGCATTTGCAAAGCGCGTCGGCAAGGTCGCGATCACAGCCAAGAACAGCCCGGGCTTCGCGGTCAACCGCATCCTGTGTCCGATGATCAACGAGGCGATCTTCGCGCTGCAGGAAGGCATCGCCACCGCCGAGGAGATCGATGCCGGCATGAAGCTCGGCTGCAACCACCCGATCGGCCCGCTGGCGCTGGCCGACCTGATCGGGCTCGACACCATGCTCTCGGTGATGGACGTGTTCTACAAGGGCTTCAACGATCCGAAATATCGCGCCGCACCGCTGCTCAAGGAGATGGTCGACGCCGGCTATCTCGGCCGCAAGACTGGCAAGGGCTTTTACGACTACGGCAAGGCGTGAGCCAGGCGTTGTAGGGTGGGCAAAGCGTAGCGTGCCCACCATTCCTTGCGGAGTGCTTGATGGTGGGCACGGCGCGAAGGGCGCCTTTGCCCACCCTACGACTTCGTTGCAATGTCGGAGACACGGGCGCGATGCTAGTTGATGTGCCCTCGCCCCTTGTGGGAGAGGGCCGCTCACGTGTCTGCAGCGAGCTCGCTTGGGTGAGGGGTCCTCTCCACTTGCGCTGTCGCCCGCGGAGAGAACCCCTTATCCGTCGCGCATTTCATGCGCGCCACCTTCTCCCACAAGGGGAGAAGGGAAGCCGCGTAACTAAATCCATTCACTTCACCAGCGGGCAACCGCCGTCCTTCAGCGGGCGGAATGCCTGGTCGCCGGGCACCTCGGCCAGCACTTTGTAATAGTCCCAAGGCGCTTTGGATTCCTCGGGCTTCTTTACCTCGAACAGGAACATGCTGTGCACCATGCGGCCGTCGGCGCGCAGCACGCCGTTGTCGGTGAAGGCGTCGCGCACCGGCATCTCGCGCATCTTGGCCATCACGGGCTTTGTTTCTTTGGTGCCCGCGGCCTGCACGGCTTTGAGGTAATGCAGAGTGGCGCTGTAGGTGGCGGCCTGATTCATCGTCGGCATCCGCTTCATGCGCTCGAAGAAGCGCTTGCCGAAGGCGCGGGTCCTGTCGTTGAGATCCCAGTAATAGGCCTCGGTGACGATCAGGCCTTGCGCGAGCTTCAGCCCGAGGCTGTGCACATCAGAGATGAACATCACGATCGCTGCGAGATTCTGGCCGCCGGCGACGATGCCGAATTCGCCGGCCTGCTTGATCGTGTTGATGGTGTCGCCGCCGCCATTGGCGAGGCCGATGATCTTGGCCTTGGAGGCCTGTGCCTGCAGCAGGAAGGAGGAAAAATCCGGCGTGTTGAGCGGATGCTTGACGCTGCCGAGCACCTTGCCGCCGGCGGACTTCACGACATCGCCGGTGTCGCGCTCGATCGAGTGGCCGAACAGATAGTCCGCGGTGATGAAGAACCAGCTATCGCCGCCATTCTTGACGATGGCGCTGCCGACCGTGTGGGCGTTGGAATAGGTGTCGTAGGTCCAGTGCGCGACGTAGGGGCCGCAGGATTTGCCGGTGATATCGGAGCTCGCGGCGTCCGTGACGATCATGATCTTTTCGTGCTGCTTGGACAATTCCATCACCGCGAGCGCGGTGGCGGAGGTCGGCAAATCGATGATCATGTCGACGCCTTCGTTCTCCCACCATTTGCGCGCCATGGTAGCCGCGATGTCAGGCTTGTTCAGCACGTCGGCGGAGACGATCTCGATCGGTTTGCCGAACATGGTGCCGCCGAATTCATCGATCGCCATCTTGGTCGCTTCGACATTTCCGGCGCCGCCGATGTCGGAATAGACCGACGAGAAATCGGTGAGCACGCCGATCTTCAGCGGCGTCGCGGCTGGCTGCTGAGCGGACGCTGATGCGATCAATAGCGCCGACAACAGGCAAGCCGTCGACACCATCCTTGCGATGGGCTTCATGGGGTCTCCTCCGTGTTTTTATCAGTTTGTCGGACAAAGTAGATTTGGGTTCCGGGGAAGTCAATCGGCTGTCGATAAGGAGCCCGCGCGGCCGAATTGACGCATCGTCGCGGCCGGACTACTTTGTCGGACAACCAACATTGAGGCCACCTTTGCCCGCTTCGCCGCTGTTTCGACGGATCGACGTCGCGCCCGCCTACCAGAAGGTGGCGGACGCGATCGAACGCGAGATCGTCAGCGGCCGGATCAAGCCGGGAGACCCGATCGGGACCGAGCTTGAGCTGGTGCGGCAATTTGGCGTCAACCGCTCGACGGTGCGCGAGGGCATCCGGGTGCTGGAGGAAGGCGGTCTGCTGTGGCGCGATTCCAGCCGCCGCCTGCAGGCCTGCCTGCCGCGCTACAACAAGCTCGCGACGCGCCTCAGCCGCGCATTGGTGCTCCACGAGGTCACCTTCCGCGAATTGTTCGAGGTGTCGATGACGCTCGAGATCGCGAGCACGGAATGCGCGGTCGAACGGGCTACCGAGGAGGACATCGCCGAACTCGCCGACAACCTGGCGCGGAGCGAGCAGGTGATCGCCGATCCCGCGGCGCTTGCCGAATGCGACGCCGATTTCCACGTGCTGGTGGCAAAAGCCTCGCACAACCGCGTGCTGCAGCTCGCGCGCGAGCCAGCCGCGCAATTGTTCTTTCCGACCACCGAGATGATCGTGAGCCATGGCGCGCAGGGCGCCACGCGCCTGGTCGAGGCGCATCGCCATCTGCTCGAGGCGATCCGGCGGCGCGACAAGGCGGCAGGCGTGCAGTGGACCCGGCGTCACCTGCAGGACTGGCGCCGCGGCTTCGAGCGGATCGCTTCGCTCGACCGCTCGGTCGAACATATGTACATGGAGCATGCACAGGCGGTTCGGCGCAAATAGAACCGAAAACGCATCGTCCGAACCACAAACAAACAGCGGACGTTCAGGGAGGGAAAAATGACCGCGGACATCGCCACGACGATCCAGAAGGCGCGCGAGCAAAGCATCGGCGACCTGCTGCGCCGCTCGGCCCGGCGCTATCCCGACAAGACGGCGCTGATCTGCGGCGACGTGAGATGGACCTATGCGGAGATGGATGCGATCTGCAATCGCCTGAGCCGTGGCCTCGGCGGGCTCGGGGTGACGAAGGGCGATCGCGTCGCGGTTCTGTCACGCAACTCGCATGCCTTTGCGGCGCTGCGCTTTGCGCTCGCCAAGATCGGCGCGATCCTGGTGCCGATCAATTTCATGCTGAACCCGGACGAGATCAATTTCATCCTCGCCAATTCCGGCGCGAGGCTGCTCGCCGTCGGCCCTGATCTCGTCGAGGCCGGCCGCGCTGCGACCGCCAAGGGCACGAAGGTCGAGCAACTGATCTGGCTCCCGGGCGAGGATGCCACGGAGCCGCCGAAGGACGTCACGACCTTTGCGGACCTGCTTGCGGCCGGCGCCTCGCCGCTCGAGGCTTCCGTCGACAGCCGCGACATCGCGCAGATCATCTATACCAGTGGTACGGAGTCGCTGCCCAAGGGCGCCGTCCTCACCCATGAAGCGGTGATGTGGCAATATGTGAGCTGCATCATCGATGGCGGCATGGCGGCGGAGGACACTATCCTGCACGCGCTGCCGCTCTATCATTGCGCACAGCTCGACGTCTTCCTCGGGCCTGGCATCTATCTCGGCGCGACCAACGTGATCACCGGCAAGCCTGTGCCGGATCACATCCTCTCGCTGATCGCGGCCCACAGGATCAACGCCTTCTTTGCGCCGCCGACGATCTGGATTGCGATGCTGCGCTCGCCGGCCTTCGACAAGACCGATCTCTCGAGTCTGCAAAAGGGCTATTACGGCGCGTCCATCATGCCGGTGGAGGTGCTGCTCGAACTGCAGCGGCGTTTGCCCGGCGTGAAGTTCTGGAATTTCTACGGCCAGACCGAGATCGCGCCGCTCGCGACCGTGCTGAAGCCCGAGGATCAGTTGCCCAAGGCGGGATCGGCAGGCAAGCCCGCGCTCAATGTCGAGACGCGCGTGGTGAATGCCGAGATGCGGGACGTCAAGGTGGGCGAGGTCGGCGAGATCGTCCACCGCTCGCCGCATCTGTTGTCCGGCTACTACAATGATCCGGCCAAGACGGAGGCGGCCTTTGCCGGGGGCTGGTTCCACAGCGGCGACCTGGCGACCGTCGATGCCGAGGGGCACGTCACCGTCGTCGACCGCGTCAAGGACATGATCAAGACCGGCGGCGAGAATGTCGCAAGCCGGGAGGTCGAGGAGATGGTCTATCGGCTGCCTGCGGTCTCCGAAGTCGCGGTGGTTGGCCTGCCGGACCCGCGCTGGATCGAGGCGGTGACCGCGATCGTTGTGGTCAAGAGCGGCGACACGCTGGATGAGGAGACCGTCATCAGACATTGCGCCAGCCAGATGGCGCATTTCAAGGTGCCGAAGCGCGTGATCTTCGTGGACAGCCTGCCGAAGAACCCGAGCGGCAAATTGCTGAAGCGGGAATTGCGCAAGCGCTTTCTTGGCAATGAAACACTCGATCGTGCGATTCAGAAAAATTTTGCGGGCTGAGCAGCCGATTCAAACGGGCGTGAACGGCTTACGCCGCCATAGCTGATCGGATTCCCTTGGCCGACGGTGTATGGTTGCGTCGCTGCCGTGATATGCTGCGGCAGCGACGCAGCGTCATTGCGACACGCAGGGGCCGATGCTCAAGAAATCCCATGCCACCGAGCTGGCCGGGACGACCGGGACACGCATCGTTCCGCTCGACCGTGCGCGCACCTTCATCACCTTCCTGGTGGTGCTGTATCACGGCGTAATCAACTACACCTATTTCGGTATCGGCGGCGACCGGATGCGATGGATCGGCTTCGACCTGATCGCGCTGTTCAACGACAGTTTCTTCATGGCCTGCATGTTCTTCATCTCGGGCCTGTTCGTTCACGACAGCCTGGCGCGGAGGGGGCCGGCGAACTTCCTCGGTAGCCGTGCCTGGCGGCTGGGTATTCCGTATCTGGTATCGATCTTCGTGCTGATGCCGATCGCTTATTACCGCTACCATGTAACGGAGCTCAGTTTCCCGCAGTTCTATTGGCATATGGTCACCGTCGGCCCGTGGTCATCGGGATCGGCCTGGTTCCTGTGGGTGCTGCTTGCGCTGGACGCGATCGCCGCGTTGCTTTGGGCCGCGGCCCCCGGCGCGATCCCGGCGCTCGGGCGATTGGTCGATGGCTTTCGTCAGCGGCCGATGGTGGCCTTCGCTGCGTTCCTTATCTTCTCGATCGTCGTCTATCTGCCGCTGCACCTGGAGTTCGGCGATTCCGCGTGGTTCGTGCCCGGCCACTATCCGCTGCCGATCCAGACCAGCCGCATCCTGCTGTACACCGGCTACTTCTTCACCGGCGTCGCGGTCGGTGCCATCAGCCTGAGAGGCGGGCTGCTGGCGGAAAGCGGCGAGGTGGCGAAGCGCGGGATGCTATGGCTCAAGTGTGCGCTCGCATTCTATGGCGTCATCCTGCTCCTGGTCTATGTCCATCACAGCGTGCTGCCGGATTTCCGTTCGCCGCCGCTATGGTGGCAGATAGCCTATGGACTGGCCTTTGCGATGTTCAACGCGGCAATGACTTTCACGGTGCCCGCGCTGTTCCTGCACTTTGCGCAATCACGGTTTCGGTTCCTCGATGCGATGCAGCCTTCGGCCTACGGCATCTATCTCGTGCATTTCGTTCCGCTGATCTGGCTGCAGTATCTCGTCTATGATCCGCCGCTGCCGGTGTTTGCCAAATTCGCGATCGTCTTCCTCGGCACGCTCTTCGTCAGTTGGGGCGCGACCATCCTGCTGCGAAGGATTCCGATCGTCGCGCGTATGATCTGACCCGTGGTCAGGAAGGCCGATCTGAGCCGGACGGCACTATGCGGCCTTTATAAGAGGACAAAGCAGCCCCCATGGAATTTACACGCCTTGCCATTCACCTTCCGGGCAGCCGTTCGGTCCCGTCTTGGCGATAAGGACAGAAGATGATTGTCCGCTTTGGGCGTCGGCCGGCAAAATTCACCCGCGCGGCGTTCGCGCTGCCTGGAGGTCAGGATGACGGTCTATCATGCATACATTGTTGGACTGCACGGTCGGTCGATTGGAGTGGTTCGGATCGATTGTGTCGATGATGATTCAGCCATCAAATCCGCCGAGCGTCTTGTCGACAGCCACGATGTGGAGCTCTGGCAGATGGATCGGTCCGTAGCCAGGTTCGACGCCCCGTCAAAGCAGGTATTCAGGAAATAATTCTTGCGCCGAGCTTACGGCGCGGCGATCTATCCCGTACGCCGAACACATCAAGGCACGTGAACCATGGGCCCGTAGTAGCCGCCCCATTGTCCCCACATATCGCAGCCCTCGTAACCGCAGAGTTCACGATGCAAATCGCCAGCAAGGTTGCCGTAGCAGGGGCGCCAGTCATCATGACCCGCGCCGATCGTGGCATTTCTGTCGGCGTTCTCTGTGAGGTGCCGGGAGCTCACATGATGTTCGCGAGCCAGAGCGGGAGTTGCGAACATGGCTGCGGCGATCAGTGCCGCCGGGAGAAGTCCAGGCTTGCTCACTCAATTTCTCCATCGAATACGAAGAGCCTACAGGATTCTCTGTGGAGATGGAGAAGCGATCGACCGATTAAAGGAATACTCTGTCACATCGTTTCAATCACGCGCGAGGTCAGCGCGGTCGTACGATCACGAATTCCGGCGCGTGCCGATGAGGTTGAGTTTGCCTCAAGCGTCCGCTCATTATTTGAGTATGAGCCCGCGATGGTGGCGCCTAAGCAGCCAACCCGAACTCCGAGAGTTTCACGCGATTGCGGCCGGAGGTCTTCGCTTCATAGAGGGCTTCGTCGGCGCGGATCAGTAGCGACTGGATCGTTTCGGATCCGGTGGCGTAGGCAATTCCACCGCTTACGGTCGTCTGGATGGGGCCCAAAGGAGTAGGGACGGACATCGCCTCGATCTGCGCTCTGATGCGCTCGGCAACGGCTGCCGAGGCCCTTGGACTCGAGTTCAGCATCACGATGCAGAATTCTTCGCCGCCTATTCGCGCGGCCAGATCGTCTGAACGGATATTTGCGGTGATGATTTCGGCAAAGGCCTTCAACGTCCGGTCGCCGGAATCGTGTCCGAACCGATCGTTGATGGTCTTGAAGTGGTCCAGATCCATGGCGACGACGGCGGTGCCAACCGGGACCTGAGCCGGCGGACCGTCAAACAGCGCGCGGCGATTCAAGAGTCCGGTCAAGGCGTCCGTCATGGCTTCCGACTTATGCCGATTCGCGATCCGCGCCTGATTGAGGGTGAGCGATAATGTGCCGATGCCGGTCAAGCCCGCGATCACGACGATGGAATTGATGTCTTCGGCCCAATTGGATGGACGAGCGGTCAGGACGAACTGGCCTTGCTCGGCGAGGGCATAGCCACACGCGACGAACGATGCTGAGGCGATCAGATAGAGCGTCGCATTGGCGGACATCAGGAGCGGGGATTCGGCGCGCCCTGTCCAGTACTGGAAAGCGGTCATAAGCAGCAGCATGCCGATCACGACATTTGCAGCGATCGTCCCGGTGCCGGAATAGCCAAACGCGAATGTGGCCGATGTGGACAGAATGCCAAGGCCGACCACGGCGAATACGGTGAACCAATTGAACCGACTTGAGCAGAATCTGGCCGAGCCCGCGTAGAGCAGTCCGAAGCCGCACATCAGCAGCACGAAGGACACGAGCAGCAGATTGGCGTCGTATCTTTGAATGACAGTGCCAAAGAACGCCACTCCGGCGACGATAAAGGCAAGGCCGATCGACCAGCTTAGCAGGTGGGTCTCGGATTTTCCGACGACCCACATCATGCAGAGCGTCAGTCCAAGGGAGGCGCCCGAGAAGCCGATGGCGACGAGGATCGAAAACTGGTCGAGAAGCATGACGCCGGGCCGAGATGAGATCGGCGCCTTATACGTCACCGATCGTTACCCAAATGGTGGAGGCGCAGCTCGTTTGCAGTGCACGGTAATCAAATGGTTATCGCTATCGGTTGAAAACCATCAAATTGGCGCAGCGGATTTCTTGAGCGAAAAGAGCGGGATACTGGATACTCCGAAATTTCGAATCGAGATCAGCTGGAAGCGGACCGCGATCGAGTTCAACCTCGCCCCGCGAGCGGGGCGAGGTTGCGAAAACGTCAGGAGCCCTCGAACTTGAAGGATACGTTGAGCTTGGCGCGGTAGGCCTCGACTTGCCCCTTGGCGTCCAGTTGCAGATCGAGTTTGACAACCTCTGCGACGCGAAGATCTCGGAGCGATTTTGCCGCTTGGCTGACCGCGTTGGCCGCGGCCTTTTCCCAGGATTCGTTGCTGGTGCCGATCAGTTCGATGACCTTGTAGACGCTCTCAGGCATGTCGTCCTCCTGTCCGGAATGAAGCAGGAAGCAGGTGCTCCCTGCCGCGGTCGAAACTAGCATCACGATATCGGCGTTGAAAGGACGCGCCCGGATCGCCGGCGGCAGGACAAATCGTTCGGAAACTTGAGGATCAGCCTCAAGTTGTGCTTTGATCTTGCGGCCACAACTGGGGTTTTATCATGATTTATTTGCGTTTCCTGGCGTTACGGCTGTTTGCTTTTGTTCCTTTCGGCTTCCGTCATGGTTTTGCAACTTGGATCATCGCCTGTGTGGCGGCGCTCACCGCAGGAGCGGCATCGGCACAGCAGCCGCTCCCGCCCGGCGTGCCCGAGAAGATGCCCGCCGACATTCCCTATGGGACGCCGATCTCGCTCGATCTTGCCCGACAAGCGGTGGAAGCCGCGTTTGCGGAATCATCCAAGCGGGGGTGGAAGATGGCCATCGCGGTCGTATCGCCCTCGGGCGACCTGACCTATTTCGTGAAAATGGACGATACCATGTTGGCATCGCCAACCATCGCCCAGAACAAGGCGCGCACCGCCGCGCGCTTTCGGCGCGACACCAAGGGCATGTTCGATCTGACGGAGACCGGCCATCCCTACGTGATGACGCTCGATCCAACGCTGGTCGCTTCGCCGGGTGGCATGCCAATCATCAGCGAAGGCAAGGTCATCGGCGCCATTGGATGCAGCGGAGGAGCAGGCGTGCAGGACGCCGTCGTCTGCCAGGCGGGCATCGAGGCTCTCATTCGCAAATGACGTCTGAAGCGCGATAAAGCGAGATCGCCGAGGCGATCCGTACGACAGCGGCGGCTTTCGCATCGTTGTATGTTGCGCTATACATCGAGGGCGAACAGCCGGGCCGGAAGAGCTACGGAGTTCCGGTCCTGCAGGACGCGCAGTGAACGATCGTCGACCGATGATCGTTCGTTCGGGGCATTGCCTCGTCCACCCCACGTCCATCAGGAACCAAAACATGAAACAGAATGACAGCGTTGCCCTGTGCTCGCTGCGACAGGGAGACTTGCTCAAGAACCGTAATGTATGGGCGCTCGGCGCGGCCGGGTTGATATTGCTCATGCTCGGCACGGCGCGTGCCGAGACGCCGATCGGCGTCCCCGACAAGAGCCATCCGGAGAGCGTAACCGCCACCAGCGACGGCACGCTCTATATCGGAAGCTTCAACCTGGGCGGCGTCATAAAGGCCGCACCGGGCGGAAAAACCGAGCAGTTCATCTCGCCCGGCGCCGACGGCAGCCGTTCGGTGCTCGGCGTGCTCGCCGATGAAAGAGCCGTACCTTGTTCGTCTGTTCCAACGACCTAAGCGGTTCGGGCGTTGCCGGTCCCAGCGAGGCCAAGGGCGCCTGGCTGAAAACCTTCGATCTCGCCACCGGCGCCCTGAAGGCGAGCTTTCAGCTCAAGGAGCCGAAATCGCTTTGCAACGACATCGCGATCGGCGGTGACGGAACCGCTTACGTCACCGACTCCTTCGCGCCGTATATCTACAGCCTGAAGCCGGGCGGCACGGCGCTCGACGTGTGGGCGACCGATCCGCTGCTGGCGCCGGCCAAGGATGGGGTTGGGCTCGACGGCATCGCGGTCGGATCGGACGGCCATCTCTACGTCACGACCTTTATTCCCGCCAAACTGTTCAAGATCGCGGTCAAGGACGGCAAGGCGGGGGAGATCACCGAGTTGAAGCCGTCCCGTCCGCTGGATCACGCGGATGCCATGCGCGCGTTCGGCGGCGACTTCCTGCTGGTCGAAGGCGCGGGCCGGCTCGACAAGGTCACGGTGACGGGCGATGAGGCCAAGGTCGATGTCATCAAGGACGGTCTTGCCGAGCCCGTTTCGGTAACCCAGGTCGGCAACACCGGATGGATCGCCGAGGGCAAGCTGTCCTACCTCATCGGTCCCAACAAGGGGAAAGATCCCGGTCCATTCGCGATCACGCCCGTTCCAAAGTAACAGTTGAGCGACTTGCTCAAGTCTAGGGTGTGATCCGGAAAAGTGTGAAGCGGTTTTTCGAAAAGATCACGCTCAAACAACAACCTAAAGCGCGATGATGATTCATCCTCATCTCCTCGCGCCTTAGAAGAGACGGCGCCGGCTGACGTCAATCGTGGCGCTATCGGCCGGCGCTCATCTTGTCCGTGAAAAGCTTCAATGGCATTCTAGGGGGCAGACGCAACCAACGGATTCTGCATGTCAAAACTGGGCGCCAAATCGCTTCCACATTTGAGCGTTCGCATCGATCTCGATAGCGACGAGCGGATCGGGCCCGGCAAGATCCAGTTGCTTGAGCATATCCGCGATTGCGGGTCGATTTCGGCCGCCGGCCGCGCCATGGAGATGTCCTACAAGCGGGCGTGGGACCTGGTCGACGAGATCAACCGGATCTGCCGGCATCCGGCAGTCGAGCGGCAGACCGGCGGCAAGAATGGCGGCGGCGCAATGTTGACGCCGTTCGGCCTCTCCCTGGTCGCGCGCTATCGCAAGATCGAGCGCGATGCAGCGAGCGCGGTGCGCAAGGAACTGGCGGCCTTGCAGACCGATATCGCCCGCAAGGCGTGATGCCGCCGTCAGTTCGCGCGCAGCGTCGCGCCGTGCTGCGGTTCGGCCGCGATCGCCTCTCCCAAGGAGTTCTGCTGCTCGCGCAGAACCGAGAAGCAGACGCTGAACCCATCCACCGTCCGCAGCGTCACCATGCGCACGCTCGGATCGCTCGATTGCTCGACCATCCAGGAATCCAGCGGATAAGCGTAGCGGAGGCTGCCGTCGCCGTAGCGGCGCTGCAGCGCCTTGTCGAGCAATCCCGGCAGGGTCATCACGAGCGTGCCGACCTGGTTGAGCGAAAGCCGCAGGGTCGCGGGATTACCGGCGGAATCGACGAAGCCAAGCGAAACGGCGCCATCAGCGGCGACTTCGCACGTCGTCAGGGCCTGGGTGTCGATCTGCATGATAGGCTCCGAACAAATATTCGTTATATCCATAAGGATATATCGATGCGATCCCGGGCGTCCAGCCCGTCTTTTTTGACCCTGCCGCGCCGCGTCACGGGTATGGCCGGAAACCGCCGAGACGTGATATAGTGACGGATATAACGGAGCCCGGACCGGGGGCCCGTCGCAAATGGAGATGAGGCCCGCCATGTTCAACTCCCAATGCGATCTTGCTGCGCTCGTGTATGAGCAGCATCAGGATCCCGACGAGATTCTGCGCGATTTCGCCGCCAGCCTGAACAGAGCCGGATATCGCGCGGTCGGGATTGTGCAGCTCGGCCATCACTGCCTCGATGCCGGCCTGTCCGCCATGCTGGTCCATACCGGCGAAGAGCTGCAGCTATTCCAGGACCTCGGCAGTTGCTCGGCCGGCTGCCGGCTCGACGTCGGCCAGTTGCTCGATGCGGGCCAGCGGATCGCGGCGGCGATCGATCGCGGCGCGGACGTGCTGATCGTCAACCGCTTCGGCCGGCAGGAATGCGAGGGCAAGGGCCTTTGCTATCTGGTCGAGCGTGCGCTGAGCGCGGATATCCCGGTCGTGATCGCGGTGCCCAGTCACCGCTTTGCCCATTGGATCAAGTTCGCCGACGGCATGAGCGTCCGCCTCCGCTGCGACCGCGATACGCTCGATGCATGGTGGAACAACGTCTCGGCGCGATATCCGAGGCCGGCGGGCATCGAACAACAGACGGTTTGCGAAGTGTTGAAATGACGTGAGCGCTGGAAGGCTCTGGCCTACGGCTCTTACGAAAGATGCTGCACGAACAGGGTGGGGACGTTGCACGTGCCGTCGCGGAGGGTGAACACCCGCGTTCCCGGCTTGGCACCGGCCTTGACATCGGACACGTTGCGGCCGGCGCGCAGCAGCCGCTCGCGGGCGGCGTCGGCATCGTCGACCGACCAGGCGATGCCCCAGAGGCGGTCCGCCTTGCGCGCGTCGCCCTCGGCCGGACGGTGGACAACTTCGATCAGCATGTCGCCGCAGGCAAATTGCATCAATCGGCTTTTGCTCTTTGCGTCGGCGCGGTCGAAGATCAGCTCTAACCCGAGACGCGCGCCGTAGAGCGCTATCGCGCGCTCCGGCTCGTCGGTCGCAACCACCACCAGGTCCATCCTGCGAACCGTAGCCGGCGCTGTCGCTGTGGAGCGGGCCGCTTCGGATAGAAGCTTGCTGAAGCGGATCGGTACGCCATGTGATTGTTCGGCCGGCAAGCCGTTCCGCTTCCAGGAGAGCATCGTGTCGGTCGCAAGATCGCTCCAGGTAATGTCGGCGACATCGTCCGGCTGCAGCGAGATATGTTTCAATCGCCGATAACTCTTTTCGATGTCGTCGACCGCAAAGTCCAGACACCACAGGCCTTCGCCGCTCTCGGCAAGGACGGCGCGGGCGCGCGCACCGAACGCGCCTTCGCCGTTGGGTGCCGCGACCCGAAAGGTGGCGTTGTCCAAAACGAAGAACGCGCTTTCGACGCCATCAGTTCTGGCGCGAAACGCCGGCTCCCTCGCGAGCACCTCGCGATAAGCGGCAATGCCGGTGTCGAGATCGTGAACCAGGACGCTGGTGTGGTCGAGGGTCGTGATCATGAGGGGCGCTCCCTGAGAGGCCGGCTCCGCTGCACAATGCTTCGAGCTTCGGTCGCAGCAGCATATTGGACGGTCTCGAGAATTGACAGTTCATTTTTGGAACTGTATGACGGGGACTAGCCAGGGCATGGCTGCAGATCGCCTACGCGTGGCAGGCGGAGAATAACGGATGCCCGCGAGGAGAGGCCGGTGGGAAATCCCTTGAAGGTTGAATTCCATTTCGATTTCGGCAGCCCGAACGCCTATCTGGCGGAACTCGTGATTCCCTCGATCGAACAGCGCACCGGCGTGAAGTTCGACTATGTGCCGGTCCTGCTCGGCGGAATTTTCAAGGCGACCGGCAACATGTCGCCGGCGGATTCACTGCGCGGCATCAAGAACAAGCCGGAATACATGGCGCTGGAGACCGAGCGCTTCATCCGCCGCCACAACATCACGACCTATCGATCGAACCCGTTCTTCCCGGTCATCACCCTGATGCTGATGCGTGGCGCGGTCGCTGCGCAATTCGAAGGCGTATTCGAGCCCTATTTCCGTGCGGCCTTCCATCACATGTGGGAGGAGCCGAAGAAGATGGATGACGTCGAAGTGGTTCGCGCCGCGCTCAAATCTTCCGGCCTGGACGCCGACAGGCTGATCGCACGGGCGCAGCAGGACGACGTCAAGAAGCGGCTGATCGACCTGACGGCAGACGCGGTCAACCGCGGCGCGTTCGGTTCGCCGACCTTCTTCGTCGGCAAGGAGATGTTCTTCGGCAAGGACCAGCTTCGCGACGTCGAGGAATCCATCGTCGAGCAGACCAGGCAGTTGGCCAAGAGCGCGTGAGCACCTGGTCGCGGCGGCCGGAGATTGCCGAACAAATAAGGAGAACGTGATGCCGGGCCCTCTCAATGGCGTACGCGTATTGGATCTGACCGGCGTGGTGTCGGGGCCGTTCGCGACCATGTTCCTCGCCGACCAGGGCGCCGACGTTCTCAAGATCGAGCCTGTTGGCGGCGACATCACCCGCCGCAGCCGCGCCACCATAGACAAATCCGGCGAGTTCTCGGCGCTGTTCATTTCCTCCAACCGCGGCAAGCGCTCGCTCGCGATCGACGTCAAGAGCGAGGCCGGCCGCGAGGTGCTGGCCAAGCTCGTCGCGCAGGCCGACGTGCTGGTGCAGAATTTTCGGCCCGGCACCATGGAGCGGCTCGGCCTCGGCGCGGATGAGCTCCGCCAGCGCCATCCGCGCTTGATCTATGTCTCGATCAGCGGGGTCGGCGAGACCGGTCCCTATGTGAAGAAGCGGGTGTACGATCCGATCATCCAGGGATTGTCTGGATTCGCCGACATCCAGTCGCAGCCCATTACGAACCGTCCGCAGATGATCCGCACCATCGTCTGCGACAAGACCACGGCGGTGATGACGGCGCAGGCGGTGGCGGCCGCGCTCTATGCCCGCGAGAAGACAGGGCAGGGCGATCACATCCGGGTCGCGATGCTGGATGCGATGATCTCGTATCTGTGGCCGGAAGGCATGATGCAATACACGGTGGTCGGCGCCGAAGAGACCGCAGCCGATCCGAATGACCGGCCGGATCTCGTGTTCAAGACCAGCGACGGCTACATCACTGCCGGCACGATCTCGGATTCCGAATGGCAGGGCTTTTGCCGCGCCACCGGCGATCCCGAGCTCGCCAAGGATCCGCGCTTTGCGACGCCTTCCGCGCGATCGGTGAATGCGACGGCGCGCATCAACAAGATGGCCGAATATATCGCGCAGCACACCACGGCCGAATGGCTGGAGCGGCTCGATGCCGCCGATGTTCCCTGCGCGCCGATCCTGCGCCGCGCCGAGATCATCCATAACGAGCAGGTGGTGGCGCGCGACATCATCACCGAATTCGAGCAGCCCAAGGTCGGGCGCGTGCGGCAGCCCAAGCCAGCGGCGCGTTTCGAAGTCAACCAGGCGTCGATTGGCGGACCGGCACCCCGCGTCGGCGAGCATTCGCGCGAAGTGTTGCGCGAGCTCGGCTATGACGACGCGGCGATCGATCGGATGGTGAGCGAAAAGGCCGTGCGGGTGGCGGTGTAGGTGCTGTCGCGGAGTCGTAGATGGGGTAACGGGCCGCGGTCTGCCCTCCAAGCAAGCCGCGCTTGCTACGGCGCTATGGGTGGCGCGCTGCGCGCGGCTTGCTTGGAGGGCGGGCGGTCGTCCCTCACATTGATGGTGTGACGGAGTCGAGGATGGACCTCGCACCAAGCATCACGGAGAGACGACCATGGAGCACTATGCCGGAATCGATGTGTCATTGGAATGCTCGAGCGTGTGTGTGGTTGACGCCAACGGCAAGATCGTGCGGGAAGCCAAGGTGGC
>NZ_AXAP01000103.1 GCF_000472865.1 Bradyrhizobium elkanii WSM2783 | reverse complement strand
TCCCGACCGGCGCCGGCGACGACCTCAAGATCGACGCGAGCTATGCCAAGGGGGCGACGAAGTACGTCATCTCGTCGGCTTCAACCTCGCCGAGCTTTGCGATGTTCGGCAGCACCAGCACTTTTGGCGCCTATCAGAGCATCGGGTTCGGTGCGACGACCGATGCGGTCTATCTGCCGGTCGCGGCCGGCGGCGACGGCTCGCTGCATCTGACGGAGGCCTTTGGCATTCGCGGTGCGTTCAACCACAACTGGGACCCATATTGGTCGTCGAGCCTCTTCGGCTCGTATGTGGCCGTCCGCTATGACGGCGCCGCCAAGGCCTTCATGTGCGCG
Organism: Bradyrhizobium elkanii WSM2783; assembly: GCF_000472865.1. Lineage (GTDB taxonomy): Bacteria > Pseudomonadota > Alphaproteobacteria > Rhizobiales > Xanthobacteraceae > Bradyrhizobium > Bradyrhizobium elkanii_A. The sequence continues at coordinate 28,164 of NZ_AXAP01000103.1, read as the reverse complement.
AACTACACGACGCCGGCCAAGGCGGTCAGCGCGGACTATGTCTGCAACCCCGACTTCAATCTGTCGCAGCTTGGTGTCATCACCCGCTGGACCCCGGTCAAGGACCTGACCTTCTCGGCCGAAGTCCTTTGGGTGCACCTCGATCAGAAATTCCAGGGCACGGCGGTTCTTGGTCCGGCGGCGCCCAAGCCGTCCGCGCGGTACGAGTTCAAGGACCAGGACACGGTCCACTTGCAGCTTCGCGCCCAGCGGAACTTCTGAGGCCTTTTTGCAGCGAATAGACCTCACAAGCCGCTCAGTCTGTCTTGATTTAGGCGCCTGTAAAATCAGGGCATTGGACAGGTAAGACAAGATGGCTGCCGTCCCACAGAGGCGCGAAGCCGATATACTGGGGAGGTTCGAAACGAAGCTGGTAAATTGATTTCGTAAACCTTCTTGAACAGGCTTTTCAGCGCGGAATCGGGTGAGTGCGGGCCTCGCTTTTGTCGGAGGAGTTCAGTTTGGAATTTGATTCGAAGAAGCTGGAACGATCACTCAATGAAGCTTTCGCGACGAATGATCTGCAGCTTATTTGTCGCGCTATCGACACCGCAGTGCTTCAGTCAAGCGGCCCCACTGATATTGCGTGGGCAGCCGGAATTGATCGGGTCACTTTTTATCGCAATTTCCGTCATGTGGGTTCGCGGGGACCGAGGTTGGCCACTATGATCAAAGTCCTTCGAGCGCTTGGGCTTCAGCTGGTTGTGGAAACACAAGCTGGGGTATCGCAGCGGACGCTGAACGGCGAGCCAGCCAAACGGGGGTCCGCAAATAAAAGAAATCCGAAAGCCGCCGCAATGGCTCGTCGCTTCACAAGCGCTTTAAGGACTGGAGAAGTCTATTCGCTCTCAAAGGTCTACATGGAGATGTTGCGTGCACAAGAGAATATTGCCGAGTTCGCCAGCAAAACGGTAGTGGTGCGCGAATCCCTTTATAGAGTTTTTTCCCGACATCCTACGCCGCAGTTTGGCACGCTCGTGAGCGTCTTTGATCGGATACAGCTGCAGTTTGCCGTTCGATCTTTACCGCACAAGTCGCGGTTTCAGGCATAAATTCTTTATCAGGATGTCGGCTAATTTAGCGTTTTCTGCAAGCCGCAGCGCCTCAAAGCTGCCCCTCTCGTTAGTAGGCCAACCGACAGAGTGAATTTGAGATGCGCAAATCCATCGGTGTCGCGCTGAGGTAGCTCGTCCGCCTAAAACAATCGCCGTTTCAATAGAAGCGGGCGCGCTTCACCTGTGGGTACCGAAAACTTAAGCTCGGGCGTAGTGGTGATGAAGTCCGCCCAGGACGGGGCGTGAACTGATCGCACCGGTTCGCTGAACCGGGCGAAAAATCGGCGCATCCTTTTTCAAGGATCGATGCGTTCTGACGTTATTGTAATAGTCGGCGTAGGATTGCAGGACCCGACGCAGATGCGCCTCGCCCAAAATAATGACGTGGTCCAAACACTCACGCCGGATCAATCCGATCAGCTGTTCAGCAAAGCCATTCTGCCAAGGCGAGGCTGGTGCGGTATGCCTCGTGTGCGGCTGTCTTCCCGATTTCCAGGGTGGTCCGGTTACCCCCCGATAGCGGCCTACACGGTCAATTCCGAGACCGACGTGATGTGCCATCAACCGACTGGTGCAGCGCAGCAATGCCGGCGTTCCTCAGCGGCCCAGGCCCGCACCCCACGCCCACGCCCACGCCAGCCTGCCGAAGCTGCCACCCCCTCAAATTATTTTTTGGGCCGCGACCCCGGCGCCGGGTTTGCGCCCTCTTGTCTGGATGAATGCGCCATAGCGGCGTTTCACGAACCGGAGCACAGAACCATATGGTATAGGAAGAACGTTGGCGGGTGGGAGCGCGCGGCCAGGCTGATCGGCGGGGGCTTGATGCTCATCTGCGGCGTGGTCGCGCTGCACGTTTCGCCGCTCGGGCTACTGCTCAGCGGTGCGGGTGTGGTGACGCTGGTCACCGGCGTGTTCGGCTATTGTCCTGCTTGCGCCGTCGCCGGGCGCGAGCCACTGAAGGGATGACCGCCTTGGCGCGCGTATCAGACGATCCCTTGCTCGCGGCACAGTCGGCCGATCGGCACGCGCTCACACAAGCTCTTGGTGGCGCTGCAGCCGGACATTCGGCGCTATGCCCGGCGCCTTTGCTACCGCGCCTCGGTCATCGAAGATGTGGTGCAAGAAGCACTCATCGTCGTGTACCGGCGCGTGGGCACGATCCGCAGTCCAGCCGCACTCGCCGGCTGGCTGCTGACCGTCATCGCGCGCCTTTGCATGCTGCCGGCGCTGATGCTGATGCGCGGAGTCGAGGAACTCGCCAGCCTGGAAGAGTCACGCGAGCTCGCAAAGGTCCCGCCGGACGAGTTACGCATAGACTTGGTCAATGCGATCGGGTCGCTTTCGCCGTCGCATCGCGAAGTGCTGCTGCTGCGAGATCTCGAAGATCTGACGATTGGGGAAATCGCCAGGCGGCTCGGCGTGACGCGCGAAGCGGCCAAAAGCCGCCTGCGCCGCGCCCGCACATTGGTGCGCGAATACCTGCACAAAGGACAGCAGACGAGAGAGCACATGAATTACCTTCGTGGAGTCGGCATGTTCGGGAGCGCCTTCCTGGGCGCACCCCTGATGCGCGGCGCAGCTGCGGCGGCGCTACCCGCTTGGGCCATCGTCCACCAGACCGCGCACCCCTGGATATCCTTGGGCGCGGGCGTTGCCGCCCTCGTCGCGCTACGCGGATGCCCGATGTGCTGGACAGTGGGCCTGGTCGAGACGCCTTCGCAAGGCCGTCGCGATTCAACCGCTGAACGCGCTGACCGGACATGGCTGCACTAACAATGCGACAGGACGGGAAGGAGGTGCCATGCCGAAAACGATCGCGGTATTGGGCTCTGCTCTATTCTTCGTCGTCGCGCCCTTGGTGCTGGCGGGATTCATCCCATGGTGGACCACACATTGGGAGTTCCGGCCGGCTTTTTTCGGCTTTGAAGTGACCCGCGCCATCGGACTTATGTTGATCATTGCCGGAGTGCCCGGAGTCGTGGATTCGTTCGCGCGGTTTGCACTGCAGGGGCTGGGAACGCCAGCCCCGATCGCGCCGACACAGAAGCTGGTGGTCACGGGTCTCTATCGCTACGTGCGAAATCCGATTTACGTCGGGGTCGCTGCTGTCATTTTTGGTCAAGCACTTTTATTCGGCGACCAGCGCCTCCTCTGGTATGCCTCCACGTCTGGGTCTTGGTCGTCGAAGAACCAACGCTCAAGGAGACATTTGGCGCGCAGTACGAGGATTTCCGGGCCAAGACGCTCTGATCGGGCAGGAGGTGCAGCGCCGATACGGGGACAAGCTACGCTCCCAGAGGACATGCTTCGGCGCGAGCTGGCGCTAGCTGCGAAACCGTCGCCGCTCGGTACGGTATAAAAACGACGTGGTTCATCCCGGGACATTCGATCGAGACCTGTCCGGACGAGATGGCCAGCGTCGTGCAGGCGGGCCATGAGATTGCCTTGCATGGCTATACTCACGAGAATCCGTTGGCCATGACCCCGACGCAGGAAGCCGAGGTTCTCGATAAGTGCATCGATCTGATCGTCGGTCTATCCGGCAAACGGCCAATTGGGTATGCGGCACCCTGGTGGGAGTTGAGCGCGAGCACCCCTGAGCTCCTGCTCGAACGAGGGGTGATTTACGATCACAGCATGATGCACCGCGACTTCGATTGTTATCGATTGCGGACCGGGGATAGCTGGACGGCCATCGATTACAGCACCGAAGCCCGCGAATGGATGCATCCGCTCAAACGAGGGCGGGTCTCTCGTCTGATTGAAATACCGGTGAGTTGGTATCTCGATGACCTTCCGCCAACGATGTTCATCAAGAAATCACCGAACAGCCACGGCTTCATGAATCCGAAGGATATTGAGGAGCTATGGCGGGAGCAGTTTGACTGGGTCTATCGGGAGATGGATAAGGCAGTGTTTACCTTCTGCCTGCATCCCGATGTTTCCGGACGTCCGCAAGTCCTCATGATGCTCGAAAGATTGATCGACCACATCGGGCGCCATCCGGGAGTTCATTTCAAGACATTGGAGCAGATTGCGCGAGACTACGACACCAAACATCCATTTGGATCCTGTTGATGTGCGGGATGTGTGGTGCATTCTCCACTGTCAGCCATTGGTCGGATGTCAATCGTCGGCCGGCGGGTCGATCGGCCAGCCTGCCCTATGCCGCTGCACGAATGGCTCAAGCACGAGTCGCCTCTTCGTTTACCGCACCGCTAGGCGTCAAAGTGCGGGATTGGATGCAGTCGACCTGGCTCGTCGAATCCGAACAACGGGACTTCCGTGATCGCGGGGACAATACCCGAGGTGTGGCAGAGCGCAGAGAAGATTGCCGGTCGGGACCTGGATGTGCTCTCGCCGGCTTATCTCGATCGGTTCAGGGCTGCCAATGGATAAACCATCAAATGGCTCGCGCGGTCGCGCGCGCATGGTGATCGTTGCAGGGTTTCTCGGCAGCGGGAAGACGACATTTCTGAGCCGAAGCATGAACGACCCCGCACTGTCGGGTGCTGTGCTCCTGGTCAACGAAGCTGCGTCCATCGGTATCGACAACGATATTTTGCGGGCGCCGTCTCGCTCGATTTCCCTGCTGTCGAACGGCTGCATGTGCTGCGTCACGAATGGTGAGATACGCGAGACGTTGTACAGCGTACTGCGCGAGAAGCCTTGTCTGGGATCAGACAATCTGATCGTGATCGAGCTGTCCGGCCTGGCCAATCCGGCATCCGTGATCGCGACGATCATGCAGGACCGCTACCTCGAGCGTCGAATCGAAGTCTCATTGCTGTTGACGACAGTCGATTGCATTCACAGCCAGCAGGGGGAGGCGGAATCAGACGATTTCGTGAGGCAGATACTTGCCGCCGATGTGCTGCTTCTGACGAAGACTGATCTCGCTTCACGGGCCGAATTGGAAGGAACAAGGTCTATGTTGGACCGACTCCATCCAACGGCGTCCCAAGTCGCGTCTTCTAAAGCCAGTTTGCTTCAATTGCTCGAGGGAAACCGGCAAAGTGCGCGACCGGCGACTAAGCCAGGCGAATCAATATCGCCGTATTCATGTGTCGAGGCGACAAGCGGCATTTCCTATAGCCACAAGCTCAGGCCGCGGACCGTCAGCCTGTATCTTCCCTCTGATCTGAATTGGTTCGAACTAGCGGCGTGGTTGTCACTTCTGCTGAATCGTTATGGTCAGTCGATATTGAGAATCAAAGGGCTTCTCTATCTCGGAGGCGTCGACGGCGCGGTGCTGATCAACGGCGTGCAGCACATCCTGTATTTTCCGCAACATCTCGACCTCGCCGGCGAACAAGGAAGTCAGTCCGTGCTCGTATTCATCGTCTTGGATATCGAACCGGAGTTGATCATCACTTCCATCCGAACGTGTCTGGGCATTCGAACTGCCGGAGCGCAACCACGTGACCGAGACGCCCAATCCGTTGCGGTCGCTCAATGACTGTCAGATTTGAGCCAAATCAAATGAGCAGCACAATCAGGCCTCACGTCGTGGAGGTTCGAGCTGGGAAGGTCGCTCCGCTCGGTCCTCGCGGTGTGCCCAGTGGATTCGTCAAGAATATAGTGCGAGGGGATGTCGAGGTCGGCGTGCTGGGATTGGCCGGCGATGCTCAGGCGGATCTGGTAAATCATGGCGGTGTAGACAAGGCGGTCTACGGCTATCCCTCGAGCAATTATGCGGCCTGGCAGGCCGAGTATCCGCACATTGATGGGATCGGTCAGCTCGGATCAATGGGTGAAAACCTGTCCATTTCCGAACTTACCGAGCGCACCGTTCACATTGGCGACGTCTACCGCATCGGCGGCGCCGTTCTTCAAGTCACGCAACCCCGCAAACCTTGCTTCAAACTGGCGCTGCGCTTCGATGAGGGGTCATTGCCGAGCAGATTGGTGTCAAGCGGGCGCTGCGGCTTCTATTTTCGGGTGCTGGAAACAGGAAGGCTGTCCGAAGGCGCGTCGGTCGAACTGGTGGATCGCCTTCATAATGGCTGGTCGATTTTTGATCTGGCAAACGCGACCTATTCGCGTGAGGTGAATGAGGCGTTGCTGTCTTCCATCCTGGAGATCAAGGAGTTGGCTTCAGCCTGGCGCAAACATATCGAAGCGGCGATTTCGATCCGCGCAGCTGAGCGTTTCAAGGGAAGGCCTCGGACCTTTCGCGTACGTGACGCAAAGCAGCAGAGCGACAGCATACGCTCTTTTACGTTCGAACCTGCGGACGGCAATGGAGTGCTTCCCCACCGTCCAGGACAGTTTCTGACGTTGCGCCTGAGGCCGAGCGGGAGGCAGACGCCTCTGGTCAGGACCTATTCGTTGACGAACACGCCAAACGGAAGGGACTACTCCATGTCGGTCAAACGGGAGGGGGAGGGCTCCTCATGGCTGCACGAGAACGCCATAGTCGGATCCGAAATCGAAGTGGATTCGCCGAAAGGCAGGTTCGTGCTCGATGGTACGAGCAGGCGCCCGCTGGTTCTTCTTTCGGCTGGTGTCGGCATCGCTCCGGTGCTGAGTATCTTGCGTGCCGCTGTCATTAACGACGGCGTCATCGGCGGGGCACCGCGGAAGGTCCTTTTCGTTCACGGCACGCGTAATCGCCGGGAACATGCTCATTCGGAGGATGTCGACTTAATCGCTTCCAAACACTCCCTGGTGCGCGTCCACATCGCGTATAGCCAGCCTGACCCGGATGACAAACTAGGGGAGCACTATCATTCCAAGGGGAGGATCGACGCTCCTCTTCTGAAGAGCGTTCTTCCGCTGGAAGAGAGCGATTTCTACGTCTGCGGTCCGGGCGGATTCATGAAGGACGTCGTCGCCGCTTTATCCGATCTCGGCGTGCAAGCTTCCCGAATCGGCATGGAGACCTTTGGCCCGTCGTCGCTAGCGGCCAAGGATGGATATAGCGACTTCGAAAATGCGGAAATCGCCCGCGAGCCCGTCACCGTGCGATTTGCAATGTCCGAAAGGGAAGCAATATGGAAGCCCGGGAGAGAGACGCTCCTCGAACTTGCTGAAGAACTTGGCATCACGGTGGACAGTGAGTGTCGGTCCGGAAATTGCGGGACGTGCGCCGTGCGCTTGCTGCAGGGCTCCGTTTCTTACGCATTCGAACCGTCCTTTGCGGTACCCGACGGAGAAGCCTTGTTGTGCTGCTCGCGTCCGGCCGCTTCGGACAGGGACGATCAGCTTATCGTGAACGTTTGATCCGGGGCTTTTAGCCTGGCTCTTGACGGACCGCTCCGACGGGTGCTGGGGCCTTTTTGCGACGCAAAATCCGGCAACAGCCAATCGCAATATTGGCCATTGTTCCATCGACGCGGGTGGGATGGATTGCGGCCGTCAAGTCAACCGGCGCAGACACCAAGCAAGGTTTTCGTCGCGCCTGAACAGCCTCGGAAAGATATGGAAATGTCGACTTCCGACCTCTTCGCTCCCGGAAAGATCGGCGCTATCCCCGTTTCGAACCGCATCGCCATGGCCCCGCTCACCCGCTCGCGCGCCGACATGGACGGTGTCCAGACTCCGCTGGCCGCGGAATACTATCGCCAGCGCGCGTCGGCCGGCCTTATCATCGCCGAAGCCACGCAGATCACGCGTCAAGGCAGAGGATACGCCTATACTCCCGGCATTCACACCGAGCGCCACGCCGAAGTGTGACGGAAAGTAACGGAAGCTGTCCACGCCGCCGGCGGCCACATCGTGCTGCAGCTGTGGCACGTCGGGCGCATCTCTCACGTCAACTTGCAGGAAGGCGGTCAGGCGCCCGTCGCGCCGTCCGCGATCCAGGCCGGCGACACGACGTTCATCGAGAGCGGCCTGGTACGCCCCTCCATGCCGAGGGCGTTGCGTACCGACGAGATCCCAGGGTTGATCGAGGACTACCGTAACGCCGCGCGTAAGGCTAAGGCCGCTGGTTTCGACGGCGTTGAAGTTCATATGGCCAACAGCTATCTGCTCGACCAATTCATCCGCGACAGCACTAACCGACGTGATGATATCTACGGCGGCCCGGTCGAGAACCGCACACGGCTGCCGATCGAGGTCGCCACCGCGGTAGCTGAGATCTGGGGAGCCGACCGTGTTGGCGTTCGGCTCTCTCCGCTGACATGTTTCGCCGGCGACACTAATCTTGATGGCGATCCGCAACATACCTACGGGTTTCTGGTCGAAAGACTGGGTACGCTGGGGCTCGCTTACCTCCACTGCATCGAAGGACAGACCCGCGGCGACAACGCCAAGAACGCATTCGACTTTCAGGCGCTGCGGCGGGCGTTCGGCGGCCAATACATCGCGAACAACAGCTACGACCGGGCGCTGGCGATCGAGACGCAGATACGTCTCCAAGTAACTATACTCAACTTTGGCCGTTCCGCGCCAAAATGAAAAAAGGGCGACATCGTGATCGTGTCGTTTGGCAACAGCGCATTTGGCGCCGTTGCTGAGGTCACCGGGGACTATCAATACGTTCGCGGCGAGGATGGTCACTATAATCATCGCAGATCAGTTCGTTGGCTGCTGAAGCTCGCAGAGCCGCTTCCGCTCGATACCATCGTCGAGGGAAAGTTTACGATGCGAACCCTCTACCAGATAACGGAGAGCCGGCTTAACAAGGCTGCTCTGCGACGTCTCCTAGCTGCCGAGGAGCCCGTCCATACAGGGAGTGTCGATCAATTTGTCCTGATTATCGATGAGATAAATCGCGCTAATATCTCGAAAGTGCTCGGCGAATTGATTACGCTTATTGAGCCAGACAAACGGCTCGGTCAGCAGAATGCGCTCGAAGTGCTGCTTCCCTATTCTCGAAAGCCATTCGGAGTGCCAGACAATCTCCATATAATTGGAACAATGAATACCGCAGACCGCTCCATTGCACTTCTTGATACTGCGCTCCGACGACGTTTTAGGTTCGTTGAAGTTGAACCCGACCCAGCGCTTCTTCAAGAGGCGGCTGTTCGGACGGGCGTTCCCCTGATGCAAGTCTTGCAAACGTTGAACGACCGGATCGAGTATTTGATCGATCGTGAGCACAGGATAGGCCACGCGTTTTTTGTCGACTGCAACACACGTTATGACGTCGACGGTGCAATGCGCGACAAAGTAATCCCGCTCGTCCAGGAGTATTTCTTCGAGGATTGGAGCCGCGTCGCTGCAGTTTTGGGCGAGCAAACGGAGCCACCTAGACCGAGTCGTAGGGGACATTTCCTCGAATGCAGGCGCCTCAAAGATCCCACGGTTGATGGCGGCCCCGATCGCGTGAGTTGGTCTGTGGGTCGAGATGACGCCAACGGACGTTTCGCGCAGGACGCATACGATCGCCTCATTAACACAAGTGTCCCGGAAGAAGACTCGACCGCTCTGAAAGACGATGCCGAGCAATGAAGTACCTCGCGGTACATGAATGGGCGCGGGTCAATGTAGGGGAGGACCCGTCCAGACTTACGCGAGCAGATGCCAATCGGCTCATTGCAGCAGCTGTGGCACACAGTTTGGGCGGAGACTGACCTGCCACTGCGTATTTCCTCCAGATGGAGTTAGAGTCCGGCCCGCAGAAGGACGGACAGATGAAGCGAGCAAGGTTTTCGGAAGAGCAGATTATCGCAGTGTTGAAGGAGCATGAGGCTGGGGCGAAGACGGCTGACCTTGCTCGCAAGCATGAGATTTTCCGAGGCGACGATCTACAATTGGAAGGCCAAATTTGGCGGTATGGATGTCTCCGAGGCCAAGCGGCTGAGGGGCTTGGAAGAGGAGAACGCGAAGCTAAAGAAGCTTCTGGCCGAGCAGATGCTCGATGCGGCCGCCCTTCGCGAGCTTCTTTCAAAAAAATGGTAGGGCCCGCCGCCAAGCGCGCTGCGGTCGCGCATCTGCAGGCCGTCATGAGCCTGTCGGAACGGCGGGCCTGCTCGATCGTGAGCGCGGATCGGAAGATGATCCGCTATCGGTCCAGCCGCCCTCCAGAGGCAGAGCTGCGAGGCCGGCTGCGAGATCTCGCCAACGAGCGGCGGCGTTTCGGCTACCGCCGGCTGTTCGTCCTGCTGCGGCGGGAGGGCGAGCCGTCGGGGATCAACCGGATCTACCGGCTTTATCGCGAGGAGGAACTCGCCGTCCGCAAGCGACGGGCTCGGCGCAAGGCTGTGCGGACCCGGGCCCCGATCCTGGTGGAGGCCAGGCCCAACGCGCGCTGGTCGCTGGACTTTGTCCACGACCAGTTCGCCAATGGCCGGCGCTTCCGCATCCTCAACATTGTCGACGACGTCACCAAAGAATGCCTGGGCGCCATTCCGGAGACGTCGATCTCGGGGCGGCGGGTGGCCCGTAACTCACGACAATCGTCGAACGACGTGGCAAGCCAGGAATGATCGTGTCCGACCATGGCACCGAATTCACCTGCAATGCCATGCTCGCCTGGAGCAAGGATGCCGTCATCGACTGGCACTTCATCGCGCCCGGCAAGCCGATGCAGAACGGCTTCATCGAGAGCTTCAATGGCCGAATGCGCGATGAGCTGCTCAACGAGACCCTGTTCTTCGATCTCGACGACGCCCGCGCCAAGATCGCCAACTGGATCGCTGACTACAATCTCCGGCGACCTCACTCATCGTTGAAATACCTAACCCCCGCGGCCTATGCCGCCAACCTCACCGCAACGGACGATCGGCTACGCAACCCCGACCAGCTCCGCCGATCGTCCGTTGCTCCACCCGCGCCACTTGGTGTACAAAACTCCGAGACTCTAACCGCCGCTGGATGAAAACGCAGTGGCAGGTCAAGACGAAGGAACGAGTATTATTTCTGATCACCATCGTTATGTTCGGGTTGGCCAGTGTGTCGGGGTGCTGGCATCTACCGACGTCACTTTGGAGATACTGCCCAAGGTAGACCCTGCTGCACCGGATCTTCAGCCTGGCAGTGTTAGAGCTCAGCTGGTCCGGATGCTCGATGCTGCTTGGGAGCGCGGTCTTTCGGAGGGAGAGATTGCGCCACTCGCGCGTCAGAATACCAACCTTCTCGATTGTCTGATTCGAATCTTTGCCGATCGTCTTCTTGCGCAAATCCGTCAGGGGCTCCCGCAAGCTTATCGCGAAAAAGCACGCGATGTCGCTGTAATGCGCGGGCGTTTGGATGTAGTCCGACAGTTCACGATCCATACCGTGAGACCGGATCGCGTCTTGCGTGTCGGTTCGATGAGCTTTCCGCCGATACTGCACTCGCGCAGATCATGCGCGCGTGCGTAGTGTTCTTGTCGCGGCTGGCTCGTACGCAAGAAACGCATCGTCGCCGGTTTGAACTCAGAATTCTGATGGGCGAGGTCTCGGATGCGCCTTTAGGTCGCCTTCCATGGGCGTCGGTCAAAATCGACCGCTCGAATCGTCGCTGGAGAACACTTTACGATTTGAGCAGGTTACTGCTCGTAAGAGATTGGCAAGCGACCCACTACGATGCGGAAAGTTCACGAAAAGGCTTCAGTTTGCTTTTCCCCATGAACGAACTGTTTGAGGCCACGATTGCAGCCGCGTTGCGAAAAGCCTTGTCGACCTATGACATCGACGTCGTTACCCAAGGCGGTTTTCGATATTGTCTCGGAGAGTGGCTGCCGAACAGTCCCTGCAGCGGCAATTTATTCCGGACAAGACCGGACGTCATTATTCGTTCGCGTGGAAAGGTGGTTGTAGTCGTTGATACCAAATGGAAATGCTTACGCGATGACGCTGATGAAAGTAAGCGCGGGATTTCGCAATCAGACGTCTATCAGTTAATGGCGTATGCTCAGCTTTACAACTGCGATCGTTTGCTAATGTTGTACCCGCATCATGCGGGTCTTAGCACAGCGGGCGTGCAAGCCAATTATGGTATAGCCGTGCCGGGCAAGCTACGATCAGATCAATTGCAAATTGCCACGGTAGACGTTGGTCAGGAAAGTGCGGCTGTATCGGCCGCATTACGCCAGATTGTACTCGACACGGTCGGGGCCGACAGAAAGCTTGATCGAGGCGAACGTCTGCTCAAGTCGCCAATTTAGATGTCTTTACGACGCCTGCCGCTCCTGTACGTAGATGTCCGAAGGCTAAGAGAGCGCGACCAGGCGAATGCTTCCCCGCAGTCGGCCGCGATGAGGTTCAAGCCAAAAGAAGGCAGCCGAACAACTGATAGGCAAATACGCAAAAGCTTATCGGTGCGCGACTGGATAGGATTTGAGAGTTTTCTTATCAGTTATCAATTGGATGGCTCAGTCCGACATAGACGCGGCTACAAGAAAGTTCTCAAGTCGAGTGACTTCTGGAAAATCAATCTTGTGAATGAGCCTTGTGATCGCAATCGCGGCACCACAATCCGTTTAAGAGGTCTCATCATGAATACAAGACACGCAAAAGACACCAACAAACAAATGCTCTCAGCAGCCCTTGCGCGAGATAAGTCTCGAGCAAGGGCATGTCTCGCCGCAAATGAAGTCAGAGCGCAGGTTGCTAAGGCCCGCGTCTAAAGAAAAGGAGGCTCGGTCAATTTCACCCTGCTTTTCTTTGCGAAGCAGTCGTATCTTCCAGTAATGAAATATCTAAGCTGGAGATTTCCGGCATGGCCTTGCCGGCGATCGCTTGCAGATTCCGACCATGCCGACGGTGGAGTCGAGCACGGACAAAATCTGTGTCTCTCGTTTGGCCCACTGACGCCCCATGAACTTGCGTTCTTTGTCGAGATCATCTCGCATATCATTGAATTTCTCGATGACAGCATCCACGCGCTGTCGAAACTTGGCGCCGGTCAAATAATGATAGACCTGCTCCATTTTTGTCTGCTGTCCTTGCTGGACGAGTCTTGAGCTGCTCAGGTCAATAAGGCACTGGCGTAGGGCCACGGCGACCGGAAGGGCACAGCGAGGATGAGCGACCCAGACGCCGTCAATCAGGTCAAACTGCTCGACGTGCTTGGGCAGGGCTTGAGAAATGATTAGGGCCACATCAGCACTGGAACGACGCTGGTCATCTCGCAATTTAGCGAGCCATCCGTCACTCCACGCTTTGGTGCGCTTGGTCTCCCATAAGATGATGCCGGCAGGCTGGCCTATTGCTCCGTTCACCTGCTGCATAACGTCTGCACCAAGCTCACCCTTGCCGATTGGGTCGATGGAATCGGTCGGAAAGCGCCCGCGCAGAAGCTCCTCAAGCTCGAGCTCTAGAACCTCGCCTTGTGACTGCTGCGATCCTTGCTCGGCTTGAGATAGCCCTTCCAGTAGGGTCGGGACGCCGGCACCGAATAACTCCAACGCAACAGGGTTACAAAAGCCAAGCCGGGGAGCTAAGGACCGCGGATTCAACGGACGGAAGGAGCGGAGGTTTCAGAGGGCCTCTGTTCCAGATATCTCCACTGGTTCGTTTCCACGTCTGCTCGACAGGCTGCTGGGCCCTGGATTCGGGCCCTGATGTCACCTCCGGCCCGAATGAATTCACCGCCTGCCGGATTTGAGTCGCATTGCGACCTAGGTCACGGCCAAAGGTCGCACTTGGGTGGGGCGCAAACCGGAGTTTTCCATGTCCGGTCATGTGCGATTTTGCTTGATCGCTTTTGTGCTTTTTGCAGGTCTCTCGACCTCGCCTGCGTCTTCGAATCCTTTCCCCGCCTTGTTCAATGCCGCTCCCGCCGAAGCCACCGCGTCCGCCTCTGCGGACGGGAAGTGCTTGCCGCGCCCCGGCAAGCCGATGGCCGCCGGCCAGCACTGGGTCTATCGGTTGGAGGGCCGCCGCAGATGCTGGTGCCAGGTCGCCGAAGGGATCGCGACGGTGAAGAAGCCGGTTCGTCATCGCGCCGCGAAACATCGTGTCGCCGCCGCCGAGGCGAACGAGACGGCAGGGCGCAACCGCAAGGCGCTGGTGGATGCCCATGCAGTGCTGCCGCGCCTCGCAGCCGCGGAAACCTCTCAGCTGACTCCGCCCCCCCCCCCCGCGCCAGCGCTCAAGATGGTCGATGCCGGTCCTATCCTCGCTACGGCGACCGGTAACCTCGCGCCGCCGACACTCTTTATCGACCGCGCGGACGACCAGTTCACGCCCGAGCACCCAACGCCGCGTCTCGTCGAGGTGGAGACACTTCTGATGGCCGCTCCGGCCGCGAGTGACGTCGTTGCGGCCTCCGCGCCTTCGGCGTGGCCGGTCGCCTTTCCCGCTACCAAGCCTGGTGATGACGGGCCGGGGTGGACCTGGCTCGGCGTTCTGCTGATGGCTCTAGGTCTCGTCTCTGTCCTAAGCTCAAGCCGCCCCGTCGTGCACGGCGCGCTGCTGCACCAGCCGAAGTGATCTTTCGCTTCGCCAAAGCGAGCTACCGGTCAAAACGCGATTCCTCATTAAAAGCGTAGACGTCAGTTTCTGATGGACAAGCGGGATACATTACGATCAGTCAGAGCATTTCCGCTCGTGATCCGAGGCGACTGTCCCCAAGCTCGCAGCTTTTGAACTACGACGACCGGGACCGCCGGCAAAGTGGCCAATGCGACTGGCAGGGGCCCCTAGTGGTGGCGCGCACTGAGCGTGAGTGGTGGAGCGGGAACGAAGCCATCAAGGCGCGGTTGTCCCGCCGATTCGAAGTACCCCGCCAGCGCGGACCATCTAAGGATCGACCCGATGTCCACAACTGAAACCGTGCTGCTGATCGGTACGCTGGTGGCGATCGCGCTGGCGCTGCAAAGCGACTATGCCGTGAGGGGGCTCGTGCTGGCGTCCGGCTACTACTTTCCGACCTTTCGGATGGACTTTTGGCTCATGTCAGGTCCGGCCCTGCCACTGCTCGGCGATCTGATGCGCTACACCATCTCGCCGATCATATCCTGGGCCATTATGCCCAAGCTTATTCGCACGCTGTTCGCGCCGCGTGCCGTTCCGCCGGAATTCAAGAACGAATTTCCGATCTCGTTGTCTCTCCGGCCCCAGCAATTGCGGGTGGCCGCCGAGGAGAGCGCGTTTCTTCTTCCAGCTGCCGCGCAGTTGCCGCTTCAATATCGAGGCCTCCGATGTCCCGTCAGGATCGTGCATGGAAAGAGTGACCAGCTCATCGAAGCCGACCAATCGGGCCGCCTGCACAAGGCGTTGCCCCCCTCCCTGCTACATCTGGTCGAGGATGCCGGTCACATGGTGACCTATGCAGATACGCCTGGGATCGCGCATGCCGTGGCGGCGCTGGCGCTCACCACACCGATGAGGCCGTAACCTGGAGGCGAGGCCTCGGCGCAGATAATTCGGGGATGCCGATGGGTAAGTGTCAGCCTGTCCTGCTGTCATTGGAGTATTGCATCTATCAGTTTACCCAAAGCGCAGCGCCATCCGAGTCGCCCGGCCGCAAAACGCAGCGTCGGCGTTTACGGGCCGAAGGCGAAGAAACGCGCGGGACCGAGCGACGCCCGGCCGGAGATGCACCTATAGGCGCTAGAACCTGACCGGCCGCAAGTCATCCCCCTCGCTGAGGCTCCAGTGTCCGGCTCGGTCAGCGCCAGGTCCGAGAGGTTCGCTGCCCCCCGCGCCATGAACGGCTGGCCGTTCTTGCGCACCGCGCCGTGCGCTCCCGGCTAACCGCCTCGAAGTCATCTGCCATGAAGATCTCGATACGCTGGCAGCGCCGCACGTCTTCCCGTTCGTCGCCGCATCGCTCGCGGCATCGAGGGAGCGCTATAGCAAGAGCGTCGGTGAAGCCCGGTTAATGATCGGCAACGCCATCCGTATGATGTGCCGATCACCGAAATCGCGCGCGGGCTATCACTTCGCTGCGGCCATCGGATTGCGGTCATCGCTCGAAGGCTTGGCGCCCGAGATACCGGACTGGGCGCTCGATCAGCACACGTTGAAGGGCAGGGCGATGGCGCGCGGTCTCGATCACTTCCGCACCGAAGGCGCAAAGCTGATACCGCCGCCGACAGCTGATGACCCTTACGAGGGCGAAGCCTATCGGTTGTGGGCGCTCAAGCAGCAGGGCAAGTGAGACGCGCTGACTGGTAACGCCGGGAAAATTACCAAATTCGGTGCTTTTATTCCTCGACCGAGCGTTGGCTTTTCAAGTCCAAAAATTGGGACTTGCCCGCGCTGCGAGGTCGCGCCGGGAAACTGTCCAATTTCGGACGCTTTACGATCATTCGCTCCAAGTCCCCGGTACCATCCAGACGCAACTGGACGGTCCGTTCAGGTCGCCACCAGCGTCCTTTCCGTACTTCACCAACAAGCCGTCCCGTCTCGTGCAGACTTCGATAGCGTAGACCATGATGCTGATCCTTTCCGAGCTGGTACATTCTCTTCAAAGGACCTAAGTCCGAGGTGGTGGACACTTTTTCTGAATTGCACGGAAGCAACTCCAATCACGAAGTTCTGAGATGCCCGCACCGTGCTCGCCGACAGTCGCGCCCTCGCTGACGAGGTGATGGCCGAGATCAAGTTCTTGGCGTTTCGCCGGCAAGCGGGCGAAAGCGGGCAAGACATTGAGATCGCGAGGCTTGCGCTATAGCCCGTCATCCTGCCACGGCATCGTCGGCAGCGACGGCACCCGGCTCTGCATGAGGCGCGGTCGCTCGACCGTCATGGGCTTCGGCGGCGGTGGCTTCACCGGCTTCGGCTCCGGCGGCTTGCCAAAGGTTCGATGCGGCTTCACCTCACGCGCCAGTGCCGCCAGCCGCTTGGCCTCGACCTCATCAATGCTGCGCCAGCGGTTGCTCAGCGAGAACGTTTTGGTCAGGCGCTTGCCCGGCTCGATCTCGATCAGGCCGAGGCGGTCGAGCAGCTTCAATGATGGCGAAATCGACCTGTGCGCGATGTGGTGATCCAGAATGAAGTCAACGTAGCTCACGCTCGCGCTGCTACCGTCGCCGATGGTCCGCTCGATCGCAGCGAACACCTGCCGCGCGCTCCGTGGGAGCATCTGATAGGCCGGTGAATCATCCCGATCTGCCATGCCGCCTTCCCTCGATCATGGGTCTATAGCGGCAAATCGGTCAGCCGGACCGATTTGAGCTACGCGACCATCCACTGAGCCAGTACCGCCAGCGCGACCATGACGACCACCGCCACGACGAAGATTAGCGCCTCACGGTTCGTCATGTGCCACATCCCGTACCGCCAGGCCATGTTGGCTCCAGCATCGGGCAGTCACACAGCCACACCATATGCACCGCCCAATAGCCATAATCGGTGGCGTCCAAGGTTGGCAGCGCCAGCCAACCGAGGCGGAAATAGTCCGGCACGCGCGGCCAAACCACGAGACGGTGAAAGCTGCATCTCAAGCGCCTGTTGCCTTTCCGAACGTCCCGCCAGCGAGTTATCCCGATGAGGTGCACGAGGAGAGTATTCCCGTCTGCGCGCTGTTAGAAATGCCGGATCGTTATCGTTTTCATTCCACTCCGGGGCCCGCTCAGGGCGCGGGGAACCGCATCGCGCACCGCCCATTGTATACGAGCTGGTACAGAATTTACCGCGATGTGAGAAATTGCAAATATCTTCACACCGGGGCGTCGCGCGGTCCCGCATGTCCTCACGCTCTCCATAGGACCCGAGAAACCGATTGGGACGCGGTTGCCCCTAACTCCTGCCGTACTGGTCTTGATCGTGGGCCTGAAGAATGCGGACAAAATCGGCCATGCTGAATCGATCCCGATTGACGGCCATAGCCGCAA
This sequence comes from Bradyrhizobium elkanii WSM2783, assembly GCF_000472865.1. Classification (GTDB taxonomy): domain Bacteria; phylum Pseudomonadota; class Alphaproteobacteria; order Rhizobiales; family Xanthobacteraceae; genus Bradyrhizobium; species Bradyrhizobium elkanii_A. The sequence continues at coordinate 10,413 of NZ_AXAP01000103.1, read as the reverse complement.
CCTGAGTATTGGAGACGGGCTGGCTCGCTTGCCAAAACCGCATTAGAAGATCGGCGATGTTTTTCATGGCGTACTCTCGCAGCCAACTGTGGCGGTAGACACTAATTACTGGAGCGGCAACGCGCGGCTCGATCAAGGGGAAGGCCGGCGGGCGCTACGCCGCCGACCCTGTCCTGCAACTGCCGGCTCGCGGCCGGTTCCGTTGCCTTTCACTCCGCATTCATTAGGTAGCACCGAGCACTTGATTGACGCCATTGCGCGCGGGTATGAAGTGACCCTACCGAGGTACGCTCGGGCTAGTGAATGGGTGTAGGTCGACCAGACGTCGGTTTAATCCCAAGGGGGTGCACACAAAAAGAAAGGCCGCCTGCGTTGCCACAAGCGGCCCAAGTCCAGGGAGGAAACGCCCAAGGAGGGCAGCGATAGCGGGTCGCGGGGGGGAGCTGAGGGTCGCTACCGCATGCCCTTATCTAAGATGATCGCGATCGGCGGCTCAATTGAACGTAGGGCAACCTCAGGCATCTGAAGGGGCCACGGGCCGATACGAAGGTTTATGGCGCTCGCCCTTAAACGCGGAGATGTCAGCTTCTGACGCCGAAACGGAAATCTTAGGCGGTCCCAACCGCAGTAAGAGAGGCCGCCGCCGGCCGACGCACACGCGCCCTTCAACGCGGGCCACTCGGGAGAAGCCTTGACAGCAGGCGTTGGCGCGCCCCCATTGAGAACGTCCAGATTGGGATGATGGAACGCGAACGCGCCCGGACGCGCGATGGCCCCGTCGCATAGGCTTCGAGCACTGCGCAGATCGGGAAACGGCCGCCATCCACGGATCGGGCGCGGCCATTCGGAACCTCAAGTTTGAGACGATCGAGCATATAAACGAGATCAACCGCCATTCTGGGTCTCCTCTCAGGTCCTTACGTGCACTCCGAAATCGTTGCTCAACGCAACCAAAGGAGTGCATCATGTCTCATCATCTCGTTCGCAATCACAAGACTTCCCTGAAGGCTGTCTTAGCGGCCGTCGTGCTGTCCGCGCTTGCGGCTACACCGGTGTTCGCGCAGGCCGCTATCCAAGAGCCGGGCGCATTCGCATTCTATCATCCCGATCTCGACGTGCTGAACGGAGGTGCGCCAACCCCGGCCGCCAGGTTGAATTTAGAGGGATCCGCCGCCCTGCAAGCCTATGCCGCAAGAGAAAGTGGCATCGGCTCGGTAACTGTACAGCGACATCGATCCCACAGGCGATAAAAGAACCCGCCGGGCGACTCCGGCGGGTTCGATGCCCTGGCGAGAATTTGTTCAGACGATCAGGCAGCCATAACCAACCACGCGCCAAGTTAACTGCAGTCTAAGTGTGAATGGCTTCACACGCGGCTACTTTTTGGGGTTTAACGTTATCCTCCCATGCAAGGAATTTTATTTTAGTTAGGGAGTTCGATTATGGAAACTTCCAAACAACGCACACTCGTTTTTGCGGCTTTCGCAGTTTTGATAGCCGCAGTATTCTACCTGGCATTTGAAGGGGCGGGTGCCGACGCGCTTCTTGCAATTGCAACATTGGTGCAGTGACACGGCGCCGACCCAAAGCGGCATGAGGTTTAGGTTTGGAAGACGCTGCGCTGCTGGCGGTCTGGTTCTTCTTGCGCCCGGCGGAGCCACCGCTGCAAGGGGGAGCTGCAATGATCCAAACAGAGCTGATCTTTGATCGTGTGCTGAAGATCACCGTGCCCGAGAAGCTGAAGGCGGGGGACTTTCGGCAGCTTGCTCCGCAGATCGATTCCCTCCTCCAGCAGCAGGGCAACATAAGCTTGTTCGTTGACGCTTCGAATTTTGGCGGCTGGGAAGATATCGCTGCGTTCGAGAAGCACATCGGCTTCGTGAAAAATCACCACCAGAAAGTGGAGCGCATAGCCGTTATCGTTGGGCATAACTGGCAGTATTGGGTCATCGGCACCATGCGGCTATTTCTGCATCCCGAAGTGCGGACCTTTGACAGAGGCGAAGAACGTGAAGCCTTAGAGTGGATCACCGGGCAAGCCTGAGCGAGCCAGCTGGCTAGAAATCACGGGTGTCGAGTTCCCAGCGGGAGGTTGATATTCTCGCGGTACATCATCAAGGCAGCTACGTCGTGGTCGAGCTAAAGGTCTCGCGCGGTTATGATCGAGTGACCGGCCAACTCTTGCGTTATATGACAGCGGCGCCCGCCAGGACTCGGGCAGCGCCGCCAATGCCGGCTGTTAGCCACTAGACCGCATCAAAAAACGGGTCCAAGGACTGAGCCAATCGGTGCGCCATTTGCGTAGCAGTCGGCGTGGACTGCTTTTCGGGAGGCAGCGAGCCGAGAGAAATGACGGCCAGCCCAGTACAAGCGGCAAGAACGGCTGTCGCAATCGCAGCCAGATATTTAATCCTCATAGCGACGGTCCCCTTTATCGTCCCATGAACTAACCGGGCGCTCTCAGAAAAGGTTCCGAGTGCTATCCGTGTCCGTTTGGCCATAGTCTAAGACCGAGCCGACCGAATCCGGGATTCTCCGAATGGAACATCGCGTTGCTATCAAGGATCAAGAAACGGTACTAACACGGCGCAATGTCGCGGATAGCCAAAGGTCGCTAATAAAGACCCGCTGTTCTCAAACCAGCGCTCGCGCAGATAGCCAAAAGCGGCGGTTTCCGGTTCCATTCGGAATGGCCAGCCGTGCTCGCAAGCAGGAGAGCTAGGGCGCGTAGGTCTTCGCTGCTGGGCGCATTCTTGCCCCGAACGAGGCTTCGTTATGCCCAACCGGATTGACATAGACCACAAACACAGCCGCGCCATTGTTCGAGAGATCGGCGAGAGATTGCGTGCGTCGTTGAAACCGGAGCCGGAATTGCCAGCGAGCATTAGAACGCAAATCCACCGGCTCCGCGAATTGGAAGAGCAGTCACCATCGATCATTCCGGCGGCTGAGCGCTGGGACAGGCCTCGCCGCTGAACCGCTGTGGGACAGCACAGACGGCTCAGCCGAACATGGACGAGCAATGCCATCGGTGAAACGCCGTGCGTCAAGAATTTTGCGTGAGTACGGTGAGGCGCAATCCGAATTGATCGGCAAAACCATCGTCCTTACCGATGGAAAGGCAGGCACTGTTGAGAACGTATGGCTGGATGAATTGCACGGGCTTCGGATTTCGATCAAAGGTCATGATGGACGGTGGCCGGTCTCAACCATCAAGCTCGTGGAGAATTAGACCATCGGCTGCGCGCTGCCCAGCGCGCGCCCTGCTTTCCAGATCATTCCAGAAGGCGTGAAATACGAGCGGCGCGGTGCCAGTTCCCGAGCCCAGGGAGCATCCCCTGAGAGCGCGCGGGATTCCCCATGGAACCGCCAAGCGGCAACCCGACGGCAGGGACGAATGAAACTATTTGAACTGTCGGGCTTTGGGTTTGCGGAGGGAAGATCGTGAACAGAATCCTGAAATTCCTCACTTACCTCATCGCCGTGGTGTACTTCGTGGTGGACGTGGTCTTCATGGCCGTGGCGAAGCCGGTGTCCGACTGGATTGCCAGACACGTGATGTTGCGCAGATTGCGGGCTTGGATCAGGTCGCTACCGCCATATTCCTCGCTGGCGTTGTTTTCCGTGCCGGTGATTATCCTGGAGCCGGTTAAACCTGTGGCGGCTTACCTCGCCGCAACTGGCCAAATCCTGGGCAGCGCCCTGACATTGATTGTCGGCGAGCTTCTCAAACTCGTGGAGCGCCTGTTCAGGCTCACGCGCGACAAGCTGATGAAGATCCCCGCATTCGCGTGGGCCCATGGCAAATTCCGACAAGTCAAAGCATGGCTTGAGGCCACGGCGGCCTGGAAGACCATGCGGGCATTGAGCCGGGCGGCGCGCGATTACGTCGCGCATCTCAGACCGCGCTTTCGCGGACTGACCGAGGGCGGTTCCAGCCATGGTGCGTGAGGTATAGCCGGGAACGCGAGGTGACGAGGCGACCAATGGCTCTGTCGCTTATGGCGCAAAGGTATCGGTGCTTGCTCACCTTTCGTTCAGCTCACCACCGGACGCACATGTTCCAAGACGGCCCCGCGATGCAACTCGAACGCCGCTGTCTCGGCGAGAACGACGGCCTCGACGTACCGGCAACGCAGCGGCAAATCGGATTGAAGGAAGTGCTTCCGAAGCGCGCGATCGCCATTCATCAAACTGGCTTGCGAAGGCCTCGATCGGTCGTCCGCGTTGCTCTCACACGACGCCCTCCAAGTTAGCCAACATGGCCGCAAACTCGATAATCGCGCTCCTCGCAACTTCCGAAACATGGAGCGGATCGGAAGGATTGCATCCCTGGCGAATTCCGTTAGTGCTATTACTTTGACCAGTGTCGCACTGAGGGAGGCATCGATGTCTGGCAAATCGCGATACGGCGGCAGTTTCGGCAGCGGTAGCAGACATTACACGACCGACACCGCGGCCGAAGAAACCAGAAGTACAGCGGCAACGGTCCGGCACTACGGAAGGTCTGTGCGCGCTTCGTCGAACTCTGCCGTGAGATGGGTCTTCTCACGACCACGAGCGTTGCCATCGATGGCAGCAAGTTCAAGGCGGTGAACAACCGGGACAAGAACTTCACAAAGGCGAAGGTGGAACGGCGGCGCGCTCAGCTTGAGGAGAGCGTCGCGCGCTATCTAAGCCAACTTGACACCGCCGACCGGCAGGAGCCGACTGAGGCGCTGGCGCGAAAGTAACAAGGCTTACCGAAAAGCTGACGAAGCTGAAGGAGGAAATGGGCAAGCTTGCCGTTTACGAGAAGCAGATGCTCGCTTCACCCGACCAGCAAATCTCCATGACCGATCCCGATAGCCGCTCGACGGCCACGAGCGGCCGTGGCTCCGGCCTTGTCGGCTACAACGTGCAGGTCGCCGTCGACACGAACATCATCTGATTGTGGCGCACGAAGTGACGAACAGCGGTTCGGATCGGGCACAACTTGCCAATATGGCCAACAGGCGAAGCTGTTCTAAAGACCGAGACGCTCGAAGCTGTAGCCGATCGCGGCTACTTCAACAGCCCGGAGATCCTCGCGTGCCACGAAGCAGGCATCATGGTAACTCTGCCCAAGCCGGAAGCCATCGCCCTGAAGCACCCGCGTTATGAATCCGAGGAAATTCCACCTAGCGTATTCAGTATGCGAATAGCCGTTTCTTGTCGCGTTTCTGCTGCGTCGCGTCAGTGTAGGTCGAGCGCTCCGGAATCAGGCGCGCGGTGCGCGCGGTCGCGGCAAAATAGGCTTTCACCCGCCATGCCGTTCCGTCGAAGAAATAACGCTGGACGGACCGTCGGCCGTTGCCGGTAATTTTTTGCGCCGTTTGGTCAGCGGTTGGCGCCGCATTCGGGAGCTGCGCTGGAGCGGCGCACTGCTGCTGTGACGCCGACGGCACGGGCTGTTCGCTTTCAGACGTGAGCTCCACGAGGCTGACGAAGGTGACGCGACCTCGGTCGTCGAAGCCATAGAGCAGGCGGGTAAATGAACTGTCCCGACGCGCAAAAGCTTCGGCGGTCCGGTTGCTTGGGCCGCAGCCCGCGCGGACGATCTTCGGGCGTCCGGCCGAGCAGAGGATTGTCGATGGGACGCCCGTTCGGCGCCACGGCTCGCACACGCAGTTCGATGCTCTCGTGGGACTCCGTGCGCAGCTTCGCGACGTCGTCGAAGTAGATGATCGAAGTGTCTTTCGTTGAGGGAAACGGACAAGCAAGAGAGCAGCGTTCAAGTTTTTTCGATCGGCCGCAAACATGCCAATGTGATCGTGCGAATGTGAAAGGGGGTGCTAGTAAACAGCACCTGAAATCCGGTAACTGTTAAGGTCGGGCGAGGTGCCGGTCACAATTAGAGTCCGGCATCGCGGAGTACGCTAACGAGTAGCGAACCTGGTTTAGGAGCGCGCCGCGATGAAGGAAAATCCTGAGAAGGAAAATCCTAAGCGAAAAATTCCTCGGCGTGATTTGCTTCGTCTGACCATCGCCGGCAGCAGCGTGGCCGCCGTCGGCGCATTGCTGCCGCGGCAGGTGCCCGCACAATCGGTCAATCTGAAGGACAAGCGCAGAGCGCGCTATCAGCCAAATTCCGCCGAGGTTCGAGACTTCTACCGGGTCAACAGCTATCCCGGCGCTCGATAGAGGGAGGCGTTCGTGCTGATCAGGAAGGCGGATCGTCGCCAGGGAAGTGCAAAGCCTGTTCTCGCCGAAGGAGGCAGGCCAGGCGGCGGATTGGATCGTCGCACGTTTCTGAAGCGTTCGGGCATCGCTGCCGGCACGCTGGCGGCGCTCGGCGAATTCACGCTGAATGGCGTGCGTAAGGTGGAGGCCGGCCCGCCGGCTCCTCCCGGTGCGCCCGTCGCGACCCGCAAGAATGTCTGCACCCACTGTTCGGTCGGCTGCTCTGTCATCGCCAAGGTCGCCAATGGCGTGTGGATCGGGCAGGAGCCGGACTATGACAGCCCGATCAATCGCGGCTCGCATTGCTGCAAGGGCGCCGCGGTCCGCGACGACGTCCTGAGCGAGCGCCGCCTGCGCTATCCCGTCAAGCTCGTCAACGGCCAGTGGACGCGGATCTCCTGGGAGACCGCGATCAATGAGATCGGCGACAAGCTGATGGAGATCCGCCAGAAGGCGGGCCCCGATTCGGTCTATTGGCTCGGCTCGGCCAAGTTCACCAACGAGGCCGCCTATCTTAACCGCAAGTTTGCGGCGTTCTGGGGTACCAACAATTCCGACCATCAGGCCCGCATCTGCCATTCGACGACGGTCACCGGCGTAGCCAATACCTGGGGCTACGGCGCGATGACCAACAGCTACAACGACATCCGTAACTCCCGGACCATCCTGCTGATGGGCGGAAATCCGGCGGAGGCGCATCCGGTCTCGCTGCAGCACATCCTCGAGGGCAAGGAGCTCAACCGCGCCAACATGATCGTGGTCGATCCAAGGATGACGCGGACGGCGGCGCATGCGACCGAATATGTCCGAGTCCGCCCGGGCACCCACATCGCTACCATCTACGGCATGCTGTGGCACATTTTCGAGAATGGCTGGGAGGACAAGGAATTCATCAGCCAGCGCGTCTACGGCGTGGATGATATCCGCAAGGCGGCGGCGAAGTGGAATCCGAAGGAAGTCGAGCGCGTCACCGGCCTGCCGGAGGCGCAGGTCAAGCATATCGCTGAATTGTTCGCCAAGCAGAAGCCGGCGACGCTGATCTGGGCGATGGGCCAGACCCAGTTCGCCACCGGAACCGCCAATGTCCGCGCCAGTTGCCTGTTGCTGCTCGCCACTGGCAATGTCGGCATGGCCGGCGGCGGCGCCAACATCTTCCGCGGCCACACCAACGTGCAGGGCGCGACCGATCTCGGGCTCGATGTCACGACCCTGCCGCTCTATTACGGTCTCGCCGAGGAGGCCTGGCGGCACTGGTGCCGGGTGTGGGAAGTCGATTACGAGTGGATGAAGTCGCGCTTCCCGAGCAAGCAGTTGATGGAAACGCCGGGCATTCCAAGCACGCGCTGGTTCGACGCGACCCTGCTGCCGAAGGACCAGATCAACCAGCCTAATCCGGTGCAGGCCATGTTCGTCATGGGGCATGGTGTCAATACCATCACCCGGATGCCGGAAGCGGTGCGCGGCATCGAGAAGCTCGAACTCCTGGTGGTCTGCGATCCCTATCCGACGGCGTGGTCGGTGGTCTCCGAGCGCAAGAACGGCACCTATCTGCTGCCGGCCTGTACCAGCTTCGAGATGGACGGCTCGCGCACCGCCTCCAACCGCTCGCTGCAATGGGGCGAGAAGATCGTCGAGCCGGTCTTCGAATCCAAGAACGACTACGACGTGATGTATATGCTCGCCAAGAAGCTCGGCTTTGCCGACCCGATGTTCAAGAACATCAAGGTCGAGAACGGCTCGGTGTCGGCGGAGGACATCCTGCGCGAGATCAACCGCGGCGGCTGGTCGACCGGCTATTGCGGGCAGTCGCCGGAGCGGCTGAAGGCGCATATGAGGAACCAGCATAAGTTCGACCTGGTCACGCTGCGGGCACCGAAGGATGATCCGGAAGTCGGCGGCGACTATTACGGTCTGCCATGGCCGTGCTGGGGCACGCCGGAGTTCAAGCATCCCGGCACGCCGATCCTCTACAACACCAATCTTTCGGTGAAGGACGGCGGCGGCACCTTCCGCGCCCGGTTCGGCGTCGAGCGCGTCGTCAGGCGCAAGGTGATGGAGAACGGGCAGGAGGTCGAGCGGGAGGTTCATGAGAATCTTCTCGCCGAGGGCTCCTATTCGGTCGGCTCCGCAATCAGGGACGGTTATCCGGAGTTCACGCTGGGCGTGCTGAAAAAGCTCGGCTGGGACAACGAGCTGACGCCGCAGGAGATGGAGATCATCCAGCGCGTCAATTCGGCCGACCCTGACAAGGTGTCCTGGTCGCTGGATCTGTCCGGCGGCATCCAGCGGGTCGCGATCGAGCACGGCTGCTCGCCTTACGGCAACGGCAAGGCGCGCATGATCGCCTGGAATCTGCCCGATCCGATTCCGGTCTATCGCGAGCCGATCTATACGCCGCGTCCGGACCTCGTCGCCGACTATCCGACCTTGCCAGATGCCAAGCAGTTCCGCATGCCGAATATCGGCTTCTCGGTGCAGAAGGCGGCCGTCGATCGCGGCATCTCAAAACAGTTCCCGCTGATCCTGAGCTCGGGCCGGCTGGTGGAATATGAAGGCGGCGGCGAGGAGACGCGCTCCAACAAGTGGCTCGCCGAGCTGAAGCAGTTCATGTACGTCGAGATCAACCCGGCCGACGCCGCCGAGCGCGGCATCAAGGACGGCGGCTGGGTGTGGGTGACGGGCGCCGAGAACAGTTCGCGGACCCGCGTCAAGGCGATGGTCACCGAGCGCGTCGGCAAGGGCGTCGCCTGGATGCCGTACCATTTCGCCGGCTTTTTCGAGGGCGAGGACCTCCGCGCCAGATATCCGAAGGGCGCCGATCCGATCGTGCTTGGCGAAAGCGTGAATACGCTGACGACCTATGGCTACGACCCTGCAACCGGCATGCAGGAGCCGAAGGCGACGCTTTGCCAGATCAGGGCCGCGTAAGGGGAAGAGACGATGGCACGCATGAAATTCCTTTGTGACGCGGACCGCTGCATCGACTGCAACGCCTGTGTCACCGCGTGCAAGAACGAGAACGAGGTGCCCTGGGGCATCAACCGCCGCCGCGTCGTCACCATCAATGACGGCAAGCCGGGCGAGCGTTCGGTCTCGATGGCCTGCATGCATTGCACGGACCCGCCTTGCGCGTCGGTCTGTCCGGTGAACTGCATCTTCCCGACCGAGGACGGCGTTGTCTTGCACAACAAGGATCAGTGCATCGGTTGCGGCTATTGCTTCTACGCCTGCCCGTTTGGCGCGCCGCAATATCCGCAAGTCGGTAATTTCGGTACCCGCGGCAAGATGGACAAATGCACCTATTGCGCCGGCGGCGGCGGACCAGAGGCACCAGGGAGCGCGGCGGAATTCGCCAAATACGGCTCGAACCGGTTCGGCGAAGGCAAATTGCCGATGTGCGCGGAGATGTGCTCGACCAAGTCGCTGCTCGCCGGCGATGGCGACATCATCGCTCAGATCTATGGCGAGCGGGTGCGCAAGCGCGGCTATGGTTCCGGTGCCTGGGGCTGGACCACGGCGTACCACGAGGACGTCGGGGTCTGAGCGGACAGGCTCAGGCGGCCCGCGATGGGCGCGGGATGAGAACAGGGTAACGGTCATGACGTTTCTCGCACGCTTTCGTCTGGCGACCTTCGTCCTGGCGCTGCTTGCGATATCAGCGGCGGCGCCCGTGTTCGCACAAGAGCGCGGTCCCGATGGCGCACCCAATCCGACCGCAAGCGTCACCAGCCAGCACGAATTGCTGCAGCAGATGCCGCGCATCACCGGCCGCATCGACATTCCCGACACCAGGGCCAGCGTACTGATCCAGCCGGCGGGCCGGACCTGGGAATATTTCCACCAGGTCCTGCTGCGCTGGGGCGGTGCGATTGTGATCCTTGGCACGGTCCTGCTGCTGGCGATCGCCTATCTGATCCTCGGACGGCTCCCGATCTCAGCCGGGCGCTCGGGGCAGAAAGTGGTCCGCTTCGAGGCGTTCGAGCGCTTCGCGCATTGGCTGACGGCGGCCTCCTTTGTCATCCTCGGACTGACCGGATTGAACATCACGTTCGGCAAGGCNCTGCTGCTGCCGCTCGTTGGGCCGGACATGTTCGCCGCCATCTCGGAGGTCGCGAAGTACATCCACAACTTCACGAGCTTTGCCTTCGTGGCGGGCCTTCTCCTGATCATGGTGATCTTCTTCAGGGACAATCTCCTGGAGAAGGTGGATAT
>NZ_AXAP01000102.1 GCF_000472865.1 Bradyrhizobium elkanii WSM2783 | reverse complement strand
CTGGCGCAACTGGGACCTCAGGCAATTGACGGTGCGCGGCATCGAAAAGGTCCGAGCCGTCGTGCTCTGGTACGCCCTCACCAACAACATCCTGCAGGGACATCGCCTCGCCAACCCATAGCTGCGCCAAACCATAGCGGCGCGCAAATCCCGCCCCGCTCCACCGTCGAGGTCTTCAACATCCGCTACTTCGGATGCCGTCTACCCGAAAACCGAATTGGTTCTCAGGCTCTACGCTGTCGTCCCCGCGAAGGCGGGGACCCATAACCACAGGGAGGTGTTGTGCGCGAGCAAGCGGTTGCAGCGGAGCACACGACAACGGCCTGTGGTTATGGGTCCCGGATCAAGTCCGGGACGACGTGGGGTGGGGTTCTGATTCAAATTTCAAATAGCGTGAGGATGTGAGTTCGCATTCTCGCGGCGCGATGCGCCCGAGGTTTGCGTGACCGTTACCCTCCTCGAAACACAGAGGGCGCAGGGAAAGCCGGGTGCCGGCTGCACCCATGGGTCCCGTGCAACAAAAAGCACGGGGGTAGGACCACAGGTTCAACCGAAGCATTCCGGCTTTCCCTGCGCGGTGGTGTTACGGTTTCCTTCGTGCTCTCCTCGGTGACCGGGCTTTCTTGCCACCGTCGCCCTTAGGGATGTTTCCATCCCCCAGGACTTAGCGCCAGCGTCGGGGCGCCAGGACCACACGACTTCGCCGTCCGTGATGCGCGTGCTCGTCAGTCACACACTTCACGTCCACCGCATCTCACCGCAACGTTCGTGACGATCGCGAGCCGCCCCTCTTTCGGGTGAGACGCGCGGAGTTAAATCACTGATTTGCCCGACGACGGAAGCGGAATGTTTTTTCCGCGAGGGCTGGACAGACTTTCGGTGATTTGCCCGTCGGGGGTGTTATGTCGCACTCAACCCAACCACATCGTTATTGCGAGCGCAGCGAAGCAATCCATAGCACCGCAAGCAGAAGCATGGATTGCTTCGCTCTGCTCGCAATGACGGGGGCTGTCATTCCGGGGCGATGCGAAGCATCGAGCCCGGAATCCATTTGCTGCTTGCGCAAATGGACGAATGGATTGCGGGTTCGCGCTGCGCGCGCCCCGGAATGACGGAGAGTGGGAAGCCTGTGGCGCGCGCTCACCGCACGAGCAAGCGCCGGCACGCATCGACAAACACCTTTGCCCCCGTGACGATGTCGGCGTCGTCGGTGTTCTCGCTCCAGTGATGGCTGATGCCGCCGATCGAGGGCACGAACAGCATGGCTGATGGCATGATGGTGGCGAGGACCTGGGCGTCATGGCCGGCGCCGCTCGGCATCCGGATCGACTTGCCATCGGCAAAGCGTGCGCTCGCCGCTTCGATCGCGTCCTGGAACGCGGCATCCATCGTCGCCGGCGCGCCGGTGCGGATGCGCTCGACCTCGACGCTGCAGCGGCCTGCCGCCGTGACCTCGGCGGCCATGCGGCGCAAATGCGCTTCCAGACGTTCGATCATGCTCGGATCGTCGTCGCGCATCTGGAACAGCATTTCGGCGCGGCCGGGAATGATGCTGGGCGCGCCGGGATCGAGCGTGATGCGGCCGGTGGTCCATACCGTGCGCGGTCCGCACAGGGCAGGGAAGCTGTCGTCGATCGCGACGCAGAACTTGGCGAGCGCAAGGCCAGCATCGCGACGGGTCGACATCCGCGTGGTGCCGGCATGGTTCTGCTCGCCGGTGAAGGTGATGCGATATTGCCAGATGCCGACGATGGAGGTGACGACGCCGATCTTGAGGCCGCTGTCTTCGAGTGTCCTGCCTTGCTCGATATGGGCTTCGAGATATCCGACGTGCCGTCCGCGCTCGGCGGTGACGCGCGGGCGCCCGCCAAGCCCGACGTTCGCCAGCGCATCACGCATGGGACGGCCATTGCTGCGGTCGCACGCGGCGTCGATCTCGGCGTCCGTGACGGCGCCAACATAGGAGCGGCTGCCGAGGAAATGGCCGAAATGTCCTTCCTCGTCGCACCAGGCCGCAACCTCGACGGCACCTTGGAGGCTCGCGTCGGGATTGAGGACGCGGGCGGCCTCGAGCGCATAGACGACGCCGAGCGGTCCATCGAGCCAGCCGGCGAAATTCTGGCTTTCGAGATGCGAGCCGGCCAGGAGCCTCAAGCCAGGTTTTGCGCTGGTGCCGAGAACGTTGCCGATGCCGTCGATCGTGGGAGCGAGGCCGGCTTCCGGGAGCTTTGCGGCAAGCCACGCGATCGAGCGCATATGCGGCTCCGAAAAGGTCGGCTTGTGCACGCCGGTCTTGTATGCGCCGATGGCGCGCAGCGCATTGAGATCGGCGAGAACGCGGGCGCCGTCGACAGGCAGGTCTGGATCGGGCATGGCGGATGCACCCGTTGATGGTTTCTTTCCACGCAGGCTCGCATACGCCGCGTGCCAGGGAAAGCCGGCGCTGCCGGGGGCGTGTCTCCCGTCGGACAGGCGATAGGGCCGCCCTCTGGTCTGCGCGGACCAAACGGCATAAATGACGGAGTGGCGAGGCCATATTGATTTGGCGCAAGCCAGGAAGACCCAAACTTGCTTTCAATGCGCGATCAGCCCCATCAGACGGGCAGCGAAATAATCGGGGAGACGGCCATGGGCGAGATCACTCTCTTTGTCGCCATGCCATTCGACCTGACCGACGATGGTCTCGTCGCCGGCGAGCCTTTCAAATGCGCGAGCCCTGCGGCGGCGATCGAGCGCGCGAAAGGGTTTTGGCAGATCCTGGGCCATGCCGGAGCCGTCGCGTTCGTCCGCGTCGGCTATCCGGAATCGACGACGACCGTGCTGCGCGCGTTCGGCAACGTGCCGGACGATCTATTGGGCGGCTACCATGACCCCAAGCGGACCTTCTTGGTCCGCTGAAGCAAGACTTCGCCGCCGCTTCCGCTGCGGCTCGGCCCCACGCCTGATCACAAAAACGGCATCGCAGCGGCGCGCAATTGCCCCGCCTTCACCATGATTTGGGGGCGTAAATCCGGGAATGCCGGGCAAAGCATGGGCAAGACAGCGCCAATGACGGCTCATCTCCCCAAGACAGCAGAGGAGGAGCACGAGGAGCAGCTCCGCAACCTAGTCCGCGTTGTTTCAGCCTGCACCTTGGGACTTTGGTCCTTTGCTGCAGGCATCCTGATCGGGACCTTTCTTCTGTTTTGAATCGTGTGGCAGGGGTCGTCAGACGCGACCTATCGCGCAGCTAACACGCGAACCTTCCTGAATTTGCGAACCTTCCTGAATTGAACGTGAACGTCTTCGTGGCTCCGACGCTGCAAATCACGCCGTCAGCCACCCAAACGCACGGCGCAGGTACGCTCGCGCATCCTCTTCTATCGGTGTGCCGTGGGCCATCAGCACCTTTTCGGTTGGCCACGCGAGAATGTAATCCAGAGACTTTCGCGCGGCGCGGCGGTTGGTGAAGGCGACACGAAACTTGCGCGGCACCGACGGCTCGGGCCCCACCATGAGGTCCAGCTTCGCGACCATGGCCCGCCAGCCGGAATTGCGGTCGGCCGGAATCTGCTGGAGCAGATCGGTAAACAGCACGGTCCCGCTCTTGATGTGAAAAAACACCACCTCCGTCGTGATCAGGTTGCCGTGCATCAGGACCTGGTCGATCTCCTCGATCCAATCCGGGCTCGGCACACTTTCGAGGTCAGCATCAAAGACGATGTCCTCGCGCTTCTTTCGCAATCCTGGCGGGGCGTAGAGTTTGGCGTCAGGGTAGGCGCGCTTCCACTGTGGAAGAAACAGGTGATGAAGCGAATTGGGAGCAACGATGTGCCGCACCTGACCGATGGCATCGACATCCGCCCGCAGGCTATCGCTGAGCTCTATCGGCGACCAGATGAAGAGACCTCCGTCTGACAATCTGATGACGGCCATCCGGGTGGGATAATGAAATCCGGCTACGGATACGTCGGGTCCATCTGCAGTCCAGATCTCGCGATCGAATTCCTTCAACATGGCCGGTCCAACTGGTGCCGTTCGAGAGGTGATGACCTGCTTCCCAAATCCTGTGCGAAACGCAGGAGGTAGCCGTCAGGGTCTTGCACCAGGAATTGCCTGTTGCCGCGCTCTTCTCCTGCGATCCGATACCAGGCGTCATGACATTCTCTGAAGAGAGGCCATTTCTCTCGCTTCAGTGCATCGAGAAGAGGGGCCACGGAATCGACGAAGATCTGAAAGTTGATCCCGCGTCCCAGCGGCCGTTCTAGAGCTCCAGTTTCCCAGTTACCATTTTGTTGCTTCAGCATGACCTGAGCGCCTTGCAGCTCAAGATACATGAAGCGATTTTCGAGGCGCTGATACGCAATCTGGAAACCGAGTATCTTGCACCAAAATGTCTTGCTCTGTTCCAGGTCAAGCACGTCCAGCTCCGGGACGAGGCGAGCAAAGCCGCCAGTTGGTAATCTATCTGCTGGTATTCCCATGGCTAACCGGTCCTCGGAATTTGAAGCCCTGACAACATGACGGGTCGATTTACCGTATCGAATCGATGCGAGAAAGTCGGGAGCAACCATGCACTCGGATTTGAGTCGCTTCCGAGCAGCCGGACGTCTATGTTATGCTCATGTCGCGCCTGATGTGTCTGTCGATTGCCATCGTCCTGTCGCTGCTGCCGGTCGTAGCGCCGGCTGCGCCGGTTCATAAACGAACGCCGCCACGCTGGCACGGCTACGGTTTCCTTCCGGGTTATCAGCAGCCACCGAACAACAGCCTTCCGCTTTTCAAGCAGAAAGCTTTGGCTTCGCGCATGGCGCGCCGCGACCGGCGCCATTGGTACATCGATCCGGTGCCACGCTATTACGGGTGGGACGGCGACTGGCATTATTTCGGTCGGCCCGGATTCTACGGCGGCCGCTACAATGGCGGCAGCTTCGGCCCTTGCTGGACGCGGACGCCGATCGGGCCGGTCTGGAATTGCGGCTGATCAGCCGATTGCTCAAAGATCGCACGTGTGCAGCCACGCCAGAGCGCTTCGGTCAGAAGCGGGGGGTGCGTGAAATGTAATCCAAATTTAAGGTGACGCGCCGCTGCAGCGGGTTAGTTTCGCTGTACGCCGTTCGATGACCTCGATGATTGGGCCCGCGGAATGGGACGTTTTGCAACGACGGTCGACCTCTATGAGCAATTCCGGCCGCCTTATCCGCCCGCGTTCTTCCGTGAGGTCGCCCAGCGCCTGGCGCTCACCAAGCAACATGCGCTGATCGATATCGGCACCGGGCCCGGCCTGCTCGCGCTCGGCTTTGCGGACTATGTCGGACGCATTGTTGCCGTCGATCCCGAGCCGAACATGCTGGCGGCCGCGCGGCAGGCGGCCAAGCAGGCCGGACGGGACGTGACGCTGGTCGAGGGCAGGGCGGAGGACCTGCCGGAGAGCATCGGGCGCTTCGATCTCGTCACCATCGGTCGAGCGCTCCACTGGCTGGACGAGAGCACCTTGGGCCCGTTGTTCGAACGGCTGGTGGCGCCGGGTGGCGTCGTCGCCATATGCGCATCCTCCTCTGTGACGGACGGGCGCAATGCGTGGCTCGAGGAATACACCGCTGCGCGGCGTCACTGGTCGAACAAAGAACTATGGTCCGAGTCGCGTTCGGGGCAGCGCGTGCATCGTGAGCTTTCCTCGCTGCTGCAAGGCACCACATTTCAGGCCACTGAAGAGATCCGGGTCGAGAGCGTGAAGCAAACCAGCGTGGCTGACCTGGCGCAACGCATGTTGACCTTCTCGTCGTCCTCGCCGGCCGTCCTGGGCGCGAAGGTCGAGCCGATGCTGCGCGATGTCGAGGCGCGCTTGATGCCGATGAGCCGGGATGGTGTGCTCACCGAGTTCGTCGTATCAACCGCGGAGATCGCGCGCCGTCGGTAGCAGGGCTGTGCTGTGTGAACGAGGCAGCCTTCATGGTTCTCCGAGCGATGCGCAGCATCGTCTCGAGACGCGCCGCAAGCGGCGCTCCTCACCATGAGGGTCTAAGATTCTGCCGCGAAATCAGACCTCATCCTGAGAAGCCCGCCAAAGGCGGGCGCCTCGAAGGATGGGCCGCAAAGGCTGCATCTCGCTGGCTTGCACATTCTTCTCGGCGATGTCCATCGCTTCAGCGATGGACATCGCCGTTTCGGCCATCTTTTCGCTCTGATCGATGGGCATCTAGCTAAAACGATTTGTTAGCCATTCTGCTCTTAGCTCCAGCATCAGTCGCGTTAGAGTATCGCCATGCGTCATGTTCGGAATCACGCCAGCCGCGTCGCCATCCTGCTGCTTCCGCTCGCGCTCGGCGCCTGCGCGCAGTATGGCGTAATGAATACGGCTTCGACCGGGTCGAGAACGTACGCGTGGGATGGAGCGGGAGAGGATCCGAACCAGCCGCGGCGAACGCGTGGGCATTCCGCTGATGTGGCTCAGGCGATCGCGCCATCGGCGGATGAGCGCGAGCAGGTTTCTGGCGAAGATGCCGATCGCAAGCTCGCCAGCAAGCTCGTGATCTGCAAAGGCTGCATCAAGCCGCAGGAGACCGCAGAGCGGCCTGACGGATCGCGCGTCGCCAGTCGCTAATCCCGGTGAGATGCACACCGGCGCACGCCGACGGATGGCGACTGGTATCTGCGTTCAAGTCTCATCAATCCGCCGACATCGCCGTCCGGCGGTTCAATGAAGGCTTCGGCTACACGTTCAGCGTCGAAGGCGGCAAGCGGATTGCGGTCGGCAACGGCTTCTCGCTGACGCCGCAGGCGCAGCTTTCCTATGCGAAGGTCGACTTCGATGCCTTCGCCGATCGCTTTGGCGCGCTCGTTTCGCTGGGCAATGCCGACAGCCTGCTCGGCCGCGTCGGGCTGTCACTCAATCATCAAAATGTCTGGAACGACGGCGCGGGCATCGTGCGCTCCGACGTCTATGCGATCGGCAATTTGCACTACGAGTTCCTCAACGGCACCAGGATCGATGTCGCCGGCACAGGCTTTGCCAATGCCAACGACCGTCTGTGGGGCAGCATCGGCGGCGGCACCTATAGCTGGGCGAACGGCCGCTACGCCGTGTTCGGCGAAATCACCTATCGCGCGAGCCTCGAAGACGCCGCCGCGAACCACAGCTACAAGGGCACCGGCGGCTTCCGCATCACCTGGTGACGGCGGCTTCAGATCGCTCAGGCCGTGCCGTTCCGGACGCAGCTCGCGGCGGCACGCCGCAGCCTCAGGTAAGCAAACCGCGCTAAAGTGAACGCACTGTAATCCTTGTGTCTCTGGTGTTGGTCGCACGTCGCGACCATATCCCGATCAGGTCCAATGAGGCGAATGGCGGAGGATCGATGGCCGACGCTATGGAACTTCGGAAGCGAGCGGAAATGTTCGAGCGGCGCGCCGAGGAGGCGAAGGATCCGATCTCGCGGGCGCACTACCGCGAGATGGCGGCGCATTACCGAACACTGGCCGTCGAGCACCAGCCTGTCCGCAACGAGGAATCGGCCGATCATTAGGTGATCACCCGCCTGGCAGCCTCAGCCTTCGAAACGGAAGCATAGCGCGCAGGTTCGCGGCAGCGCAACCTGACACACGCAAGTCGAGAACAGGACTCGCTAACCCCGGCGAGGAGGGGTAGGCTTTTGGTCTTAACGCTGAGGGGGCAAAAGGGCGACAGCTCTCGCGCCTTATTGCAATTGCACCTGCCTTTGGTTTGGACAATGCCCAGCGAAATGATGATCCGCAGGCTGCGGGTCAATTCCAAATTGAGCGAGGATGATGTCTCGGCGCTCCGCTCCCTGCGTGTTCAGGTAAAGGAATTTCCGGAAGAGACAGTCGTCATTAGCGAAGGCGAACACGCGACGCATTGCTGCGTGATCCTGAGCGGGTTTGCCTATCGTGCCAAGGTGGCGGAAAACGGCAAGCGACAGATCCTCTCGTTCCACCCCGCAGGCGACTTGCCGGACCTGCAGGGGCTTTTCCTTGATCGCATGGACCATGATCTGGTGACGCTGTCGCGCGCTCGGGTCGGCCTCATCGAGCATCGTTCCATCCATCAGCTCATCGAGGCGCGGCCATCGATCGCGCAGGCGCTCTGGCGTGAAACGCTGGTGGACGCGGCTGTCTTCAGGGAGTGGATCGTGAGCCTGGGCACGCGAACGGCCGCGGGACGCATGGCCCATCTCATTGCCGAACTCCGCCAGCGGCTGACCGCAATGGGGCTGGCCGCCGATGACGAGTTCGAATTTCCGATCACCCAATCGCGGCTGGCGGAGGCGCTGGGGCTAAGCGCTGTCCATGTCAACCGGGTTCTCCAGTCCTTTCGCGCGGAAGGCGTGCTCGACATTCAAAAGAACATGGTGAAGCTGAGCGACATCGAGAAGCTCGTGGAGATCGGAGGATTCAACGACACCTATCTGCATCAGCAATGAAGCTTTTGCGGAACGAGAGGGAGTGCCTCGCGTTGGCGCAAAATGCATACCTATCAGTTTCACATTGCCGGGATCAGGCCCTTCCACGACGAGGAGGGCATGGAACTGCCTGACGCCGAAACCGCCTGGGCGGAAGCGCTGCGGCTGGTGCGCGACATCGAGGGATCGCTGCAACCGAGTGAAAGCTGGTCTCTGGAGGTCGTCGAAGACGGCGCGACAATTTTCCGCATCAATCTCGCGACCGAAGACATGCGGATCCGGCGCAGCAGCCGTCCCGCCACGACGATGAAGCGCTCGAAAACGCTGTAGAGACCCGCTCCCGTACCGCTTGTGTTCAAAAGTGCACACACCGGGCGTTGTGCACGTCGTAGGATATGTGCCTAGAGGGTGCGATCTCCGGGAATCTGGAATCACATGGGTTATTTGCAAAGGCCCTGCCTCATGGGAAAAGCGAGCAGCATTTCGCAGCGGAGGCGTAGCCAATGCGACGACCATGCGGGCCTCTCATGTCGGAGGCACATTTTTATCTCAACACAACCAGCCTGTTCGATCTTCAGCGCGAAGTGACGGCGCTGTTTGCGCTTCGCAAACGCGTCGCGGATGCCGAGTTGGCAGCCACGCGTCGCGCACGCGAGGTCCGCGCCTCAGTCGAACGGCACGCCCCCTCCCGCAGCAGACGAAAGGCTCATTGATTTCCGGGACCACGCGGCGGTTCGCCAGCGAAGCCTTGCTGTGCTGAGCTTGCGAGGTGGCGACGTGTGAGATCGCTGCGGAGAGGGACATGCCTGCATCCGCTACAACCTGTCCGAGCGTCCACTACTGTGCGGACGGCGGGGGCAGCCGGTCACTTCCAGGCACGGGCCATCTGAGCAAAAGGCCGAGGATCGGCCGGCAATGCCTCCGGCGGAGGCGACGGCGTCGATCGCGTGAGCAGCGAGACCAACCGTCAGCACACTGCAATCGTCCGTCAGGCAAGGGATTGCTGCGACCGGCTAGATGAATGGCGGCTGAACGAACGCGAGAGAAATCTCGCGTTCGTCTAACACAGGTAAGTGGACTCCATCGTCAGAGGAGGCAATGCTCCTTTTTCGGAAGGGAGGCGCCTATGGCTGTTTCGATCGAAGCTGGCTCGAAGAAAGATTTTCAAACTTTGATTGTCGACGTTGACAGGTTGGAACAGCAGAGAGCTGAACTGCTTGCACTTCGAGAAAAGGTGTCTATTGCGGAGCGTGCTACAGCTTCGTTGGCATCGCGTCCTCAGGAAAATCCCTCCAAAATTGGCTTACTGACAGCGCGGCAATTGATCGGTCCTCAGGAAAAACATGATACCCGACGGTTAGGTCGAACCGGTTTTTCGAGACGTCATAGCGGGTGCGATCGCTTCCGGCCTTGACGTGCGTCTGGCGCGGATTCTTCCCGCCGCGCATGAGATGAAAGACGGCCTAGTGTGCCCGCAGTGCGGCGCCAGTCTGCAAAGCTTTCCGCGTTGGCATGCTGCACCAAAAGGGCAGGGTCGCTCACTCAGTGCGGAGGTTGTTACGCTCCAGGCTGGAACCTAATTGCGGCATAGACGTTCGCTTTCGCGAATGAGCAGCGCCGTCGCCCCGGCGCAGCAAGCGTCGTGGCCGAGGCGCTGAGCTGTGCTGCTGGGAGGGATGCTCATGAGACTTACTCTTTCGGTCATCAAGGCTGACATTGGGTCCGTAGGCGGGCACACGAAACCGTCTTCCCGCATGCTCGCAACTGTCGAGGGCGAGGTCGCCAAGGCGATCTGCAATGGGCTCTTGATCGATGCCTTTATCTGCCACACCGGCGATGACATCGCGATCATCATGACGCACACACGGGGCGAGGGGAGCTCCGAGGTCCATCAACTCGCCTGGAAGGCGTTTCTCGCCGCCACTTCGGTTGCCAAGACTGCCGGTCTCTACGGCGCCGGCCAGGATCTTCTCGCAGACGCACCTTCCGGAAACATTCGCGGTGCCGGCCCTGGTGTCGCCGAGCTCAGCTTCGACCACAGCCTCTCGGCTCCGAGACCGGCGGAATCATTCATGGTGTTTGCCGCCGACAAATGCGGCCCCGGCGCCTACAATTTGCCGCTCTACCTTGCCTTTGCTGATCCAATGTATTGCGCGGGGCTGATGCTGCCCCCGATGATCAAGGGATTCCGTTTCCATATCATCGACATGGACAACACGGCCGGCGACAGCGTGATCGAACTCAACGCGCCCGCGGACAACTACCACATTGCCGCGCTGCTCCGCGACAACGAGCGTTTTGGCATTGATCGCATCGTCTCTCAAACCCATGGCGAGGTCGCCGCCGCAGTGTCGGCGCAGCGTCTTCACGCGATCGCAGGCAAGTACACCGGCAAGGATGATCCGGTCGCGATCATCAGGAACCAGGGAATTTTCCCGGCGCCCGAGGAAATCGTCTCGCCCTTCGCCAAGGCGCACTTCGTGGGTGGCGATGCGCGCGGCTCGCACGTGATGCCGCTCATGCCCGTGCCGCTTAATACGCCGGTGACTGGCATGTACTGCCTGCCGATCGTTTCCTGCGCAGGCTTTTCGATCGACAAGGAGGGCCGCTTTTCGGAGTCCTACACCGACTTCTTCGATAATCCGGCGTGGGACGAGGTGCGCCGGAGCGCACAGCGCAAGGCAATCGAGATGCGCAGCCAAGGCTGGTCCGGCGCTGCGATGCTGCCCTATTCCGAGTTGGAGTATGGCGGATTCCGCGACACCGTGTCCGGATTACTGAAGCGTTTTCGGCTGCGCGAGGAGCGCAAGCCGGAAGCGGCCGAGTAGGCCGCGCCAAGCGGCAGCAGTGGAAGCGTCGAGTTGCGGCGAGAGTGCATTGCGATTCCTGATCTTGGGAGGCGAGCGTGGCGAAAAAGCGCATCGGTGTTCTCACGGGCGGCGGCGACGTTCCCGGCCTCAACGCAATCATCAAGACGGTGACCTATCGCGGCAGCGAGGACGACATCGAAGTCGTCGGTCTCCGCCGCGGTTGGGAAGCCCTGACGCACCTGAACCTCGACGACCCCGCCAGCAAATCGCACTACCTCATTCCGCTCAGCCGTGAGAACACCCGCATCATCGACCGACGCGGCGGCACCGTGCTGCACTCGAGCCGCACCAATCCCTCCAAAATGAAAAAGCTCCCCGATCATCTCGTCGGCAGCAACCCTCCGGTCTCGGAGAGCACCAAGGGCGGGATCGCAACCAAGACCTGGGACCTCAGCGGCCAGGTGTTGGCGAACCTGACGGCGCTCGGCATCGAACATTTGATCGCCATCGGCGGAGACGACACGCTCAGCTATGCGGACAAGCTGAACGGACTCGGCGTCAACATCATCGCCATCCCGAAGACGATGGATAACGACGTCCGCAACACGGAGTACTGCATCGGCTTCTCGACGGCGATCACCCGCGCCAGCGATGCGATCCAGCGGCAGCGCACCACAGTCGGCTCGCACGAGCGCGTTGGCATTTTCCGCATCTTTGGCCGCGATGCCGGCTTTACGGCACTCTATACGGCATACGCGACCTCGATCCGATGCCTGATACCGGAGTACAAGGTCGATCTCGACAAGCTGATCCAGTTGCTGATCGAGGACAAGCGCGGCAACCCAAGCAACTATGCGCTGATCGTGTTGAGCGAAGGCGCGGAATGGGAGGGCTACAAAGCGCACGAATACGGCGAACCGGACGCCTACGGTCACCGCAAGAAGGCGAGCGTGGCCGAAGCGCTTGCCGACGAGATCAAGCGGCGCGCCGGCGAGGAGACCATCGTCTCTGATCTCACCTACGACCTGCGTTCGGGCGATCCTGACTTCATCGACAAGCTGGTCGCCCTGACTTTTGGAAACATGGCCTACGATGCTATCCTGGAAGGCAAGACCGGCCTCATGTCGGCGCTGGTCGAGGGCCGCTATGACCTCGTGCCGATCCCTGACGCCAGGCTCGGACCGCGCAAACTGGACGTCGCCAGCACATACAACACGCAGCGCTACCGTCCTCTCTATTCCAACAAGCGTGGGCTGCCGATCTTTCTCACCCGCGCCTCTTAGGGTGGCAGCAGAGAATGCTCGAGAACGCGGTATCCGGGTTTCGATGCGCCGCGAGTAGCTCCCGCAGGTTGAGCTATCCTGACTTGTCGGCGCGAACCTCCCCGCGTTCCCGCTCGACTTCCTCTGCATCCTTGTCGTCGATGTCCATTAGCTCGTTGCTCGCCGGGCGGGTTGCCTTAAGAAGCTCGTCCAATTTGGCGTGAATGGCCTCGGTGTCTCGGTGTTCGGCGCGCTGAATTACCAACGTCATGCCCCAGGTCGCGAGCGTGGCTAGGGAGTGCCATTCCAAACCGTTGCCCAGGACAATCCAGGCGATGCCGTACATGGCGAAAAGCGCAAACGCCGGGGGGCGCGCGGTTAGAACGCCGAGCTACGTCAGCCATGCTCGAATCATCTCAAAGGCCATCGGCTGCCTTGTGCGTTGTCGGCCTACGGCTCTAGTGCTCACCGAGCATTATCAGCCGCTCGATGTGGCGGTTGACCCATCCATGAACGCCAACGCGCGGGGCAGTGATGGCGCCTCGTAGATAATGGCACTGCCAGGGCCGCCCCACATGATCTCGACGTGCCAGTGATCGTCGACCCGGCCAGCGTGTTCGGGGCGCGCTTGATGTTCACCCTGTCGTCGTCAACCTGGTCGGTTCGGAATGTTGTCATGGTTCGGCCCTTCTTTGTCTCGGGCCTCCGCGGCCGTATTTAAACTCGCTCCCATCTTTGGTGTTCCGAACTCCGGCCTGCCAACAACGCATCAATGGACCTTGACGGCCCCGCCACGGGCGCCGCTATCACCGGAGGTCCCGGGTCGCGCTCAAGTTCGTGGCGGCCGGGCTGATCTCGGTGCTGCTGTTGCTCGCTGCGATTCCGGTCGGCGCGCTCGGTGCCGGGTGGCGCTCATGCAAGGTAGGGAAGCTTGAGGGACTTGCCTGTAAGAGCGAGGTTTGCTTGAGGCGCCGGGTTAGATCGCGCTTCCACAGACGCAAGTCTCGGTTGACCCCAACTCGGACATCGCAGGCCGTGACAGTGAGCGACTGCTGCTCAGTTTGGCGGTCATGCGAGCGGCCGAATTGGTACAGCCGCGACCTCGATCACGAGGCCGCGATCTGCCGAACATGCATAGGCAGACACGCCAGTTCCGACATCCACTTGTGAGGCGGATGCGCGCGCTGCGTACGCCGTCCTAGACGGGGGGCGCATTGAAATTTGCTAACCCAAGGGAGAACGACCATGAAACTTGCGACGATAGCACTGGCTTCTGTGTTCGCGCTCTCAAGTACGTTCGCACTTGCATACACGAAGCATCATAAGTCGGGCACCAGGACGCACTCCGGTAGTTACGCGCGGACGCAGCCCTCAATGAACTACAATGGGAGCAACTACGGCTGGAATAACCCCGGTTGGAACAACTACGGTGGGAGCAGCTACGGTTGGAGCCGCGGTGCAGGCGGCGGCCCGAACAACCGGGGCGGATTGGTTGGCGGCGACGACGCCGGCACCTACAGACCGTAGGAAGTGAAGGCGCCGGCGCACGGCTGACCGGGTCGTCGGCGTTTGACCGCGGCAAGCTCCTGCTCGAGGCGATCGAGCAGCGGCGCATATTTTGCTTTATGCGCGATGGGCGGTTAGCCGGTGGCGCGGGGCCGTTCCTCGTGTCCGAATTGCCACTCGACAATCTAAGCCGATTGCGTGAAAGCACGCTGCTCCTCATCGCCTCACTGATCGCAGTTTCTTGGCGCCGGCTCAGCGGGCGGTCGAGAGCAGGTCTGCCCAGGCTCTCGCGACCTTCTGCTCTCCCAAAGAGCCGAAATGGCAATCGTCGTACCGATCCAGATCACCAAGCAAGGCGTCTAAATTAACTCCCCTTCTCAGATCAGCGCCATCGGGAAGGCCCAACTGAGCGCGCGCCACCGGGTTTTCGGCAGAGTGGAAGCGTGTTCCTCCGTTGCTTGCCGATAAACACTTGGTCGCAATGGCAACGTATACCGGCGCACCGACGCCGTGAGATCTCAACGAGGTGACCAGCGACAGGAAGCGATCGCGGTAGTCCTTCTCGTTCGTTCCCACCACGTAGTCGATCTCACCTTGGACCCAGAGGACGTGCGTCACAACATAACCTCGCTGCTGCAGCTGACTCGTGGTGCCGATCATGATTCCGTTCAGATCGCCGCCCAGCGCCCAGCGGGAGACCTCAGAGCCGGTTACGGCCACCGGAGCCAGTACGACCTGATCGAACGATCCGCGATCCAGCAGAAGGTTGCCAAGCTGGGTCCAATATTCTCCGCTGATGCCGTCAGATCCCAGCAGGGGCGACGCGGCCACATAGCATTGTCCATCGAAGAAATTGACGACCCTCTCGCCGTGCTCCGAGCGGAACCGCTGCCCCGCGTGATTTCCGGCGTTGGACTGTCCGACTAGCAACAGCACGGCCGTACGTTCCGTCTGCTGCGGGCAGGCAATAGCTTGCTTTTGATCGCCGGATGCCAGCCGTCCCGCCTGGTCAAATGTGTAGCGGTCGGGAGCCGTCTGAGATTTCAGCGCGTGAAGAAGTGGAAAGGGAAAAAAGCCATGGCGACCGCTGTACGCTCCAAGCAGATACGTCGCGGTCAAGACAAGAATTGCCAACAAAAAGCTCGCGCGCGACATGTGCATTCGAACACCTGCGGAACTAGCCCCGCCGCGGTTGGTAGATTAGCGCAACCATTGAAGGCGCGAAACGGCACTTGCGAGAGGGCCATGACCCTCCACGAATGTGGATAGTCTTCGACCTGCACCTCGTCTCTTGTGCCAATTCGATCCTGCGAGATTCCTGCGGGCCTCCGCAACGTCCTCATCGCTCTCAGCTGCTGGTGCACTCGCAGCCAAGTCGCCTTGAAAACTGCCTTGGCCCTATCGAGGTCCGCACAGCTACCGCGATGGTCTGGCTGCTGCGGTACGTTCCTGTAGATACGCCGGATCGAGAAGCCATCCCAGATGACCACATGGTCGCCGCCGATTACGGTGGGCGGAGGAAGAGATCGGCGGGCGCGGTCGGCATGTCTGCTAAAGATCGTGGCTTGTTATCATTGGGCGCTTGCCCGAGGGAGCGGAGCCCTTCGCTCTTTCGAGTGCATCCAACCTTCTTCTGCGATCCAACCTGTCAAGCAGCCCAGCCTCGAACACCGTGCCGGAGACATCATAGTCGCCGCAGAAGCCGCAACAGATCGTCCGTCCATTGAACGTCGCAACGGTAATGTCTTGGGCCTCAGCCCCGCAAAGGGGGCAACTGATCGGTTTCAAATTGGCCATATTCCGCCTTCCGCGCATTTCTCCGAACATTCTGTTTATTGCAACGAACAAATTTAATAAATTAACATATTTAATTGTTAAATGTCATATTTATTTACACAGTTTGAATTGGTCAGAACGCAGGAGATATCTGTGAAGATTGCATCTGCGATTCCCGCTGCTATTTTTGCCCTAGCTTTGATCATGACTGCCCCGCCTGCGAATGCCTGCAACGGCGGCGGGAATTGCGAGAACGCCCCCGGCCGAGACCCGCCCGGTCACCGCGTCGACGGAGCCCCTGGTCCAATCGCCGGCGCCGGTCTCCCGATGCTCGCTGTCGGTTATGGCGTCTATTGGTTGGTCAAGCGGCGGCGCAAGCATGCGTGAAGTTCTGAAGCTCAGCGCCATGCCGGCGACGGGGCGTGCCCGCGGCCGCTTGCACCGACATGTGTGACGGCCTCGTGTCATGTCCCGAGAGGAGCGGTCTCAGCATTGCCCCCAGCCGGGACCGCTCCTTTTCCATGCCGCTAGTCTGTCCAATGTACCGATTGATTGCCCGGAATAATGCGCGGATCGCTTCCTGATAGGTCGTGACATAATAGCGTCCGTAGTTCTTCGACCGTGCACAAGGTTCCTGTGCTTCCCCCGGCGGGGCTTGGGCGGTGAGAATTGGCCATCTATCGACTGTTGCAAAGCTCCGTCGTGGAGCCGGAAAAGTTCAGCCGCATCACAGCGGCTTATGAGCGCGCGTTGCAGACGCTAAACGTCAAGGATCGCGATGACCCTCTAACGGAAATCATCGCGAGGAACATCATCAAGATCGCGCAATCCGGCATCAAGGACCCCGCACAAATTTCGGCTCTGGCAATCAAAGAGCTCGAAATGCGATAGGTCTGCCGCTCGCATCTTCCATCTCTGGAACCGAAACCTTTAAAGGCTCCGCAATCGCGGCGCGCAGCTTGTACGCGAAGTCGTTCAGTATAAAGATGCGTATCGGCTCTGCTACATCCGCGGGCCCGAAGGGCTTCTCATCGGGCTCGCCCAAGAACTCAGCTGAGCGCAATGCGAGGACAATGACGAAGGGCGATAATGTCAGCGAGCGCGTCCCACAAAGGGCCGTTGTTAGACTAGTCTTCCGGGAATTTGACGGTTGAGACGGGCCATTTCCCATCATGGCCTTTGATGGAAATCCGCAGCCCGTGCAACTCATCCAACCAAACGTTCTCGACCTCGCCAGCCTTTCCGTTCGCAACTAGGCCTCCGCTAGCGAGTACCGCTGGCAATTCCGAATGGAACCGGAGACCGCCGCTTTTGGCTATCTGCGCGAGCGCTGGTTCTGAAACAGCGGGTCTTTGTGACCTTTGGCTATCCGCGACACGCGCCGTGTAGTTTAACGGCGAGTGGCGGTCTCATACCTTCTAAAATCGTGACGCGAGCGTTCGTTCCCAATTTCGTCTCGCAGTAATTCGGCCGAGCGGTGCCATTCTCACCGACGTGGCCAACAGAAAGGGAGCTTGAGAGTCCACTCTTGCCAACCGGGTGACCATAGGACTTTCCGATCGTTCAGCGTTCACCCGGCCAGCAGGTCGACGGCGGATCCTGCGCGGATATCTTCGTCGGCCGCAGCGCCACGAGGTGGCTGCGCTTGTAGGGATAGCCTCGCTCCTCGGAGCACAGCTTGCAGCGCATGTAGCGCGCAAGCTCGTGGATCGGCGCCGTCTTCGGCCGGCGCACGATATCGAGGGCGACCGTCTGGTGCGTCTCGCAGCCCAGACACTTCACCTCGAGATAGGTGTAGCCGGCGTTGAGTGCGTCGCCGAGGGCCGGCGAAGGCTGCGCCGGGCCCTGGAACGCCAGCATGCGCTTGTTCCAGGCTTCACAGGCGAGCCGATCGGCGCGCTGGCGTGCTTCGGCGGCCTGCTCGGCGGCGGCGCGCACGGGCGCGCCGAAGATGGTCTCGCGTGACTTGGTGCCCATCATCTGAATGAGCTTCGCGGCTACCGGCGGCAAGCCGGTAGCCCTTGCGGTGTGACGTGTTGAGTAGACTAGGAACTGGAGCCGCACTTCCGAGACCGGGGGCGCGGCTAACCGCCTTGGCTAACCTGTCCGGCTAACCATCGGCTATCTCTTTGATTTCATCGGCTTTTGGCGCTCCCTAGCGGAATCGAACCGCTCTCTCCACCGTGAAAGGGTGGCGTCCTGACCGATAGACGAAGGGAGCAAAACAATCGGCAAATCAATGCGTTAGCCGCGGGATATGCCAGATCGGCCGCCGACGGTTACTGGCGGCGACGGAGCGAACGTATAGTGGTGATTGGATGGGGGGGCAAGCCGCAGGATGGCCCTTTTTGCAGCCATCCCCGGATCGATCAGCACAGGCGCCGATACCCGAAAAACCGCGGGTGTTTCGCAACGCTTTGTAAAGCCTGATGCCGTAGGCGTCGGCCATGGCGTTCAGTCGCAAGAAGCGCGAGGCGCGCAAATCGATGCACCAGCCCGGTTGGATCACGCTGGAGGGCGGATTCGCCGCGCGGCCCTGCGTCGTGCAGGACATGTCGTCCACCGGCGCCAAGATCACGATCGACGATCCCAACACGCTGCCTGGAAAATTGCGCCTGGCGTTCTCGCGCGACACCCGCACCGGACGGCCCTGCGAGGTGGTGTGGCGCCGCGGCAGGACGGTGGGCGTCAAGTTCGTGAGCTAGCAGTTCCCGCCTTCGCGCGTTAGAAGGCCCGATGCGAAAGACGCTGATCCTCGTCCTCGCGCTGCTGCCGGCAATCGCACTCGCGGAGCAGCCTCATCGAACCAAGTCCGGCAAAGCAACGGCTTCCGCAAAGCCGCTCCCGCTGAAGAGAGGCGCACGGCCCAATGCGTGCGCAGAGTACGGCGCCGGCTTCGTCAGGATCGAGGGTTCCGACACCTGCATCAAGATCGGCGGTGCCATCGACATTGGCGATGGCGTGTCGATCGGCGGGCGTTAGAGCTTCGGTTCTGATTGAATCGAAAACGAAGCTCTAGATTCTTTGTTTGACGCGTTTTCTTCACGCGAACCGGTGCCCACCCTCGGATCAAGTCCGAGGGCATGCTTCGCTCGAAAATCAGCTCACGACAACGGCGGCGCCAGGAACTGGACGAAGCCCGGGCGTGCGGAAATCTCGGCAAACCAGCGCTCCAGATTGGACAGGCTCGGCTTGGCGATGCCCTCGACGCCGAACCAGCGTCGTGCAAAGGCGCCGATCGCGATGTCGGCGATGGTGAACCCGTCGCCGTCGATGAAGCGCCGGCTCGCCAACTGCGCATCGGCAATCCGCCACACCTCGGCTTCGGCATCGGCGTCCTTCTGGATCGCGGCCATGTCGCGCTTTTCCGGCGGCGTGCGCACCAGCGCCCAGAACACCGGACGGTCGACCGGCTGCAGCGTCGATAGCGTCCAGTCGAGCCAGCGATCGACGCTGGCGCGTTGGCGCGGCGCGGCCGGATAGATCGGTGAGCCCTCGCCATAGGCGAGGCAGAGATAGCGCATGATCGAATTGGATTCCCAGAGCGTGTAGCTGCCGTCGACCAGCGTCGGTACGCGGCCGTTGGGGTTCATTGCGAGATAGTCGGGCTGGTCGTTCTTGCCGAACTCCATGCCGGCATCAATGCGGTGATAGGGCAGCTCGAGCTCGCTGAGGCACCACAGCACCTTCTTCACGTTGACCGAGTTGGCCCGGCCCCAAACCGTGAGTTGATATTTTTCCGCCACGCGTCTCTCTCCCATGCCTTCTTGCGTTGACGGCGGAATAGCAGAAAGCGCGATCCCGATCATCCCGCACCAACAAAAAATCAGGCCCGCTGAGCGGCACCTGATTTTGTTGGGTTGGGTGGGTTGCGTGCGATCAGTGTCCGAAGAACAGCCACAACAGGATGATCACCGGGATTGGCACGCCAAGCAGCCACAGCAAGAGTCCTCTTGCCATCGTTTCCTCCTCCATTTCGTATCGGTGAGGAAACGCGCGATCCACGCGCTCGTTCCGTTATGGATCGCGGCGCTCATGCTGTGACCTGACGTGCGCGCAGTGTTTGCGCGAGGGCTACCAGTGGCCGGTGTTCGGCATCGACAGCCACGGCTCGGCCGGCGGCTTCGGATCGCCCTTCTGCAGCAGCTCGATCGAGTGCAGATCCGGCGAGCGCACGAACGCCATGTTGCCGTCGCGCGGCGGGCGGTTGATGGTGATGCCGAGCTTCATCAGCCGATCGCAGGTCGCGTAGATGTCGTCGACCTCGTAGGCGAGATGGCCGAAATGGCGGTCCTCGCCGTATTTCTCCTCGTCCCAGTTATAGGTGAGCTCGACCAGCGGCGCGCCGCGCGTGCTCGGCAGCTTCTTCAACTGCTCGACATCCTCGGGCGCACACAGGAACACCAGCGTGAAGCGACCCTTCTCGTTGTCGATCCGGCGCACTTCCTTCAGCCCCAGCGCGTCCTGGTAGAATTTCATCGCGATGTCGAGATTGCGCACGCGCAGCATGGTGTGGAGATAACGCATGGTGTTGGCTCCCTCTGGGGGGTTGTAGCGTCTGGTTTGGGCGGTTCGCGAGACCAAGGTGTGATGATTAATCATCCCGCTCGATCTTTTTGCTTGAGAATGACCCTTTCGGAAAAACGGCATCCAATTTTCCGGATCACGCCCTAGATATCAGAAAAGGCTGTGAAGGGCAGGGTGTCGAACAGGCTCCCGTGTAACAAAGTGGAAGCACTGGCTGTGCCAAGGTGAGGCCATGGATGGCGTTGTCCCGTATCTGTTCGAACTGGTCGCTGGGTTGATGGGGCGTGCCCTGGATTGGACGGGGCGTCGATTGGGCCGCATGCCTGACCGGGACTTCTCGCAGGTGACCACGCTGCAGAAGATCGGCCGCCTCACGCTCTGTTTCGCCATTCTCGTCGGACTCGGTGGTCCCCTGATCTGGTGGGTATTTGGATAGCGAGGCGGGCGAGCGATCTCCGCCCGAATTCATTGACCCGCAACGACACATGGTCGTGAGTCTCGGGCTTGTGAGTGGCAGGCAACAGCGCTCCGACTATCTTGCCGCGCGGGGAGGACGCTATGCCATACAGTCCTGAACTCATCGAGACCATGCGGGCCGCGTTGGAAGCGGTCATGGCGAAAATTCCCGCCGATCAATCCGTGTTCGGCGTCAAGGCGGCGGTGGCCGAACGTATTCTGAGGGCGGCGGCTCACGGCCAAACGTCATTCGATGGCCTCGTCGCGTCAGCGTCTGACCAGCTGCAGACGATCATCGCCACGCTGTCGTGAGCGACGCCGGTGAATTGCCCAAGAGTCAGAACAAGTCCGAAAAAGAAAACCCCGCGCGTGGGGGCACGGGGCTTTCGGGCTGACGGTCTGGGGATTCAGGGCGTGAGCCGCCAGCTTCAGTCGATAACTTAAGGTTGAATTTTCAAAAAGCAACAGCGCCGCCTAGAGGAGTATGTTCTCCAGGCGACGCTGCCGCGAATTACTGGGCCCTGAAATCCCCAGTTCCACTATGTCTGTCGGCGTGCAAATAGGTTCAAAAGAAAACCCCGCGACGGGGGCATCGCGGGGCTTCTTAGCCGGTAGGCGGCAGGGGGAATGTTCCTACCGGCACTTCCTGATGCTCATTCAACTCCTGACGATCAGAAGTGTTCCTGCGGAGTGTTGTCACGGGTCTCAAGGCTGCGCGCGGCATGCCGCAACGGCCTGGTGCTCTGATCTCATCTTTTTACACAGGCGTTTGAGCCTGCATCGCATTCCTATGCCGCCGCGCGCATGTCGGAACCGAGGCGACGTACGCAGCGAGGAGCAGATCCATGAAAAGCATCATTCTGGCCACGGCGATCGTGGCGGTGGCGGCAACGTCCGGACAGGCGTTCGCACGTTCGGACGCCTCAACGCCGCGGCAGGAAACGGCGGCCGATCAGCGCGCCTACGACGCGCTCAACATGTTCGATCAGCAGATGGCACCGCAAATGAGCGATGCCGACGCCCACCGCTATCATGGCGGGCCAAAATCCAACGACTAAGCGCTGGCGCGGCGCGGCATTCACGCCAGGAGAACGCGGAGGCGCTTGCCGTCACGCCTTGCGGTCGAGCAGCGCCTCGCGTTCGGCGTGGGTCTGGGCGTCGATGACGCTCTGGACATCGGCATTGATCTGATGCGGCGGCGCTTTTGCAGTCTCGTCGATGACGAGCTGAACCTTCGCCTGCGTCACCGCGGCAGGGACGGGGTAGATGACCATGACGGCAAACTCCTGCCCAAAAATCCCAGATCCGTATTTACGTTTTCTAAAGAGGTGCGGTTAATGGGGATGAATTCGGTTGTCCAAACGTCCGGGAATTCCGATCGCGAGCAGGGCGGGGCGTGTGTGGATCGCTGCGCAGCAAGATCAGGAAATTGCTTGGCAAAGGCCGGTCCGGCGGCCTGTGGATTTGCTGCGGATAAGCTGGGGACGAGAGGTAGCGGATGGCGCCCGTGCGGCGCCGTGTTCCTAACGATCTCTTTCGGGGCAGCCGATAACGCTATTCAGTTAGGTTAAGGGCAGGATCGCGTTGCGATAACCGGAGGTTGCGCATAGGGATCAGGTGCGGAACCCGAGCCATGATGATCCCTTCATTTCACAATGCAGACAGGCGAACTCACCGGCGCGTGATGCTGGTGGGGCTGTTGTTTTGTCTCGCCTTCGTCGCGATCAGCTTTTCGCTGCGGCCGCAGGCGGACGATGGACGCGTGCTGGTGAAGGCCGACCGCCTGGTGCGCATTGCCGGCGAACCGCACAAGGCTAACTAGCGCGGATCCTGTCCGGGCAATTTCTCGCTTGAGGAGCGATGATACATCGCGATGGCGATGAACCCGCCATAGCCGATGATGTTGATCAGAATTTCCAGCCAAACCGGCATGAGACCATTACCCCTTCTGCAGCACAATACGCGCGGAGGTCGTGGTTTGTTCCTGCGCCAATCCATGGGTGGTCCAGCCGAGTTGCATAGCTCAAAGGGAGACGGCCCGTCCAAGCGCTGCCAGGGCGGCCCCGAAGGCCCGCGGGTTCCCGATGCAACCAATCGGCAATTTCTGCGTTGGAGCCGCGGATGAATCCTTAAGGAGGCGAGGATGAAAAAGGCTCTCGTAGTTTTGGCTACGGTCGCCGCGCTAGGGGCGACCACAATGAGCTCGCCGGCCGAGGCGTACTGGCGCGGCGGCGGCTGGGGCTGGCGGGGTGCAGGTCCGGGCCTGGCATTTGGTCTTGCCGCAGGCGCGCTGATCGCGGGCGCTGCTGCAGCGTCAAGCCCCTACTACTACGGTTACGGTCCGGGCTACTACGGCGGATACTACGGACCGAGCTACTACAGCTACCCGGCCTATTATGGCGGCTACGGGTATCGACGTTACTACGGCGGTGGTCCTTACGCCTACGGGGGCGGCCCTTATTATCGGCGCGCCTACTGGGATCCTTATTGGTAACAAAAAGCCCGGGGCGACGCGCCCCGGGCTTTTCGACTCCCGCGGATGTTGCGGACTCCTAATCGGTCTCAACCTGGCTCTCGCTGGTAACCGTGCCATGCGCCGCCGAGCGTGTTGGCATAATACTCCTGGCGCTCGCGTTCGAACTTTTGCTGGGTCGCCTTGAAGCTGGCGATGCGAGCGGCGATCTCTTCGCGTTCACGCGCAAGCAGCTCTTCCTTCTCGGTCATGGCGTCTTCGGTCATGGCTTCGATCATGGCCCATCCCTGTAATCGTAATGTCATCGGGGGCGAATTCGCCTCCCCAATGGGGCGCCAATGGGGAGGAGCCGGTGCAGGATTGTGGTGAGATGATGGGCAGCGAAGGCGGTGGATAAGGCGCGTACGCTGCTTGTCGCTGCTCCGCGGCCCCGCTAGCCAAAAAGGGAAACTGGGGAGGCCGTTCATGGCAAAGATCGATCTGGATTCACTAAGCATCGAGGAACTTGCAAGCTTGCGCGAGCACGCGACCGACAAGCTGTTCGAAAAGGTCGCGGCGCGCCGCGCCGAACTCGAAGCGGAATTGGAGAAGCTTGCCCAATACGGCAAGCCGGTGAAGAAGTCCGATGCCGCGCCGGTTGCGAAGGCGAAGAAGAGCGACGAGGTGAAGGAGCCGAACGAGGCGAAGGAGCCGGTCGCCAAAGCGGCGTGACAAACAAGGCGGCGTGACAAAGGCGGCCTGAGAGCCGCATCCTAGGTGCGATCCCTCGCTCCAGTTGGCCGTGCTATAGTGCGCGCGGTCAACTCGGGTTTCTCACGTGATTGCAAAAGATCTGCGCAGCGGCGTCGAGGCGCTCGGCAATTTGATCGCCGAGGCCTCCACCATCGTTCCTTTCACTGGTGCCGGCATTTCAACCGAGAGCGGGATTCCCGACTTCCGCTCGCCCGGCGGGCTGTGGACGCGCAACCGGCCAATTCCATTCGACGAATTCGTTGCAAGTGCCGACGCGCGCGACGAGGCCTGGCGCCGGCGCTTTGCGATGGAGCCGACCTTCATGGCGGCGAAGCCCGGGCGCGGGCATCGCGCGCTCGCCTCGCTCTATCGCGCGGGGAAGATTCCGTCGATCGTCACCCAGAACATCGACAACCTGCATCAGATGAGCGGCTTCAAATCGGATCATGTGGTCGAACTGCACGGCAATACGACTTATGCCCGCTGCATCGGTTGCGGCAGGGCGTACGAATTGATGTGGGTCAAGCAGCGCTTTGACGAGAACGGCAGTGCGCCCGATTGCACCGACTGCGGCGATCCCATCAAGACCGCAACCATCTCGTTCGGCCAGGCGATGCCGGAGGATGCGATGCGACGGGCGACGGAACTTGCGCAGCACTGCGACTTGTTCCTTGCGATCGGGTCTTCGCTGGTGGTGTGGCCCGCGGCCGGATTTCCGATGATGGCCAAGAACTGCGGTGCCAGGCTTGTGATCATCAACAACGAGCCGACCGATCAGGACGACATTGCGGATCTCGTGATCCGTCACGACATCGGCGAGACGCTTGGGCCGTTCGTGGGCAATTGACGCTCAATTGATTCGCAGTCGTGCAAGTCTGTTCATAGTTCCCGCCGGATTCATTTTTTATCTATGCGATTCAAGCGGGAGTGTTATCTTTTGATTCGAGATTCGCGTGCGTTGTTCATGAGCGGTCGTGCAACAACGCACCGATAAGGTACCGTCGCAGAGAGACGGATTGCAGATGATGTGCGGGGTCCGGGGTCATGGGGTCGGACGGATTTGAGTCCAAGAAGCTCGGCGGTCTACCATCAGGTGGCGCGGGGCAGGGTAGGCTTGTGCCGGGTGAATACTCGGAGAGAGCACCGCGCGATCCGGCGGCGGATGCATTCTCCGGCTTGGGCGATGCCGCCAACCTCGTCGAGATTTCCGGCGTCATCAAATGGTTCGATGCCTCGAAAGGCTACGGCTTCGTCGTCCCAGACAATGGTTGGCCCGATGTGCTTCTGCACGTCACCGTGCTCAGGCGTGACGGCTATCAGACGGCCTACGAGGGCGCTCGCGTGGTGGTTGAATGCGTGCAGCGCGCAAAGGGCTATCAGGCGTTCCGCATCGTCTCGATGGATGAAACGACGGCGATCCATCCGGCGCAGATGCTGCCGCCCAGGACCCATGTCACGGTCACCCCGACCAGCGGACTCGAGCGGGCGCAAGTGAAGTGGTTCAACCGGCTGCGCGGCTTCGGCTTCCTGACCTGCGGTGAAGGGACGCCCGACATCTTCGTGCACATGGAAACGCTGCGCCGCTTCGGCATGACCGAGCTGCGCCCCGGCCAATATGTGCTGGTGCGGTTCGGGCCCGGCTCCAAGGGCATGATGGCCGCGGAAATCCACCCGGAGACCGGCCCGTCGGCGCTGTCGTCGCACTGATTTTCTGCGCAAGCTCTAACGGAAACGTGAGCCGGATGGCGCGTGGCATATGTCTGCCCTCTGGCCATCGGCGCGGTGCTCGGGTTAGGTTCCGCGCGATTTGATTTTGCCGTGAGTGCAGTTTCCATGACTTTCGATCGTGTCACCGGGCATCGCCTACTCGTTGCCCTGTTTGCGTCGCTTGCCCTCCTGTGTGGTGTGATCGCGAGCCCGGCCGCAAAGGCCGCGACGGTCCAGCCGCTCGAGATCGTCACCAAGAATGGAGTGCACGTCTTCTCCGTCGAGCTCGCGACGACCGAGGAGGAGAAGACGACGGGGCTGATGTACCGGAAGGAGCTGCCCGACGGTAAAGGCATGCTGTTCGACTTCTCGCCGGAGCAACAGGTGTCGATGTGGATGAAGAACACCTATGTCTCGCTGGACATGATCTTCATCCGCGCCGACGGCCGCATCCTGCGGATCGCGGAGAATACCGAGCCGTTGTCGACCAAGATCATCTCGTCCGGCGGGCTCGCCAAGGGCGTGCTGGAGGTGGTCGCGGGCACGGCGCAGAAATACGGCATCCAGCCCGGTGACCGGGTGGCCCACCCGCTGTTTAATGGCAAATAGAGCATGATCCGGAAAAGTGGGCACCGGTTTTCCGGAAAGATCATGCTCAACAAAGAGATGCGATGGTGATCCGATCAGCCTGATCGGATCACCATCGCGCCTGGCGAGCGGCTTGCTGGCGCCCGCCTAACCGTGTATCGACATCGCCTGCGGATTGCTCGGGGTATAGCGCAGCCTGGTAGCGCGGCAGTTTTGGGTACTGCAGGTCGTTGGTTCGAATCCAGCTGCCCCGACCAAAAATATTTCAAAATCAATATGTTAGAGCAGCAAGCTCAGGCTCGACACAGCAAGTCCTAGATGCCCAGCCACTCTAAGCCACCGGGAAGCTGCCCGACAGAAAAGTCCGCTTGCAGGACACGGCGATGCATCGGCGCGATAGCGGCTTCCGACGCATGGAGAATGGGCGTCGCATAGAGCCAGATGTCGCCAGGCTCCGCCAAACACGCAACCGTGCCGCAACGCCTGACAACGTTCTGCATATTGTCCTCGGGAACCCGTCCGAGCTTGTGAGATCCGGGAGCGATCAAAAGCGGCGCGTTGCTTGCGGGTACCGGATCAATATGAACCCGCACGCTCACCATCCCGGACAACACGTCAAAGGGCGGTTCGACATGCAGCATGCCGGTCTTGACACTCCAGGTCCCAAAACCATTAGCGGAGATGCGCTCTTTCACGGCAATGGTGCGGTCCTGATGCCAACCCAAGGACCAGTTCGTTTCGGCTGTCTTGTCGAACAATATGGCTCTGACGGGCCGGCAATCGTCGCCGAGCACTGACGCAGCACAGCGGCCTATATGTCCCGTTGAGGCAAGGAAGGGCGCGAGACCTTCAACACCTCTCAGCCTGAGACCAGCCTGATCTCGTGGCAAATGGGCGAGAACCGCTTCAAGCACGTCCAACCGCTCAGGCGGCAGCGCCGCCCGGAAAAGCTGCGCGCCATCGTCGGCAACGGTCAGATCGTTGGTCTGCACTGTCAAGCACCAATGGAAGGCTGGATGTTTTGGCCTATGATGAAGCGCGTTCCGTGAGGAATGGGCGTACGTCGCCTTTCGGCGGCTCACTCTACGGCCCCGTGTAGGGCGTGCCATCCTTGTGCACGAACCGGCCGTCGGCGTTGGAGCTCATCATGTCGACGTCCGAGCAGATGGTGACGTCGGCTGGCGAGCGCGAGCCGACTTCGAGATAAACCGCCATTGCGCCCGACTTGTTGACGAGGTGATGGCCGTTGCCGGAGCCTTTCGGAAACGCCGCGCAATCGCCGGCGCGCAGCACCGTGTCGCCGCCATCTTCAATCAGCGTCAGTTCGCCTTCGAGCACATAGACGAATTCGTCTTCGTCCGAGTGCCAGTGGCGCTGGCTCGACCAGTTGCCCGGCGGCAGGTGCATGAGATTGACCCCGAAGTCGGTGAGGCCGCCGGCATTGCCCAATAGCTGCCGCACACGTTCGGCACAGGCGGCATCGAATGGCGGCGGGTAGCCGGAGCCCTTGCGTTTCGGGACAGTGGCGATATCGATCTTGGGCATGAGGTCCTTTCCATGACACCCGAGGCCGCACTGCTTGCTCAACGCTGACACGTCAACCGCGCGAGATGTCCTGATCGGTAGATCAGGAAAAGATCACTGGTGTAGTGGAAATACTCGCCCGTGAAGTCCTTGGTTTTGAATCTGAGTTGAATCCTGTTGTTGCTGACGACCGTAGCGCGCTGCGGGCCATTCCCGGTGTCGATCGAAACCGGCGGACCGAGGGCAAGCGTCACGCTTTTTGACGACGGTGCCGATCCAGTCGGATCGAACAGGGAGCCGCTGCAGGTGAGAGAGGCAGGCTGAGCGGCGGCAGAAGCAATCATCGAGGCGAGGGCTGACAGAATTATCAGAGGCGTTCTGAACATTCATGGCTCCAAGGAAAAGAATTGAGGAATCGTGGCGGGGCTTGCAGCGTCGGAGCATAGTAGGCGGCGCCTGGGTTTGCCAGCAACGGTTGTGATTGCCAAATCGCACGTCAAATCATTGGCGCTGATGATACCGCTCCCGTGAGGCTGCCGAAATTTTTCGGATGCACTTGCGCCCGCATGCTCGCGGCAGAGAAGCTCTGAGGGTGCAACGCACTCCCTTCAGGGAGTTGATTGTCGGGCGCGCGGTTCGCCGGGACGACTTAGTGAGCCAAACATCGTCACATCATGGACTGCGGGTCCGGCGCAGTCGTGAAGAGCTATGGCCGAAATTGGGTGATGGGGCCGATCAGGCGGCGCGGTTAGCTGGCGTCGTCGATTCTGCGACGCCGTCGGTAAATTTGACGCCGGCAATGACCCTTGGCAACTGATTTTCGCCCTTCAGCCGGCGCCAGGTTTTGGCGGCGCTCATGACGAGCTTGAAGACCATGAGCCTTGCCGTCTTGTGCGACAGGCTTCCCTTGGAGCGGACGGTCCGGTGGCGGACTGTGGCGAAGACGCTTTCGATCGGGTTGGAT
>NZ_AXAP01000101.1 GCF_000472865.1 Bradyrhizobium elkanii WSM2783 | reverse complement strand
CCTTCCCCGAAAGGGTCATCGGGTCGGCCTGCGCATCGTCCTTTTCGAGGCTTGCTCGGCGTTCACTCGCGTTACGGCCTGCACACTCGCGCTGTCACCAATTCGTGACACGCTAATCGAAGGCTTCAGCCACTTCGTTACCTCCATGACTGCTCCGATTGCTTCCGGCTGGAGCGTTTGCCGGGTGGGACTTGCACCCACTGGAAAGCGCCGCCTTGTCACGGCGCACACCCGTAGCGGACATCGAAGCAGCACAAGTGCGTATGCCACGAATGCCTAGGCGAAGCGGAGCAGTCGGGGCGAGCTGCGACGATGCCGATAGCGGGAAGCTGTCGCGACAACTTCGGGACGCTCTCTTCCAACGCAATGTGGCCAATCCGCTGTACTGCCGTCGGCCTACTGGCTTATGCGCAAATAACTCGAGAAGTAGGCGCAGGCCGGCGCCGACGCGCTGCTCCGGGAGCGGTAAGGCAGATCGGGCATGCCCGCTCAAGACGGATTCCCCTACGCCGCGCGCGCCGACCTTCCCACTCCCGGAGCGACAGGAGCCATTTTGATGTCGTAGCGACAAAAGGCCGACCGCGGCACACCTCATTAAGGGACGTTATCCTTGACGAGAGTAGGAGGTCCTAGGGTTCTGCGAACGAGGAAAGCCGAACTGCTCTGGGTTATAACCCCAGCGCGACCTCGGCCCATTTCAACATGAGGTCGCTATTGAGGAACGCCAACACCGCCGGCTCCAGTGACGCGGGCGCGCCTGGTCCAACCAAAGCCGTCGCGGCCACCATGTCGCAGCGCTGATTGAAGGCGAGTAAAAGCGCGGCATTGCGATTTCCCTCGACGCGATAGGCCCGGCTGCGGCCGCGCATCGGACCGACGATGATCTCTCGGCCGGCACTGATCGGCGTTGCCTTGCCAATCAGCGCCAGGTCGCTCATTTGCTCGAGGTCTCCATCGTCGGCGACGCCGGTGGCGCAATTGCAAAAGCCGAGCTTGGCGCGAACGTAGAGCTGGACCTCTCCGCCGCAACTGTCGGCCGTGCAGCGGAACGCCTTTCCTTTGCCCCAGGGATCTGCGGCGAAAGGCCAGTCGGTTTCCGTCCACACCGGGCGGACCTCGCCGAATACCGCTGTTGCGCGCGGCGGTTCGCCGGATCGCAGTATCCAGACCGCAGCGGCTGCGCAGAGCAGTGCGGTGGCTCCGCTGATCGCAACGAATTTTCTTGTCAGGCGCATGGAAGCTGCCGCGGCACTTTTGCTAATTCTGAGCCATGAACTTTCGTGCGGCCGCGAGGTCCTCCCGCGAGGAGTCGCCATCTCGCGCCATGTCGACGACTTTCGCGTAGTACTGGCGTGCCTTCACGGCATCACCCGCTTTCTCGGCGGCGTGAGCGGCGCCGATCGTCGCGCCAAAGCGGTTCGGCTCCTTGCGCATGGTGCTTTCGAACGCGGCCAATGCGTCCGTCGCCATGCCGCGTTCGAGCAGCATGGTTCCATAAAGCTCGCGTGCCGGGGCGAGCGGTCCCGGCGTCACGATGGATTTTTCGGTCTTGTCTTCGGCATCGGCGGCAAGGCGCATCGCTTCCAACGCGTCCGCCTGTTTTCCCTGGGCGTTGAGCTGCCAGGCTGTGGCGACCTGCCGCTGAATGTCGACGATCTCGGCCCAATAGGCGTCCTTGTCCTGCTGCAGCTTGTCCCGCAGCTCCGCCAGCTTGGCAATGTCCGCCGTTGCTGCGTCTCCATTGCCGGAGCGCGCGGCGCCAAGGGCGCGGGCGAAATAGGTGATCGCATCGACATAGGCAAACCGGCTCGGCTCGACCTTCAGCGCGGCAGCGCCCTGCCAATCGCCGCGCTCGACGATATAGCGCGCCTGGCTGGCCGCTATCGCGTAGGGACCGGCGCGGACGGCCGGCGCATAGCCCGTGGTCGCAACCATGTCCGCGATGACGTCGCGGGCTCGCCCGTCCTGCGCAAGCTGGAGCAGGGCGTAAACCATATAGTCGTCGGCATGCAACTGCTCGCTGGGGTCCTTGCCCTCCTTGGCAGCCTTGGCTGAACGGCTGTTGGCGTCGATGGATTCGTTCCAGTAGCCGACGCGCGTGAAGATGTGCGACGGCATATGCAAGGCGTGCGGCGCCGCCGGCGCGATCTCGGAATAGCGCTTTGCAGCGTCAAGACCTTGCTCTGCAATCGCGGGATAGTCGTAGAGGTGGATCAGGTAATGCGCGACGCCGGGATGCCGCGGCTGCCGCTTGAAGATCGGCTCCAGGATGGCAGCGCCCTTGAGCTGGTTGGCATAGGTCTTGTCGTTTGGTGACGCCGTGACATTCAGGGTGATGGCGTAGGCGATCTGCGCCTCGTCATCATCGGGATAGCGCGCGGCGACGGCTTCGGTTGCCTTGAGATAGGCCTGCGCGCGTTGGCCAAACGTCGTCTTTTCGTCGCCCGAATAGAAGGCCAGCAGCGCGTCGATATAGTCGCGTTCGCGTTGGCTCTTGGCACCGAGTGCCTTGGCCTTCTGCAGCGCGGCCAGGCCCTCGCTGAGGTTTTCCTTCGGCGCGGGAAAATGCGGATTGTACAGCAGACTCAGGGCAACGCCCCAATAGGCAATCGCGCATTCCGGATCGGCCTGCAATGTCTCCTCGAAAATCTCTTTCGCGGGGCGGTACCAGAACGAGTGCTGATAGCGCATCCCCCGGTCAAAGCGGCGCTGCGCCACCTCGTTGCAGGACGTCTGAAAGTGAACCTTGCCAAACTGCTCGTCGGTACCGTCCTCCGCGCGTGCGGCAGGCGTGGCGGAGATCGAGCCCAGGGTAGCGAGGGCGAGAAGAGAGACGGTTCTCAAGGCGAGCGCGCGCATCGACCCCTCCGTTTGGGCTCAGAAAAATGTGGTCATAGCGCCCATAAAAGCCGAGGCGCCAAAGTTCGTAATGCTGAAATTGGTGATGGCAACTGCGTGGTTTGAAGGATTTGCCCATTCGCGAGGCGAGTCAATACGAGCGGGCGATTTGTGTTAGGGAAGCACGCCTGTCAGATTCCATCCGCCCGCATAGCGAAATCCTAACGGATAGCGAAGCGTTGTCTGTCATTCCACGGATGCCGATCTGCCGTCGGATACTGGCAGCCGCTCGACGATCCATGCGCCGAGGCGAGGCCCGGCCACTCCGAAGGCACGCTGCGGCCGAACGAAGCTCCTCAGCACTTACTGAGAGTGGGTTGCCGGCGCCGTGTTAAACTCGTTGAGATCGAAAGTCGATGCGGCGCAGCGGCAAGAAGATCGC
Organism: Bradyrhizobium elkanii WSM2783; assembly: GCF_000472865.1. Taxonomy (GTDB): domain Bacteria; phylum Pseudomonadota; class Alphaproteobacteria; order Rhizobiales; family Xanthobacteraceae; genus Bradyrhizobium; species Bradyrhizobium elkanii_A. The sequence goes on along the minus strand of NZ_AXAP01000101.1, from coordinate 25,832 downwards.
AATGACGACTCGTGGCCCATTTGAGACATGTCGTCGGAGCGTGAAGACGTCCGCTTACCGGGGAAGACCGGAACTGACCGCCGCGCGGTTAGAATAAAGCGAATGCCTCAAGCGTCGTTTTTGCTCATCGAACTTCGCGGCCTGGTTGGTTGCAATCGATTCCAGTCGGAGCGGCTAGCGACAGCACGTCGATACAGAACTGCCAAACATTTTTCCGAAGGTTTATGGTAGGTTGAGGCGGGGCAGTGACCGCCGGGGCGCGACCCTACGGGCGTCCCTAATTGGAGGAAGAGACCATGCACATCAACTGGGAAGCACGCTCTTACTTCGACCCCAATTCCCCAGACTCCTTTGCAACGCACGGCATCCCACTTCCTACCTATGGGAACTACGGTGGTCCGAATTATTCAGCTGGCGAGGTGGGTGGAAAGATTACGGGGACCTCGGCCGACCCACCTCCAGTAGATCAGCTCGATGCGCTATTTTTTCGGCACGATTTCGTGTACCAAACTTCTACAGAACCATCAGCACGAGCAGCAGCCGACGTTCAGCTTGTGGAGGGCATGCACGCACTAACGTACACAGATCCCGGCGACGCTCATTACGACCCCGAGGCCGGCTTATACGAGGGGTTTGCCACTCTTGGCGTCGTCGCTCAGCTTGCGGCCGGCGGCGTGTTGCAACATCTTCCCCTTCCCGATCAACTCTCAATAGCCGAGGCCACACGAGAATCTGTGGTAAATCTTGAGGCGGGGCTCGCCGAAGTGCCGGCCGAAGCCAGGAGCTTGCAGGGCGCATTCCATGTGTTCGAGCATCAATACTTGGACTTGCTGCACATCTAAATAGACAGGCAGCTTGCACCAAGCTACGGGGCCGGGATCGTTCCCGGCCTCGAGGAGCGGCGTAACATTGGGGCCCCTAATGAAGACATCAGATGGGCAACCCGCTGCAATGAGTTAGGCTCTGGCCCTAATGCGAAGAACGGCGCGGCTCTGAATCGTCAGCGTTTCGCGGTACACCGGAAGTGTACTGGCCGGCTTCAAACCTGCGCTTATGACCCAACTCGGAAGTCATCGGCCTGTCCGAGGGGCAAGAAAGCTTCAATGCATTTCCAATTGAGCCGCCACGCGAACATGTCGGGCAGTTGTTGCCGTGGTGATGGGACACCCATCCTAACTGAAAGCTGGGGGGCATTGCCGGTCGGCATAGGCTCCGCGCGCCCAGCGGCGTCAGGTGCACCTTGCCGGTGCGCGCTTAGATCCGGCTCAAGAAAAACGTCTCCAGTTTGCCTTTGCCCTTTACTTCAATGCTGCCGCGTGGCTCCAGCGCGAAGGGACCGACGAGGTGGCGGGCTGTGTCCTGGGACACATGGATTCGATTAGGAAGAGAATAGGCCTCAAGCCGGCTGGCGACGTTTACAGTATCGCCCCACACGTCATAAATGAAGCGGTGCGCGCCGATGATGCCGGCAACCACCGGACCGGAATGTATGCCGATCCGTATTTGCAAGGGCCAGCCGAAATGGCCGTTGACGCGGCCCAGCCGATCAATCATGCCGAACGCCATTTTCGCGATCGCTGCGAACGGATCCGGGATCGGATCGGGCAAGCCGGCGACGGCCATGTAGGCATCGCCGATGGTTTTGATCTTCTCGACGCCGAGCTCGCGGGCAAGCGCGTCGAACTCCGAAAACAGCTGGTTCAAATATTCGACTAGCACAGCAGGCGCGATCCGACCCGAGTGCTCAGTGAAGCGCACCAGATCGGCGAACAGAACGCTTACGTCTTCAAAGCGATCGGCGATCATGGTTTCGCCGTGGTTCAAGCGGCCGATCACCTGTTTTGGCAGAATGGTCAACAACAGCCGCTCGAACTTAGCTGTTTCGTCCTCGATGCGACGAAGGTATTTCTGCTCGCGGTCGCGCCAGCGCTTCTTGTGCAGACAAGCATTGATCCGCGCGCGCAGCAGGATCGGATCGAACGGCTTCGGTAGATAATCCTCTGCGCCGGCCTCGATGCAGCGGACGGCGCTCTCTGTGTCCGCCAGGGCCGTAATCATGATAACCGGAATGCGACGTAGCCGCTCATCCGCCTTCATGCGCACGAGCACGTCAAGTCCGTTGATGTCGGGCATGATCAAGTCGAGCAGGACGAGGTCGAACTCACCGTGCTCGAGCGCCTGCAGGGCCTGCTGGCCGCCGGCTACGGAAGCGACGCGATGACCATCGCGGGCCAGTCGGCGCGACAGGAGATCGCGGTTGGCTTCGATATCGTCGACGACGAGAATGGAGCCGGTTTCGGTGACGGCAGACGGCTCTTGCCGGACTGGCCCCAGGCTGCGAATCAGTTCGCTTACCATTGCCGCGCCGGTCTGGTCGCAGGCTAGGCTCGTCTCATCGAGATCGGCCGAAAATTGCACGATGCGATCGAGACGTGGCAGCAGCTCGGTGGCCGCCAGCAGCACTCGGTCGAGGTCTGCCCGCAGCGCGCCGCTCGAGATATCGGCTAGATCCTCGCTGAGCATCTCGGCATAGCCTTTGATCGCGTTCAAGGGTGTGCGCAGCTCATGGCGTAGCTGCTGCTCCTGGGGGGCGGCCGCCGGGTCGGTCGCGTTGTTCTCGCGATCGCCCTCGACCAGCTGGTCGACCTTGTCGGCGAGATCCCGGGCGGCACGGAGGACACGGTTGACATCGGGCAGGATATCCTGACGCCCTTCCCGCGACGCCTCTTCGTGCATGATCTCTGCATAGCCGAGCAGAGCGTTGACCGGGGACAGCAGTTCCTGGCGAAGGTGGGCTAGCCGAATACGTGAGGCGCGCGCGCGGTCGGTGTCAATGATGCTCATGGTCGCTCCGGACCCGCGCGTGGGCATGCCGGGGTACCAGTTCGTCGAGCGCCGCCAGCACGACCTTGCCGCTGTATTCGCCTTTGTGCACCAAATGCTGTACCTGGCCGTTGAGGCGCGCGAGATCCTCGGCCGTCAGGGCCTTCGCGGTGACGACGATCACCGGGATGCGTCGCCAGCGGGATTCGGCGCGCAGCCGCGCGACGAACTCGAACCCGTCCATCTCGGGCATCATCAGGTCCAGCAGAATTGCGTCCGGTGAAGCCTCGTTCAAGCGTTCGAAGCCAACCCGACCATTCTCCGCTTGTGTGATCGTGCACTCGATCTCCCGCAAGGCGCGCGCCATCAGCTCGCTGGTCGGAGCGTCATCCTCGACGATCAGCACGTGCCGTGGCTCGCCCCGCGGGCAGCACTTTTCCACCGCACGAACCAGTTGGTCGCGATTGACCGGCTTGATCAGGTAATCGGCGGCGCCGAGCGAAAAGCCGATGCTCTGGTTGTCGACGATCGTGACCATGATCACGGGAATTTCGGCGAGTGCCGCATCTTCCTTCATGGCACTGAGCACGGCCCAGCCGTCCATCTGCGGCATCAGAACGTCGAGCGTGACCACGTCGGGTTTCAGCGTGCGGGCAAGCTGCATCGCCTCCTCGCCATTGGCAGCCGTGCGAACGGCGTAACCGCCGCGCTGCAGGTATCGGCACAGCAGCTCCCGCGCGTTGGGATCATCGTCAACCACGAGAACGATGGGCGCATGCTCGGGCTCCGCGACCTGCAGACCCAGAGAACGCTTCTCTACCGCCGGGGTCGCAGTGTCCGGAGCGGCGTGTGTCGCCGCCGGCAGACGAACCACGAAGGTCGTTCCCTTGCCGGCTTCGCTGGTCAGAGTCACATCGCCGCCCAGCAGCCGGCAGAAGCTCTTGGTGATGGCGAGGCCGAGCCCGGTGCCGCCATAGGCCCGGTTCGTCGATTCATCGGCCTGAGTGAAGGCCTCGAACACCTTGGCCTGCTGATCCAACGTCATGCCGATACCAGTGTCGCGCACCTGGAACTCGATCCCGTCGCCGGCCTCGTTCGTATCGCGGAGCGCGGTCAACGTGATCGTCCCGTTCCTTGTGAACTTGCAGGCATTGCTGAGAAGGTTGAATAAGATCTGCCGTATCTTGGTCAGATCGCTGTGGATCGTGCCGACCTCGTCGGCGCAGTTGATTATGAGCGCATTGCCGGTCTTCTTGGCTAGCGGGATGACGGTCGCGGCGACGCCATCGATCATGGGCCGCAGTTCGAACGTCTCTAGATAGAGCGTCATCTTGCCGGCCTCGATCTTGGATAGATCGAGGATGTTGTCGATCAGGCCGAGCAGATGCTTGCCGGCATCCTGAATTTTGCGCAGGTCCGCCGTCTCCGATTCGCGCCCGGCACTCTGAGCGTCCTCGAGCAACATCTCGCTGTAACCGATGATCGCGTTCAAGGGCGTGCGCAGCTCATGGCTCATGCTGGCGACGAAGTCCGACTTCGCACGGGTCGCCTGCTCGCTCGCCCAGATCGCCTTGTGCAGCTCGCCTTCCATGCGCTTGCGGTCGCTGATGTCGGCGAGGCCGTTGATCATCGCCGGGCGCCCCTCGAACTGGACGCGCTGCGACGCTATGAGCGCCCAGAACTCCTCGCCTCCAGCCCGCTTGAACAGCATCTCCATGCCCTCCACATGGCCCTGCTCGGTGAGTGCGCCGATGAAGCGCTCGCGATGCTGCGGGTCGGCGTAGAGAGTTTTCGCTTGAACGCCCAGGGCGGCGGAACCTTCGAGCCCGAACATTTGTCTAAAACGTTGATTGGCATACCGGATGATCCCGTCGTCGAATGTGACGATCGCCACCGCCATCGGTGCGGCCTCGGCAATGACACGCAGCCGCTGCTCGCTCTCCTGAATCGCCTGCTCCGCCTGCTTCACGTCGGTGATATCGGTGTAGGTCGCGACCGTGCCGCCGTCGTCGGTTTTGCGCTCGTTGATCTGGATCCAGCGCCCGTTGGAGCGGCGTTGCAGATGGGTGCCCTTGGGATCGTGGTGCCTGGCTAGGCGTTCCGCGACCCAAGCCTCGTCGCGCCCCTCCGCGTCGCGGATCTCGCCTCTCGCGACTGCATTGCGGAGGATCGTTTCGAATGATACGCCCTCCTTCACGACATCGATGGTGCGGGAGCCGTGCATGTCTAAGTACCGCCGGTTGTATATCACCAGTTTGTCGTCGGCATCGTAGAGCGAGAAGCCCTCCGAGATGCTCTCGATCGCATCGGTCAGTCGGGTCTGGGCCTGCGTAGCTTTGTCGCGCGCCTCCAACAGCTCCTCGACGCTCAGCTCCAGCGAGCGCTCGAGCATCGCCCGATCGCTGTCGAAATCGGCGTATGCGGCATCGACGGCTGCTACGAAAGGCTGCAGCCCAGTCGGCAATTCGCCCTCGACACCGAGGTGCTTTCTGAGCTGACGTCGTAGCAGCCTGTGCATCTGTGCCCTGTGACGCTCAGTCCTCGGCGAAAGTCGTGATGGTCATGGTTTGATTGTGCAGGCGGCACTCGCCACCGTGTACGAAGGGGCTAAGCTCGCCGTACGAGTAGAACCCGGAAATCTTCGTATCCTTCCCGAACACATTCCGGATTGCTTCAATCTCTTCTTCGGTACGCTGCTTCATCACAAGCTTGCGACCGACGCAGCTCACCAGAATGGCAAGATCCGGCCGATTATCGCCCAGCCCGCTGAGGCTGGCCTTGGCGGCGGACGTCGCGCCGTCGACGAGATCGTCAACGTTGGTCTTCATCAACTGCGCCGTTCCGCCCTGTGGGATGTCGCCGGCGAAGGTCATCGCCTTTTTCTGCTCGTCTATAGACAGGACGGTCCGGACGACACCCTGGCCTCCCTTTGCGTCGGTAACCAGAATTGGGAAAAGCAAGGCAGAGCTCGGCAACTGCTCGGCGTGCGAGCCCAGGTACGATTTATAGAGATCGAGCGCCGACCGCCCATCGAGCTCATAGAGGATGTTGCCCTCGGCCCGAGTGATGATGCGCAGCGGCCCGAATGGCTCCCAGCCACCCATCGATGCGTAGCCAATACGCAAATCGTTGCCGTACAGACCGACCGCTGCCACGCGCTGGGGGCCCTCGGCACCGTCGGCAATAACCCAAGTCTCGGCGAAGTTGGTTCCATCTCCGGAAAGGCCGCCGGTGATCGACACGCCTTCCGAGAAGCCGCCCGCGAGACCGCGCGCCAGGTCGGAGCCATTGACGTGTAAGCCATCAGAAAGCACGAACACGTGGCGCAACGAGGAGTCGTTGAGCTGCCGTGCGAGCTCCTTGCCGACGTCATAACTGGCCTTCGCCTCGCCAATCGCAGCGGAGGCGAACCGGAGCCGCGTATGTTCGAAGTCCGCAAGGGTGGCAATCACCGAGTCGTCAACGACCATGTCGCCGACGATCTCGCCGGAAGTCGAGCAACCGAGCATAGCGGCCCCTTTGAAGTGGTCGCGCAGCTCGCCCACGGGGGCGCCTGCCTGCATCAGTGATCTCGCGCCAAAAACGAACACGACACTTTGTCGTCCGACTTCACCGGTCGGCAAATTCGGGCGCCATCCCTCATTTTGAGACCATTTGTATTGAGCCGTTTTCATGAGTTGCTCCCTCTCATCGCATGTTCGCACCTTGTGGTCGTCTACCGTCCCGCAGCCGCGAGGAGCGCCTCGATCTTACCCAGCAGCCTCTGCAGCTCGATCGGTTTTGTGTCATAGTCGTCGCAGCCGGCGTCGAGGGCCTTGGCCCGGTCGGTCGCCATAGCGTGCGCCGTGAGCGCGATGATCGGGATCTTGCACAGCTCAGGCGCGGCCTTGATCCGGCGCGTCGCTTCCCAACCGTCGATCACCGGCAGGCTCATGTCCATCAAAATGAGATCGGGCCTGTCGCTCGTTGCCATTGCGACGCCGCGCGCTCCGTCCTCGGCGACGGCAACTTCGTAGCCGCCGCGCACGAGGCGCCGCGAGAGCATGTCGCGGTTCATCTCGTTGTCTTCGACCAGCAGGATCTTGGGCATCGCACAGCCTCGAGCCGGGCTGTGAGCACTGCTTGCCGGGATCGCCCGGATGCATCAATAGACGCTAGAAAAAATTAGCTTAGCACTCCAGCCTGCCTGTCGCATCACAAAAATGGCGAGTAGGCCGACAGGGAATTCCCAGAGTTCGAGGTGATTTTTCAGTGGCACAGTAGGTCACGGCCGTGTTCCTGTACTCAGGAACCGCAACCAATAGATGCGAGACGCGATCATTCATACTCGATAAAGCCCATAATTCGCACGTGTGGGGGCTTTCCATTCCTTGCATGTATGTACGCTGACATACCATATCGTAGCAGCAAGCGAACTCGCTGTTCAAGCTGTGAGTGACCAAGCATCAATCAAGCGGGGCCGCCGTAAGTTGGCGGCCTCTTTCATTTCAGACCAAACTTGTGATGTCGCCTGTTGGCCTAAGAGCGAAGTTCGGCTTGGCTTCGAAATGGTCCACTTTATCGGGGTAGAGCGGAAGTGATCAACCGATCAGCCAAATGGCGTTGTTGACCCAAAGCCGAAGTCATCAACGCGGCATCTATCCGCTTTGTACCACGACGCTGTCGCGTGGACTTGCTGGGCACACACAAACGCAACGTCCATCTGCTCATTGTTCAGTGCGACGACGTCGTGGCGCAAAGCCTTCTCCAGCACGAGGGACGCCAGCGGAAAGATTTGGCGCGAAAACCCGCTCGATCACGCCTGCGGCAATTTGGGGGTAAGCCGTTCGGGGGACGCTATTCCAAACGCAACCCCCAATGGGCGAGTTGACTGTCATTACAGCAGGATCAAAGTTTGGGGGCTTTGTGCAGTGAATGGCACGCGGGGTGGACGTCAATAACGTGCAGTCCAGTTGTCTCTTAGAGGAGCAATCCTATGACAAAGCTGATCTCTGCTTTCCTGCTAATAGGTTCAGTCGCGTTTGCCCCTAACGCGGCGCTCGCGGCGGGGCAGAAAACCGGATTCACTACGACCACCACAACCACCCAAGGGGGAAGCACTAACACCTGCAACGGCAATCCCGGGTGCACTACCACGACTACCTCCACGAACCCGGCCGGAAACAACCCCCAACCGTCGACGTGTACTGGCCCCCAGGGCCAATGCCAGTGAGGCCACGCGGAGCCTTGATGTACAATCGGCATGGATGCTTGACCTGACGCTGTGGCCCGCGAGGGCGTGGAGCAGGGCGTGCCGCCACGGTCGCCTTTGCCAGCAACCCGGCGAAAAGCCGGTGTTGCTGGCGGCGTGATCGCATTGGAATTGTCGTCGGAATAATGTTGGTCAGACACCCAGTGCAGCTGACCGCGGCCGGCAGTGCAGTGGGTGACCCGTCGCCCGCCTAATCTCGCTGAGGTCGGTCACGGGCCGGCCGGCCACGCAGTCCCCAATATGAAGGACTGCGGGATAGGAAGGACTACGGGACCACGACAGCCACGCCGGGCGGCTGCGGAAGGAGCCGCCCGCCATTTACGCAACACGCGTTTCTCATGAAGCTGCTGCTGGGATCTCTGGTCGCCGTCGGATTAGGAATGACGGCATACAATCGGGCGCTTCTCCCCGAGAACGCGTGGGATTCCGCTTGGACTCAAGCAGCGCAGTACCTCCCTGAGTTGTTGGTGGTGGGCGTCCCTGCTGAAGGTCCCAAATACCTTCTTGCGCCGGTTCATCGGGGGGACATCGCCACGACCGTGACGGCCAGCGGCGCGTTGTCGGCGATCACGACCGTTCTCGTCAGTTCGCAGGTCTCCGGGCAGATGCTACGCATCCTCGCGGACTACAACACCGAGGTTCGTCAGGGCGATGTGATCGCCGAGATGGATCCGCTCAGCTTCCAGATCGCTTTGGAGCAGGCGCAAAGCGAATTGGCTGTCGCCGAAACGGCCGTGCTGATTCAGGAGCGCCTTCGGGAAAAGGCGGCCGCCGATCTGGCCAGCACCGCCGCCGTAACGGAGAGGGCCCAATTCGCGACCGCGCGGGAACGCATCGTCGTCGCTGAGGCCCAGCGCGACCTGGAGCGCAAGCGGACCTTGGCCAGGGCGGACAACGTCTCGCAGGTTGAGTTATCTAGGACGCAGGCCGCGTTCGACATGGCGGTCCAAAGCTACAAGTCGGCGGAAGCCGACGAGCGCACCAAGATCGCGCTTACCCAGGCGGCCGAATCCGCGCGGCGCTCGGCCGAGGCGCAGGTGATTCATGCCAATGCGGTCGTGCAGCAAAGGCGGGCGGCCGTGAAGGCGGCGCAGACCGAGCTGGAGCGGACCAAGATTCGCTCGCCCGTCGATGGAGTCGTGATCGGGCGCACCATCGAGGAGGGCCAGCAGGTCACCGTCACCTTGCAGACCCAGACGCTGTTCACGGTCGCTCAGGACCTCCGCGAGATGCAGATTAAGATCTCGGTCGATGAGGCCGACATCGGCAAGGTCCGAGAGGGCCAGCCCGTCATCTACACGGTGGACAGCTTCCCCGGACGCGAGTTCCGGGCAGAGGTGAAGCAAATCCGCAAGGACTCCCACGAGAAGCAGAACGTGATCACCTACGTGGTGGTGGCCGACGCGCCGAACCCGGACAAGATGCTAATGCCCGGAATGACGGCGAACGCCCGCATTGTCATCGACGCCCACACCAACGTGCATAAGGTCCCCGTCGCCGCATTGCGCTTTGCCCCGGCCGGAGACCGCGGACCGGAAGCTTCCCACCTCTGGACCTTGGGGGAGGATCAACGGCCGAGGCCGGTTCCCGTCCGTGTGGGACTGTCGGACGGCAGCATGGTCGAGGTCTCCATCGCCGAGCCAGTCGAGCAGGTCATCGTCGGCGTCGATCAGAAAGAGCCGCCGCCCACTATCGCGCGGCGGATCATTGGGAGCATGTAGATGCCGCTGGTGGTCGTCTCGGATCTGACAAAAACCTACCTGCTCGGCCAGACGGCGGTGCCTGCGCTCCGGGGCGTGACGCTCGCCATCGACAGGGGCGAATTCGTCGCCGTCATGGGCTCATCGGGGTCCGGCAAGTCGACCTTAATGAACCTTCTCGGCTGCCTCGACGCCCCCAGCAGCGGCAGTTATCATCTCGCCGGACAGGACGTGCTGCGCCTGTCGAGCAACAAGCTCGCGGCAGTCCGCAACACGAGCATCGGCTTCGTGTTCCAGCAGTTCAATCTACTGGCGCGGGCGACCGCGCTCGAAAACGTCGAGCTTCCGATGGTTTATGCCGGCCTCGGGCGGCGCGAACGCAGGCGCCGGGCGCGCAACGCCCTGGCGCAGGTGGGCCTCTCGGACCGCGGGCACCATCGCCCCTCGCAATTGTCCGGCGGACAGCAGCAACGGGTCGCAATAGCCCGCGCCCTGGTGAACCAGCCGCTTCTTCTGCTCGCCGACGAGCCCACCGGTGCGCTCGACTCGGTGACGTCCGAGGAGATCATGGCCTTCCTGGTCCGCCTCAACGAGGGCGGGCTCACGGTGATCGTCGTGACTCACGACGCCGAGGTCGCCCGCTATGCACGCCGGGTCATCCACTTCAAGGACGGCAGAGTAGTGTCCGATGATTTGAACCAACACATCCGGGCCGCCGCGTGAAACTCGTCAACAGCACCCTTGCGGCGTTGCGCGCCGTTCGCGTCAACAAGCTGCGCAGCGCGCTGACCATGCTCGGCATCGTGCTGGGCGTGTCCTCGGTGACCGTCATGATGGCGGTCGGCGGCGGGGCGAGCCAGCGCATCCAGATCGAAGTGCGCAATCTCGGGGCGAACACCATCGTGTTGAACTCGGGGGCGCTGAAGAGTCGCGGCGTGTCCAAGGGACAGGGGTCACGACCGAGCGTCACGCTCGCCGATGCCCAGGCCATCGAGAACGAAGTCCCGGCTGTGGTCGCGGCCTCGCCGCAGCACAACTTCGCAGGGATGCAACTCATCTATGGCAATGCGAACTGGTCCACCCTGGTCACGGGGACGACGCCCGAGTATCTCACCATCCGCAACTGGGCCGTGAGCCGGGGCCGCGCCTTTGACCGCGAGGACGTGGTTCAAGGCAGCAAAGTGGTCGTGCTCGGGCGGACCGTGGCCGAAAAATTGTTTGGCAATCAGAGCCCGGTGGGGCAGGAAATCCGCATCAACCGCATTCCGATGACGGTGATCGGCGAACTGGCGGCCAAGGGGCAAAGCCTGGCTGGGCTCGACACGGACGACACCGCTGTCATCCCAATCTCGACCGCGTTCAATCGGGTCATCGGGCGCAATCCGGCGAACCCTCGGGCGATCTCGGGCGTGATCCTCAAGGTGCGCGACGGCGCCAACATGGCTGCGGCCTTCACCGAGATTCGTCAGGTCGTGCGCCAGCGCCACGGGCTCCTGCCTGCACAGGAGGACGATTTTCACCTCATCAACCTGACGGAGGTGATGCGGGCCAAGGAGGACTCGGCGCGGGCGCTCGGGATTCTGCTGGCGGCGATCGCGTCGGTGTCGCTGCTGGTTGGCGGGATCGGCATCATGAACATCATGCTCGTCTCGGTCACTGAGCGGATCCGTGAAATCGGGCTGCGGCTCGCGGTTGGCGCCCGAAGAAGCGACATCCTGGGCCAATTCCTGGTCGAGGCGACGATCCTGTCCCTGATCGGGGGCATCGCCGGGGTCGCCCTCGGCGTGGCCGGCGCCGTGGCCGTCGAGCGCTACGCCAATCTGGGCGTGGTGCTCAATGGACAGCTGAGCCTGGTCGCCATGGCCTTCGCGGCGGCAGTGGGGATTTTCTTCGGCTTCTACCCGGCCTGGAAGGCGTCACTGCTGCAACCCGTCGAAGCCCTGCGCTCGGACTGATGCAGGATACCAAAGCATCGGTTCGCGGCCAAGGTCTGCATGTGGCGCCAAGCGGCCGACCGCCATGTCCGCTAGATGTCTGCTCCTTGGGGGTGAAGCGGACTCGCTATGCTCAACCTGAGTTCTTCTGCGTGTGACCCGCGGCCGACGTTTCACCTTTGTGTGCCCATGACTGGTAGAGGAAGACGGCGGGTCCAACTCTGCCGAAGTTGCATAGCGCCTGCGGGCAATGGTGACCCAAGCTCCACTAGTGACGCGGATTAGGATCTTTCGCGACCAACACTGAGAGGACTTTATGAAGCAGCTCGGACGCCTTGTCGCCGTCGTGGTCTGCATCGCATTACCCGGCTTGGCCGCCGCCCAGACGGCCCCTGCAATTCCTCCGCCGATTAACACCCCAGACAGGGTCGAATCGCGCCTCGGCACGCTCGACTTCAAGGACGGGGCGCCAAGCAAGGCGACCCTCGACAAGGTCTACGACAACCTCGACTTCACGCACGCGTTTCGCGCGTTCGTGGACACGTTGCAAGGCGTCAGCATTCGTGCGTTGCACAAGGGTCTTCTGAGTGCCGGCGTGAAGGACAACGAGGTCATCGTGTTTTCCGAACTGATGGATGCCAAGTCGCTGTTTCTGACCGCCAACGCGGACACCGTCTATGCATTCGGCGTGCTCGATCTCACCACAGGGCCCATGGTGCTGGAGGTGCCCCCCAAATTTCTCGGCGCCATTGACGACTACTGGTTCCGATGGGTCACCGACATTGGCGCACCCGGCGGCGACCGGGGCGAGGGTGGAAAATACCTGATCCTGCCGCCGGGCTATGACGGTTCGACCCCGGACGGCGGCTTCTTTGTCGCCCGCGCCCGGACCGGCCGCGTCATATGGTTCGGTCGGGCGTTCCTTGAGAACAAGAATGACCCGAAGCCTGCAGCCGAATCGATCAGGAAGTTCACCAAAGTGTACCCGTACGAGCCCGGCGGCCTCGGTACGCCGATCGCCAAGTTCCTGGCAGGTAAGGCGCAGCTCGGACGGATTACACCACCGCCGCCGACCGTCTTCCGCGAAGGTAGCGGCAAAGTGATGGACACCATTCCCCCCAACGACTTCAGCTACTTCGAGCTGCTCAACGAGGTCGTGCAACAGGAGCCGGCCACCGCGCTCGACCCCGAACTGATGGGTCCGTTGGCCGCTATTGGCATCGTTAAGGGCAAACCCTTCGCGCCCGACGCGCGGATGAAAAAGATTATCGGAGAAGCGGTCTCGGTCGCTGATGCCACATCGCGCAGCCTGTGCATGAATCCGCGCGATCCCGCTTGGTTTTATTACCCCGACTCGGCGTGGTGGAACTATCTATTCGAGACGGGTTACCAATTCGAGACGCCCATCCCGCTGATCACGCGCGAAGGCGCTAAGCCTTTCCCGCCTACTGGTTACCGCACGCTTGATGCGCGGTCGAGCTTCTTCTATTGCGCTACTGGCATCTCGCCTGGGATGGCCATGCGGTTACCGGGCATCGGCTCGCAATATCTTTTTGCGACCATAGACGCTAACAAGCAGTATTTCGACGGCGCCAAGACCTACAAGGTAACGCTTCCCAAGGACATTCCCGAAGCGAACTTCTGGTCCTTCACGCTGTACGACAACCTGTCGCGCTCGATGCTGGATACACCCCAGCGCTATCCGCGCGCTGGCAGCCAAAGCTATCCTTCACCCGCTGCCGAACCGAATGCTGACGGCTCTACCACGGTCTACTTCGGCCCGCAGCAGCCGCAGGGGATAAAGCGCGGTAACTGGATTCAGACAGTGTCGGGCAAGGGATATTTCGTGATCCTTCGCCTCTACAGCCCTCTCGAACCATTCTTCACGAAGAGTTGGCGGGTGAGCGAAATTGAACTGGTTCAGTGAGGAAGCCTCGATTGGCGAATGCGTGACAATGGCTCCGCCAGTCTGAACTGAGGTGCCAGCGGGTTCAGAAATCCGATATAGGTGTCGTTGGCACTTACCGACGATCCCAAATGCTTCTCTGTTCTATCGCACTCAAGCGTTTTGGCCTTCGACCCCCAAGACCCTTATGCGACACCGCGTCGCACCACGCGGGTACGCGTCAGCCGAACCTGCATAGCGCACCGGTTCACTTGGTCGAGGATACCGTTCTCGCGTCAGCAGTGAGGGAGCAATCCCATGAGTGCGACCAAAGACACCTGTCTCGCTCTATTGGCATTGTTCATCGGCGCAACCGTGTCGGCGCCGCCGACAAGTGCACAGCAAACCACCGGCACGCCGGGATCCCCCAGCGCTACCACCACGATCAATGGAAAACAGCTGCCGCCGCCCGACCCGAAATTTGGCGGCATGATTAAGGACGACGCGCTGCAATCGAGGCCATGGTGGACGCCGCGGGTTGTTCCGCCGGAAGGCGCACCAAACGTGCTGCTGATTATCACCGACGACGCCGGCTTCGGCGTGAACAGCGTCTTCGGTGGTGTCATTCCGACCCCGACGATGGAGCGTATCGCGAATGAGGGCCTGCGCTACAACCGCGTCTTCTCCACAGCGCTCTGCTCGCCGACCCGCGCGGCGCTGATTACCGGGCGCAATCACCATTCTGCCGGTTTCGGCGTGATTTCCGAGCAATCGACCGGCTTCCCTGGCTACAACAGCATCATCGGCAAGGACAAGGCGACGATCGGCCGAATTCTGCTCGACAATGGCTACGCCACTTCGTGGTTCGGCAAGGACCACAACACGCCGGCGTTCGCGGCGAGCCAAGTCGGCCCGTTCAACCAATGGCCGACGGGGATGGGGTTTGAGTACTTCTACGGCTTCGTCGGTGGCGACACCAACCAGTGGGAGCCAAATCTCTTCCGTAACACGACACAAATCTATCCGTATCTGGGCAAGCCGCCGGGCACCTGGAATCTCATCACCGCGATGGCCGACGACGCCATCGACTGGATGACGCGGATGCATCAGACCGACCCGAGCAAACCGCTCTTCATCAAATACGCACCGGGCGCTACGCACGCGCCGCACCATCCAACCAAAGAGTGGGTCGACAAGATCAGCGCGATGCACCTGTTCGATGACGGCTACGAGAAGCTGCGCGAACGCATCTTCGATAATCAGAAACGGCTCGGGGTGATCCCGAAGGACAGCAAGCTCACGCCCTGGCCCAACGACCTCCTGAAGCCGTGGGACCAACTCGGTGCGGAGGAGAAGAAGCTCTTCATTCGCCAGGTCGAGGTCTTTGCCGCCTACGCCGCCTATAGCGATCACGAGATCGGCCGCGTGATCCAGCACTTCCAGGATCTGGGTCGGCTCGACAATACCCTGGTCATCTACATCAATGGCGACAACGGTACGAGCGCCGAGGGCGGGCCCCTGGGCACGCCCAATGAAGTGGCCTTCTTCAACGGCCTCAACAAACTGCCCGTCGACGTACAGATGAAGTTCTACGACGTCTGGGGCACCGACCAGACCTACAACCACATGTCGGCCGGCTGGTCGTGGGCGTTCGACACGCCGTTCGACTGGTTCAAGCAGAACGCCTCCAGGCTCGGCGGCACAAATCAGAACATGGTGGTGTCGTGGCCGGCGCGCATCAAGGACAAGGGCGCCTTGCGCGAGCAGTTCACCCACGTGATCGACATCGTGCCGACGATCCTCGAAGCCGCCGGTATCCACGCGCCCGACTACGTCGACGGCATCAAGCAGGCGCCCATCGAGGGTACGAGCTTTGCCTACACGTTTGATGCGACCAATGCCAAGGCACCGTCGCGCCACACGACCCAGTACTTCGAGATGATGGGCCAGTGGGCGCTCTACCACGACGGCTGGATAATGAGCACCAAGGTCAATCGCGCGCCCTGGGAGGCGTTCGGTCCGGCGAACCCCGATCCGCTGAACAATCAAGTCCTGCAGCTCTATAACCTGAACAAGGACTTCAGCCAGTCCGACGACATCGCAGCCAAGTACCCGGAGAAGGTCGAGGAGATGAAGCAGATGTTCATCGCCGAGGCCGAGAAGTACCAGCTCTTCCCGCTGGATGCGTCGGTCGCAGCGCGCATCATCGCGCCGCGTCCCAACATCACTGCCGGTCGCAAGGAGTTCGTGTACACGCGCCCGATGACGGGATTGCCGCAGGGAGATTCGCCGCTGCTACTCAACACGTCCTACACCATCACTGCTGACATCGACGTGCCGCAAGGTGGCGCCGAGGGCATGATCCTCACCTCAGGCGGGCGCTTCGCCGGCTACGGCTTCTACCTCTTGAAGGGCAAACCGGTGTTCCTGTGGAACATGGTCGACCTCGAACGGATCAAATGGGAAGCACCGGATGTGCTGTTGCCGGGCAGGCACACGGTCGAGTTCGACTTCAAGTATGACGGTATTGGCGTCGGCACGCTCGAGTACAACAACTTCAGTGGTCTCGCCCAGCCTGGTACCGGCACGCTCAAGGTCGACGACAAGGACGTTGCCACGAAGAAGATGGACCGCACGTTGCCGATGATCCTGCAGTGGGACGAGAGCTTCGACGTCGGCTCCGACACACTCACAGGGGTGAACGATGAGGACTATAGACCACCGTTCACCTTCACTGGCAAGCTCAACAAGCTGACGATCAGAGTTGATCGACCGCAATTGTCGCGCGGGGACATCAAGAAGCTCGAGGCGGCGATGCGAGAGAAGGCGAAGGCCGACTGATCCGAATGATGCAGTTGCTATAACCGCCGACAAAACTCCTAGATATTGTCGCGCATACTCTGAGGATTAGACGTGGGGGCGTTAGGGCGGTGTATGTTTGGCGCGAACAATTGGTGGGACCTCGTTCGCAAGCGTCCGTTAATCTTGTAGGGTGATCCGTACCCTAGTCAAACTGAGCGCAAATAAGCCTTCTCAGAGTATCGCAATCCTCGGCGCAGGCCGGAGCTACCCCGAAAGCGGACATACAAGCTGCACCGCTTCCTGATCCAAGGTGTCCTAACGATTCTCGTACCCAACAATCGACTTCAGCGACATGAATGCGTTCGAGGCCCAGTTCGCGGGCGTCGAGACCTGATCAGCCACATCGGCGTTACGAACGATGAAGTAGCGGACGTGAACCTTCGCGTCCTCCTTGCCAAGCAGTACATAGATCGTTACTTGCGCCAGCTCACTTAACGACCTTCCACTGGTATGAGCCAGCACCCATTAAGTTGTTGCGGTGCTTGAGACGCGCCATTGCTTATAAATCGTCCCCAAGCTTTCCCGTAAGGCCACTTCCCAATTTCGATCCGCTCGACAAGAAAGGCGCTGGTCGCGGTATTCCAAGTCCACCGGGTCACCTTGAAAGGAAGCCTCTCGTGGCCTTCCTTCCAAAGCTGAAAGACGTTCTTGTTGCAGTCGGGATCGATCATCGCCCTGCCTCCCAAGCCGCGCCAGCGCATCGCTCAAGGAAAGCGAGCGGCCGGAAGCCGCTCGGCTGAACGTTTTGGCGCTATGCGGTACGGCCGACGCGCCGTATCGCTTCTTCCTTGCTCCCGACGTGCGTCACTTCCTTGAGCACTTGGTTCACGGCCCGCACGTTGATTACATAGGCCGCCGCGATCTCGTGCTGGAACTGTCCGCTCCAGCGGCGCAGCCACACATCAACAGCTTCTTCGTCTGTGAACTTGGTCTTTCGGGTATGATTGTCTTGAATGACAGGCTTCGTCAATCTACTGTGTCCTTGTGGATGATGGAGACGCGAAAGCGCCTCCGGTGACCACGGAAAGCCGAGCCCGCCGTCCAAAGTGTGCTCGGTTTTTCCATGCGCGATTGCCGAAACAAGGCAAATCACGACTGGCAGCATGGAGCTAAGGCCGGGGGGACCGCAAGGTGGCGGGACGCCGTTCCCCACGTTAGGCGAGCGGCGGTGCCTCGGGCACGACCTTTAGCGGTTGCGTCTGACCGATGCGCGCGGTCCACCCTTAAAGGGGTTAATTGGCCTCAGTTCGCCTGCGGGTGGAGGTGCAAACTCGGGGAGCCAGCTTCCCGATATTATGACGCCTGAGATGCCGCCTAGGTCGACTACCCGGCCGCACTTTTCACAGGTCCCATAGCATGTCCCGGTCTGGTCACTGCACGTGACATCGCCGCCTGGCCCCCAGCAGCCGTAGGTTCCGCCACTTTCGAAATAGATGCCGCCGGCCGCATCACAGTGGTTCTTGATGTCCTGCTTTGAATGTGACCCGAGATAGGTGTGGCCGAGCGCGAACACCGAATTTGAGGAAACATCAAGTGTCAGGAAACCCAACATTGTGATGATCGCAATGAGAGCGTGTCTGTGCATGGGAGGTCTCCGGCAGCGAATCGCCTTGGGATTGTAACACAGCGACCCTCGCGTGCAGGGACGTCAGAACTGGTCCTGCACGCGGCGGTACGCCGGGTGCTTCGGGTTCTTGACCTTGATCCAGTGCGTGCAGCGGCCTGCGCTATAAGGGCGCTCGCGGTGCTTTGAGACCATGCCCTCCAGCCCCATCAGGCAGGCGTGCCGGAACCGGTCCGGACCGATCTCGCCGACCTCGTAGGCGCGGCGTGGATGCCCTCGGTACGGCGGGCGAGCAGCCGCGCGAGGTTGGTCTTGCGCATCGACAGCGGCAGGCGGCGGCAATCGTCGCCATCACCGGCCAGCATGTCGAAGGCATAGAACTGGACCTCGTCATCGTGCCGGCTCGAATGCAGCGCGGCCCAGTCCGACATTCCGTCGACGTTGAGCACCAGGGCCTCGCCGTCGAGCACGAAATGGCTGGGCTTGAGCTTGCGCGCGGTTTCGACAATCCAGGGATGGCGGTCCGTATAGTCGTGGCCACTCCTGCTTTTCAGGCGCACGCGATCGTCCTCCCGGATGATCATCATCCGATAGCCGTCATGCGTGCTCGTGGAACCAGTCCCGGCCGGTCGGCGACGTCCTCGGCCATGACCGGCAGGGCGAACTCCAAACGCCTGCTCATATGCGTAGATAGAAAGACATGGACGAATTGCGAATCCGGTTTATTGACGCCCAGCCGCCGACGGGCTGGAATGCTGGTACCCCGTCATCGTGAGGTTAGTTATGCGTTCCTCACCTTCGATTGCCCCCGGGTTCGACCGGGACATTTATCTCATGCTCGACGACTACGGGCAGCGCCTCGGCCGGGCTTGGCCCGAGATGAACGAGGAGGACACTGACCGCGAGACCTTGCTGCGCCACCTGATGGAAGGGCAGTACCACAACCCGATCCGGATTGTTTCCTTCAACACCAGCGAGGGCTGGTCGCAGGACGCCTCGGAGGAGATCGCCGCCGAGCTGCGCCAGCGCTGCGCCGAACGCGGCGAGGTCCCGCCGACGCTGGAGAACTTTCTGGCCCGGCATGGGCACCGCAACGATATCCAGCTTTCGCTGCTGTCATGAGCGGCATCTCCAAGATTGTCGAATCCATCCTGGAGAACCACCGCGATGTGGTGCAGCGTCGTGGTCGGCTGCCGATGTGGATGATCTATGACCGACCGGCTGATCCCGGACTGCTACGTCGCGCATGTTCGAGGTCGGCGGCGACAGCGAGGCGCCGCAGCCGAGCACGGTGATGTTGCGGACAGTCGGGCCGAACGAGGGACTGAAGATGCTGCGCGACGCGTTCGAGGCGGCGGACCTGCGCCGCCTGCCGCGCTCGGCTGGCGACCAGCCACAGCTCGTGGAAAGCTGGGTCTATGTTTTTTAAAGCTGCGGCACAAACTGCACTGACAACTGGTAGCATTCATTAGCGCGAGCCGCCAGCGATCCAGCTGGCGCTGCCGATGCGGCTATAGGCCTTCAAGTCCGGTGCGCTGTTTGCGTTTGTGATACGCTGAATCGCCACAGCGCCGAGCGGCCTTTGCCTTCACGCGCGACCATGCCGGCTTTTTCCAGCCGCCACAGACTTATAAGAATCGAAGAGACTTTGCCGGGCAGCGTTTCGTGAACGGAGACGTCATGGCCGAGTTTCAGCATTTCCCGAACCATGGCTTCTGCTGTCATCGGCCCGTGCTCGGCAAGGATCTTGCGTGCCACTATCAGCCGCGTGCTGCTCAATTCATCCTCGCGGGGGGTTGACCGCCCCGGCGCCGGTCACCGGAACCTGCGCCGGGGCGTCGCTTCCTCCCGGCTCACCTATGGAGGCCCCGGTGATCGGCCGAGAGATCGCCGACCGAGACAGGCACGCTCGATGCCGCGCGTCAGTGCACTATGTAACCGAAGGGCGCAGAAATTTGAGTTGGTTGCGGCACAAAGTGCACTGACCTCCGCGCTGAAGTTGTGCTTTTCTCTCCCTGCGACCTCTCGCTGATCGAACCCCAGCCACACCCAAGCCCCGGTGGGTGAGAGGGCGCGCGCCCCGGTGCCGATCCGCCCAATGATCGCGCCGGGGCGGCTAATTTCGCGGAGGCTACGTCATGCACGACCGTCTGTTTGCTGCGCTCGTTATTATGGCGAGCATCGTGTCGACGATCATAACTGCGGTTGCGGTTCTCTCAATCGACTGACTTGGCTGGCAGCCTAGATCGGCCGCGCCGATATCCAGCTTTCGCTGCCCTTTAGGAACGGGCCTGTTCTGGCGAGGTTCTATTGTCGCACGGAACGTTGGCTCACAACGTGCGTGCGACGACAAACTCGGCAGCTCCGGTCCATGACGACGGCTGGGCTGCTTTTTTGTGGCGATGGACTGACGTGTGACGAAACCGAATTGCCCGGTGTGCCACGGGCTGGGCTGGGTGTGCGAAAATCACCCGACCGGCCCTGGTCAGAGGACGTCTTGGGATGTCAGTGCGGAGCCGGCATGCCAAGCGAGTGCACCCGC
Source organism: Bradyrhizobium elkanii WSM2783 (assembly GCF_000472865.1). Taxonomy (GTDB): domain Bacteria; phylum Pseudomonadota; class Alphaproteobacteria; order Rhizobiales; family Xanthobacteraceae; genus Bradyrhizobium; species Bradyrhizobium elkanii_A. Next base: position 5,271 of record NZ_AXAP01000101.1, on the reverse strand, counting down.
GGCGACGGAATTGATGAGCCTGATGTGAGCGGCGTCCTTGACGAGTCCCCACCGGTCAAACACTAGAACCGGGCGTCTCCGCCTGGGGCGCGGTTGATACGGCACAAAGTGCACTGACACCCACCCAGCAGTTGTGCTTTTCTATTTCTGCGTGGACTCGGCACGCCCGCTGCTGGAAGCCTCTCTCAGGGAGGAGGAACGGATGGCCGCGTGGGTGGAGGCCAATGTCGAGAAGGTCACGATGCAGTACGTCGACATTCAGGGCCATCAGGCCGCATGAGCACATGAGCACCTGACAAACTTGCAGCGATTGTCGTCGCACAAAGAAGATCAGGTGAGCACCACGTGCGCCTCGGCATGCTCGCATGCTAATAGGCCATTCTGCAGTGATCTTCACGTAGGTGTCGCTCTCATGCATCCACAGCCAGCCGCGCTCGATCGCGAACTTGATGCCGCCGCCGTATTCGGCCGGCTTGGCTTTGTCCTGGGAGAGAAACGGCTAGTTGATCTTCTCGATGTGGATGCGGCCGTGCTGCACTGGCTCGACGGCGTTGGCCAGCTCCATGATCCGGCGAGCGGCCTTCTCCGGGTCGGCATGGCCGGTCTTCCGCGTAGTTCATGCGGCGAACCTGCCTTCCTTGTCGGGGCCGCGCATGACGATCTTCAGAACGTGATCGGGCACGGCCGTTGCAGCGCCTTGGCTTCATCCCACGGTGCGCGCATCCAAACGTCCCGCTCTTCGTCGGTGGTCAGGATCACCGGCATCGCCTTCGGATGGATCGGCTCGACGACCGCGTTCGGCGATGTCGTGAGAAAACCATAGACCTGATGCGGGGTAGGGACCGGCCTCGATTTCGTGCCGCGATCGCCGTTGAACATCGTCCAGATGCCAGCGAAGGCGAACAGCGGACGGTTATCGTTGAGCGCGAACCAGACGACGTCCTTTTTCTTGGTCTCCGGTTCGGCTCCGGCGCGTACTCGGCGAAGCTGTTGGCCGGCACTCAGCCAGCCCCGCCATTGCGGCGACGATGTGTTGCGGATATTGGTGACCGGCGGCGCGGCGACGGTGGCATGCCCCAGCGCATCATTGTTAGCGCGCATCCATCGCCGGCACTGCGGACGATCGGCGCGGCGTAGTCCGGGAACACCCCTATAGTCGACATCATCCGCTATGATGCGACGGACGGAATGTTTGTCGACTCATCGGTCAGATCCAGCGCCGCGAGCCGGTTCAGGCTGCCAAGCTGCCGTGCCGGGTCCGCCGAGTCGTCCAGTTCGGCAAGGGAGTCAAGCAGCCGCCGATAGGCTCGCTCGGCAACCGCGGACGGCAGCGGCGCTTCGTCGAATTCCTCGATATACTTGCCGACGATGCCATCAAGCAGGGCGCACATCGCCCGTTGCTCGGGGTGATCAGCGGCAAGCCGCGAAAGTTTGAGCTGGAGGGCTTTGAAGGTCTTCAGACCTGGATGCTGGCCCGAAAGCCAAGCGTATAATTCCTTCATGGACAGCTCCTTAACTAGGAAGAAGCTGCAAACTTGTACATGAGCGGACGACGCTCGAATAGCGGCTTTAGGTACAGGGGCCGTGCGAATTCGCAAGTTGGAATGGCGGCCCGAAATGGCGGCTATTGGAACATTGCCGCTGTGTTCGCGGTCGTAGTGCTGCTGCAGCCCTCCTCGTGAAAGCACGTTGAATTCTGCCGGCTAGCGTACTCGGCTCTAAGCCCCTCCCGTAACCCTTCCATATGTGTTGCCTCCTTTTCGGGAGCGTACTCCCTTGGAATTTAAGAAGCTGCCGTACTATCGCTCACCCGGCCACCATGTCGAGGGTGGATCGCTCGCCGTGATCTTGGTGGTGCGCAGCGCCACCAGATGGCTGCGCTTGTGTGGATAGCCGCGCACCTGAGAGCAATCCTTGCAGCGCATATAGCGCTCCAACTCATGGACCGGCGTTGCCTTCGGTCGCCGCACGATGTCGAGGGCCACGGTCTGATGCGTGTCACAGCCGAGGCATTTCACTTCGAGATAACCAAACCAGCATTGAGGGCATCGCCCAGCGTGGGTGAAGGCTGCGCCGGCCCCTGAAAGGCCAGCATGCGCTTGTTCCACGCCGTGCAGGCGAGCCGGTCGGCTTTCTTACGTGCTTCCGTCGTCCGCTCTGCCGCTGCCCGGACCGACCCGCCGTAAATGGTTTCTCGTGACTTGGGGTGCCCACGCCAGGGGAGAGGATGCGCAGGGCGGCGCGGGACAGGCAAGCCGCTAGGATTGCGGTGGAGGACGGGATGGGCACAAGGCGATTGGTGGAAGGTGACTCGCGTCGCGGGAGCCGGGTCCTCCCAAGACGGTCTAAGCCGGGCCCACGCGACCGCGCCTACTGAGGATATTTCCAGTTTTCATTTTTCGAGTTTTGTTTGTACCTGAGTACACAAAGAGCGGTGCCGCGATGTGGCTTATGTCGGGCCTGCAAGCGCCGATCTTCGTCGCGGCGGTCGTCGTTGTCGCGGTACCGGTAGCGGTTTCGTGGCTGGCCCCGTAGACCATGATCGAGGGAGGTCATTGGCAGATCGAGAGCACTCAGAGGTCTATGCGGCGCTCCCACGCAGCGCGCGGCGGGCGTTCGCTCAACGTCTTTTTTATTCTCTTAGCAGAACGTGGTGCTGTCCGTATTTGAGCCCCGGTGTCCGGCAGCCTAAGTAATAATACTGAATTTCGCGGTCAGATCGGATGGCCTATCATGACGGGGAACATCGCGTTCAAATCCCCGGTTCCGGCATGAACGTGCAGTGTCGGCTGGATGTCGTGGGTGAGAATTGAGCGGGGCGACACTAGCAAGAAGTCGTCTGCTCGGGATGCCACTTCAAAGCCAGGAAAACCAGCAAGGTATTGGGCCAGACGTAAGGGCCGCAATTGGCGGTCTCGTCGCGCGGTAATCGAGCTGGATATAACCTAGACGGGGCTCGGGCCCCTAGGCGCTCCGAGCCCCGCTTCGCCCGACAAGGAGGCTCACATGTCCGTAAGCAGCTTCGAAGATGATTTGGGATCAGCCGTGCACTACGCACTAGAGACGACCCATGCCATCGCAGTGTGCCCCTTCCACTTGGACGTGACGATCCGCACCGGTGACGACGCTGCTGAAACTCATGCTATCGCGCGTGCCAGAAAGCTCGTCAAGCGCGATGGCACGACGTGGGAGGGAGAAGTTCTCCGAAAAGAGTTTGGACGCCAACTCAGCAAAGCCGTTGACCGGTACTGTCCTCACTGTGCCCGGTCGGGCGGCTCGCTGGCAATCTACGACGATGCCGACGTCAATCCTCCTGCCTCCGGCCCTCAAGATGAGACAGCGATGTCCTCGCTTTCCGACGAAATATTTGCCTGCGAGGGCTGCGGTGATCTCGTTGCGCTTGAGAAGGCGAAGCTGCCGAACGACACTGAGGGCCTCAATAAGGCCCGGAACGGCTTGCTCAAACGCTTCAAGAAGCAAGCCAAAGTCGCCCATGCTTCCCGAATAAAGGAACGGTTTTCGGAGCTCGAACAGCAGTAAGCGCTCGCGGTTCTGTCGGATCGGACGCCAGGCTCCCGATCTCGGCGGGACTTAACTGCCCTGCTGCTTGATCGTCCAATCATATTGCGCAGCGGGATCATGCGGCGGGCCATCGCCAGCCCTTTTGCGCCTGCGACTATCGCGCGCGGCGCGCCGATCGGATGGGACGCAGGTCAAGCGCCGCGCGGCCGACGGCAAAACCACCAGAAACTAGTGGTTTTTTAAAAAGGGCCGCGGAAACGGCGGGGTTTGGCCGCGACCGATCTGACGCTGCCGATCTGACGCTGAATGATCGGCTCGACGATCTGATCTTTGCAGCTTAAAGCCGCCGATCCATACTGCAATTTAGTGAGCGTACCGGGAGGATACCGCGATGGGCATGTCAAAATTCGAATTGCTTGCTGCCGCTGCCGAGATCACCAAGGGCGACATCAAGGGCAAGAGCCTGCAAGAGATCACGCAGCTGATGACCGTGACACAGTACGTCACCGGTCTCTGCCTTAACGAGATCCGGGATCGCGGCCAGTTGGTACTCTACATGGGCAACGTCGTTGTGCCCTATGAGTGCGACTACGTGCTCGAAACTGCGCTGACCCGCACCGAGCACAATCGAAACGCTTGCGTGAATTGAGGTGGCGCGGACAGCGCGCCCCTAACATCGACATCAGGTGTCAGGGAAACGTTTAGGCGGCCAACGCCCCTAGTCGCACACCGGAGCTGACGACGGTGCCGCAATGCAATTTGGGAAACCGGTGGGTCCAATATGTTGAATGGGTGCCGTCGCGCGGGCCCCGCATTTCCTCGCGCTCACCAAAGGCCCCAAGAAGCCGATTGGGACGCGGTCGCCCCTAACTCCTGCTGTACTGGTCTTGATCGTAGGCTTGAAGGATGCGGATAAAATCGGCCATGCTGGATCGATCCCGATTGCCGGCCATAGCCGCGACCTGAGCATTGGACGCCGGCTGGCTGCCTTGCCAAAGCCGCATTAGGAGATCGGCGATGTTTTTCATAGCGTATTCTCCGCAGCCAACTGTGGCAGTAGACACTAATTACTGGAGCGGCAACGCGCGGCTCGATTAAGGGGAAGGCCGGCGGGCGCTACGCCGCCGACCTTGTCCTGCAACTGCCGGCTCGCGGCCGGTTCCGTTGCTTTTCACTCCGCATCATTAGGTAGTAGCACCGAGCACTTTGTGGAAGCCATTGAGCGCGAGTATGAAGTGACGGTACTGAGGTTCGCTCCGACTAGTGAATCGGTATAGGTCGACCAGACGTCGGTCGAATCCCAAGGGGGGCACACAAAAAGGAAGGCCGCCTGCGTTGCCACAAGCGGCCCAAGTTTAGGGAGGAAACGCCCAAGGAGGGCAGCGATAGCGGGTCGGGGGGAAGAGGGGTCTCGCTACCGCATGCCCTTATCTAAGATGATCGCGATCAACCGCTCAATTGAACGTCGGTAACCGTCGGGCACCTGAAGGGGCCACGGGACCGATACGAAGGTTTATGGCGCTCGCCCTTAAACGCGGAGATGTCAGCTTCTGACGGCCAAGCGGAAATCTTGCGATCGGTCAGAGCATCACTGCTCGTGGTGGAGTCGAGATGTGGCGCGGTGGCTTTAGGCTACACATATCTGTTGCCGCCCCTTTCGTCTGGCGGTGCCTTAGTGGTGTAGCCGTGACTCCGTTTCCACATCCCGCTCGTCGAACCGGACAGGCAGATCTCCCGCATCCGGCTCTC
>NZ_AXAP01000011.1 GCF_000472865.1 Bradyrhizobium elkanii WSM2783 | reverse complement strand
CCGGACAAGCCGGTCACGCCCATCCGGCAGCTTCAAATCGGCATGATCGCTCAGAAAGTCGGCGACCTCCGCCTCGATCGCCCGCGCAAGAAGCTGGCGTGCTCCATGCCGCAAAATACTCGTCAGTGGATCATCCATCGCGCCAGGCTGGCGAAGCTCTACAATCTTGCTATTCTCGTTCATGGCGTATCGCTCTGCATAAGAGGTTCTGGCTGGCTGGTTACCCGCCTCGATACGCCGCCCTTCTCAGGCCGTCATCACCCAGATTCCGCCATAGCTCAGTTCAAAGTGCCGAAACTTCAATGTGGCAGCCCTCGCATCCTAAGTTAAGCGTATGACTATGACTTCAAATCACCGCCCGGTCGCGAGGGCGGCCACCTTCGGGCTTCCTTGGATTTCGGCCTATGGCGATCGTCCGAAGGCATCAACGATCCGCGTCGTTGAATACATGACGACCGATATGAATGCGCTCGTAAAATAACCGATCGCGGCAAGCACCATGTCGATCACCGTGCGGCTGTAGACCAGCATCACAAAGCAGACCACCAAGGCCACGATGCTCACGATGACTGTGAATGCATCCCCGGATCGGGCCGCGTAGATGAACGGAGCGACGGCCGTAAGGCCCAGGCACACTACGATCGCGATCCCGGCTATTAACGACCCACCCGTCGCCATCGATGGGACGACCTACCTCACCATGCCTTCGATGGCTGGCTTAGGAACATCACCGGTGTAGACAAGGAAGATGTAACCGCCGATCAGCAGGAGGACCACGGCAAACGACGCAAATTTAACGGCAAAGCGGATGTATTCCATTGCAGGGTCCCCCAAAGCTGAAACTATCGCCGGTTGCAGGGACTGCAAAGGTGCAAGAACGCTTATTCCAAAGCTTTTTGACCGAGTTTGAGGCACTCCGCAGCGAATTACCTGCGTTAGGCCGCCACCCGATCTTCCTTGTCCGCCCCGCGCATAACGATCCTGAGCGCGTCATCCGGCAGCGGCCGCTGCAGCGCCTTGGCCTCATCCCACGCCGCGCGCATCCAGACGTCACGCTCCTCGTCGGTGGTCAGGATCACCGGCATTGCCATAGGGTGGATCGGCTCGACTACAGCGTTGGGCGCGGTTGTCAGGAAGCCGTAGACAAGGTGCGGCCCCGGCACCGGCTTGGACTTCGTGCCGCGTTCACCGTTGAACGTCATCCACACGCCCGCGAACGCGAACAGCGGACGCTCGTCGGCGAGCGCGAACCAGACCACGTCCTTTTTCTTCGTCTCCGGGTTTAGCTCCGGCGCGTACTCGGCGAAGCTGTTGGCCGGGACAAGGCAGCGGTTCTCAGCGCTGAGCCACGCCCGCCAGTGTGGCGATGACGTATTGCGGATGTTAGTTACCGGGTATCCACCGGCTCGTGGTGGCGGCGGCATGCCCCAGCGCATCATCGTCATTTCGAGTTCGCCGCCCGAGTTGCGCACCACTGGTGCCGGGTAGTCCGGAAACACGCCCGGCATCGGCGCGAGGTTGCCGACGTAGCGGTTGATCACGCGGAACAGCGCGATGATCGCGGCTTGGTTGGTGGTGATGCTGTAGAGGTTGCACACGATCCAGCAAAAGCCCGCGATTTATGCCCCAGCTTTCTCTTCCAACGCAGAGCGAAGCATTGCGAAGTTCGCCAGAATATCTTCGCCACTACCCAATGCCTTTATCGCCAAAGTTTTGGCTTCCTGAACATCATCCAACGTTAAACGTGTAATCGAATAGTCGTCCTTGCTCCTGACCGTCATGCTCTTTAGCAGTTTGGTGGCGGCCTGTGGAGCAAACTCGAAACCGTCACCCTTCTTGTTGGGGACCAACGGTGTATGGCAGACAGCGTTTCTGATCTTTGCTACGCGCTCTAGTTGGTCCGCATGCGCTTTGACGGCTTTCTTCCAATTCGGTTGTCTGAGGTGAGCCGCACGGCTCTTTAGGATTTCAATCTTTTGCCGAGGGTCGAGGGTCGCGACTATGGTTTCCAGCATCGGCGACGTGGAGAGGTACATCACCTCAATGATGATATGATTTAGTTGGTGATCGAGCGCGGTGTAAAGCAAAACCATTTCGCCAATTGTCGCATACGCGTTCTTCCATTGCTCTTTCGTGGGCATACTATCGCTCCCCCGGCCACCACGTAGATGGTGGATCGCTGGCTGAAATCTTGGTGGTCCGCAGCGCCACGAGATGGCTCCGCTTGTAGGCATAGCTGCGCTGCTCCGAGCACAGCTTGCAGCGCATGTAGCGCTCCAGCTCTTGGATCGGCGTTGACTTCGGTCGCCGCACGATGTCGAGCGCGACAGTCTGATGCGTTTCGCAGCCGAGACACTTCACTTCGAGGTAGCAGTATCCGGCGTTGAGGGCATCGCCCAGCGTCGGCGATGGCTGCGCCGGACCCTGAAACGCCAGCATGCGCTTGTTCCAAGCCTCACAGGCGAGCCGGTCGGCCTGCTTGCGCGCCTCGGCCGCTTCCTCGGCCGCCGCCCTGACCGACGCGCCATGGACGCGCTCTCGCGATTTGGTGCCCATGCAGGCGGAAGGTGCGCCGGGCGGCGCACGGCGGGCAAGCCACTAGGAATTGCGGTGGATAGCGCGCCGGGCACAAGGCGACGCGCCCGCAAGACAGTGCGTCATCTGACGCACCTGCAAAGCGCAAGCACAAGGACGGCCGTAATCATGCGGGATAATGAATTTACCAGCAAAAACAATGTTTTACTGCACGCGCCACTGGTGGCTGAACGGTTAGACCACCAACCGACAGGAGCAAGCCAGTGCAGACCCCGAAGCACTTCGCCATCCTCCGGCCCGCCCAGAACCCGCAGCCGCTTTTCACCGTCTACGCCTATTCGCTCGAACAGGCCCGCGCGCTCGTCGCGGCAAAGGTACCGGGCGAGACCATCGTTGTCGGCCCCGTCTCGCTAGACGGAGCAAGCCAGTGATCCCCGATACCCGCAACGGCCTTCCCGCAATGGCCTGCGTCTCTGCCCTACAGAAGGCGATCAGGCGCGGCGTGGAGCGTGAAGCCATGGAGTTCGCCATCGAACTCATGCACACCTCTAAAGCCTTCCACACCATGGTCTGCAACAGGCTCGAAGTCATTTGCCATGAAGACCTCGACACCCTGGCAGCGCCGCACGTCTTCCCGTTCGTCGCCGCCTCGCTCGCAGCGTCGAGGGAGCGGTACAGCAAGAGCATCGGCGAAGCCCGGTTGATGGTGGGCAATGCGATCCGCATCATGTGCCGATCGCCGAAGTCGCGTGCGGGCTGTCACTTCGCAGCGGCAATCGGGTTGCGGTCGATGCTTGAGGGCCACGTCCCCGAGATACCGGACTTCGCTCTCGACCAGCACACGCTGGAAGGCCGCAAGCTCGGGCGTGGCCTCGATCACTTCCGCAACGAGGGCGCGAAGCTGATCCCGCCACCGACAGCACCGGACCCGTACATCGAGGAAGCCTACCGGCTGTGGGCGCTGAAGCAGCAGGGCAAGTAAACGGCGTGCGTCCCGCACTGTGCCGGGGCTAAGCCTTTGGACGATCGGACATGTGCTTCGGACCCTCCGATTGAGCTGGTGTCCTAGTCTTGGGACAGGACAACGCGGTCGCAGCGCCGGTAAGGACGGCACGCTCGACATCATCCCCGCATGGAGATGTGCGGGCTGTTCCGGATGCCGCGGGCGGCGATGGACGACGAGAAGATCGTGGAGACGTGGATGAACCGCGCCAAGTTTGGTGGCCGCAATCGATTGCATGGACCAGATCCCTACAATGGTTCGGCCGCGAACACGATGCCGCGAGCCGAACTGGCGCGGCGGCGCTGCAGTGCACACAACTCAGACAACAAAAGCCGACCCACTAAAAAGAAACGAAAGGGGAATAACCATGCTTTCATCCCGTGAGCATGAGAAGCTGTGTTTGCTCGCGGCGGACCGCGCGAACGAAGCGATTACCTCGGTCACCCGGATGTTGGACGACGACGAGCAGGCGCTGCGGTTGACAATCATAGTGCTGATGGCGCTTCACGACACTACTGCCCTGCAGATGGTCGAAACCGCGAGGTTGCCGGACGGCACCGAGCCCTCCTTCGACGATTGCCACACCCGGATCTTACGAGCGGTAATCTCGGGCAACATCGCCGACGCAATCAGCGACCTCGAATACAACAACGCGCGGCCACTCCAATGACCTTCATGACCTCCGAAGAGCTGGACCCGCTTTACGAATCGTCCAAGCGCGGCATCACGGTTTTGTCGGCAACGAGATCCGGCAATTGATCGACGAAATTCGCCATCAATGCGACGAAAATCGGCGCTTGCAGGTTCACATGCGCCACGCGCAACGCCATTAACCTTCGTATCGGTCCCGTGCCCCCTTCAGGTGCCCGGCGCTTCCCTGCGTTCAATTGAGCCACCGATCGCGATCATCTTAGATAGCAAAGTTCGCCACTGTAATTTGAGGACTGCGATGCAGTCCGCGAACGGATCGAGACGGCAAGGAATGAGACAGGTCAACGATAACGGTCCATTCAAGCGCGGCGACGAGGTCAACTGGTACATCGCTTCGCCAAAGCCCTCGTGCGCGGCAGGAAGGTCAGAACGGATTGGCTCGAACGGCGTGGCATCGTCATCCGGTGCAGCGTCAAATATGTCGGCGTGATGTGGTCGGGACGACGGACACCCGATCATCTCCCGGTGCGGGCAGTGGAGAGGATATAATTTACCGCGATATGATGAATTGCAAATATATTCGTACCGGGCCGTCGCGCGGCCCCCGCAGTTCTCACGCTCCCCAAAGGACCCGAGAAACCGATGGGGGTGCACACAAAAAGAAAGGCCGCCTGCGTTGCCACAGGCGGCCCACCGCCTCGGGGACGCTCAAGGCGGGCAGCGATAGCGAAGTGATGCTGGGGGGTTCGCTACCGCATACGCTATCTAAGATGATCGCGATCAGCGGCTCAATTGAACGTAAGGCATCACGGGCCGATACGAAGGATTATGGCGCTCGCCATCCCACCCGCGCTCTTGCGTCCTCCCCTTCGACTCCGGTTGGATGCTCCCCTCGGGCGAGGGCGCAAATAGTCCCCAAGGAGGTTCTGATGCGCATTCTGGCCTTGGCGATTTTGACGATCACGACGGTTTTGACAACGGCACCGGCTCAGGCTCAGACGTACGATCCGGCTTATCCGGTTTGCCTGCGTGCGCACGGCCACTATTACGAATGTCGCTACACGTCGTTGCCTCAGTGCAAGGCGTCGGCATCGGGCCGCGCAGCAGTGTGCGTCATCAATCCATATTTTGCGAGCGCGCAAGTGCCCGCAGATTATCGGCGGCATCGCCGCGACGACTAAAGCTTATTTTGGAGCAGACAAGCTCAATGACAGCGGCGGCCCCACGATGTTTGCCCGGCTCGGCTAGTGGACCCAGAGGGCTACGACGGCACAGGCGAAGCCCACCACTAGGATGCCAGAAGCCGCTATGGTGACTAGGTCAATTGACCAGTGGTGGCCGACGAAATCGACGTGTCTGGAGTGATTTTCGTCCCGATATGTCTGAAGGCGCATGGCAGCACCTCCTTGTGCGCGTTGGCACCTGATTCAATCGGCTGTTGCCAAAATAGTTCCCTGCCTCGCCCCAACGTTGCCGGTGAACCCAAATCCAACACCGTGGTGGATAATCCCACCGGAGACCATCGCCCGCGCGGCGGCGACCGACCGGGTCGCAGTGCAAGAGCCGAGCGGCAAGCGACGGGCAGGCGTCGGGGCAGTGGCTGGCGTCGCATCGGGGCCGAACCCCGTTACCGCTATCCACACCAAAGTACGACATTTCGGCGGCATCTCCGGGACTCTACTTAGGGGCTTGCCACTAAGGCATGGAGCGGAATTTCCGAGTTTGTTTGCTCCATTTACCAATAGGTGGTCCGCCTCAGAGAGGAGATGGCCCACATGCGTACCAAATCGTTACTGGCGGTAGCCGTCCGCTTCCCTCAGGCATGCGGTCCAGCAATCTCTAGAGTTTGATCATGGCAATCTGCTACGATGCTAACGTCAATCCTCCGCGTCCTGGTTCCGGCCATGAATATAAGAATGCGATGCCATGGCTTAACGACGAACCGCAATTTGCCTGCGAGGGCTGCGGTGATCTCGTTACGCTTGAGAAGGCGAAGCTGCGGGACGATATCAGAGGCGCCAATAAGGCTTGGAACGGCTTGCTCAAACGCTACAGGAAGTAAGCCAAGTCGCACGTACCCCCTGAGTGAAGGAACAGATTTCCGATCTCGAACCGGAGTGCGCGCTCGCGGTTCTGTCGCATCGGACTACGCCGCCGCGATCTTCGCGAAGCAGCACAAGCGGCGCTGACCCCACCCTGACCTCGACCTCGGGCATCGCACCACACCTCGAACCTCGGCCACGTTGCCAGCGCTCGATGACGGACGGCACCGCACATCGGGAGCAGCAAGCAACGGGCAGCGAGACCGTAGGACGGCCGTACAGCGCGCCGGGAGCGCGGGGCACAGGGAACACCGCGCCTCAAGGGCTCCGCCCGTTCGATGTCGGCGCTCCAGACACCGCGCAGCGTGCCGACGCATCAGCGGCCAAACAGATCTTTGCTGAATAGAAGCTCGCCATTCTGGCGGGCTTGTAATTTGCCTTTGCCCTTACCGGCCCCGGGGGCACCGCCCTGCTTGGTTTCCGGATGCGCCGCCGTATCCCTTACAAAGTTCTCATTTGAGGACCTTCTAACCGTTTGCTCTCAGTCTGCGGTCCGGTTTGCAGTTTTTGTTCTAGAGTTGTATTGGCACAAGAATGAAGAACCCATATTGGTCCAGTCAAGGCCAGACACATCCCATTAGCATTGATCAAATCCGAGGTCTCTGCTTCGACGTAGTGAACATCGTTGCAGCGAGCGGAGAGCTGGCTGGAGACAGCGCGGATATCGAGCCAGATGAGGGAGTGCCTTCCGAATCGCGAATCTTTCAGCTTCATCATGAATTAGCTGAACGAGAGTTGTGCGAAAAACTGCTTCGACTCGCTGTTTTGGTGCGGACGTTTGACGACATCGCTTCGACCTCCGCGAAGGCCGATGAGTATAGGGAGCACGCTAACCAGACTAGCGGTCAGAACGAGATTGGGTTCCTGAGGGTTGACGGCAGTGTCGCAGATTTCAATCTGCGTGAAGCGTGCAACAAGATTATTCATGCTCAAGAAATTCGAGCGGTTTATGACGATGCCGTCCGATTTAGTGGCGACGAGTTAGTTAGCAGACGTTGGTATTGCGACGGAGAAGTAGAATTGAAGGGTACCCAGAACAAGAAATTTTGGGAAGCTTCTGTCTACATCTTCGATTTCATAGAAACGGTGTTAGAGCGTATCGATTTCGAGCTTTAGCTTTCCAAAGGCTCACGGTGCAGGTAGGTAAAGTGGCATTGTTTGCCGTCTTACCCCTTGCCGCTCTTCTTGCCGGGGCGGCGTTCGATAGCATTATCGTGTGTGACAACCCAGGGGGTGATGAAGGCGGCACCGATATCCAAGGAGGTGCTCTCGGCGCGATGATGGCTCAAAACCAGCGACGTGAAGCTCAGCTCGCAAGGAGTACCAAAATGATTCGGTGCGGAGTGGCGATCACCGCTCTCGGCTCTTTGCTATAGGTGATCGGCGGCATAAGTCAGGCAATGTGAAATCGAGCGGAGTAGGTCGTCATTGTCGCCTGCCCAAAACCCGACCGCGCTCGTCGTATAGAGTCCCGCTTTTGAATTCCGTCGCGGTGACCCGGCCGCGACCGTCGTAAAACGTCGTCGTTCCCTGACTGTCCGTCGTTGAACGGCCGACGACTTTGCCGGACGAGTCGTAGAATGCGCGCTGTTGCGCCGAGGCTGCGGTCGCCAGAACGGCGAGCAGTGCGGCTATGGCCATCTTGGCACTCACAACTCATCCTCCATATACGGCTCGCCATCTTCGTCGTACTTGATCTTGTCGATTAGCTTGCCGTCCGAATGTTCGATGAAGCACTCTGCGCAGAGGTTCATGCCGTCAACGTCCGAAATGTCGGCTTCGTGCGGGCATCCCGGGCAATCGCAGAAGACCCAGACTTCGCGTTGGCTCATTCAATCACCTCGTAAGAACCTGCGCTATTGTGCGAGAGTGCGCCGAGGCTGTGCCGGTCATCATCGCGAACGGTCAGCAGGGCGAGCAGGATCTTGGTCGCTTGGTTCGTCATCCCGCGAACGTAGCACGCGGGGACATCACTGGCGCAGGAAGTCGCGGCGAAAGATAGGATAGTCCTGCTTCCCAGGGCCCGCCAGCCAGCCCCGCCCCCATGCGTTATTCCGGAGCCGCCGCTACCCAGACACCGGCAAGGCAAAGGCGCATCAGCGGCTTTCGCGCGCGGTGCGTTGATCGATCAGCACAAAATCCGCTCCCGACACCAACCCGATGCCGCGAGAAGACCGCGAAATCGTCAAGCCGGACCCGATTCGTTTTAACAGATGCTTAACGCAGTGGGCGTAAGGGTCGCGCGTCGTGGTGATGCTAGGGGGTGAATCTGAGCCAGGGAGTGAACCTGATGATCACTCGGACACTTGCTGCGGCGCTCGCGGGAGCGACTCTGTTCGGCCTTACCGCGCAGGCCGCGCCGACGCCCAAGCACAAGGCGAAGCCGGCAGTCACCGTCACAGTGACGGTGACGAACTCGCGCAAAGCCGATCTAGTCCAACTGGAGGCGGCCGAGTCCGGCTCTTCAGACTGGAAGAAATTGGTCGGCCCGGTGAAATCCGGCAAGCAAGCGTCGGCTAAGCTGCCGCAGGCCAGCGATTGCCGCTTCGATCTGCGCGGGATGTTCAACGACGGCGAGTCGATGGATGCGTCCGGCATCAACGTCTGCGCCGATAAGACGCTCAACCTGACCGATTGACGCGGGCCCTCTCGCGCTGGCCGGAATGAGAAAAACCCGGCCAGCGATGTGCTGACCGGGTGCAGACCGGCGCTGGCGTCGCTTTTATATCTCACGCCGCGAGCAGGTCCCGGTTGAGTTGTGCAACTTGGGGCGTCTCGGTCAACGTTTCGCGCAATGACCGTTCGATGACCGTCGCCATCTCGCGCCGCAGGTCGAACTTGTCCCAGCGAGCATAGACCGCCGTCACGCCCTTGCGGGTATGCGCGAGGATCGCGCCGATCTGTTCGAGCGAGTAGCCCGACTTGTCGAGGATCGTCGCGGCGGATCGGCGAAGATCGTGCGGCCGCCACGGCTGCATCCCGAGGCCTTCGACGATGCGCTGGGCCGCTTCGTACAACTGCTGCCGCCCGGCTAGCTTGAACAGCCGCACATCCGGATCGCTCTTGAGGTGCGGCCGTAGCAGTTCGAGCGCCAGGCCGGTGAGCGGCGTGATGAACGGGCTACCGGCCTTCATGCGCTCTGCGGGCAGTGACCAGTGGGGACCGTGCTCGCTCGGCCCACTGAGGTCGCGAAGCTCGCTGCCAACTATGCCCGCTACCATCCCCGGCCGTGCCGCCGTCACGAGGATCAGCCGCAGCGCGGTTGCGGCATCGCGCGACACCTTGAACCGTTCCGGCTCCTCCAGAGCCCGCCAGACCTGTTTGATTTCGACGGTACTCAGGAAGCGGTCGCGCGGAACGGAGGCCCCACCGGGCGCGGGAAGGTCCGCAAAAGGGTTGATAGCCGTGAACTTGCGGCCGGGCTGTTTCGCCCACTTGAACATCGCGCCAAGGATAAATCGGGTCTGGTTTGCCGCTGCTTTCTTGCCGCGCTCGTCGGCGATGTCCTGGAGCATTTCGGCGGCATCGTCGTCGGTGATCGAGGACAGCGGGCGGTCGTTCCAGTCGTAGACGCGCCCGATGCGATTGAGCGTATTGAGCGTCTTTTTCCCGGAACGGAGCAGGACCAGCTTGGCGTCGTGATAGAGCGCGACGACCTCGGCATAGGTCTTAGTTTTTTTTTAGCATCGAGGCGCTCGACCTTGGCCGCCTGGGGCGAACCGCCATTGGCGACGACCTTGCGCGCGTCGTTGGCCTGTTCGCGCGCCCGCGTCAGGGACAGGTCCGGGTAGCGGCCGAGGGTCAGCCACTCGACCTTGCGGGTGGTTTTGTTGCGGTACGCGAAGGCGAAGGTCTTTACCCCCTTCGGCGTGATCCTGATGCAGAGGCCGGGACAGGTGGGATCGCCGACCGGGTAAGGGGCCTCGCGCGGCGCGAACGACCGGATGGCCGCGTCGGTGAGCTTCGTTCTCATGGATGTCGTCTCTCGGGTTGCTGTTAGCTCTGCTAACAAAAGTGCGAAATACTGTGCTTCGCAGTGAGACCAAGAGAGACGGCAGAAACGAGGCACGAAATGGAAGTTAGCCCGTACCGTCAGGCACTTACCTGTTTCATCTTGTTTCAAGCAGTCTCGCGTGATCTCATCGCGAGACTGAAAAATATTTAGCTTCGCTAATCCGCCCCACGATCCTCATGCCCGTCGCCTAAAGTTCTAGCCTTGATTTCCGGGTCGGTTGGAACCTTCGGCGCGTCATGTCGTTTGTGATCGAACGACCCAAGCAGTTCAAATTCGCGGGGGCTTGTCCGAGGGAGATGCTCCCATGGCAACGCTCGGTCTCGACGCCACCCAACTGACTCCATCCGAGCATCAGCGCCAGCTTCGGCGCGCCGTCATCGCCTCCACGATTGGGACCGCGATCGAATGGTATGATTTCTTCCTTTACAGCACCGTCACCGGTCTGGTTTTCGCAAAACTGTTCTTCCCGAACTCCGACCCTTGGGTCGGCACGCTGGAGGCCTTCGCCATTTACGCTGTCGGCTTCGTTGCGCGGCCGATAGGCGCTGCGATCTTCGGGCATTATGGCGACCGCATCGGCCGTAAAGCGACGCTGATCGCGACGCTGCTCCTGATGGGACTGGCGACCGCGGCAGTGGCCGTGGTGCCGACCTATGAGCGCATCGGCATCTGGGGTGCGGTGATCCTGACGGTGCTGCGCTTCATCCAGGGCGTCGGTGTCGGCGGCGAATGGGGCGGCTCGGTGCTGATGTCGATGGAATGGGCGCGCGACAACCACTCCCGCGGGTTCATCGCGTCATGGCCGCAATTCGGCGTGCCCTGCGGCCTGTTCCTCGCCAATCTCGCGGTGCTGGCGTTCAGCCAGATGGCTGGGGACCAGTTCCTCGCCTGGGGCTGGCGGATTCCGTTTGCGCTCAGCTTAATCCTAGTCGTCGTCGGCCTCTACATTCGGCTCGGCATTCTGGAAACGCCGGTGTTCAGCAAACTGCAGGCCGAGCAAAAGCTCGACCGCACGCCGATGCTGACGGTGATCAAGGAGTATCCGAAGGAAATCCTGCTGTCCGCCTTCGCGCGGATGGCCGAGCAGGCGCCGTTCTACATCTTCACCGCCTTCGTCTTTTCCTACGGCATTGCGACGCTGCACGTCTCGCGCGACTTCCTGCTCACTGCAGTGCTCACGGCTTCGGTGCTGTCGTTCGTCTCGATCCCGCTGTTCGGACATCTGTCTGACCGGATCGGCCGCAAGAACATGTATATGATCGGTGCCGTCGTGACCGGTATATTCGGTTTCATCTACTTCGCGATGCTCAACACTGGATCTCTGACGATCATCTTCCTCGCGATCGTCCTGTCGCTGATCCCGCACGACATGATGTACGGGCCGCAGGCCGCGCTGATCGCCGAGAGCTTTACCGGACGCCTGCGCTACAGCGGCTCATCGCTCGGCTATCAGCTCGCGTCGGTGATCGCCGGCGGTCCGGCGCCGCTGATCGCGGCCTGGCTGTTCGGCATGTACCAGTCGGCGACCGCAATCGCGATCTACATCGCGATCTGCGCCGTCATCACCCTGGTCGCGACTGCGCTGATGACCGACTACACCGGAAAGGACATCAACGCGGCCGACGCACACGACCGGCGGCCATAAGGCAGCAAATGGAGGAAAGGGCATGTTGAAATGGCGGAATGAATCGGCGCTCGATCTCTACAATCTGGCGGCAGCGATCTTCCTGCTTGCGGCACCCTGGATGTTTGTCCGTGTCAACCCGACGGCGGCAATCGATCTGCGGGCAAGCGGCGCGGCGATCGCGATCCTGTCGCTGGCGGCGATCATTGCATTTTCCGCTTGGGAAGAATGGGTCAACCTGCTCGTCGGGGGCTGGCTGATCGTGTCACCCTGGCTGCTCGGCTTCGCGCACACCCGCGCAATGCATTTCAGCATCGTCGCCGGCGCCGTGGTGATGTTCATGTCGCTGCTTGAGCTGTGGCTGGAATACGAGAAGACGCATCTCGGCCCGGGCGCGTCGGAGGAGTCCGAGAGGCAGGTGGAGTCGTAGGGCGGATTAGCGAAGCGTAATCCGCCATCTTCGCGCAACAGTGCCGTAGCCCGGGTGGAGCCCAGCGGAACCCGGGACCTCTGAGTTAACGTCGAGTGCGGCCCCGGGTTACGCTACGCTCCACCCGGGCTACGAAGCTTAGCAAGAACGGGACTGTCTTCCGGGACGCGCGCAGCGCGAGCCCGGAATCCACTTCTCCGCCGTCACCTGCCGCCTAATGGATTCCGGGTTCGATGCTGCGCATCGCCCCGGAATGACGGCGGTGACTGCGGTTAGGGCGGAGTATTACTCCGGCTGGCCGATCGAGACCTTCAGCGTGCCGACGCCGTCGACGCCGCACTCGATTTGATCGCCGGGCTGGAGCTGGGAGACGCCGGCTGGTGTTCCCGTCATGATGAGGTCGCCGGCGGCGAGCTTCACCTGCTGCGAGAGCTGCCAGATGATCTCGGGCACGTTCCAGATCAGTTCGGTGAGGTCGCCCTTCTGGGTTTCCTTGCCGTTGACGGTGAGCCAGATCCTGCCCTTTGACGGATGGCCGATCTTGGAGGCGGGCTGCAGCGCAGAGCAGGGCGCCGAATAGTCGAAGGATTTTCCGATCTCCCAGGGACGCTCCTTCTTGCGCGAGGCGATCTGCAGATCGCGGCGGGTGAGATCGATGCCGACGGCGTAGCCATAGACATGGTCCAGCGCCTTGTCGGCGGGAATGTTGAGGCCGCCGCTCTTCATTGCGACCACCAGTTCGACCTCGTGGTGCAGGTCCTTGGTCAGCGGCGGGTAGGGGATGGCAGCACCGTCAGGCACCAGCATGTCGGCGTGCTTGGCGAAGAAGAAGGGCGGCGCGCGCTCGTCATTGCCCATCTCGCGGATGTGTTCGAGGTAGTTGCGGCCGACGCACCAGATGCGGCGGACGGGGAAGGATTTCGTCTCGCCGACGACGGGGAGCGAAGGCTGCGGCGGGACGGGGATGACGTAGTCTGTGGCGGTCATGAAGCGCTCTCGTTCTCGATGTGGGATGGTTTAGCCGGTGGCGCTGATCGGGGCCAGCGTGAGCGGGTGGGTGTCGTAGTGCTGCAGGCGGAAGAACGAGGCGTAGCGGCCGCCGCGGCGGAGCAGTTCGTCATGGCGACCGCGCTCGACGATCTGGCCGCCCTCGACCACCAGGATCGCGTCCGCATGCATGATGGTGTGCAGCCGATGCGCGATCACGATCGTGGTGCGGTTCTGGCAGAGATGCTCGATCGCCTCCTGCACTTGCTTTTCGGATTCGGAATCAAGCGCGGCGGTCGCTTCATCAAGCAGGATGATCGGCGCGTTCTTGATCAGCGCGCGCGCCACCGCGATGCGCTGGCGCTGCCCGCCGGACAACTGCGTGCCGAGCTCGCCGACCGGGGTGTCGTAGCCGAGCGGGAAGCTGGTGATGAAGTCGTGCGCACAGGCCGCCTTGGCCGCGTCCACGATCTGATCTTCGGTGGCGCCGGGCTTGCCGAAGGCGATGTTGTTGCGGATGGTGTCGCGGAACAGATAGACGTCCTGGCCGACATAGGCGGTCTGCTGGCGCAGCGAGCGCCGCGACACCGAAGCGATCGATTGGCCGTCGATCAGGATGTCGCCCTCACTCGCTTCATAGAAGCGAAGCAGCAGCGCCAGCACTGTGGACTTGCCGCCGCCGGAGGGGCCGACCAGCGCGGTGACCTTGCCGGGCTCGGCGACGAAGCACATGTGGTTCAGCACCGGCGCGTCGGCGCGATAGGCAAAGCCGACATCGCGCAGCTCAATCCGCGCTTCGGTCAGCCTCAAGGCCGGCTTGTCGTCGTCGGAGCGTTCGCTCGCGGGGCTATCGACGACTTCGAGCAGCATCCGCGCGCCGACCAACTGGCTGTTGAGATCGATGTTGAGCCGCGACAGCCGTTTTGCCGGCTCGGTTGCCATCAGGAAGGCGGTCATGAAGGAGAAGAACGCGCCGGGGGTCGCGTTGAGCGCGACCACGCTGTAGCCGCCATAGAGCAGGCAGCCGGCCACTGCGAAGCCGCCGAGCATCTCCATCAGCGGGTTCGAGCGGTTGGCGACCCGCGCCATCTTGTTGGCGTTGCGCTCGACGGCCGTGATGTTCGCGTCGATGCGCTGCTTCATCGTCTCTTCCAGCGTGAACGCCTTCACGGTGCGGATGCCCTGCAGCGATTCCTGCATGGTCTCGAGGATGTCGGCGGTGCCGGTGAACTGGTTGTAGGCGAGGCCCTTGATGCGCTTCACCAGCTTGCGCAGGATCAGCATCGCCGGCGGCACCACCACAAGGCCAATGAACGACAGCACCGGATCCTGGAACACCATCACGCCGATCATGGCGATCAACGTCAACAGATCGCGCCCGATGGTGTTGATCAGCATGTTGAGGACGTCGGTGATGGATTTGGCGCCGGCGGTCAGCCGGGCCAGGAATTCCGACGAATGCCGTTCGGAGAAGAAGCCGATGCTTTCGCTCATCAGCTTGGCGAATAACTGGCGCTGATTGTTGGCCAGGATGGCGTTGCTGATTTTCGCCAGGATCATGGAGTGGCCGTAGGTCGCCACGCCCTTGATGAAGAGCAGAATGACGGTCACGCCGGAGAGACGCGCGATGCCGGCAATGTCCCTGTCGATATAGGCCTGGTTGATCACCTGACCCAGGATATAGGCGGCGCCGGCGGTGGCGCCGGCCGATATTGCCATCAGGACGAACGCTTGCAGATAGCGCCGCCAATAGGTGAGCCCCTGCTCGGCGATTAGACGGCGAATCAGGATCGCCGCCCCATAGGGGTCGTCGGTTATCTTTCTTGGAGGCTCGGTCATCCGCGTTCCCTTGACGCCGCGTTGTTCGGAAGCGGGCGCGCGTCAGCGTCAGGCGAACGACTCCTTGCCTGCGAAACAGATGTTTTTCAAGCCATATTCAGGCCAAATAACGGCTTGATTTTCAGGCCGATTCCGCCTGCTGGAGCGGGCCGCCGCGCTCCAGGAACAGCTTTTGCTCCCAGGCCAGCGCATGCGCCGCGATGGTCTCGAGATCGTCGTATTTCGGCGTCCAGTCCAGGAGCGTGCGGATGCGGCTGGTGTCGGCGACCATGGTCATGATGTCGCCGGGACGGCGCGGCGCAACCGACACGGCGAAATTGCGCATGGAGACGCAGCGCACCGCCTCGATCGTCTCCAGCACCGAATAGCCGCGGCCATAGCCGCAATTCAGCGTGACCGAACCTCCGCCGGCACGCAAATAGGACAGCGCGGAACGATGCGCCTCGACGAGATCGGTGACATGGATGAAGTCGCGGATGCAAGTACCGTCCGGCGTCGGATAGTCGCTGCCGAACACGTCGACCTTGGCGCGCTGGCCGGTGGCGGCCTCGACCGCGATCTTGAGCAGGTGCGTCGCGCCGATGGTGGAAAGCCCGATGCGGCCCAGCGGGTCGGCGCCGGCGACGTTGAAATAGCGCAGCACGACGTAGCTCATGCCATAGGCGGTGGCCGCATCATGCAGCATGATCTCCGTCATCAGCTTCGACATGCCGTAGGGCGACAGCGGCCGCGTCGGCGCGGTCTCCGGCACCGGCACCTCTTCAGGATTGCCGTAGACGGCAGCGGTGGACGAGAAGATGAAGCGGCTGACGCCCGACTTGACCGCCGCGTTCAACAGGCTCTGTGTGGTCATCGTGTTGTTGCGGTAGTAGCCGAGCGGATCGCGCATCGATTCCGGAACCACCACCGAGCCGGCGAAATGGATGATGCTCTCGACGCCATGCTGGGCGATCACGCCCTCGACGAGATTTTCGTCGCCGGCATCGCCGATGAACAGCGGCACGCCTTCGGGCAACAGGGCGGAGAAGCCGGTCGAGAGGTTGTCGACCACCACGACGCTTTCGCCGGCATCGACCAGCGCGCGCACCATGTGACTTCCGATATAGCCGGCGCCGCCGGTGACGAGCACGGTCATGACTTCACCTCTCCCCGCTATTTTCCCGAGATGTTAGCGGGGGCGCGATGAAGAGGGGGTTTCGTGGCCTCAGAACTGGCCCCTATGCTTAATGTTGCGTATACGAACTCCTGCAAAGGGGGACTTACGTGCCGATCGAGAACAATCCGGCCGCTGATCTGCAATTGATCGTGCCGAATCTGCACAGGCGCTATTCGGGCGTGACTGCGACCAACCGGATGGTCGCACCGAAGCTTGCGAAGATGTTCCGCGCCGCATGGCTCGGCTCGCATGCGCCCGAGGGCATCGCGCGCATGGGCTTCGCTGACCTTCTGAAATTATGGCGTCGTCCTGCGCCGCTGATCTGGCACGCGCGGCGCAATGACGAGATGATTGCGGGCGTGCTGCTGCGCGCGCTCGGCTGGCCGTTGAAACTCGTGTTCACGTCCGCCGCGCAACGCCACCACACCTGGCTGACGCGCTGGCTGATCCGGCAGATGGATGCGGTGATCGCGACGAGCGCGTTGTCTGCGTCCTTCCTCAAGCGCGAGGCGACGGTGGTGATGCATGGCGTCGACACCGCGCGCTACGCGCCGCCGGCGAACCGCGCGGCGGCGTTCGCCGAGAGCGGCCTGCCCGGGGCTTACGCGATCGGCTGCTTCGGCCGCGTGCGCGCGCAGAAGGGCAGCGACGTCTTTGTCGCGGCGATGTGCCGGCTGCTGCCGCGCTATCCGGATTTTTCCGCCGTGCTGGTCGGTGCCGTCGTGCCGGAGCAGCAGGGGTTTGCGAGCGGGCTGAAGCAGCGGATCGAGGCGGCGGGGCTGACGTCGCGGATCAGGATCACCGGAGAGGTGCCGATCGAGGAGGTCGAACGCTGGTACCAGCGATTGACCATCTACGCCTTCACTTCGCGCAACGAGGGCTTTGGATTGACGCTGATCGAGGCGATGTCGTCAGGCGCGGCCCTGGTGGCGGCGCGCGCGGGCGCGGCCGAATTCGTGGTCGAGGATGGCATCACCGGCGTGCTGGTGCCGCCGGGGGATGTCGATGCGCTCTGCGCCGCGCTCGAGCCGTTGATGCGCGATCCGGCGGCTGCGGCTGCGATGGGAGAGCGGGCGCGGGCCCGCGTGGTGGAGAAATTCAGTCTCGACGCCGAGGCGAGCGGGATCGCCGCGGTCTATCGCGTGCTCGCCTGAGCCAGCACGCGCTCGGCGATATCGGCCACATCGGAGGCTGGAATATCGCGCATGCAGCGGTGGTCGTTCATGGTGCAGACCGGGCGATGGCAGGGCTGACACGGCACGTGTGTCTTGGTCACCACGGTGGCCGCCAGACCGTTGAGCGGAGCCCAGTGGTAGGGGCTGGTGGGGCCGAAAATGCCCATGGTCGGGGTGCCGAGCGCGGCTGCGACATGCATCAGGCCGGAATCGTTCGAAATCGCGACGCTCGCCGCGGCCATCGCCAGGATACCGTTGCGCAAGTCCGTGCCGGTGAGGTCGCGGACACCGGCGCCGCCGGCGGCGACGATCTCCGTGGCCAGCGCCTTCTCGCCGGGGCCTCCGACCACCCAGACGTCGAAACCGCGCGCGGCCAGCAGCCGTGCAGCCTCGCCGTAATAGGTCCAGCGTTTGCCCGAGCCGACCGAGCCGGGCGCGAGCGCGATCGCGGGGCCGCGGCTCAACCCGTTGGCTTGCCGCCAGCGCTCGGTTTCCTCCGTGGGAACCCGCAATTGCGGCACCGGCCATTCGGGCGGGAATTTCGCGCCCACGGGCAAAGCGAGCGCCGACATCTGGTCGACCATGCGATCCAGCTTCTTCTCGCCCCAGCGCATCCGGTTGATGAGGCCGAACCTCGCTTCGCCGCAAAAGCCGACCCGCTCCGGGATGCCGGCCAGCGTCGGCGCGATCGCCGATTTCCAGGTGCGGAGCATGACCAGGGCGGTGTGATAGCCGCGGGCGCGAAGTTCCCTTGCCAGGCCGAACTGCTTTGCCACGGCCAAGCGGCCGCGCGGCAAATCCCAGACCACCTTGCCGCGGACACCCGGCATGTAGTCGACCAGAGGCGCGCAGAGCGAGGTTGTGAGCATGTCGACCGGACGATTCGGCCAGCGCTGTTTCAGCACCCGCACGACGGTATGGCCGCGGACGAAATCGCCGATCCACATATAGGGGATGATCAGGATCGGGCGGGTATCGCCGGCGTCCTCGACCTCAATGCCTTCTATTGAATCAATATTCATATCTTCTGTACGGGAACCCGGCGCTTTTGCGGCCCCGTCGGTAGCCGCTCTCCATCCGGAGGTAAAGTCAGCCGCATTTCATCCACCGCGCAAGTTGCCTGCGCCGCCGGACTGGGGCAAAGCTGGCGCCGCACAAATCAGGGCAGGGATCGGCATGTTGCTGGTGACCGGCGGGGCCGGTTTTATCGGGTCGAATGTCGTGGCCGCGTTGAATGACGCCGGCCGCACGGACGTCGTCGTGTGCGACGCGCTTGGCCATGACGGCAAGTGGCGCAATTTGGCAAAACGCCAGCTTGCTGATTTTCTGCCGCCCTCGGAGCTTTCGGCGTGGCTGTCCGGCCGGCGGCTCGATGCGGTGATCCATCTCGGCGCGATCTCCGAGACCACGGCAACCGATGGCGATCTCGTGATCGAGACCAATTTCCGCCTGTCGCTGCGGCTGCTCGACTGGTGCACGGCGAATGCGACGCCGCTGATCTATGCGTCCTCGGCCGCAACCTATGGCGACGGTGAAGCGGGATTTCGCGACGAGCAGACGGTCGAGGCGCTGAAGAAACTGCGGCCGATGAATCTCTACGGCTGGAGCAAGCATCTGTTCGATCTCGCCGTGGCCGAGCGCGCCGCGCGCGGCGAGAAATTGCCCCCGCAATGGGCGGGCCTGAAATTCTTCAACGTGTTCGGGCCGAACGAATATCACAAAGGCACCATGATGAGCGTGCTGGCGCGGCGCTTCGACGACATCAAGGCGGGCCGCACGGTGCAATTGTTCAAGTCGCATCGCGATGGTATCGCCGACGGCGACCAGCGGCGCGACTTCATCTATGTCGACGATGCCGTGCGGGTGATGATGTGGCTGCTCGCCACGCCTTCGGTCAGCGGATTGTTCAATGTCGGAACCGGCACTGCGCGCAGTTTCCGTGACCTGATGCTGTCGGCTTATGCCGCGCTCGGGCTAAAGCCGAACATCGAGTATGTTGACATGCCCGAACGGATCAGGGGCAGCTATCAATATTTCACGCAAGCCGATGTCGATCGCTTGCAGCGTGCGGGCTATAACGGCGGTTTCACGCGGCTCGAGGACGCCGTCGATGCTTACGTGAACGGCTTCCTCGATCGTCCCGACCGCTACCGCTGACGGGACAAGGAAACAGATGTTCGATTTCGAAACCCTGTCGCAGGCGCTTTCCCGGCAGACCGTGCTCTGCATCGGCGACCTCATGCTGGACGAGTTCGTCTATGGCGAGGTGTCGCGGATTTCGCCCGAGGCGCCGGCGCCGGTGATCGCGGTCCAGCGCAGCGAGAGCAATGTCGGCGGCGCCGGCAATGTCGCGCGCAACATCGCGTCGCTCGGCGGCCGCTGCATTTTTGTCGGCCTCATCGGTGAGGATGAGACGGGCGCGAGACTGAAGACGGCACTGGCGGCCGAGAGCGGGATCGAAAGCCGGCTGGTGTGCGACAGCGCGCGCCCGACGACGCGGAAGGTGCGCTTCGTCTCCGAGCATTTTTCCACCCACATGCTGCGCGCCGACTGGGAGCAGGCGCAGCCGGCGACAGGCGAGATCGAGCAGCAACTGATCGATACGATCCTCCCCGAGCTCGCCCGCGCCGACATCGTGCTGCTGTCTGATTATGCCAAGGGCGTGCTGACCGCGCGCGTGATCCGCAACACCATCGATGCCGCGCGCAAGCTTGGCAAGCGCGTGATCGTCGATCCTAAGAGCCTCAATCTCGCGATCTATCGCGGCGCGACGCTGCTCACCCCCAACCGCAAGGAATTCGCTGAGGCGACGCGGAGCCGCGCCGATACGCCCGGTGCGATCGCCGAAGCGGCGGAGGACGCGATGCGGCTCGCCGATTGCGAGGCGATGCTGGTGACGCAGGGCGAGCGCGGCATGACTCTGGTGGTGCGTGACGGCGAAACCGTCCACGTGCCGGCGCTGCCGGTGAAGGTTCGCGACGTCTCCGGCGCCGGCGACACGGTTGCGGCTGCACTCGCGCTGTCGCTCGCCGCCGACGCCGATTGGGAGACCGCGTTGCGGGTGGCAAGTGCGGCGGCCGCGGTCGCCGTCGGCAAGACCGGAACCGCGACGGCCACGCCGGCCGAGCTCAGGCGCAAGATCCTGCCGCATGCCTCGCTTGCGGCGGAAGAGAAGATCGTCGCGGCTGGCGGTGATCTCGGCGCCCAGCTCAGCGAATGGCGCCGGCAGGGCCTGCGCGTCGGTTTCACCAACGGCTGTTTCGACATCCTGCATCCTGGCCACGTCAAGGTGTTGACGGCGGCGCGCGGCGCTTGCGATCGACTGATCGTCGGCCTCAACAGCGACGCCTCCGTCCGGCGGCTGAAAGGGCAGGGGCGCCCGGTGCAGGACGAGCGCGCACGTGCCGAAGTGCTGGCGGCGCTGGAGGCGGTCGATCTCGTCGCCATTTTCGAGGAAGACACGCCGATCAACCTGATCACGGCGATCAAGCCGAGCGTGCTGGTCAAGGGCGGCGACTATACCCGCGCGCAGGTGGTCGGCCATGAGATCGTCGAAGCCAATGGCGGCGAGGTGCTGCTGGTCGACATCCTGCCCGGCTTCAGCACGACCTCGCTGGTCGCCCGTGCCCGCGGAGGCAAGGCGTGAGCACGGCGGCGGGCTTTTCTCCCGCAAGCGCGGCGCTGCCGGCCTGGCGCAACCCGGCCGCCTGGACCAAAGCGGCCGACATCGTCGCCGTGCTGCTCGCGCTGTCGCTGCCCTGGTCGACCTCCCTGGTCGGCATCTTCGGCGCAGTGTTCGTGGTCGTGGTCGCACCGACGCTGGATCTGAAGTCGTTCCTGCAATCGCTGAAGCAGCCGATCGTCGCGCTGCCGATCGCACTGTTCGTGCTCGCGGCGGTCGGCATGCTGTGGTCGGACGCGCCCTGGGGTGCGCGCACTTATGCAGTGAGCCCGACGGCCAAGCTCTTGGTGCTGCCGTTCCTGCTCTACCATTTCGAGCGCTCGACCCGCGGCATGTGGGTGTTTACCGCCTTCCTGATCTCCTGCACGCTCCTGGTGGTGATGTCCTGGCTGGTGGTCCTGCAGCCCAGCCTGTCGTTGAAACCGCCAATCGATGCCGAGCGCGGCATCTTCGTGAAGAACTATATCGACCAGAGCCAGGAGTTCACGCTCTGCGCGGTGGCGCTGGCCTATCCCATCGTCACCCTGCTACGCGCGAAAAAATTCGCGCTGGCCGGCCTTTTGATCGCGATTGCCTTGAGCTTTTTCATCAACATGGCCTTTGTAATCGTCTCGCGGACGGCGCTGGTCACGGTGCCCGTGATGTTTGCAGTGTTCGCGTTCCTGCATCTAAGATGGCGCAACATCCTGATGATAGTTGGAGCGGTGGCAGTATTGGCGGCGGTCGCCTGGCAGGCCTCGCCGCAACTGCGCGGGACAGCGGCGAGCTTCAGCAAGGACTATCGGGAATACAAGGAGCAGAACCGGGCGACCTCGATCGGGCTTCGGCTCGAATACTGGCGCAAATCGCTGGGCTTCATCGCCGATGCACCCTTGATCGGCCACGGCACCGGCTCCACCCGTGGGCTGTTCGCGCAGGTCTCGACCGGGGGAACCGCCGAGGAGCTCAAGGCGACCAGCGATGTAGTCGGCAATCCGCACAACCAGACATTGAATGTCGCCGTGCAATGGGGCATTGTCGGCGTCGTCATCCTCTATGCGATCTGGTTCTGGCATCTCAGACTGTTTCGGGGCGAGGGGCTGGTGAACTGGATCGGGCTCCTGGTGGTCGTGCAGAATATCTTTACCTCGTTGTTCAACTCGCACATCTTCGATTTTCACGAAGGCTGGATGTACGTACTCGGCGTCGGCGTCGCCGGCGGCATGGTGCTGAAGGCGAAATCGGACGGCGCGGCCGCAAAACCGCCGAGCTCGGTCACGCCATGATCTCTGGCCTGCGCGCTGCATATGGGCTATCAGCAGCCCAGAACGCTGTTGCAAACCTGTTGGTCCTTGGCCCATCCGTCACATGACGCGCTTCTCTCAACTCACGGCACGCAACTTCCTGATCGTGACGCATGACGCGATCGCGACCGCATTCGCGCTCCTGGCCGCATTCTATCTGCGCTTCGAGGGCGATCTGCTCACCGATCGCCTGCCGTTGCTGCTGCGCATCCTGCCCTGGTTTGTCGTCTTCAGCGTGATCATCTGTTACGTCTTCAATCTAACGACCTCGAAATGGCGTTTCATCTCGCTGCCGGACGCCCTCAACATCCTGCGGGCCTCGGCAGTCCTGACGCTGGCACTGGTCGTTCTCGACTACGTCTTCTTCTTCATCGCGCCGAGCTTCCACGGACCCGTGTTTTTCGGCCGCATCACCATCGTCCTCTATTTCTTCCTCCAGGTATTCTCGCTGGGCGCGCTCCGCTTCGGCTACCGCTATTTCCGCTACTCGCGCACGCGCCACCATGCCCGCACCGAGGACGCTGCGCCGACGCTTCTGGTCGGGCGTGCAGCGGATGCCGAGATCGTGCTGCGTGGGATCGAGAACGGCGCCATCAAGCGGATCTGGCCGGTCGGCGTACTGTCGCCGTCGAATTCCGATCTCGGCCAGCAGATCCGTAACATCCCGGTGCTTGGCAGCGTCGACGATGTCGAAACCGTGATCCGCGAGTTCCAAAGCCGCGAGAAGCCGATCAAGCGGCTGGTGATGACGTCGTCGGCGTTCGAGCCCGACGCGCATCCGGAATCGGTGCTGATGCGGGCAAAGCGGCTGGGCCTGATGGTCAGCCGCCTGCCGTCGCTCGAGGGCGGCGATGCGCCGCGGCTGACCAATGTCGCGGTCGAAGACCTGCTGCTGCGTCCGACGGCGACGATCGACTATGCCCGCCTGGAAGGGTTGGTGAAAGGCAAGAGCGTCATCGTCACCGGCGGCGGCGGCTCGATCGGCGCCGAAATCTGCGATCGCGTCGCGACGTTCGGTGCCGCGCGCCTGCTGGTGATCGAGCATTCGGAGCCGGCGCTCTATGCGGTCACCGAGGCGCTCGCGGCCCGCGGCACCCAGGCGGCGGTGGAAGGCCGCATCGCCGACATTCGCGATCGCGAGCGCATCCTGCGGCTGATGCGTGAATTCAAGCCCGACATCGTGTTCCATGCCGCGGCGCTGAAACACGTGCCGATTCTCGAGCGCGACTGGAGCGAGGGCGTCAAGACCAACATCTTCGGATCGGTGAACGTTGCGGACGCCGCACGCGAAGCCGGCGCCAAGGCGATGGTGATGATCTCCACCGACAAGGCAATCGAGCCGGTCTCGATGCTGGGCCTGACCAAGCGCTTTGCCGAAATGTATTGCCAGGCGCTCGATCACGATCTTGCCGCGCAGTTCGGCGACAAGCCGCATATGCGCCTGATCTCGGTCCGGTTCGGCAATGTGCTGGCGTCGAACGGCTCGGTGGTGCCCAAATTCAAGGCACAGATCGAGGCGGGGGGCCCGGTCACGGTCACGCATCCCGACATGGTGCGTTATTTCATGACCATCCGCGAAGCCTGCGATCTCGTGCTGACTGCGGCCACGCATGCGCTGACGCTGGCGCGACCCGACGTCTCCGTCTACGTTCTCGAAATGGGCCAGCCGGTCAAGATCGTCGAGCTTGCCGAGCGGATGATACGTCTGTCCGGCCTGCAGCCCGGCATTGACGTCGATATCGTCTTCAGTGGGATGCGGCCGGGGGAGAGGCTGAACGAGATCCTGTTCGCGAGTGAGGAGCCGACAGTCGAGATCGGGATTGCCGGAATCATGGCAGCCAGGCCGAACGAGCCGCCGATGGCGACCTTGCGCAAATGGCTCGCCGCGCTGGAAGAGGCGATCGCCAGAGACGATCGTACCACGATCCGCGGCGTGCTGAAGGATGCCGTGCCTGAATTCGGATCGAACGCCGCGTGATCCGCTCCTGATCCGCGAGACCCCCGATGCAGAAGCCCGGAAAAGTCGTCGTCGTCAGTCAGCACTATCCGCCGGACCGGAGCACGACCGCCGCGATCATGGCTGCGATAGCGAACCGCCTTGCGAAGGAGGTGGACGTCCTGGTGCTGTCGGGATGGCCGGGCTCGGCGTCGAAATTGGCAGCCGATCGGCCGGTGGTCGAGGAGATCAAGAACTGGATGCCTGGCAAGGCCGCGCTCCTCAAGCGCGCCGCCGCCGAGCTGCTGTTCACCGCGCGTACCTTCTTCGCCGTTCTCAGGCGGCTTGAGCGCGGCGACGTCGCGCTGACGGTGACGGCTCCTTTCGCGCTGCCTTACGCCGTCGCCGCCGCGGCCAGATTGAAGCGCGCCCGGTCGATCCTGATCATGCACGATCTGTTTCCGGAGGTGCTCGTCCTGAGCGGCCTGTTGAAGCCGGGCTCGATCGTCACCAGAGCGATGCGCGCCATGAACGGGCTGATGTTCCGCGCGTTGACCACCGTCGTCATCATCGGCCGCGACAGTGAGAAATTGCTGCTCAGCTATCGCGGCATGACGCGGGACAAGATCGAATTCATTCCGAACTGGACCACCATCGACCCCGCGGTTCGTCCGGTTGCGGCCGACAATGCCTTCCGTCGCGGGCTTGGTGGCCGTTTTGTCGTCGGCCTTTCCGGTAATCTCGGCTTCACCCACGATCCTGTGATCGTGTTCGAGGCGGCGCGCCGGCTGAAGGATGATCCCGGCATTCATTTCCTGCTCTCGGGCTGGGGGGTGGGTTTCGACAAACTGAGATCGATGCAGTCCGAGGCGAAGCTCGCCAATATCACGCTGGTGGACCGCGTTGCGGATGAAGATCTGCAGGATTTCCTGTCGGCGGCGGACCTCTGGCTCATTCCTTATCGAAAGGACGTTGCCGGTGTCTCGGTGCCGAGCCGGTTCTACAATCTGCTTGCGGTGGGGCGGCCCGTCATCCTCATATCCGAGCCGGATGCCGAAGCCGCGCTGACGGTAACGGAGCACGATCTCGGGCAGGTTGTGACGCCGGGCATGCCGGCGCAACTGGCCGAGGCGATTCGTGCAGCATCGCGAACTCCCGATCCGACGCTGCCGGAGCGGGCCGTCGCGGTGGCGAGGAGCTATAGTCCCGAGCGTGCCTTGACAGGATACGCAGCCCTCATTCAGAGACTGATTGGATCGGAAGAGCGGTGTCGGGAGTTACGGTCGTGACTAAAGACCAGCCCGTGGTGTTGGTGACGGGAGCGAGCGGGTTCGTCGGCCGGCATATGTCGCCGGTGCTGGCGCGCAACGGTTGGGTGGTGCGACGTGCCGTCCGCAAGCCGACAGGCGGCGCCGACGAGGTGCCGATCGATACGATCGGCCCCGTCACTGACTGGCGGGCCGCGCTCGAGGGCGTCGATGCGGTCGTGCATCTGGCGGCGCGCGTGCATCACAGGCGGGAGGAACACACCGTCGAGCTTTATCGCATCGTCAATCTTGAAGGCACGTTGCATCTGGCCCGTTGCGCGGCCGACGCCGGTGTCCGCCACTTCATCTTCGTCAGCACCGTGCTGGTGCACGGCCGAAGCACTGACGGCCGCGCGCCATTCAGCGAGAACGACGTCCTGACCCCGCGCGGCCTCTATGGAATGTCGAAAGCGGCGGCCGAAGCAGGATTGAGGCATTTGGCGCAGGGGAGCCAGATGAAGGTCACGATCATTCGGCCACCATTGATCTACGGGTTCGGCGCCAAAGGTAATCTCGCGTTGCTCGAAAAGGCGATCGGTCTCGGCGTCCCGCTCCCGTTTGCGAACGTGCGCAACCGTCGTGCGTTCGTCTCGGTGGAGAATCTGACATCATTCGTGCTGCATCGGCTTTCTCATCCGGACGGCCAGTTCAACATTTTCCTTGTCGCGGATGACGAGCAGGTGTCGACGCCCGAATTCATCGAGCTCCTCGCGGCCGCAGCAGGCAAACCGGCGCGCCTGTTTTCCATGCCGCGGCTAGTTTTGCGTTCGTTGTTCAGCATCACCGGCCGCAACGAGGCCAATGAGAGCCTGTTCGGCTCGCTCGAACTCGACCTGTCCAAGGTCGCGTCTACCGGCTGGCAGCCGCTCATCGGCCTCAACGAGGGCTTGAAGCGCGCCTTGCGGGGTTTCGACCACCTTATCGATTAACCGACCGTTGAGCACCTTCTCGCCCCGATGGCGATATTTCACGGGCCCGGAAAAGCTCACAGGCGCGTACGCAAGGCGCGTGCGCTCCTATAGCTCTTTGGCAACCGTTCGCTTGCTGCTGACGGACGAATATTGAACGGGCGGCGCTCCGCCTACCTCCATGATGTTCGCTGTTGGCCATCGCCCATGGGTTGCTCAAAAAAGGCTAGCCAAATTATCAAGAGTGGCCTGCTGCGCAACTACAGCCGTAACGTGATTCCCGTCAGTCGACATACGGCGGTAACTGATGTGACCGTACTGCTCTTCACCGAGGATCAACAGCCGGCATCGCACGCAATCCGATCGGGGGTCGCGTAGGACGTCAGAACGATGTTCGATCGGATACAGGAGGATGGCCTTGCTGGATACGTCAGAGCCGCTGGAATCCGAACAAGGCAAATATCGTGCATTGCTGCTTGCCGCACTTGGCGGTGTTCTGGAGAATTACGACTTCATCGTCTTTGCCCTTTTCGCAAGGGTCCTGGGGCAGCTTTTCTTTCCGCCCGAGATGCCCGAATGGATATAGTCGCGCAGACCTTCGGCATTTTTGCCGCCGGCAATTTGGCACGTCCGCTCGGAGCGGTCATTCTGGCACACTATGGCGACCTGCTCGGCAGGAAGCGGACCTTTGTTTTCAGCATATCGCTGATGGCCGTTGCCACCTTTGGAATTGCCTTTGCGCCGACTTACGCGAACATCGGCAGCGCGGCGCCGGTCGTGCTGTTGATGCTGAGGATATTGCAGGGCGCTGCATTGGGCGGCGAACTGCCGGGAGCCTGGACCTTCGTGGCCGAACAAGTGGCTGCGCCTCGCACCGGCTTCGCCTGCAGCATGTTGAGCAGTGCGCTTGCGATCGGCAATCTACTGGGAGCGTTGGCTGGCGTCATCGTGAACCGGCTGTACAAACCGGCAGAGGTCCTGGCCTTCGGCTGGCGACTTCCATTCGTGGCTGGCGGCATCATTGCGCTGCTGGCAGTCTATGTGCGTCGCTCGTTGACGGAAACTCCGATCTTTCGCGCCCTGCAAAACAAGGGTGAACTTGCCGCCGAACTGCCGTTGAAGATCGTGCTTGGAAGCTATGGTCGCGGCGTCCTTGCCTCCTCCGCGCTGGCTTCACTCATCGCAGTGACGATCGTCGTCATGTTTGTCATGGTGCCGACGCTGATCCAAACCAGCTACGGCATCGATGCCGATCGGGCGTACGAAGCCGTCAGCCTCGCGACCGCCTGCCTCGCAGTGAGCTGCATCTGCTGCGGCATGCTGGCCGACATGTTGGGCGCCAGCCTTTTTCTGGTCGTGTGCACACCCGTTTTGGCAGCCTCGGTCTGTCTGTTCTTTGCGTTGCTGCCGGGACATCCCGAAAGGCTGTTCCCGCTCTATGCGCTGGCCGGCACGTCCGCCGGCGTTCTCGCAGGCATCCCGCCGATGCTCGTGGAAAGCTTCCCTCCCGCCGTGCGATATACCGGTGTCGCGCTCTCATACAATGTCCCCTATGCTGTATTCGGCGGAGTCACGCCGCCGCTCATTGCGTTGGCGCTCCGCGTCGATCCGTTGGCGCACGCGCATGCCGTTCTTCTTGCCTACGCCGCCGCCTTCCTCATAGGTTCAGCGCGAATGGTCCGCGGCCAAAAACAAAAACCATCAGTGCAACTGGAAGCTTTGCCGCGATGAAAGCGACGGCAATCGGTAAGGAATCGGGATCTCCCGGCAACGAGCGGCTGCGGTTCTCCCATAGATTAACTTGCTGATTGGCCGCTATTGTCTTCGAAAGCCATCGCCTGCAACCTTGTGCGGTCGACCTTGCTCAGGGCGTTGCGTGGAAATGTTTCGAGTACCCTTAAGGCTTCCGGAACCTTGTAGGGCGCAAGCCGCGTCGCGACGTTTTGCAGGATCTCCGCAACGACGGTTTCGCTCGTGCCGGCCACCAGTTTCACGAAGCCAAATATGCGCTGACCCAGCACCGTATCGGGCTTGCCGACTACAACCGCTGCTACGACCGCGGGATGACAGGCAATCAGGGCTTCCTCAATTTCGATCGGCGAAATGTTGGTTCCGCCGCGGATGATGATGTCCTTTTTTCGCGACACGAACCAAAGCTCATTGCCTTCGCCGCGCCGCATCAAGTCGCCACTGTGATACCAACCGTCCTTGAGGCTTTGCGCGGTTGCGATCGGATCGTCCCAATACTTCGTGAAGACGTTAGGACCGCGGATCAGGAGCTCACCAATCTCGCCGTGCAGGACATCCGCCCCATCATTGTCGACCAGCCGAATCTCCGCCCCCTCGACGATCCGGACAATGGGTCCTGATGCCAGTCCGAAGGTGAAGGTTCCGACCGCTTCCGTCGCATTCCAAAGGTTGTAGAGAGGCGCTCCAAGAACCGATGCAGCCTTTTCCTGAATCTCGATTGGACAGGCGTCTGCACCAGTGGTGCAGAACCGCAGCGAAGACAGGTCTCGCGGCCTGGCGAGCTGGGCCTCGATCAGCGCCGCGTATTGGGCAGGAAAGCCGAGCAGACAGGTGCCGCGATAGCGTTCGACATTGTCGAGCACGACATCAGCATCAAAGCTCTCCAGCATGATGAAGGGGGTGCCGAGTCGGACAAGAGCCAGTGAGCGAAAGACGCCGCTGGCATGCGTCATGATCATCGACAATATGACGACATCCTCCGCCAGTAAGCTACCATGCTTGCAAACGAGATCCGTCGCTGCCGCCAGCGTGCCCGGCGTATGTGCGACGAATTTGGGATAGCCACTGGTGGTGCCGGATGTATTGATCAGTACAGCAGGCTCGTCGGAAGGGGGCTTCGGGAAATGCACATGCGCTGCCTGTTTCAGGTCATTCCATGGCCGCAGGCCGAGCGCATTGGCGTCTCCATCCACCAGAATACGGCTCGTCCGCGGAAGGATCGCATCGTCGATCGGGGCAACATTCTGATAGAGCGCGGCTTGACCGATATAGAGCGCAGGCTGCAATCGCTGCAGTAGCGGGCGAGCTCGGCAAATTTGAAGGCGGTTCGTAGTGGCGCCGCAATCGCGCCGAGTCTGTAACACGCGTAGTAGCCGACCAGAATTTCGGGGCAATTCATCATGTGAAGCGCGACGCGGTCGCCTGGTTTGACGCCGTTCGCGGCGAGACCTTGTGCGACAGACTCGGCTTCGGCCTCCAGTCGGCTGTAGGTCCATACGTCTTCGTTAAAAACAAAGGCCGTGCTCTCGGGGCGCACACGCGCCTGATGCATCAACGCTTCGGTCGGCGTGAGCGACGTGGAAACCGTCTACGAGATGAGTAGGCTGTATTTTATGCTGGCTGGACAGCGTTACTCCGTGATTTCACATTGAGAGAAATGGTTGCGTCCGTAAGAAACGCGCTTGGCGACTTCGAAAGATCGTTGATTGACGCGTTTTCTTCACGCGAACCGGTGTCCGCTTCGATCGAAGACGCTCTATCGTCCCCGTCTGTGCGAAAATCTATAGAGCTGCCACGCCACCGCACTCGCGCCAACGAGCAGCAGAACGAGGCTCGCCGCGGCCGAATCCAATTGGATCGACAACATCGCGAGCAGCGCGAGCGCGACATTGAGCGCGAAGACTTCGCTGACGATGCGCGACACGGAAAATCCATTGTCCGTCGCGCGCTGGTAAAAGTGCGAGCGGTGAGCCGCCCAGAATGGCTCTCCGTTGATCAGCCGGCGCAGCAGCGTGATCGTGGCATCAGCCAGGTAATAGAGCGGCAGCAGCAACGCCGCGGCGACTTGCTGGTGATAGGCGAGCTGGAGCAGGCACCAGCCGAGCAGAAGCCCGATTGGCAGGCTGCCGACGTCGCCGAGGAAGATCTTTGCCACAGGGCGATTGAAGGGAGAGAAGCCGAGCAGCGCGCCGCAGAGCGCCGCCGCCACCAGCGCTGTCGAAGGCGGAACCTGCGCCCAAAAGCCAAGCAGTGCGACTGCCACCGTGATCGGCACCGCTTCGGCCACCGTCATCAGGTCGAGCCCGTCCATGAAGTTGACGAGGTTCACGAACCATAGGCCCGCGATCAGCAGCAAGCCGCGCTCGATCCAGAACGGGACGGTCGGTACGATCCTGAGATCGGAGGGCGCGGCGAATACGATCACAGCCACCGCCAATCCCTGCAGCAACAGGCGCGGCAGCACGGGCACGGGCTTGATGTCATCGGCAAAGCCGACAGCGGCGATGAACAACGTCGCAGCGAAGACCGCAAGGGGGACTTGCAGCGTGCCGTTGCCGCTCAATGCGACGAGCGTGCCTGCCGCGACCAGCGTCGCCACGATCACGGCGATCCCCGCGCCCTGCGGCGTCGGGATTCGATGGGATGAGCGCGCATTCGGCTTGGCGAGCGCCACGCGCAACAGCATCGGCCGCAGCAGCCAAACGAGGAGCGCCGACAATAACGCAGCAAGCGCCGCGGCGACGAGCGAAAGCGCGATATCAGCGTTGGTCATTCGATTGGCGAGAGCGATTGTGCGGGGACATCGATCGGCTTGTCCCCTTGTGCTTTCTTTTCCGCGCTAAGAATCCACACCAGTCCGCCAAATGCGCCGACGATGAAGGACACG
The DNA here is from genome assembly GCF_000472865.1 of Bradyrhizobium elkanii WSM2783. Classification (GTDB taxonomy): domain Bacteria; phylum Pseudomonadota; class Alphaproteobacteria; order Rhizobiales; family Xanthobacteraceae; genus Bradyrhizobium; species Bradyrhizobium elkanii_A. The sequence goes on along the minus strand of NZ_AXAP01000011.1, from coordinate 135,586 downwards.
GCGCCGAACAACAACGAAACGTTGACGCCCTCGTTGGCCGCCAGCCCGGCGTAGCCGAAGGCGAGACCCATGCTCGCCTCGCGCACGCCCCAGCCGGCAATCGAGATCGGCAGCATGGTGATCAACATCACCGGCGGCACCAGTTGAAAGATCTGGCTGAACAGCAGCGGCGCGGAAATGGACTGCACCACGCACCAGGCGATGACCACGGTCAGGACGTGAACGAGCAGGGAGAGCACCGCGACCTTCGGCCCACGATCCCAACTGAACAGCACCTTGTTTGCGATGACAGCGCAGGCGTGGATGTGGTGCGTTCCCCACCAGCGCTTCAGCCACGGCCACTTCAATGCGCCGAGCAGCAGAAAGCCGCCGCCGGCCGCAAGCGCCGCGAAATCGATCAGGAGCAGCGCCGACCGTCCCTGCGGATCGTTGATCAACCGATAGCTCCACGGCAGGCTCGCTACGATGAGCACGGCGAGCGCGATCAGGCCGATGGCGCGGTCGACGAAGATCGAATAGGTCGCCGCGCGCCAGCCGGCGCCCGCGCGCGCGACCAGCCACAGCCGCACCGCATCGCCGCCGATCGACGATGGCAAGGTCTGATTGAAGAAGGTCCCGATCACGTTGAAGCGCATCGCCTGCCGGGTTTCGAGCGGCGCGCCGCATTCGGCGCTGATCTCGCGCCATCGCAATACGCCGAGGAAGATCTGCAGGAAGGTCACCGCGATCGCGAGAGCGATCCAGCCCAGACTTTCGACGCGGATGCGCGCAGCGAGATCATACAGGTTGACCTTGCGGAGCGAGAGGTAAAGCAACGCAGCCGAGATCAATATCTTGATGGTCGAAAGCAGTATCCGGCGCATCTCGTCAGCGCTTGCCAGGTTCGAGAAAGACGTCAAAAACGGCGCAAATCGGCGCCATGCGCCGAATTTGGTGGCCTTGGTATGGGTTTAGGACCGATCTTGCAATAGCCGTTCGATCGCTCTTGCGGCAGCCTCCAACCGGCGGCTAAAGAGGGCCTGAACGGGGACTGCCGGGTTGCCCGGATATTTGGCTTGCATGCTCATAAAGGTTTACGCTGCCCACAAAAACTCATCTGAAGGGACTAACCGGTGTGGTAGCGCTTGCGGGTGGAAAACCCGCCCGCCAAGGGCTGTCATCTCCTGCTGGTCGCGTCCGTGACCCCGGGCATTTCGCCGATGTCGACAATGTGAAGGGGATAGGGACATCGGTTCCGGAGGGACGATGAGGGCGTTAACTATGTCAGGCAGCCCGATCATTACAGAATTCGAGGTTAGGATGGACCGAATTATTCCACTGATCATGTGCGGCGGGGCGGGCACGAGGCTGTGGCCGGCGTCGCGCGAGGTCCATCCGAAGCAGTTCCTGCCGTTGTTCGGGACCCGCTCGACCTTTCAGGAGACGCTGCTGAGGGTGTCGGATCCGGCGCTGTTCGAGCGGCCGATCGTGATCACCAACAACGCCTATCGTTTCATGGTGCTGGAGCAACTGGCCGGCATCGGGCGCGAGGCGGACGTGCTGCTGGAGCCGGCGCGGCGCGACTCGGGGCCGGCGATCGCGGCCGGCGCCGCCTTTGCACAAGCGCGCGACAGGGACGCGACCGTGCTGGCGCTCGCCGCCGATCACGTGGTCGGCGACACCGAGGCCTTCGTCGCCGCCTGTCGCGAGGGGCTGGCTGCCGCGAAAGCAGGCCGCATCGTCACCTTCGGCGTCAATCCCGAGCGCCCGGCCACCGAATACGGCTATATCAGCCCCGGCGATACCATTTCGGGACAGGTGCGCGCGGTCGCAAAATTCGTCGAGAAGCCCGACGCCGCAACCGCGGCCGACTACATCAAGTCGGGCTATCTCTGGAACAGCGGCAACTTCATGTTCCGCGCCACTGTGCTGCTTGATGAGTACCGCAATTTCGATACCGCGAGCGTGCAGGCTGTGATCGAAGCGGTGACGAAGACCGAGCGCGATCTCGGCTTCGTCAAGCTCGATGTAGATGCGTTCGGAGCGGCGAAGGCGATCTCGATCGATTACGCGGTGATGGAGAAGACCGCGCACGCGGCGGTGGTGCCGGTGTCCTGCGGCTGGTCGGATGTCGGCTCCTGGCACGCGGTGTGGGAATTGTCTGATAAAGACGGGCAGGGCAATGCCGCGCGCGGTGCTGCGGTGTTCGAAGATTCGCGCAACTGCAACGTCGTGACCGACCGCGCGCTGGTCGCGCTCGAGGGCGTCGACGACCTCGTGGTGGTGGCGACGCAGGACGCCATCCTGGTATCGCGGCAGAAGGACGCCAACGGCCTGAAGCGCCTGGTGGCGAAACTGAAGACGGTGGCGCCCGAGGTCACCGAGAACCACATCAAGGTGCATCGGCCCTGGGGCTCGTACCAGTCGGTCGACAATGGCGACCGCCACCAGGTCAAGCGCATCATCGTCAAGCCGGGCGAGCGGCTGTCGCTGCAGAAGCACCATCACCGTTCCGAACACTGGATCGTGGTCCGTGGTGCTGCGCGCGTCACCGTCAACGAAACGGTGAAGACCGTGCACGAGAACGAGTCGATCTACATCCCGATCGGCGCGGTGCACCGGCTGGAGAACCCCGGCAAGATCCTGCTGGAATTGATCGAGGTGCAGACCGGCAGCTATCTCGGCGAGGACGACATCATCCGCATCGAGGACGACTATCAGCGCACCTGATGATTGCGCTGTGCATCGATTTCGTCCCCGATCGCCGGCGAGACGGTGTAATCTTTTGAATCAAAACGTGTCCGGATTTGCGCGTTGGCATTCGCCACATTTGTGACAGCATGCTATAGCGTGTGCGTGACGATGCTTCGGGGAAAGAAAGCACGTCAGGACAAGGGGATAGGGCTGCGGCCTGATTCGGTGGAATCAGGCTGGTCCGGGGAAGAACGCGCAACCGATGGGCGCCACCAAAAGTCTGTTGGGGTAACCACATGAGTTCCAAAGGGTCGGGGTTGGCCGCAAAAGCCGGGATCGGGCGTGCCTTGCGCGTCGGGGTTATCGGCGCGGGGGTGATGGGCAGCAACCATGCCCGCGTGCTGGCGGGATTGCCCGAGGTCACGCTGGTCGGGATCGTCGATCCTCTGGCTGAACATCGCGCGCGCGCCATTGCGCTGGTCGGGTGCCGGGCCTTTGCCACGCTCGATGAGTTGCTCGCCGAAGGCGTCGATGCCGTGACGATCGCGGCGCCGACCCATCTGCATCACGAGATCGCGCTCACCTGTATCGCGCAGAACGTCCATATCCTGGTCGAGAAGCCCGTCGCCTCCACGGTCGAGGAGGGCAACGACATCGTCAACACCGCGCGGCAGGCTGGCGTGACGCTGATGGTCGGACACGTCGAGCGCTTCAACCCGGCGGTGGTCGCGATCAAGCAGGCGATATCGGGCGAAGACATCCTCTCGATCGGCATTACCCGCGTCGGTCCGTTTCCGCCGCGCATGTCCAATGTCGGCGTCGTCATCGATCTGGCCGTGCACGACATCGATCTGATCCGCTGGTTCACCGAGTCTGAAATCGTCGACGTGCAGCCGCAGCTTTCGAGCGCCGTGGCCGAGCGTGAGGACATCGCGCTGTTGCAATTCCGTACCGCCTCGGGCGTGCTTGCGCATATCAACACCAACTGGCTGACGCCGTTCAAGGCGCGCAGCGTCACGGTCGCGACGCGCGGCAAATATGTGATGGGCGATCTCCTGACCCGTCAGGTCACGGAGTGTTTCGGCTTCAAGCCCGACGGCAGCTATTCGATGCGGCATTTGCCTGTCGGCCACGACGAACCGTTGCGCGCCGAATTGATTGCGTTCCTCGACGCGGTGAGGGGCGGGAAGGAGCCGGCGGTATCAGGCAACGAGGGCGTCGCGAGCCTCGAGATCGCGATCAAATGTCTGGAAACGCCGGCCACGCCCGCCGCGACCGTCGCCCGCAAGGCACCGCGCCGCGTCGCCGGTTGATAGCTTCCCTCACGCCTCCCGCAAGGTCCCATGAACCAGCATCTGCGCCCCGAACCCATTCCCTTCATCGACCTTGCCGCGCAGCGCCGCCGGCTCGGCACCTCCGTCGATGAAGCGGTCTCCCGCGTGCTCTCCCATTGCCAGTTCATCAATGGGCCGGAAGTCTCGGCGCTGGAGGCGGAACTTGCAAAGTTCTCGGGCGCAAAACATGTGGTGGCCTGCGCCAGCGGCACCGATGCGCTTCTGATGGTGCTGATGGCCAAGAAGGTCGGCCCGGGCGATGCGGTGCTGTGCCCGTCCTTCACGTTCTGCGCGACGGGCGAATCGGTGGCGCTGACCGGCGCTACGCCGGTTTTTGTGGACGTCGATGAGACGACGTTCAACATGGATGCCGCCTCGCTGAAGCGCGGCATCGCGACCGCCAAGGCGCGCGGCCTCAAGCCAGTCGGCGTCATTCCAGTCGACCTGTTCGGGCAGAGCGCCGATCACGACGCGATCGCTGCGGTCGCCAAGGCCGAAGGTCTGTTCGTGCTCGATGACGCCGCACAGGGCTTTGGCGCTACCTACAAGGGGCGGCGGATCGGCACTTTTGGCCTGGCGACGGCGACCAGCTTCTTCCCGGCAAAGCCGCTCGGTTGCTTCGGCGACGGCGGTGCGATCTTCACCGACGACGACGAGCTTGCGCAGACGCTGCGCAGCATCCGCGTGCACGGCCAGGGCTCCGACAAGTACGACAACGTGCGCCTGGGCATGACCGGGCGGCTCGACACCATGCAGGCGGCAGTACTGCTCGAGAAGCTCAAGATTTTCGAAGAAGAGATCGCGGCGCGCAATGAGGTCGCGGAGCGCTATGCGCGCGGGCTCGGCAACGTCGTGACCGTGCCGCGCCTTGCCGCCGGCTGCAGCTCGATCTGGGCGTGCTATACCATCCGCCTGCCCGAGGGCACCGACCGTGACGGCTTTGCCGCGGCGCTGAAGGCGCAGGGCGTTCCGACCGCGATCTACTATACGAAATCGATGCATCAGCAGACCGCCTACCGCGACTTCCCGGTGGCGGAGGGCGGCCTGCCGGTCAGCGAACGGCTTTCGAACGACGTCATCAGCCTGCCGATTCACGCCTATCTCGACGAGGCGACGCAGGGGCGAATCATCGAGGCTGTGCGCGGCGCGCTTTCGTCCTGATTTCGCCGTTTTGCGGCGCCGGTGCTTGGGCTAGAACCGGCGCATGCTTGGACGCATCTTCACGGTCGGCGGCTACACCCTGCTTTCGCGGCTGACGGGGCTCGCGCGCGACATCATGCTCGCAGCGATCCTCGGCGCGGGACCTATTGCCGACGCCTTCCTGGTCGCCTGGCGCCTGCCGAACAATTTTCGTGCGATCTTCGCCGAGGGCGCGTTCAACACCGCGTTCGTCCCGGCTTACGCCCATGTCCACGGCAAGGGCGGCGATACGTCCGCGCGCCTGTTCGCCGACCGCATCTTTACGCTGCTGTTCTTGTCTCAGCTCATTCTGCTGGCGCTGGCCTGGGCCTTCATGCCGCAGGCATTGCGCGTCCTGGCGCCCGGCTTCACCGATGACGCCGAGCAGCGCCAGCTTGCGATCGAGCTGACGCGGATCACCTTTCCGTATCTGCTGCTGATCACCATGGTGACGCTCTATGGCGGCATGCTCAACGTGATGCAGCGCTTTGCCAGCGCGGCCGGGGCGTCCATCCTCCTCAATCTGTCGATGATGGCAACGCTGGCGCTGGCGGCCTTCTTCCCGAGTGCAGGTCACGCTGCGGCCTGGGGCGTCCTGATCTCCGGTTTCCTGCAATATTTCCTGCTTGCGGGCGATCTGGCGAGGCACGGCACGCTGCCGCGCTTTGCCATGCCGCGGCTGGATGAGGACGTCCGCGCCTTTTTCCGCGCGATCGGACCGGCGACGCTGGGCTCGATGGGCACGCAGGTCGCCGTGTTCGCCGACACCATCATCGCGACCTTCCTGGCGGCCGGTGCGCTGTCGGCGCTCTATTACGCCGAGCGGCTCTATCAGCTGCCGATCGGCGTGATCGGGATTGCCGTCGGCACGGTGCTGCTGCCGGAAATGTCGCGGCGGATCACCGCACAGGATGTGGTGGGGGCTGCGGCTGCGCAGCGCCGCGCGTTTGATTTCACCCTGCTTGCCACCGTGCCCTTTGTCGCGGCCTTCCTCACCGTGCCTGACATCATCGTGCGCGCGGCGTTTGCGCGCGGCGCCTTTACCAAGGCCGACGCCGCGGCGGCCGCCGCGACCCTGGCGGCCTATTCGATCGGCCTGATCCCGTTCGTGATGATCCGCAGCGCGGTTGCGACGTTCTATGCACGCAAGGATACGGCAACGCCCGTGAAGGCGTCGCTGACCGGGCTGGCGGCCAATCTGCTGCTGAAGATCGGCCTGATGGCCCCGCTCGCCCAGATCGGACTTGCGCTCGCCACCGCTGTAGGCGCCTGGATCAACCTGCTCTTGGTGTTCGGCTTTGCGGTGCGCGCCGGTTATCTCGAGCTCGATCGCCTGATGATGTTGACCTTTGCGAAATTCGCCGTCTCCGGCCTCGTGCTTGCGGGGGCACTTTGGTGGACCGAGCGATTCGCATCCGTCTATTTCGCGCAGATGCATGTGCTGCGTGATGAAACCATCCTAGCGCTCCTGATTGCAGTCGGCGCCTTCGTCTATGGATTTTCCATTCTGGTGCTGTTCGGGCGCGGATGGCTCTTCGGCCTGCGGCGCGGATAGTTTTCAAGTCAAATCAGCTTTTTGTTGCGGTGCTTCCAAGCTCCGCAATTCGCGGTTTGCGCTTCTTTCCCAACCGCGCCAATATGGCGGGAAACACGCCAAGATGGCGTGGACAACAACAATTGGAGTGACGATGGCAGCCCCCATCAAATTCGGCGTCGGCCAGAGCGTACGCCGCAAGGAAGACGATGCCCTCATTCGCGGCAAGGGCCGCTACACCGACGACGTTGCGCCGCAGCCGGCGCTGCATTCGCTGGTGCTGCGCTCGCCGCATGCGCATGCGAAATTCACCATCGATGTCACCAAGGCGCGCGGCCTGCCGGGCGTCAGCCTGATCCTGACTGCGGCCGAGGTCGCCGATCTCGGCGACCTGCCATGCCTGTTCAATCTGGAGACCGACCCGTTCACCGGTCCGCCCTATCCGATCCTGGCCAAGGACGAAGTCCGCCATGTCGGCGACGCCGTTGCCTTCGTCGTCGCCGAGACGATCGACCAGGCGCGTGATGCGATCGAGGCGATCGACGTGCAGTGGACGCCGCTGCCGGCCGTGATCGGCGTCGTCAATGCCGTGAAGCCGGGCGCGCCGCAGGTGTGGCCCGACAAGCCGGGCAACGTGCTGTTCGACGTCTCGATCGGCGACAAGAAGGCGACTGAAGAAGCTTTTGCCAAGGCGCATGCGGTCGCGGAAATCTCGATCGTCAACCCGCGCATCGTCACCAACTTCATGGAGACGCGTGCGGCGGTCGCCGAATATGACGCCAAGAAGGACCATCTGACGCTGACGATCGGCAGCCAGGGCAGCCATCGCCTGCGCGATATCCTCTGCCAGAACATCCTGAAGATCCCGGTCGAGAACATGCGGGTGATCTGCCCCGATGTCGGCGGCGGCTTCGGCACCAAGCTGTTTCCCTACCGCGAATATGCTCTGGTCGCGGTCGCTGCGCGGCAGTTGAAGAAGACGGTCAAATGGACGGCTGACCGTGCCGACCACTTCATGGGCGACTCGCAGGGGCGCGACAACGTCACGACCGCGAAGATGGCGCTCGCCGAGGACGGCAAGTTCCTGGGCATGGACGTCGATCTGATGGGCGATATGGGCGGCTATCTCTCGACCTTCGGCCCCTATATTCCGCATGGCGGCGCCGGCATGCTGCCGGGCCTCTATGACATCCAGGCCTTCCATTGCCGCGTCCGCACCGTGTTCACCAACACCGTGCCGGTCGATGCCTATCGCGGCGCCGGGCGGCCCGAGGCGGCTTACGTTGTCGAACGTCTGGTCGATGCCGCCGCGCGAAAACTCGACATGACGCCAGATGCGATCCGCCGCAAGAACTTCATCCCGCCGAAGGCGCTGCCCTACAAGACCGCGACCGGGAAGGTCTATGACTCCGGCGATTTCGCCGCGCATATGAAGCGCGCGATGGAGATCGCCGAGTGGAAAGAATTTCCCAAGCGCGCCAAGGCGGCGAAGAAGGATGGCCTGGTGCGCGGCATCGGGCTTGCGACCTATGTGGAGATCTGCGGCACCATGGGCGAGGAGACTGCGAATGTCGCGCTCGACCCCAATGGTGACGTCTCGATCCTGATCGGCACGCAATCGAGCGGGCAGGGCCACCAGACTGCTTATGCACAGATCGTTGCTGAACAGTTCGGCGTGCCGCCCGAGCGCGTCCATATCCTGCAGGGCGACACCGACAAGATCGCAACGGGTCTTGGCACCGGCGGCTCGGCCTCGATCCCGTCGGGCGGCGTCAGCGTGCAGCGCGCCACCGCCGCGCTCGGCGACAGGCTGAAGGAGATTGCGGCGCAGGCGCTGGAAGCGAGCGCCGGCGACCTCGAGATATCGGACGGCGTGATCCGCATCGCCGGCACCGACCGCTCGATCAGCTTTGCCGATCTCGCGAAGCGCCCTGGTGTCGATCCGTCGAAGCTGAACGCCAGCGCGACTTTCGCCAGTGCCGACGGCACCTATCCGAACGGCACGCATCTCGCCGAAGTCGAGATCGATCCGGCGACCGGCATCATCAAGATCGTGAACTATGTCATTGTCGATGACTTCGGCGTGACACTGAACCCGCTGCTGCTCGCGGGCCAGGTTCACGGCGGCGCGATGCAGGGCATCGGGCAGGCGCTGATGGAGCAGGCGGTCTATAGCGCAACCGACGGCCAACTCGTCACGGGCACCTTCATGGACTATGCGGTGCCGCGCGCCTCCGACGGCCCGTCCTTCGTGTTCGAGACCCACAACGTGCCCTGTGCGACCAATCCGCTTGGCGTCAAGGGCGCGGGCGAAGCGGGCGCGATCGGCTCGTGTCCGGCGATTGTCAACGCGATCGTCGAGGGCCTGTGGCGCGAATACAAGATCGACCACATCGATATGCCCGCTACCCCCGAGCGGGTCTGGATCGCGATCCGCGAGGCGCAGCGACGCCATAATCTCTGATGACGACATCGTAGCGCGGGAATAAACGCCCGCGCACGGGTTCTAAAGCATGATCCGGAAAAGTGGGAAACCGGTTTTCCGAAAAGATCATGCTCAAAGGAGGCGCTGGATCATGATCCAGCGTGAGGCCGCGAGCGCAAACCGCGCGCGGCGGCGTCCGGCAAGCTTCACGAAAAGGAGAATTCGCCGATGAAGCGGATGGTTTTGGTGGCAGGTGGCGTGCTGCTCGGTGCAAGCGCTGTCATGGCTCAGCAGGAGATCGCCGTTCAGCAGGACAACCTGATGCGGGCGCAGGCCAAGAGCATGTACAATGTGATCGGGAAAATGGTGAAGGGCGATATCCCCTACGACCAGAAGGCGGTCGATACGGCGCTCGCCGATCTCGAAACGAACGTTGCCAAGATCGCGACCGTCTTTGCCACCAACCCCAAGGAAGACGTGAAGGACGCCCATTACACGTCGTCGCCCAAGATCTGGCAGAACAAGGCCGATTTCGATTCCAAGATCCCGCCCGTTACGAAGGCGATCGGCGACTTCAAGGGCAAGGTCAAGAATCTCGATCAGTTGAAGGTGGCCTACACCACGATCAACGATCGCTGCGGCGCGTGCCACGACACCTATCGCGTCAAATTGAAGTAATGCGGCGCTTCACCTCTCCCGCGCGCGGGAGAGGTCGCTGCGCTTCAGCGCAGCGGGTGAGGGCTCTCTCACTCGGGGAGTCCCAATGCGGAGACACCCTCACCCCGACCCTCTCCCGCAAGCGGGAGAGGGAGCGCAGCTTCGTCGCGGCCAGTACTGGTTTGCTTCACTATAGGCACGAAATGAAAAAGGCGGATGCTGGAGCATCCGCCTTCAAGGATGAGCGTTAGTGGCTCGCCTATTTCACGACCTGGCCGCGGATTTCGCCGCCTGGATTGGCCGCGGTGTGGACGTTCACGTAGTACTTGCCGGCGAGGAAATCGGCGGCCTGCGCGTCCGTCAGCGTGGCGCTGCCTTCGGCGGGGCTCGAGGCGATATTCGGGATCGGGACCGCGACGCCGCCGTTCTTGCCGGCTTCGGCGGGACCATGGAAATGCGCTGCGGTGGCGGGACCGGTGAGGCCGGAATAGGTCACCTTCCAGCTCAGCTTCTTGGTCGCGGGATCGTAGTCGATATCGGCGGTGCCGGTTCCGGTGCTGCTGTTCGGCGGCACTTCCGATTTGCCGTCCAACGGCACCTTGTACTTGTCGGCGAGAGCAGGACCGGCAAACACGACGGCGGCTCCGAGCGCGAGCGTGGCAAGCATGGTCTTGTTCGGCATGGTTTTTCTCCCTGTTGGCGTCGGCCTGAGTGTCGACCTCAAAAACAATGGCCTTTCTGCTTTATTCCCAAAATCGCCCGCGAGCGCGGAAAATTTCGAGCAAGCGCATGGCCGAAACTCTCGCCATATTAGCCGTTCGATCGACGAACTGGAGCATATTCGGTTCTGATTGAACCGAAGCGCCAGATTTTTGTTTTTGACGCGTTCACACGAACCGGTGCTCACCCTCGGATCAAGTCCGAGGGTACGCTTTGCTCGAAGACGCTCCAATGACAGGTCGGATTATGTTGCGACGAATTTACCCCGCGGCCATCCTCGCCGGCATTGTCGCCGTCGGCGTCTACTGGTGGCTGACCATACCAGCGACGTTCGCGGCCAGCGTATTGCCGGCCTATGAGCCTGACATTGGCAATGGCTCGACCATCTTCAACGCGGGCGGATGTTCGTCCTGCCACGCCGTGCCCGACCAGCCCGATCGCACCCGGCTCGGCGGCGGGCTCGCGATTCCATCGCCATTCGGCACCTTCTATGCGCCGAACATCTCGCCCGATCCCAATGACGGGATCGGCCGATGGAGCGAGGCTGATTTCGTCACAGCGGTCATGAAGGGCACCTCGCCGGAGGGCGCCCATTTTTTCCCTGCCTTTCCCTACACGTCCTACCGGCATGCGAAGATCGAGGACGTCCGCGACCTCTTCGCGTTCATCAAGACGCTGCCGCCGGTCGCCGGTAAGGTGCGCGATCACGACGTGCCGTTCCCCTTCAACATCCGCCGCAACATCGGTGTGTGGAAATTCCTGTTCATGGATGACAAGCCCTTTACGCCGGATCCGGCGCGCTCCGCGCAATGGAATCGCGGGGCCTATCTCGTGAACAGTTTCGGCCATTGCGCGGAGTGCCACAGCCCGCGCAATTTCCTGGGCGGCATCATCCGCGCGCAGCGTTTTGGCGGCGGACCGAATCCGGAGGGCGAGGGCTGGGTGCCCAACATCACGCAAAAGAAACTCGGAGACTGGAGCGCGAAGGACTTCGCTTATTTCCTGAAGACCGGCGAACTGCCGGAGGGCGACAGCGCCAGCGGATTGATGGCGCGCGTGATCAAGAACACCTCGCAATTGTCCGACGATGACCGCGCGGCAATGGCGGATTATCTCAAATCGCTGCCACCCGTCGAGGGACCCACGCCACCGCCGAAGCGGACCGGGAATAAGAGCTAGGTGGTCCCGAACGCCTTGAAGGTGATGATGGTGTGGGTGTCCTGGATACCCGGGATGACCTGGACCTTCTCGTTGACGAAATGGCCGATGTCGGTGTCCTTGTCGACGTAGAACTTCACTAGGAGATCGTAATCGCCCGCGGTGGAGTAGATCTCGGAGGCGATCTCGGCCTCCGCCAGCGCATTGGCGACGGCATAGGACTGGCCGAGCTTGCACTTGATCTGGATGAAGAAGGGAACCATCGCTGTTATCTCCGGGGCAGGTAGCCGGCCCATAGAGCCAAATTCGCCGTGCAATGGCAAGCCAGCTTGCCGGCCTTGGTTCGCCGCGCTAGGAGGGACCATGGTATTATGCCTATCCCACTGCGCGGCAGCTTTCCGATGACGACGCCGATCGCACTCACCATTGCCGGTTCGGATTCCTCTGGCGGCGCCGGCGTCCAGGCGGATTTGAAGACCTTTGCCGCGCTCGGCGTCTACGGCGCATCCGTCATCACCGCGCTCACCGCGCAGAATACGATGGGCGTGCGCGGCATCCACCAGGTGCCGGCCGGGTTCGTGACGGCGCAGATCGATGCGGTGTTCTCCGATCTTGCGGTCGGCGCGGTCAAGATCGGCATGGTGGCGGAGCTTTCGATCATCGATGCGATCGCGGCCGGGCTCGAGCGCTGGTCGCCGAAGCATGTCGTGTTCGATCCGGTGATGGTTGCAACCTCGGGCGATCGCCTGCTTGCCGCGGAGGAGGTCGATGCGCTCCGCACGAGATTGATCCCGCTTGCGTCGTTGATCACCCCGAACCTGCCGGAGGCCGCAGCACTGCTCGACGAACCGATGGCCTCGGATGAGGCCGCGATCGAGAGCCAGGGCAGGCGGCTGCTTGCCCTCGGCTGTCAGGCGGTCCTGATTAAGGGCGGGCACGGGCAGGGCAGCGAGAGCATCGACTATCTCGTCGATGTAGACAGCGCGATCGTGCTCGCGGCGCCGCGCATCAGCACCGCAAACACCCATGGCACCGGCTGCTCTTTGTCGTCTGCGATCGCAGCCGAGCTTGCCAAGGGCGAAGACGTGACGTCAGCCGTGCGCAATGCCAAGCGCTGGATCAGCGCCGCCATCGAAGCCGCCGACCGTTTCACCGTCGGCCACGGCCACGGGCCGGTGCATCATTTTCACAGATTTTATTAGACGACCGAGCTGCCTCGACCCTGTCCCGCATATCTATGGCCTCTGGTGTCGCCAGATTGTCGCATGGCGCTGTTATCCGCATTTCAAAGGGGCGCGTAGCTGATTCTGGTGGGACTGTTGGCTGCGACGAATCGTCATCGCCCTGTCACAGGGATTTGTTAGGTGCACAGGTATGGGAAGCGACTCTTTCAGTGAAGAGAGCCCCGAGCGGCGCTTTCGCACGTTGTTTATCTCCGATGTCCATCTCGGAGCCCGCGGGTCGCAAGCCGACCGATTGCTGGATTTCCTGCGCTCTCACGATGCCGACACGATCTACCTGGTTGGCGACATCGTTGACGGTTGGGCGCTGAAGTCGAGCTGGCACTGGCCCCAGACCCACAACGATTTCGTGCAGAAGATGCTGCGCAAGGCACGCAAGGGCGCCAAGGTCATCTATATCCCCGGCAATCACGACGAGTTCCTGCGCAAGTACTACGGCACGCATTTCGGCGGCATCGACGTGATGGAGAACACCATCCACACCGGCGTCGACGGCAAGCGCTACCTCGTGATCCACGGCGATATCTTCGACCTCGTGGTGCAGAATGCGCGCTGGCTCGCCCATCTCGGCGACAAGGCGTACGACTTCGCGATCCAGATGAATCGCTTCGTCAACTTCTTCCGCCGCATGTTCGGCGTGCCCTATTGGTCGCTGTCGCAATGGGCGAAGCTGAAGGTCAAGAAGGCAGTCAATTACATCGGCGCGTTCGAAACCACGCTTGCGAGCGAAGCACGTCGCCACGGCTGCGACGGCGTGATCTGCGGCCACATCCATTATGCAACGATCCGCGACGAGCACGGCATCCGCTACATGAATTGCGGCGACTGGGTCGAGAGCTGCACGGCGCTGGCCGAGCACGAGGATGGCCGCTTCGAGATCATCACCTGGACGGACCCGGTCCGGCGCATCGCCCCAGTGCCGCGGGTCACGGCGCGCGCTGCATGACAAAAATCCTGGTCGCGACCGACGCATGGCATCCCCAGGTCAACGGGGTGGTCCGGACGCTGACCATGATGGCCGAGGCGGCAAAGGGCCTCGGCGTTGAGATCGCATTTCTCACACCGCAATCGTTCCGCACCTTCGCGATGCCGAGCTATCGCGACCTCCGGCTGGCCTTGCCGCATCCGGCTGCGATTGCCGCGCTGATCGAGCAGGACAAGCCCGACAGCATCCACATCGCCACCGAAGGTCCGATCGGGCTGTTGGTGCGCCGCTACTGCCGCAAGCGCGGTCTGCCGTTCACCACGAGCTTTCACACCCGCTTTCCCGACTATGTCTCGGCGCGCTCGCCAATCCCGGAAAACTGGGTCTGGCGGCTGTTGCGCTGGTTCCATCGGCCGAGCCAGGCGGTGATGGCGGCAACCCCGGCGCTCGCCGCCGAACTGCGCTCGCGCGGCTTTCGCAACGTGGTGCTGTGGTCGCGCGGCGTCGATACCGCGCTGTTCCATCCGCGCCATGTCGACCTCTGTCTTCCGGCACCGGTTTTCCTGAGCGTCGGCCGGGTGGCGGTCGAGAAGAACCTGGAAGCCTTCCTCGACCTCGATCTGCCGGGCACCAAGGTCGTTGTCGGCGACGGACCGGCACGGCCGGCACTGGAGCAGAAATGCCGCGACGCCGTGTTCCTGGGCGCACGGCACGGCGAGGAATTGGCGCGCATTTATGCCGCTGCCGATGTGTTCGTGTTCCCGAGCAGGACCGACACCTTCGGCCTGGTGCTGCTGGAGGCGCTTGCGAGCGGCCTGCCGGTCGCCGCTTTCCCGGTGGTCGGTCCGCGTGACGTGATCGGCACAGCGCCGGTCGGCGTGCTGAAAGAAGACCTCCGCGAGGCCTGCCTGGAGGCGCTCCGGATCCCCGCGCAAACCTGTGTCGACTTTGCTGCGCGCCACACCTGGCAAGCCTCGGCGCGCGTTTTTATCGACCACGCCCTCAATCTCCGGCCGGTCGAGCCCGAGCCTGAGAACGAACCGGCGGAATTCGTGGCTGAGGACCCGCATTTCGCGGCCTAGCCTGACACCGTAGCCCGGGTGAAGCGCAGCGCAACCCGGGATTTCTGTATCTGTCTTGACCAGCGGTCCCGGGTTACGCGTTCCGCTCCGCCCGGGCTACGGCCGGGATCACACAGAAGCGTCTTGCCGGCTTGTCCGCGGCCGCGTTACAAATCGCGGATGACCGAAATCATCGCAAATCAACCCATCGGCGCGGCTGATATCGAAGCCGCCGCAAAGGTGGTCGCGCCGTTCGCGGTGCGCACGCCGCTGCTGTCCTTTCCCGTCCTCAACGAGCGCGCCGGGACCACGGTGTTCCTGAAGCCGGAAATGCTGCAGCGGACAGGCTCGTTCAAGTTCCGCGGCGCCTTCAACAAACTGTCGTCGATCCCGCAGGCCCAGCGTGGTGGCGGGGTCGTCGCATTCTCCTCTGGTAACCACGCCCAAGGTGTGGCCGCAGCGGCGAAGATCCTCAACATGCAGGCGACCATCGTGATGCCGGCGGACTCGCCCATCACCAAGCGCGAGCGCACCAAGTCCTATGGCGCCGAGGTCGTGCTCTATGACCGCGACCGTGAGGACCGCGAGGCGATCGCCAATGGCATCGCGGAGAAGCGCGGCGCGACTTTGGTGCGTCCCTATGACGATCCCTTCGTGATCGCAGGGCAGGGCACCGCGGGCCGCGAAATCGCCGAGGACATGGCCACGCTTGGGCTTACGCCTGACATCGTGGTGGCACCGGCGTCCGGCGGCGGGCTGATCGCGGGCGTCGCGACCGCCGTGAAGGCCAAATTCCCGCAAGCCCAGGTGATCGTCGCCGAGCCGAAGGGCTATGACGACCACGCGCTGTCGCTGCAGGTAGGACATCGCGAGCCGCATCCAGCCGCCGCCCGCACCATCTGCGACGCGTTGATGGCGGCGATGCCGGGCGAGCTCACATTTGCGATCAACAGCAAGCTGTTGGCGCGCGGCGTGTCGGCTTCGGATGAGGAAGTCGCCGCTGCGGTTGCGTTCGCCTATCGCGAATTGAAGCTGGTGGTCGAGCCCGGCGGCGCCGTCGGTCTTGCCGCGTTGCTCGCCGGCCGCATCGACGCCAAGGATAAGAACGTCGTCATCGTTCTCTCCGGCGGCAATGTCGACGCCGACCTGTTCGCCAAGCTGGTGGCCTGAACAAGGCCGAGATTCTGCAGCCCGGGTGAAGCCAACGGGTCGCGCGAACGCGCGCCCGATGACAGGCTCCGCGCAACCCGGGGCCTCCTGTAGACATCGATGCAGAACTCTCGGGTTACGCTACGCTCCACCCGGGCTACGACGCTAAATCCCTGGCCCTGACCGATCGATTGGCTGACCACCCTTGCGGCGGATTGCAGCACCTGACAATCTTTGATTGGCGCAAGGTCGGAGGTATCCAGGATGGGGGACGGCTCCGGGCAAAGGGTTGCAACCGTCATCATCGCTGTAGTGCTCGTCGGCGCGGCCGCATCCCAGGCGAGGAGTGTGCTGGCGCCGCTCGCTGCGGCGCTGTTCATCATCGCGATCGTCTGGCCGGCGCAGAAATGGCTGCAGTCATGGATGCCGAAGCTCGCAGCGCTCGCGATCACCATGCTGGTCACGGTGGCGATCTGCCTTGCCTTCGCTTCGCTGGCAGCGTGGGGCTTTGGCCGCGTCGGCCATTTCCTCGTCGCCGATGCTGGGCGGTATCAGACGTTCTATGAACGGGCCGTGATATGGCTCGATGGCCATGGCATCGAGGTTGCCAGCCTCTGGGCCGAGCACTTCAATGTCGGCTGGCTGCTGCGCGCCACGCAATACGTCACCGGCCGCCTCAACACCACGCTGAGCTTCTGGCTGATTGCGCTGGTCTATGTCGTGCTGGGGCTGCTCGAGGTCGAGGATGCCAGGCGAAGGATAGACAGATTGGAGAACGCTACGGCGGCGCGCGTGTTGCTCAATGGCAGCGCCGCGACTGCGGCCAAATTTCGGAAATATCTGCTGGTGCGCACGCAGATGAGCGCAGTCACCGGCCTTCTGGTCGGCCTTTTCGCCGGCGTTACCGGATTGCCATTCGCGTTCGAATGGGGCGTGATCGCCTTCGTGCTGAACTACATCCCGTTCATCGGGCCGTTCATCGCCACGCTGTTTCCGACGCTGCTTGCCATGACGCAATTCGAGAGCTGGCCGGCGGTGTTCGGTGTCTTTGCCTGCCTCAACATCATCCAGTTCGTGGTCGGCAGCTATGTCGAGCCACGCGTCGCCGGCAACACGCTATCGATATCGCCGTTCATCGTGCTGTTTGCGATCTTCTTGTGGACCTTCCTGTGGGGCCTGTTCGGCACCTTCATCGGTGTGCCAATCACGCTTGCGCTTCTCACCTTCTCTGCCGAGCACCCGTCGACGTGCTGGCTCGCCGATCTGCTCGGAGGATCGGCTGACGGCAAACCGGCAAGGACTTAGCTGCCCGCAATCTCCACCTTCTCCGGCTCGGCAAGGCAAAGCGTTCCATCGAGGCCGCTTACCAGCCGGTGGATGTAGAAATAGCTTGGCGCATCATCGGCAGCGTTCATCACCGGCGAGGGCGCGGAGATAATCTTCAATGCGCCGCATGCACCGATCCAGTCGATGTGGCGGTGACCGTGCATCACCACGACGCGGTCGGCAAAGGCTTGCAGTCTACGGACGAACCAGCTCCCATTGATTAATGCCGTTCCAATGCGCTCGGAGAACTTCGTCGTCGGCATGGGATATTCCGTGAGGTGATGGTGCAGCGCCACGATCCACCGTGCTTTCGGAAAATAGTTCATGGCGGCCTCCAGCCGCTGCACCTGTTCGAGCGAGACCAGCCCGAGCGCGTTGGTGAAGGAGAAGTGGGTTTCGGCATTGGAGTCGAGGATGGCTATTCCGAGGCCTTCCGGTTGGTCGGGCGGCAGGATCATCGGGAATTGGTCCTCGAACAATCGGCGAAGCTCGGCGCCCCGACGCACGCCGCCGCGCTCGGCGAACGCAACAATCTGTTCGCGATGCGGCGTGAGGAGCTCGTCCAGCGTGGCCGCGACTTTGCCTGACGTGTCGACAAGGCGCACCCGATCGCCCTGAATGGCCGATATCGCCGACACGGTTCGCATTTGCCGCAGCCGCTTGCCGGGGCTGAACGGCAAGTCGAGCCGGGCCGGGTTGGCGCGATCGACGATGTTCACGTCATGATTGCCCGGCAGCAGAAGCGTCCGCGCGGCAAGATCAGGGTGCTCTGACAATGCCTCAAAGAACTCGGCCCATTCGCTGGCGCGCCCCGCATCCGTCATATCGCCACTGATCAGCACGTGATCGAGCGGATCGGCGGCATGAATGGCGGCGAGACGAGCAAGCGCGGCGGCAAAGCGTTCATTGCCGCGCGGCCCGGCGCGCCCGCATTCGATGCGAAAACCATATCGCTCGCCGACGACGTGGACATCGGACAGATGCGCAACGCGCCAGATGCGGGCATCGGACCTGGGGATATCGAAGGCGACAAGATCGGCCGGCTGATCCATGCTGGCATCGGCAAAACCCCAGGCCAATGACGCCGCTGCGAGATAGCAGGACACGAGCACAACGGCGTTGGCCAGCGTCGTCAACACGAGATGATGACCTATGGCGAGATCGATCAGGCCGGCGGTCCATTGCGAGGTCGGCCAAACCAGGATTGCGATCAATGCCGCGCCTGCGCTGAGCAGGATGCCGGCACCGAGCGAACACGCGCGTCGCACTCGCATGCGCAAATTCGGAGTCAGGCTGTTTTGCCAGATCCGTTCCGTCAGGTGGCGCAGTGCCTCACGGCAGAACGCGTAGCTTGGCTGCACCGCGAGCGCGTTGAGCGACCAGAAACTGGTCTCGACGATCCGCAGCAGCGGCCGCCAGGCGAACCATCCGAGCGCGACGATCGCGATCAGCATCAATGCTGCGCCGATTTCCGTCAGGACGAGGATTTTTTCGGACAAGATCGAAAGCCAGGCGGAGGCCAAGAGCGGCGCGAGGCCGAGCAGCACGGCCGGTAGCAGGAGCAACGCGGTCCACGCGAACAAGAGCTTCGGCAGGCTGATCTCGACAAGCAGGCTACCGGCAATAGCAAGCAGCGAACGCTGACCGGGGCTGGCCGCATCGTCCTCGACGTCCCCGTCGCGCGGATCAAGCAGCACACGGCGCTGAATGCTCGAACGTTCGTCCGCCGATGTCGACTGCCTCATGACATGAGTCCGTCGCTTGCAGCTGTCGCCAGGATGGACTTCGCGGACGCCAGCAGCACGTGTCCGTGCTGCGTACTTTATCACAGCTCTTGTAACGAGACATCGGCCACTGCGCGAGTCTCCTCGCGGAGCGGCAAGCCTCGCGCTTACGAAAAGAACGCGATCTTCTCGGCCTGGCTCATGCGGCGGATCGGCGCGAGCGGATCGCTGGCCGTGGGACTGGGCTTCTTGATGATGCCGTTGGCAATGATGGTGGAGCCGAGCGAGATTTCGACCGGAGGCTCGGGCGGCGAGACGAAGGTGGGCTGCGGCGGAAGCTCGAACTGCGGTTCCGGCAGCGCGACGGCAAGCTCAGGCGCCTGCGGCACGATTTCCGGCGCGGGCGGTGCTTGCAGTTCAACAAGTGGTTCTTCGGCGATCGTCGCCGTGGCGTCCTCAACGTCGAACGGGTCGGGCGCGCCCATCTCCATCGCGATCATGTCGAGCACGGCCTCGTCATGAGCGTCGGCCGCGGCTTCCTCGGTGGCGCGAGCAAGCTCGATCGCTTCAGCCTCCGCCAGCGCCGCTTCGGCGACAGCGAGCGCGGCTTCCGCGTCCGCAACGGTGATGGTCTCTTCCGCAGCTTCCGGCTCGGGAGGTGCGGCGACGGTCTCCACGGCGGCCGGCGCCTCCGATGGGGCTTCGACTTCTGTCGTGTGCTCGACCTCCACCGTGTGAAGGGCGCGCTGCTCCGCGTGGCTCTCCGGTGCAGGTGCGGGTGACAGAGCCATCGGCGCTTCGGCGCTCGGCGCGGGCGTCTCATCGGCTTCGGAGAACTGGGCAAGGCGCTGCACGATCGGCGCGAAGGCGGCATCCAGCGCGGCCTTCGCGTCCTCTGATGAAATCTGCGCGGCGCCGCTCTCGATCGCGACGACCTGGGAATCGATGAGGTCGCAGATGCGTCCGTCATTGCCGATCTCGCGCAGCCGCCACGCGATCTCGCGGATCACCCGCGCGCCCTTGCGCACCGGGGCAAGCTTCTGCTCCAGCGCCAGACTGTCGAGTGCTTCGGCCGCAGATGCCTGCGCGGCCTCCACCGCGTCGCGGATCGCGGCGATGGCCTCGGCGACCGCCGGCCCCGGATCGGGTTCGACCGCCTGCTTCTGCGCGGCAAGGCTTTCCTCGAGCCGGGCCACCGCATCCAGCACCAGGCGGGTATCGGCGTTGCGGTTGCGCTTGGCGTATTCGGAGAGGAACCAGCGGCCGCGCGAAGTCTCCATGAAGGCTTCGCTGATCGCGTGGTAATCGTCCTCGCCCGGCTGCACCGGGCGGGCTGTGATCGGCGAAAGGGCGAATGCTTCGTTGGCCATGCAAATCTCGTCGCGCAAATTGCGGCGCGCTGCGATAACGAACACCACGATATCAGGCGAATCGCAATTGGATTGATGGCTTCCGAATCACAAATTCCTGCAGCGCCGCAAGTGGATGCTAAGCGATTCGCGGCTCGCCTCGGAGCCTTTTACGGCACCATGTTCGGGATGCTCGGCACCTATCTGCCGTTCTTCCCGCTCTGGCTGAAGGCGGTGGGGATCGAGGCGTCCTGGATCGGCATCATCACGGCGGTGCCCGCGGTGACCCGCTTCACCGTGCTGCCGCTGATCACGTCCCTTGCCGAGCGGCGGCGGATGCTGCGCGGCGCCATCATGATCACGGCGGCCGCGACCGCGTTCGGATTTGCCCTCATCGGCACCCAGCGCCAGGCGCTGCCGGTATTCCTGGTCTTCGTCGTCACCTGCTGCCTGTGGACGCCGACGGGGCCGCTCACGGATGCCTATGCGCTCCGCGGCGTGACGCATTACAGACTGAACTATGGTCCGCTGCGGCTGTGGGGTTCGGCGGCCTTCGTGGTCGGCGCGCTCTTGTGCGGGCTGCTGGTCGATGAAGTCGCGGCGGAGCACCTGATCTGGATCATTGCTGCCGTAGCGGGGGTCAGTGCGCTCACCAGCCTGGGCCTGCGGCCGCTGGAGGTCGCAAAGAGGGCCGAGACCGCACAGCGCGGCGGCGTCGCGCTGCTCCGCGATCGCGGCTTCCTTGCGATCATCGCGGCTTCTGCGCTGATCCAGGGCAGCCATGTCGCCTATTACATCTTTGCCTCCATCGTCTGGAAGCAGGCCGGCCTGGGCGGGCTCACCATCGCAGCGCTGTGGTCGCTCGGCGTGCTCGCGGAGATCGTGCTGTTTGCGGTATCGCCGCGCCTCACGCTGCCCCCGGCGATGCTGGTCGTGATCGGCGCACTGGCCGGGGTTGCGCGCTGGGTGATCACCGCGCAGGACCCGCCGCTTCCGGTCCTGGCCGTCGTGCAGCTCACGCATGGGCTGACCTTCGGCCTGACGCAGGTCGGCATCATGGGACTTTTGGTGCACCAGGTGCCCGGACACATCATGGCGCGCGGGCAGGGCTATCTTGCCGCCTGCAGCGGCATCGTCTCGAGCAGCACCGCGATCCTGTGCGGCGTCGTCTATGCCCGCTACGGCCAGGGCGTCTACTACCTGATGGCCGCGATGGCGGCGTCAGGTGCGCTCGTGATGTGGCTGGCGCGGCGCAACCTCCATCATCCCCAGAGCGCGGCCTCCGGCGGATAGACGAGGCTGCCGTCGTAGCGCAGCCCGTGGTCGCGGTCGCGCGCGAGCAACAAGGGGCCGTCGAGATCGACGAAGCGCGCCTGCGGGGTGAGCAGCATCGCGGGCGCCATGGCAAGCGAGGTCGCGACCATGCAGCCGACCATGATGTCGAAGCCGAGCGCCTGGGCGGCATCCGCCATCGCCAACGCCTCGGTCAGGCCGCCGGTCTTGTCGAGCTTGATATTGACTGCGTCGTAGCGGTCGCGGAGCCCCTCCAGCGAGGCGCGCGCATGCACGCTCTCGTCGGCGCAGACGGCAAGCGGCCGCTTGATCTCAGCCAGCGCCGCATCGTTGCCGGCCGGCAGCGGCTGCTCCACCAGCGTGACGCCGGCATCCGCGCAGGCGGCGAGGTTGTCGGCGAGGTTGTCCGCCGTCCAGGCCTCATTGGCGTCGACGATCAGTTCCGCATTCGGCCCCGCTCTTCGTACCGCCTTGATGCGCTCTCCATCGCCGTCGCCGCCGAGCTTGATCTTGAGCAGCGGCCGGTGCGCGGCCCTGGCGGTCGCTCCCGCCATCGCCTCCGGCGTTCCCAGCGAGATCGTGTAGGCCGTGGTGCAGGGGACCGGCGTGCCGCGCCCGAGCAGGTTCCATATCCGATTGCCGCTGCGCTTGGCCTCGAGGTCCCACAGGGCGCAATCCAGCGCGTTCCGGGCCGCGCCCGGCGGCATTTGCGCCTGCAGGGCCTTCCGGTCCATGCCGGCCGCAAGGGGCCCCTGCATCGCCTGGATCGCCGCAAGCGCCGCCTCCGGCGTCTCGCCATAGCGCGGGTAGGGCACGCATTCGCCGCGCCCGGTCAACCCGTCCAGGCTGACCTCGGCCACGACGGTAACGGCCTCGGTCTTGGCGCCCCGGCTGATGGTGAAGGCACCCGCGATCGGCCAGCGTTCGATAAAGGCGGCAAGCTCTTGCGTTAGGCGCGCGGATCGGCTGGAAGTCATTTCAAAATCTCGCAATTTCTGAACCGTGCGCTTGCGGGGCGCTGCCAACTATGGCTGGTTAGCGCCAGATTCTACAAGGCAATGCGGCGTTCGAATTCCTATCTTTCGAACGAGACAAACAGCCTGGGGTGGGCATTTTGAACGGCGACCCGACACTGGAACGGATAACACAGGGCGGCGGCCTTGCCCTGTGCGCCGCGGGGCCGTGGACGGCCCGTTTTGCGCCCGTGCTGGAGCGGATGGTGGCCGACGCGGAAAAACTCCGCGGCACCCGTCCCGATATCTTCATCGACGTCTCCCAGGTCTCCAAGCTCGACACCTTCGGCGCCTGGTTGATCGAGCGGCTCAGGCGCAGCCTGAGCCACGGTGGCGGCGAGGCGACCATCGCCGGGCTCTCGGAAAACTATTCGAGCCTGGTCGACGAAGTCAGGCGGGTGAAGGAAACGCCGGAGGCCGAGACCGGCCCGGTCTCGATCACGGCCATGCTGGACCAGATCGGCCGGGTGGTGGTCGGCATCGGCGGCACGATCATCGGATTGATCGACATGCTCGGCGCCGTGCTCGTCGCGAGCGGGCATGTCTTGATCCGCCCGCGCTCGTTCCGTCTGACCTCGACCATCCACCATCTGGAGCAGGTGTGCTGGCGCGCGGTGCCGATCGTGGTGCTGATCACGTTCCTGATCGGCTGCATCATCGCGCAGCAAGGCATCTTTCATTTCCGCAGGTTCGGCGCCGACATCTTCGTGGTCGACATGCTCGGCGTGCTGGTGCTGCGCGAGATCGGCGTGTTGCTCGTTGCCATCATGGTCGCCGGACGCTCGGGCAGTGCCTACACCGCCGAGCTCGGCTCGATGAAGATGCGCGAGGAAATCGACGCGCTGCGTACCATGGGGTTCGATCCGATCGAGGTGCTGGTCCTGCCCCGCATGCTGGCGCTGGTGCTGGCGCTGCCGATCCTCGCCTTTCTCGGCGCGATGGCCGCGCTCTATGGCGGCGGCCTCGTCGCCTGGCTCTATGGCGGCGTCGATCCGGAAGCGTTCCTGCTGCGGCTGCGCGATGCTATCTCGATCAATCATTTCATCGTCGGCATGGTCAAGGCGCCGGTGATGGCGGCGGTGATCGGCATCGTCGCCTGTGTCGAGGGGCTGGCGGTGCAGGGTAGCGCGGAATCGCTCGGCCAGCACACGACGTCATCGGTGGTGAAGGGCATCTTCTTCGTCATCGTGATGGACGGCGTGTTCGCGATCTTCTTCGCGTCGATCGGGATGTGACCATGCTCGTACAGCCCATTTCCGACGCCATCATCCGCGTTCGCGACATCACGGTGCAGTTCGGCAGGACTCGCGTGCTCGACGGTCTCGATCTCGATGTGAAACGCGGCGAGATCCTGGGCTTTGTCGGGCCCTCCGGCGCCGGCAAGTCGGTGCTGACGCGCACGATCATCGGGCTGGTGCCGAAGGTGTCGGGACGCATCGAGGTGTTCGGCATCGACCTCGATGCCGCCAGCTCCAGCGAACGGCGCCGGGTCGAACGGCGCTGGGGCGTCCTGTTCCAGCAGGGCGCGCTGTTTTCGTCGCTCACCGTGCGGCAGAACATCCAGTTTCCGGTGCGCGAATATCTGAGGGTCTCGCAGCGGCTCCTGGACGAGATCATGGTGGCGAAGCTCGTGATGGTCGGGCTGAAGCCCGAGGTCGCCGACCGCTATCCTTCCGAGCTCTCCGGCGGCATGATCAAGCGCGTGGCGCTGGCGCGTGCGCTCGCGCTCGATCCCGAGCTCGTGTTCCTGGATGAGCCGACCTCGGGCCTGGACCCGATCGGCGCCGGCGAGTTCGACGAGCTGGTGCGCACCCTGCAGCGCACTTTGGGGCTGACCGTTTTCATGGTAACCCACGACCTCGACAGCCTATATACCGCGTGCGACCGCATCGCCGTTTTAGGGAACGGTAAGATCATTGCCGCAGGATCGATCGCTGACATGCAGGCCTCACAGCATCCATGGCTGCGGCAATACTTCCATGGCAAACGCGCCCGCGCCGTCATCGGCTAGCGCGTGATCCCGACAGGTGGAAACCGGTTTTCGGACAAGATCATGCGCGAAAGAAGAGGATCAGTGACGGTTCCGCTGCGGAGGACCCCGAGCTTGGACGAGTAGCTGGAGCAATCGATGGAAACCCGGGCGAACTATGTCCTGATCGGCGCCTTCACGCTGGCGGTGATTGCGGCTGCGTTCGGCTTCGTGCTCTGGTTCCAGAGCCTGCATACCACCAAGCAGCGCAGCCCTTTGCGGGTGATTTTCGAAGGTCCGGCCTCGGGTCTGCGGAACGGTGGTAATGTCAATTTTAATGGTATCAGGATAGGGGAAGTCATTTCGGTGAAGCTCGACAATCCGCGTCGCGTGGTTGCATTCGCGATGGTCGAGAACAACGCGCCGATCCGCAAGGACACGCTGGTCGGCCTCGAATTCCAGGGATTGACGGGCGTTGCCGCGATCTCGCTGAAGGGCGGCGAGGAGACGGCGCCTCCGGTGCCGCTCGACGAGGACGGTATCCCCGTGCTGACCGCCGATCCCAGGGCCCTGCAGGATGTCACCGAAGCGATCCGCGCGACGCTTCAGAACGTCAACCGCATCGTCGCGGACAATCAAGAATCGGTGAAGAACTCGCTGCGTAATCTCGAGACCTTCACCGCGGCGCTCGCGCGCAATTCCGAGAAGATCGACAATGTGATGCTGAGGGTCGACGGCGTGATGGGCAAGGCCGACAACCTCATGCTCGGCCTCAACAGCATCGCCGGCGGCGATCGCGGTGGCGAACTGGCCGCGATGGTGAAATCGATCCGCGAGCTCGCCGAAGATTTCGACAAGCGCTCGGGCGCACTGATGGCCGACGGCCGCAGGACGCTCGGCGATATCAGCCGCGCCGTGAACAACCTCGACCGCAACCCGACGCGCCTGTTGTTCGGCGCCAGCAGCAGCAGTAGCAGCAACAGCAACGCATCCGAACCGCCGCCTCCGCCGAGGTCCGTAGGGCCGCTACGCAGGCGACAGTGATCTAGACTAGCCGGCGCCCGCGGTACGAAGCGGGTTGACGACTTTCAAGCCGGCGAAATCTTTCTCGTTGTCGGTGATGCAATCGTTGGTCTCTGCGATCGCGGCGATGATCATGTCGAGCGCGCTTCTTGGCCGACCGACGGCAGTGCCGTCCGCGATGAGGCGCGCCCAGACGAGGCTTGCCCTTTCGTCAAAGGGCAGCACGCGGCCTGCGGAAAGCGCTTGGGGTCCTTCTGGGCCGGTGAACCAGGTCTCAAGCAGCGCGCGCGCTTCTTCCCTTTCGGCTTCTCCAGCAACCCCCGCCGAATTTCTCCGACGGTCAGGGCTGAAATGAACAGGTCCTCGTCGATTTGTTCTGCCATCCACGCTATAAGGGCTGCGGATGGATCGCGCCTCGTGACGTCGAGGAGATAGCGCGTCATACGTCGACCTTGCGCCCCGTTTCGCGCGGGCGCGTCAGGTCAAGGTCGGCGTCGACCAGCGGCGAGCGTCGCAAGGCGGCGAGGATTCCACCTTTCTTCCGCGGCTCGTCGGCAATCGCCTGGCTGAGCGTCGCCCGGATTTGCGCAGAATCGGCATCGCCTGCGGCCAGGCGTCTTGCCAGGGAGCGGATCAGGTCGCGATCGGTATCGAGACCAAGAACCTCAAATCGCGCCATGCCGCGCTTGACCAGCCGGGACCGGTAGTTCCGCAGCGCTCTCTTCTGCGCAGTGTTTCCCATGTTCGCCTTCGTCCCTCCTGCCGAGCTGCAAGGTCGTCATAGGTTGACTCGGGTCAACTGAATAAGACCAAAACAAAACGGAGGCCCTTCGGCCCCCGTTTCTCTATTCGCCACTTTACTGTTCGCGTCTCACCCCAGGCGGCCTGCCGCATGGGCGAGCAGCGTGTACACCAGGCCCGTCTCCGAGGTGAGGTGGTTGCGCAGCGACTGCGGGCCGCGGTCGTCGCGGGCGACTTCGTCGAGCAGCCGCTCGAACTCGGCGATGTAGCGGTCGACCGTCTGCTTGAAGCCGCGGTCGGAGCGGTACTTGCGGGCGACCTCGTCGAAGGCCTTCTGGCCGGCCGGCGTGTAGAGCCGCTTGCTGAACGCCTTGTTCTCGCCGCGCTGGTAGCGATCCCACATCTCAGCCGCAAGGTTGCGGTCCATCAGCCGGCCGATGTCGAGCGACAGCGATTCCAGCGGATTGGCGGCGGCAGCCTGCGGACGGGGACGCGGCGCTTCGCGGGGCGCGGGGGCAGGGGCATCGCTGCGGTTGAGCAGGTCCGACAGCCAGCCGTCCCGGCCGTTGTCCGGGGTCGTCGGGCTGACCGGCGGCGCTTCGGTGCGGCGCGAGGCCGGCGCCGGCACGCCGAGGTCCGGCGGCGGCAGCGTCGATGCGCTGCCATAGTCGCCGCCGCGCATGCGGACATCGCTTGTGCGACCGCCAGCGGCAGCGACCATCACGGTCTCGTCCTGGCGCTGCACGCTGACCCGGCTGTTGGTCGCGACGTCGAGCCCGCGGCCGTGCTGGGCCACGATGCGGTTGAGCTCGGCCAGCGCCTCGATCTGGTCGACGATCACCTTGCGCATCTGCGCGGTGTTCTCCGCGGCCTCCTGCGGCATCTCGAGCACGCCGCGGCGCAGCTCGGTGCGGGTGGCCTCGAGCTCGTTGTGCATCTCGGCCGCCATCTGCTTCATCGACTGCACCATCGCGGAGAACTTCTCCGTCGATTCCTTGAACATCGCATCCGTTTCCTGGGTGCTCTGCTGGTACAGGTCGTTCATAGCGTCGAGCGTCTGTTGCCGCTCGTTCTCGGCCGCGGTGCGCACGGCCTCGAACTGGCGGCTGATCGCCGCAGAGCCGGCGCCGGCGGTCTCCGCCACCACGCGGGCGATGTCGCGGGCGCGCTCCTCGGCCGCGGCGAGCGATTCATCGAGCAGGCCGGTGAAGCGCGACAGCCGCTGGTCGAGATCAGTGGTGCGCAGGTCGATAGTGGTGACCAGCGATTCCAGCGTCGCCTTGCGTTCGGCGATCGAGCCCGTGGTGTTGCGGTTGCTCTGCTCCACCAATGCGGCGGCTTCGACCAACGCGCGGCCGTGGGTGTCGAACTGGGTCGACAGCTCGCCGAGGTCCTCCAGCGCCTTCTGGGTCTTGCTGTTGAAAACGGTGAGCTGGTCTTCCAGCGTCTGGGTCGCAATGCCGTTGCGCGAGGTGACGTCGTTCATCGCCGAGACAAAGTCGGCGACGCGGGTCACGAGCGCGCGCTCGAGCGAGTTGAGGTTGTCGTGGGCGCCGGTGAGCACCTCCTGCAAGAGGATGTTGCCCTCGCGCAGCCGCTCGAACAGCGCCACCGTATCCGTGCGCAGGATCTTGCTGGTCTCCTGCATCTCGGTGACGGCGGCAATTGAGACCTGGCGCGACTGGTCGATCGCCGCGCGCGAGGAGTGCTCGAGGTCCTTCAGCGACTTTGCCACCGCGCCGGTCGCAAGATCGCCGGCGGAGGTGATGTTGCGCGCGACTTCGGCGCCGTGGCTCGACATCGTCTGCGCGAAGGTATGGCCGCGCATCTCGATCGACTTCAGCGCGTCCGCGGTGGCGCGGTCGATATCGGTGGCGAGCTGCGCGCTCTTGTTGGTGAGCGCTTCCACCAGCGTGCCGCGCCTGGTGTCGACCATCTGCGCCAGCCGCTCGGCCTGCTGCTGCACATAGGTGACGATCTCGTCGGTCTTGCCGGTCATGGTCGAGCCGAACTGGCTGGAGGCGGCGAGCACCGAACGCTCGATGTCGGCGGACGTCGTCTTGACCTTCGAGGAGACCTCGTTGGCGGCGGCGACCAGCGAACTGTGCGCGTTCTGCGCCGAGGTCTGAATCGTCTCGGTGGTGTTCGCCGTGACGGCAGCGAGCGAGCGCTCGATCTGGACCGAGATGGCCTGGATCTGACCAGCCGCGTCGGCCGAGGTCGACACGAACGAGGTCTGCGCCTCGCGTGCACTGCTCAGGATGGCCGCGGCAGTGTCGGCGCCGACTGCAGTCAGCGTCCGTTCGATATCGATCGCCAGCGACTTGACGTGGTTGGCTGCCTCCGACGATCCGGTGACCAGCGTGGTCTGAACGTCGCGGGCAGCCGAAGTGATCGACTCCGCGGTGGCCGCGCCCGCCATCGACAGCGAGCGCTGCATGTCTGCGACCAGCGTCGTGACGCTGTTTGCAGCTTCGGTTGATGCGGCAACCAGCGTGTTCTGGGCCTCGCGTGCGCCCGCGGTAACTGATTCCGCGGTAGCAGCGCCGGCCATGGACAGCGAGCGCTGCACGTCAGCGACCAGCGCCTTGACAGTGTTCGCGGCCTCGGTTGACGCGGAAACCAGCGTGTTCTGCGCCTCGCGTGCGCCCGAGGTGATCGACTCCGCGGTCGCCGTGCCGGCCATGGATAGCGAGCGCTGCATGTCGGCAGTCAGCGTCGTGACCGCGTTTGCAGCGTCGGTTGAAGCCGCGACCAGCGAGCTCTGCACGTCAGCGGTTAGCGTTCGTACCAGGTTTGCCGCCTCGGTCGAGGCCGACGTGAGCCTGTTCTGCGCCTCGCGGGCGCTGCTCAGGACTGCCTCGGCCGTCGATGTGCCGGCGGCAGACAGCGAGCGCTCCACATCGACCGAGAGTGCCTTCACCTGGCTGGTGATGTCGGTCGAGGCTGTTGTCAGCGCGCTCTGGGCCTCGCGTGCGCTGCCAACGACTGCTTCCGCCGTCGAGCTACCCGCAAGCGTGAGCGAGCGTTCGACATCGCCCGCCAGCGACTTGATCTGGTTCGTGATGTCGGTCGATGCCGCGATCAGCGTGTTCTGTGCTTCGCGCGCACCGGCCGTGACGGCTTCGGCTGTGGCGGTGCCGGCGAGCGTCAGCGAGCGCTCGACGTCGACGGCCAGCAACTTGACCTGGCTTGCCGCGTCGGTGGAGGCGCTGACCAGCGCGGTCTGTGCCTCGCGTGCTCCCGACAGGATCGAGGCGGCGGTCGCGCTGCCGACGGTCTGCAGGGTGCGCTCGACATCGGTCGAGAGCGCCTTGACCTGGGAGGCGACCTCGCCGGTGGCCGCCATCAGCGAGGCCTGGGCATCGCGGGCGCTGGACAGGATCGAGCTTGCGGCACCGGAGCCGACCGCGGTCAGCGCAGCCTCCACTTCGCCGGCGGTGAGCTTGAGCTGGGCGCCGACGTCGGAGGAGACCGTCAGCAGCGACTGCTGCGCGGTGCGCGCGCCGGTCTGGATGGTCTCGCTGGTGTTGACCACCAGATTGGTGAGCGAGCGCTCGGCGTCCTCGACATGCGACTTGATGCCGGAGGAGAGTAGTTCAGCGCGCGCCATCAGCTCGTCGCTGGCCTGGCGTCCGCTGCTTTCGATGCGGCCCGCGACCGCCTCGACGCGCGAGCCCAGGAGGTCCTCGAACTGCGCCACGCGGGCGTCGATGTCGCCGGCGATGGCGCCAACGCGGGTCTCGATGCCCTGGTGGATTTCCAGGAACCGGGCCGAGATGGTGTCGGTCAGATGCGCGCTGCGGCCGTCCACGGTTTCGGTGACGCTGGCGATGCGGCGATCGAGCGCCTCGATCGCCTGCGCGGCGCCGTCGGTGAGCGAGGAGGTGAGCAGGCCGAGGCGGGAGTCGATCGACTGGATCGCCTGCGCCGCACCTTCGGTGAGCGAGGTCGAGAGCATGCCGAGCCGGCCATCGATCGTCTGGGTGACCGAGCTGGTGCGAGTGTCGAAAGTCTGTTCCAGCGACTTCAGGCGGCCCTCGATCGACTCGTCGAGCCATTTGAGGCGGCCCTCGAGCGAATTGTCGAGGAAGCCAAGCCGGGTCTCGAGCGAGGCGTTGAGCGTGCCGAGCCGGTTTTCCAGCGAGCTGTCGAGCGTGTTGACGCGGCCGCTCAGCGCGCTGTCGAACATGGCGAGCTTGCTGTCGATCGACGAGTCGAGGCTGCTGACACGGTCGCCGAGCGTGGTCTCGAACTGCAGGAGGCGCTGGTCGAGGGTCGCCGTGATCTCGCCGCTGTTGGAGGTGAGGCGGGTGTCGAAATTGTCGACATAGGTTTTCAGGGTGTTGGCGATGTCCTCGGTGCGCTGGCCCATGCGCTCGACGATCTCGCCGCCGAACGTCTTCACGGTGCGGTCGAATTCCGCGATGTGGCGGGTGATCAGCGCGCCGAGCGTGCCGGAGTCGCGGGCGAACTTCTCCGCCAGTTCCGAGCCCTGGTTTTTCACCAGTTCGTCGAAGGCGCTCATCTGCAGCGAGAGCGAGTCGTGTGCGGTCTCGGTCTGGCTCACCACCCTGGCAACCAGCGAATTGACGGTGACGTCGAGCACTTCGCTCGCCTTGTCGCCGGAGGTGATGATGTGGCTGGCCAGCCGATTGCCGGCCTCGTCGATCTTGGTGACGAGGTCTCCACTGCGCAGCTCGAGCTCGAGCAGGAGCGAGTCGGAGGAATTCTTCAGGGAATCGTGCGCCAGTTCGGTGCGCTCGGAGATGCCCTCGACAACGCTCACGGCGCGCTGCTCGAATTCGCCGGTGATGCGGTCGATGCGCTCGTTCAGCATCTCATGGACGCGGTCGGCGAGGTCGACGAATTCGTCGTGGACGTGGCCGGTCTTGAAGTTGAGGCTGCTCGTCAGCCGCTCGGAGGCATCGAGCACCGCGCGCGTGGTCTCGGAGCTGGCTTCCTCGAGCCGGTCGAGCAGGTCGCCGCCGCGCTCGCCGAGCGCGAGGATCATGTTGTCGCCGGCGTGGCTCAACGCCTGGGTGATGTGCTGGCCGCGCTCTTCCAGAGCGCCGGTGATGCTCTTTGCGACTTCGTCGACGCGCGAGGCGATCGCATCCGAGATCAGCGCGATGTCGTGGCGCAGATCGATCTGCACGCCGGAAATGGCGCTGCGCACCTGCTCGGCCTGTCCGACCAGATTGTCGCGCTGGTGGGCGATGTCCTGCAACAGCGCGCGGATGCGCACCTCGTTGTCGGAATAGGCGCGCTCCAGCGCCGCGACCTCGTTGGCGACCAGCGTCTCGAGCTCGCCGGCGCGCGCGATCGCGCGCTCGATGCCGTCACCCATCGCCGCGACCTCGCGGCGGATCGCCTGTCCGACCGTGACCATGGAATCGCTCGCCGCCCCTTCGGGCTCCGAAAAGCGGATCGCGACCTGCGCCATCGATTGCGCGATCATTCGCATCTCCTGCCCGCGCCAGGCAAGACTCGCGAGGAAGTAGAATAGCAGCACGGGCGCGAGGAACAGGCAGGCGAGGCCTGCCAGCACCAGGACGCCGCCGCTCTGGCCGATCGCGGCCTGCAGCGAGGACAGGAAGCTCACCGTGAGCAGGCCGCAGCCGACCAGCCAGACGCCGGTGAAGATCGACGCAAAGGTGTAGACGTTGCGGGCAGGGCTGCCCTTCTGCAGCGCCTGCAGGAGCTGTCCGATCGCCTCGCGATCGTCATTGGCGGCGCGCCGGGGGCCGCGCTGCTCCTCGATCGGCTCGAACACCGATCGCTCGTTGCCGGGACGTGTTTCGATTGGACGCGTCTCGAACGGGGTTTCGGGGAAGGGCGTGGTCGCAGCAGGGGTCGCGGGCGGCGCGGCTTCGCCGCTACTGGTACTGATCACATCGCGGTTGGGCTCGGCACTGTTCTCACCGATGTTCAGAGCTTCCTGAATGGCAGACAGTGCGACTTCGGTGGGATCTTTCACCTTCTTGGGATTGTTCGCCATGTTAAGTCTGAGCCCTCTCAACTAATACGCGTCGGCGATCTTGCGAATATTGTCCCCCGCAAGCTCGAGCCGTCCCGTCCCCGTAAAGCGGTACGCAAGCACGCCCGTCGGCCGCTTGTCCGCTACATCCGGAAACATCCTATTGGTTGAGCGATGCGAATGAAATGGCCGCGATTAAGACATTCTTAATCATCGTTAACAGGTTTGTGCCATAAGGCCTTATGCTTCCACATAAATCCTGCGAGCTGACGCTCATTGAGGTCCTACTTTGTCTGAAAAAGGGCAAAGTTGAGGCAAATTTGGCCAACGATCCGTTAACTATTTTCGTGATTGGGTGACGCCCAAACGGCCCTACCGAAAAGGAGGTGGTGGCCGGTCCTTAGGATCAGGCCCATGCCGCGTCACCTCGAACGGACCCAATGGATAGCTTCGCCGCCGCTCTCCCCCGGTGACGGCCCGATCGATCTTGCACATCTTGCGCGCATGTCGCTCGGCGACGCCGCTCTTGAGCGCGAGGTGCTTTCGCTGTTCGTGGCGCAGTCGGCCAAGCTGATCGCGGCCCTGGCCACCCTTCCACAGGATGCGCGCGAACTGGCGCACAAGCTGAAGGGATCGGCACGCGCGATCGGCGCTTTCGCTGTCGCGGATGCCGCCGCCGGGCTGGAACATGTCCTGACGAGTGGCATCGAACCGGCGGAGCCGCTGGCGGTGCTCACTGACGCGGTCGCGCGGGCGCGGAACGCGATCGAGGCCATCCTCGGCGACCCTTCAAGCCCGAATTGACCGGCGACAAATTCGCGTCAAAAGGTTTTGCGTGAGGGCACCCGGCCGCTGGCGCTCCCGGGATCGACCCGTTATAGGGACTGCCGGGGACCTCATCCAGATCCGTATTCCGGTAGCACGAGCGATCATGGCCAAGATAACTTATGTCGACCATTCCGGGGAAAGACGCACCATCGAGGTGGAGAACGGCGCGACCGTGATGGAAGGCGCTATCCGCAACGGCGTTCCGGGCATCGAGGCGGAATGCGGCGGCGCCTGCGCTTGTGCGACCTGCCATGTCTATGTCGACGAAGCCTGGCGCGAGAAGGTCGGCGCGCCCACGCCGATGGAAGAGGACATGCTGGATTTCGGTTTCGACGTGCGGCCGAATTCGCGTCTGTCCTGCCAGATCAAGGTCACCGACGACCTTGACGGGCTCGTGGTGACGACGCCGGAACGGCAGGCTTGAAGCATGACCCTCATGGTGAGGAGCGCCGGAGGCGCCTCTCCCGGACGATGCTTCGCATCGCCTTGAGAACCATGAGGCCCCGCCGGTGGCCTCGTCCCTCGAGACGCGCTTCGCGCTCCTCGGGATGAGGAGATAAAGCGGCGTTCGGTTCGAGAGTGTACCCAGTACTAGGCTAGATCAAGGCCGCGGCGGATCCAGGGCTTTAGGTTAGCCTTCACTTCATCAGTCAGCGGAACCGGCTTGCGCGTGGTTTCGTCGATCAGCACCGTCACCGCCTGCGCGGAGGCCACGCATCGACCTTGCGAAAACACCACCTGATCGAACGTCACCGAGGTTCGTCCGAACTTCACGACGCCGAGCCCGAGTTCGATCGTGCCGGGCCAATGCAGCTCAGCGCGGAAATGGGTGTCGAGGCGCACCATGATCCAGGCGAGCCCATCCGGCACCAATCCCTTGCTGGGATCCTTCATCAGCGTGACGCGGCCGGTCTCGAAATAGCTCGCATAGACCGCATTGTT
The DNA here is from genome assembly GCF_000472865.1 of Bradyrhizobium elkanii WSM2783. Classification (GTDB taxonomy): domain Bacteria; phylum Pseudomonadota; class Alphaproteobacteria; order Rhizobiales; family Xanthobacteraceae; genus Bradyrhizobium; species Bradyrhizobium elkanii_A. The sequence continues at coordinate 101,342 of NZ_AXAP01000011.1, read as the reverse complement.
GACGTGCCCATTGGGATCGAGGTCGGCAAAGCGCACATTGTCTGACAGCCGATAGGGATAGTCTTCCAGGCGCGGCGTGGCGTCGGAACGGATCGGGGCATTCACTTGCACAATCTCCAGGTCGTTCGCCACGTTACAGCCTAGTTGTCGAGTTGCGGCAAGGGGTTGCCGCGGCGCTTGCCGCCCCTATTATGGCGTTCCCGATCAGGTCGTCTTGGCTCGGTCGGCAGCCTTCCCATTTCGTACTCAACTGACAAAGAAGCGGATATGAGCGAAGCGATCAAAACCGACGTGTTGATTATCGGCGCAGGTCCCTGCGGACTGTTTGCCGTGTTCGAACTGGGCCTCCTCGACATGAAGACCCATGTGGTCGACATCCTCGACAAGATCGGCGGCCAGTGCGCCGAGCTCTATCCGGAGAAGCCGATCTACGACATTCCCGGCATCCCGCTCGTCACCGGCCAGGGGCTGACGGAGTCGCTGTTGGAGCAGATCAAGCCGTTCCACCCGACCTTCCATCTGAACGAGATGGTTGAAACGATCGAGAAGGTCGGCGATCCCGCCTTCCGCGTGAAGACCGACGCGGGCAAGGTGTTCGAATGCAAGGTGGTGGTGATCGCCGCCGGCGGCGGATCGTTCCAGCCGAAGCGGCCGCCGGTGCCGGGCATCGAGGCCTATGAAGGCAGCTCGGTGTTCTACGCAGTGCGGAAAATGGAGCAGTTCCGCGACCGGAACATCCTGATTGTCGGCGGCGGCGATTCCGCGCTCGACTGGACCCTCAACCTGCACCCAATCGCCAAGCGCATCACGCTATTGCATCGACGCGACGAGTTCCGCGCTGCGCCCCACAGCGTCGAGCAGATGCGTGCGCTCGTTGCCGATGGCAAGATGGACCTGAAGCTCGGCCAGGTCACCGGCCTCGAAGGCGAGGCGGGCAGGCTTGCGGCGGCGACGGTGAAGGGCAACGACAACGCCCTCACGAGGGTCGAGTGCGATACCATGCTGCCGTTCTTCGGGCTCACGATGAAGCTCGGTCCGGTCGCGAACTGGGGCGTGGCACTGGAGAACAATCTGGTGCCTGTCGACACCGCCGCCTTCGAGACCAACGTATCAGGCATTTTCGCGATCGGGGATATCAACACCTATCCCGGCAAGCTGAAGCTGATCCTGTCCGGCTTCCACGAGGGCGCGCTGATGGCGCAGAAGGCGCACCGCTATGTCTATCCCGACAAGCGGCTTGTGTTCCAGTACACGACGTCGTCGTCGAGCCTGCAGAAGAAACTCGGAGTCGGTTGATTCCAATCAACACATGATTGGTCGATTTCAGTCAAAATATCGTCGGTCAGGCCGCGGAGCGGCCGCTGCGGCTATTTGCATCGTTCCGCGCTGCCACTGGAACCTTCCGCGAAATGGCCGTAGTCTTCGCTCATTCGTTTGATGGATTAGTCGGGTGACGACAATGCGGAATTGGCGATTTCGATTTCGGCTGATGGTGCCTGTTATCATGGCCCTCCTGGCGGCCGCCTTGCCGGCGCAGGCGCAGCAACCGTCGGCGGCGGGCTTGTGGCAGAAGGTCGAGGACGGCAAGCCCGTGATCTGGGTGCTGTTCGTCGACCATAACGGCGTCTTCGAAGGCATCATGGCGAAGACGTTCCCGAAGCCCGGCGAGCCGGTCACCGAAGCCTGTACGAAATGCACCGACGACCGCAAGAACGCGCCATTGCTGGGCATTCCCTTCATCCGCAACATGAAGCGCAACGGATTGAAGTACGAGGAAGGCAACGTGCTCGATCCGCGCGACGGCAGTATCTACAAGGCCAAGATGAGCGTCAGTCCCGACGGCAAGGAATTGACGATGCGCGGCTACATCGGCATCTCGCTGTTCGGCAAGGACGAGGTCTGGTACCGCCTGCCTGATACGGCGATCGCGCAACTCGATCCCGCCATCGTCGCGAAATATCTGCCGGCTCAGGCGGCGGCGATGAAGCCGCCGCCACCCGCGGCAACGAAGAAGAACGTCGGTCCCGCCGGCACGCCTTCGCGTTAGTCAACACTGACTTCACCTCTCCCGCTTGCGGGAGAGGTCGGCGCACAGCGCCGGGTGAGGGCTCTCTCCACACGTAGAGTCTTGATCGCGGAGGCACTCTCACCCCAGCCCTCTCCCGCAAGCGGGAGAGGGAGCGCAGTATCCACTCAGCATCGCGTACTAGCGCCCGCCGATCGGCTGCACCGGTTCGGAGATCACCTCGCCCACGCCGACGTCGAGTCGCAGCACTCCGGCCGCCGTGGGAACGGCGGCGTCCGCCATCGCGGCATGGCCTTCGGCGGTCGGATGCACCGCGCCGCCGTAGACGGCCGACAGCAGGCCCCAGGTCGCATCATGGATGTCCGAAGGCTGCATCGAGGATGGCAGCGCCTGCGGATAGGTCATCGCGGTGAAGTAGCTGTCATTGGCGTCGCGAATCCAGCGGGCGCGCGGCAGGTAGGCGCGATATTCCGAGGCGCTGCGGCCGCATAGCATCGGCTGGCTGGCGGCGGTGACGATGTCAGGATCGAAGCTCTCGCCATTGGCCGCAAAGCATTGCCGGTCGAACTCCGGATCGGTGGCGGCGCGCGCGCAGAAGCCATGCATCGCGAACGCGTCCTGATGGGCGTCGACGAAGGTCATGCGGTCGGCACGCGGATTACGACAGAGGACGCCTGACTGGCAAAGCGCCAGAGCCTTCAAGGCCGGAAGGAATTCGTCCTGCACATAGCCGACCACCGGACCAAGCCGCTGCGGCGCGGCATTGAAGGAGGGATGGATGTCGAAGCCGGCGCGGCCGCCGGGGCAGGGGACACCGCCCTCCGACAGCCCCGGATTGGCATAGGCCGTATAGATCACGCGCGAAAGATCGCCGCCGACGAGCGGCCTTAGCGCCTCGCGCAGCTTGGCAAAGGATTGCGGCAATGTGCGTCGCAGGGCATCGCGGGAATCGTCGACAGACGCCATGACGCCACCGCGCCGGAACAGCGCGCGCTCTGTCCCGGCATCGACGATCACATTGGCGACGAGGCCGGAGAAGTAGATATCGTTGGCACCGATCGAGAGCAGGAGCAGGTCGAGCTGTCGATCCGGCTGGCGGCGCTTGGCTGCCGCGAGCGCATCGCGCAATTCGGCGAGCTGGCCGTTGACGCTGCCCGAGCAGGTGTTGCCCGATTTGCTCGGCAGGCACTCGCGGGCCTGCTGTGAGCCGAACAGCCCGTCATTAATGGTTGCGCCCGTGCAGGCGAGCGGCAGGTAGGTCACGGCGATGTGCGGGTAGTTCACCGCGAGCGCGAGCGCGGTGCGGGTCTGGTAGCTGTAGAGCGAGCGGTGGCAGGCCGCGTTGAACCACAGCGCGCTGTGCTTCTGCCATACCGAGAGGAAGTCCGGTGCTTCGCAGGCGCGTCCGCCTTTGTAGCCGGCCCGGCTCGGCCGGTAATATTGCTCGCCCGCGGTGCCGAGATAGGAGCGGAAGCAGAAGCCTTCTTCCGCCAGCGCAATCGGACGGTCCGGATTGCCCTCGCCGGAGGCGATGCTGTCGCCGAGCCCTGCGATGAAGATGTCGCGCACGGCGATCTCGGTGGAAACGCGCTGGGCCGGATCCGAACCCGCGGAGACGTCGACGGTCGCCATGGTCGTGCGGCCGTAGCGGACGCGCAGGTTCACCGGTTCGGCGCAGTCGAAGGCGGAGGTCTGCGGCCCGTCGCCATCGTCGAACGACCAGGCGCAGGTGGCGCCGACCGGAATCAGCCCGACCAATCGCACCGTGATCGGGTGATCTGTTGGCGTCAGGTAGCTTTCCTTGACGTTGTCGCGGGTACAGGGCTCGTTGACGCGGCCGGCGAGGTCGATGCAGAGCCGGTTGACGGTGTTGCGCGCCCAGCCGCGGCCGTCGCTCTGCAATTCCAGCGCCTGCTCGGCGGCGAGCACGCTGCGGCCGCGTCCGGCTTCGGTCTGCAGCAGGAAGTCGCGCTCCTCGCGGAACAGGCGAAAGCGGTTGCGGACTTCCCATGAGATCTGCAGCGGCTGTTGGGCCGCGGTCTGCGCTTCGGCCGATTGGCTCAGCAGCGCGACCGCCAGCAGCGCGGCGGAAACGATCGAACGGAACAGAATTTTGACCATGGCGCGTTTGACGGCATCGGTGGGGCAGAAATAAGAGAGCCGCGCCGAATTAGCCAGAAAGAATAACGCGCCGAGATCATGATCCGATCGGACGGAATCGGATTGTGATCTCATCTCTTTGTTTGAGCATGATCTCGGCGCAAACCGCGTTTGTCGCGAGGGAAAACCGGTTCCCACCTTTCCGGATCATGCTCCAGATAACGTCGCTGTTACCGTTTCAGGTGCTTGATCCGTGGCCGGCTCTCGACCGATTGCCGCACGGTAACCTCGGCGGTCTCCGCTCTAAAAGGCGGATCATTGAGCTTGCGCCGCCTGAGCCACGGCTGCACCACGTTAAGCCACAGCTCGCGCATCCCCATGATCGAGATCGAGATGCCGAAGGGGATCAGGAAGTACAGGATGCGGAACACGACCAGCGTGGCCAGCAACTGCTCCTTGGAGAAGTCCGGCAGCGCCACCAGCATCGCGGCGTCGAACACGCCGATCGATCCCGGCGCGTGGCTCGCGAAGCCGAGCAGGGTGGCCAGGATGAACACCACGGCCAGCGAGACGAAATCGATATAGGGCTCGGTCGGCATCAACAGATACATCGCGAGCGCGCAGAAACCGAGGTCGACGACCCCGATCAGGATTTGCACCAGCGTCAGCTTCGCGGACGGTAATACCACCTTCCAGCCGTTCTGGCCGAGCTCGCGGCGGCCGGTGCCGGTCACGAGCCAGACCAGATAGGCGCCGATGCCGGCAAGGCAGCCCACTCCGATCAGCCGGTTCATGGCTTCCGGCAACAGGTCCATCGAGGACGCCGCTCCGGGGTGCCAGACCATGCCGATCCCGAGCACGAACAGATTGCCGAGCCAGAAGGTCAGGCCGGAGAGGAAGCAGATCTTGGCGACATCGATCGCGGTCAGGCCGTAGTCCGAATAAATGCGAAAGCGGATCGCGCCGCCGGTGAAGACGGTCGCGCCGATATTGTGACCAATGGTGTAGCTGGTGAAGCTGGACAGCGCCGCGATGCGGTAGGGGATGTGGGTCTTGCCAATGGTTCGCAGCGCGAAGAAGTCGTAAAAGGTTAACGTGCAGAAGGCACCGACCACGCACAGCGCGGCAAGCGCAATGCGGTGCGGGGCGATCTCGGTCAACGCCGTCAGGACCAGGGCGGTATCGACGCCCTTCAAGGTCCGCACCAGATGAGTCACCGCCAAGACGATAATGATGACGCTCGCGGCGATCCCCAGCCGTTTCCAGCCGATCTTTTCCTTGAAGCCACGCCCAAGCGCGGTCAGCAGCCGATGCATTCGTCCTCCCGGCGGGGCGGCATTCTAAAGAAGGCCCGTTACATGGTCACATGGGATAACGGGTGACGGTCAAACGCACCGTGCCCCAGCACCCATAAGGCAAAACGGCAGATTTGTGCAGCCCTTGACAAGCCACGCGTCCGCCTTCGTTCGTGATTTCTGTCATACGCGGTACATATGTCTGGGTATTGGAAAATGTGAGTCGCCGCTGGCGGTCCCGTCGGTTCAATTTCGTCGCAGCGTTCCGCTGTTCCGTCCCCGGTTCTTGCCGTTTCGCCGGAACGTCTGTCCATCCAGCCTGTTAGCGCAGGTATCAGCAACCAGAACATGGCGTTTTGCGGGGGACGACAAGGTGGACGCGCGCCATGTTCCCAGAACCAAGGGATACGCGCAATGGGACTCTTCAGTAAAGACATCAAGAGCATGAATGACTTGTTCGTGCACCAATTGCAGGACATCTATTACGCCGAGCAACAACTTGTGAAAGCGCTGCCGAAGATGGCCAAAAAGGCCTCCGATCCGCAGCTCAAACAGGGATTTCTGACCCACCTGGATGAAACCAAAACGCATGTGCAGAGACTGGAGCAGGTATTCCAGATGCATGGCGCCCAAGTGAAGGCGGTCGATTGCCCGGCGATCGACGGCATCATCGAGGAAGCCGACGACGTGGCCGGCGAGGTGGATGACAAGAACGTGCTCGACGCCGCGCTGATCAACGCCGCACAGGCCGCCGAGCATTATGAGATCGCCCGCTACGGCAGTCTGATCGCCTGGGCACGGCAGCTCGGCCGCAACGACTGCGCTTCCATCCTGCAGAAGACGCTGGATGAGGAAAAAACCACCGACAAGAAGCTGACCTCGATCGCCGAAGGCAAGGTCAATCTCAGGGCGGCGAGCTAGATCACGATCCGGCCACGTTTGACTGGGCTGCAGCTCATCAGAGTGTGATTTTCGGGCTAACGTCTGGCTCACCGGGCGAAATCCGGTTCCGGTGGGTCCGGACCGCCCCCGGCATTTCGGAGATTGAGGCAAAAAGCCGCGCCGGAATAATCCGGTGCGGCTTTTTGTATCGGTCGCTGCTGTCCGCTGTCACTCTTCGATCGGTACCGAACTGTATTCGCGAAACGACGGGCTATGTCTGGTGTTGGCTCTCCGCCGAGGTGATCCATGCAAGACCTGCCGCTCAAGATCCGACAATATGCGGACGTGCCGTCCCGTCCGGCCGAAAAACCCGTGCCTTCGAAGCTCGCCGGCTCGCTGACGCTTGCCGCGATGAGCCTTGGCTACGGGGTGGTGCAGCTCGACGTCACCATCGTCAACACCGCGCTGCATGCGATCGGCGGTGCGCTTGGCGGTGGCGTGTCCGACCTGCAATGGGTGGTGAGCGCCTACACCATCGCCTTTGCCGCCTTCATTCTGACGGCCGGTGCGCTCGGCGATCGCATCGGCGCCAAACGGGTCTTCATGACCGGCTTTGCGCTGTTCACCGCCGCCTCGCTTGCCTGTGCGTTGGCGCCGGACGCACCGGTGCTGATCGCGGCCCGCTGCATCCAGGGACTGGCGGCCGCGATCCTGGTGCCGAATTCACTGGCGCTGCTCAACCATGCCTATCCGGATGAGAAGGCGCGCGGCCGCGCCGTTGCGGTCTGGGCGGCCGGCGCCAGCGTGGCGCTGACGGCAGGGCCCTTCCTCGGCGGCGCATTGATTGCACTCATCGGCTGGCGCGCGATCTTCCTGGTCAACCTGCCGATCGGCCTTGCCGGCCTCTGGCTGACCTTCCGCTATGCCGATGAGACCACGCGCTCGCTTTCGCGCGAGATCGATTTGCCTGGTCGAATCGCGGCGATCACGGCGCTTGGCGCGCTCGCCGGCGCCCTCATCGAGGGCGGCGCGCGCGGCTGGCAGGATCCGTTCGTGCTCACAGGCTTTGCTGCGTCCGCGGTGCTGAGCGCGCTGTTCGTCTGGCGCGAAGCCCATGCGTCGCAACCGATGCTGCCGCTGTCGCTCTTCAGACAGCGAATGTTCGCGGCGACGTCGCTCGTCGGTCTCCTCGTCAACGTGGCCCTGTACGGGCTGATCTTCGTGCTGAGCCTGTATTTCCAGGAGATCAACGGCCTGTCGGCATTTCAGACCGGGCTGGCCTTCGTGCCGATGATGGGCGCGGTGCTGCCCGTCAATCTGATCGCGCCGCGCATCAGCGAGCGCATCGGCGCGCCCGCGACCATCGGCTGCGGTGCACTGCTGTCGGCAGCGGGATGTTTGGCCTTGCTCGGCTTGGGGCCTGACACTGCCTATTGGGCGATCTGTGCGCAATTGATCGCGATGAGCAGCGGACTTGGTCTTTTGGTCCCGCCGCTGACGTCGACGCTGCTCGGCAGCGTCGAGAAGTCGCGCTCGGGAATTGCAGCCGGCGTGCTCAATGCCACCCGGCAGACCGGCAGCGTGCTCGGCGTCGCGCTGTTCGGCTCGCTGGTCGGCCGGTCCGCAGCGTTCATCGCCGGCCTGCACGCCTCGCTGCTGATCTCGGCCGGCCTGCTGCTTGCGGCCGCTGCCGCGATCATGCTCGGCGCCCTGTGGCGGGACCGGGCGATGACGTGACCTGCATCATCACGCGCGCCGGTTGCGGATTGAGCCGATTTTTGTCGCGGGCTCAAAACTTCGTTCACCATCAGCGGAACGAGTTCCGCTGCGGTTACCCCAAATCCACCAACTGGAGGGCTGGTACGGCGCGATAGGGGAACTGCAATGTACCAAGTCCTGATTTGCCTGACGACGCAGCACGATTGGCGGTTCGTCATCCTTGCCCTGACGACCTGCTGGCTCGCCGGTGCGGTCGCGATCAGCCTGTTTCACCGGGCCAGGGCGTCGCAAGGGCTTCCGCGGGTGGTCTGGATCGGGCTGGATGCGGTGGCCGGCGGCCGCGGGATCTGGGCGACGCATTTCATTGCGATGCTGGCCTATCAGCCCGGCATGGGCGTCGGATACGACATTCCGCTCACCCTGCTGTCACTGGCCCTTGGGGTGTCGATCGCGACGGTAGGCTTGACGATTGCATTGCTGAACAACCGCGTCTCGACGGCAGCAGCTGGCGGCGCGATCGTTGGCCTTGGCATTGCCGCCCTGCACTACGTTGGCATGATGGCCGTTGCATTTCCGGCGCGCGTCGAATGGTCGCCCGGCATCGTGCTCGGTTCGGTGCTGATCGGCAGCCTGTTCGCGGGGCTGGCGCTCGTGGTTGCGACGCGCAGCGATGATCGCAACCACGGCATCGGCGCGACCGCACTGCTGACGCTGGCCGTCCTCTCGCTCCATTTCACTGGAATGGGCGCAATGACCGTCATTCCCGATCCCAGCGTCGCCGTTGACCAGATGTCGATTTCGCCGGTCGCTCTTTCCTCCCTGACGGCGGTCGTGACCTTCGCGTTTCTCGGGATCACGCTGGTTGCGGCCATGCTCGACCGTCGTGCCAAGGGCGAAATGCGCCAGCAGAAGGTTCTGCTCGACACCGCGCTCGGCAACATGTCGCAGGGCCTGTGCATGTTCGATGCGAATGGCCGCATCCTCCTGGCCAACGACCGTTACGGCGCGATGATGGGCCGGTCCAGCATTCCGCTGCGGGGCCGCCTGCTGCGCGACGTCCTGCAGGACCAGAAGCTGAACGGCGAATGGGACGGCGATCCCGATCAGTTCGTCGCCGATGTGATGGCGGAAGCCAGCGCCGGCCACACCGTGACCAAGGTGGTGACCAGGGGCGACCGCTCGATCCGCGTTGTCGATCAGCCGATGAAAGGCGGCGGCTGGGTCGCGACCTTCGAGGATATCACCGAGTGGCAGCAGGCGCAGGAGCGGATTTCGCACATGGCGCGCCATGATGCGCTGACCAATCTGCCCAACCGGACGCTGTTCCGCGAACAGCTCGAAAAGGGATTGCGGCTCGCCCGGCGCAGCGACCAGCTCGCGGTGCTCTGCCTCGATCTCGATCATTTCAAGATCATCAACGATTCGCTCGGCCATCCCGTCGGAGACGCGCTGCTCAAGGCGGTCGCGCAGCGGCTCGGTGAATGCGTCACCGAGAACGATACCGTGGCCAGGCTCGGCGGCGACGAATTCGCGATCGTGCAGTTCTGCGGGGATTGCGACCCATCGGTGGTGGCCGCGCTCGCGAGCCTCATCGTGGAGAAAATCGCGGCTCCTTACGACATCGGCGGCCATCAACTCGTGATCGGCGTCAGCATCGGCATCTCGCTGGCGCCCGAGGACGGCAAGAATCCGGACGAATTGTTGAAGAAGGCCGATCTCGCGCTCTACCGTGCCAAGGCGGACGGCCGCGCCACCTATCGCTTCTTCGAGACCGGGATGGATGCACGCGCGCAAGCGCGGCGCATGCTCGAGCTCGACCTGCGCAAGGCGCTGCAGCGTGATGAATTCGAAGTTCACTATCAGCCGATCCGCGACGTCGCCCACGACCGGATCGTCGCCTGCGAGGCCTTGCTGCGCTGGAAACATTCGCTGCGCGGGCTGATCCCGCCGGGCAATTTCATCGGGCTTGCGGAAGAAACCGGACTGATCGTTCCGATCGGGGAATTCGTGCTGCGCCAGGCCTGCGCGGATGCGGCCAGCTGGCCGCAGGACGTCGCGGTCGCGGTCAATCTGTCGCCGATCCAGTTCAAAAATCCGAACCTGGTGTCATCTGTGAAGGCGGCGCTTGAGGACACCCGCCTTGCCGCGCATCGGCTCGAGCTCGAGATCACGGAGACGGTGCTGCTGCAGAACAGCGAGGCGACGCTTGCGGTGCTGCACGAACTGCGCGCGCTCGGCATCCGCATCTCGCTGGACGATTTCGGCACCGGCTATTCGTCGTTGAGCTATCTTCGCAGTTTCCCGTTTGACAAGATCAAGATCGATCGCTCGTTCGTCAGCGACCTCGCGACGCGGGAAGATTCCATGGCGATCGTCCGCGCCGTGACCGGGCTCGGCAAGAGTCTCGGCATCGTCACCACGGCGGAGGGGGTCGAGACCGATGCGCAGTTCGAACTGCTGCGTCGCGAGGGATGCACGCAGGCGCAGGGCTATCTGTTCAGCGCGCCGCGACCCGTCGCCGAGGTGATGAAAATCCTGGCGGAAAGGTCGCCGCAGCGCCTGAGCGCTTAACTCCTGCGCAGCGCAAAATGCGCGCCGCAAAACGCCATCGCACCGCCGAGGCATAGCGCGGCGAGGCCGGCCTCCACGATCGAGATGGTCGAGATCGAACTCGGTGCCGACGCCACCTGGCCAGCGCCGGCAAGAATCAGGACGCCGACTGCGATCAGGAACTGCCGCATCCGCGGCGGGATCTCGCCGGCGACGGCGCTGTGCATCAGGTTTGCGGTGAAGTAGCCGCCGCAGAACGCCACCGTCGCGATCAGCCACCAGGCGATCGCCGCGCCCGCCGGCATGGTCTCGTGGGTGTCGGAGCGCCACAGCCCGCCAAGATCAAGGCCGTAGCGCATGCCCAGCATGTGCACGGCGAGCGCCAGCAGCACGCCGGAAAGCATGGCGCCGCCGAGAATCAGGTGGCGTGGAAAAGAGGTCGTCTCGTCCATGGTCTGCTTGTAGGATGAAGCCGGCGCGCTGCGCAAGCGGCGCGGTCAGCCGATACTCCGGGTTGTGGAATTTGCCGAAATCATCAGCCAACAATAGCGCCGAGCGAGGCGAGGACACGCCGACGCGCTATGCCTACAAGGCATCATTGATCGGATCGGCGCATCAATTCGAATTGACCGATGCCGGATTGTCGTGGCGCATCGCCGGTCGTTCCGGCGTCTGGTCTTATCGCGATATCTCGGCGGTCCGCCTCTCATACCGTCCGGTGTCGATGCAGTCGCGCCGTTTCCGTGCCGATATTGCGAATGCCAATGGCGGACGCCTCGCCATCCTCTCGACCACCTGGCAGACCGCGACACTGATGGCGCCGCAGGACCACGGCTACCGTGCCTTCATCGAGGAATTGCACCGACGGATGAAGGCGGCCGGCAGCAAGGCGGTGCTGACAGGCGGGCTCGGGCCTGTGACCTATGCGGCGGCGCTCGCGGTGTTGGCGGTGCTGGCGGTCGCGATGATCGGGCTTTTGCTGCGCGCGTTGTTCACCGGCGAATTCATCGCGGTGCTGTTTCTGATTGGCTTCGCCGTCCTGTTCACCTGGCAGATCGGCGGCTTCGTCGGCCGCAACCGGCCGCGCAGCTACGGCTTCGATCATCTGCCGGATACGTTGCTGCCGTAGCTCGCTTCACTCGGTCGCGTCAAAATCTTCTTCCTTCGCGATCAAGATGCCCGACAGCGCCCGGAGTCCGGTTTCGAGCTGCTCCAGCGTCGGCGCGCCCAGAGCCAGACGGACCGCGTTGGGTGCATGTCCCGGGGCGACCGCGAAGGTCGTCGACGGCGTCAACGCGATGTCGCGACGGGCGGCTGCGGCTACGAAAGTCTGCGAGCGCCAATGCGGCGGCAATGTCAGCCAGAGATGATAGGCCTTGGTATTGGCCTGGATTTCGAACCCGGCGAGCAATTTTGCGGCCATCTGCTGGCGGCGCGCCGCGTCGATCCGCTTCAGCCGCGTGAGCTCGGACACGGTGCCGTCACCCATCAGCCGCTGCCCGGCAGCAAACGCATAGCCTGACGCCGTCCATCCGCCGGAGCGGACGGATGCCATGATGATCTCGCGCAGCCGTAGCGGAGACACGATGAAGCCGAGCGCAAGCCCGGGTGCGACTTTCTTCGAGAGGCTGTCGAGCACGATGCAGCGGTCGGGAGACAGCGCAGCGAGCGGCGGCTCATCGTCGAGAAATCCGTAGACCGTGTCCTCGATGATGGTGAGGTCGAGCTTCTCGACCACGCGTAGCAGATCGGTGCGCCGCGCGGCCGGCATCGTGATGCCCAGCGGGTTTTGAATTGTCGGTTGCAGATAGAGCGCCGTGAGATGTGCCTCGCGGTGCGCTTTCAGCACCGCGTCGGGCCGCACGCCGTGCTCGTCCATCGCCAGCGGCACCAGCGTCACGCCAAGCCGCACTGCGATGCCCTTGATGAAGGGATAGGTCAGCGCCTCGACGCCGCAGCGCCCGCCCGGCGGCACCAGCGCGGCGAGCGCGGCCGCGATGCACTGCCTGCCGTTGGCGGTAAAGACGATCTGCTCGGCGCCGGGAGACCAGTTCTTGCGGGCAAGGAACGCCGCCGAGACCTGTCGCACGGTTTGCGTGCCCGTGCTGGTCGACGGCCGCAATGCGGCCTCGAGCGCCTCTGTCCGCTCCAGCCCTTGCAGGCTTTTCGCGATCATCGCCGCCTGTTGCGGCAGCAGCGGATAGTTGAATTCCATGTCGATGCGCGCGCCATGCGCCTCGGGCGACGGCGCGATGCTGCCTCGCGCGTCGCCGGAAATGAAGGTGCCGCGGCCGACTTCGCCGACGACGAGACCGCGCCGCAACAGCTCGGTGTAGACCCGGCTCGCGGTCGACACCGCGATCTTGCGCTCATAGGCGAAACTGCGTTGTGGCGGCAGGCGGTCGCCAGGTTTCAGCGCGCCGCAGGCGATCTCGGCGGCGATGGCGTCGGCAAGCCGCAAATATTCGAACTTCGACATTATTGCACCGAGGACAATGTTTCGCTTGAACCGAGATAATTACCGGATCATGTAGAGGGCATCAATCCTACGATTGTACTGAGGATGCGCAAGCAATCCGAGGTCAATACGGCGCTGCGACAGCATTTGCGCCGACGGCATCGCTTTGCCGCGCGGGAGAAAGCCGGAGAGAAGACGATGTCGACGCTATCCTCGGCCGCAGACCAGCCCGCGCAGCCGGGCGCATTGGGCGGACTGGTTCGCCGGATCGAAGCGGGCGCGCATGCGCTGCTCACCTATCTGGAGCGACGCGCCGCCATCAAAACACTTCGCGGACTGGATGACCGCGCGCTGCGCGACATCGGCATCTCACGCTGCCAGATCGAGGCCGCCGTTGGCGGGGCGCTCAATCCCGCGATGGGAAAGCTCAGATAGGTCGTGGGTTAGTGCCGCACCACCAGCACCGAACACTTGGCGTAGCGGACCACGTGGCCGGCATTGGAGCCTAGGAAATAGGTGCGCATCGCTGGGCGGTGCGAGGTCATCACGATAAGGTCGGCGTGCATTGCCGCCGCTTCCTCTAGGATCTCGTGATAGATGCCGCCCTGTCGCACCACGCTGGAAATGCGCGATGGCTCGATGCCGCTTTCCCGGGCCACGATCGCCAGCGCTTCCTCGGAGGTCTGCCGCTGTTGGGTATCGAAATCGGCCGGCACATATTCGGCCAGCATCACCGGCGTCATCGGCAGCACGTTGAGCAGGCGTACCGTACCCCTCCAGTTTTCCGCGAGCGTTGCCGCTGTCGCGATCGCGGGCTTCGCCAGATCGGTGTCGGCCAAATCGATCGGCACCAGAATGGACTTGAACATCCACGCCTCCTGTCCGCTCAACATTGACACGGCAAGCGGCGATTCCCGCGCCTGCCTTGACTCTAGTTTTGACGCGTTTTCTTCACGCGAACCGGAATCCACTTCGCTGGAAAACGCGCTAGTCGTCCGAAGTCTGCTTCAATAGTTTCGGGCTGACAAACTGTACGAGCTTGCCGCGACGGAACGCCACGTCGGTCCAGTCGTGCGTCGGGAAGTCGAAGATCGCAAGACCGGAGGTTGGCAGGTTGTGATCGAGCGCTTTCTTCGCAGATGCGTCGCCGCTGCCGATGAGGGTGAGGGCAAGCTCATGCATGCCGGGATTGTGGCCGACCAGCATCAGCCGCTTGGGGTCGCTGGCCGAAGCCATCCGAATCGTGTGCAGTAGGTCGGTCGGATCGGCGCCGTAGAGTTCCGGTAGGAACTCGACGTCTGGCGGCGATACGAGCCCTTTCATCGCTTGCCAGGCGACTTCCCAGGTCTGATGTGCCCGGACCGCGGGCGAGACCAGCACGCGGTCAGGAAATGGCGGATGCCGGCCGATCCAGGCGCCGATCTCCGCGGCATCACGGTGGCCGCGCTCGTCGAGCCGCCGGTCGTGATCCTGGCCCGTGGGCGATTCGGTTTCGGTCTTGGCGTGACGCAACAGCATCAAACGGCGCATGGCGCAATCTCAATTCGGCGTGTTCTGGATTAATCTTACATGCTCATGCCCGCGACAAGGTGACAAGCCGTGTCGCGGTCCGTAAGAAAACGACATGAGCGAGACTTCCACAAGTGCGACCGACCATCGCGATGCTGCGATGCCGTTCCCCTCGCGCCTTTCGGTCGAGCTGGACGTCGATATCTGCGTGGTCGGGGCGGGGCTTGCCGGACTGACGGTGGCGCGGGAGGCGGCGCGGCTTGGCGCCAGTGTTGCGGTGCTCGAAGGCCGCCAGGTCGGCTGGAACGCCTCAGGTAACCAGCTCGGCACGGTGATGCCGGGATTCAATCTTCCGCTGTCCGAGCTGATCGAACGCGTCGGCCTGGAAGACGCCCGCGAACTCTTGGCGCTGTCGAAGGCCGGCGCCGATTACGTTCGCGCGACCGCGACCGAGGAACTGATCCCGGGCATCGCGTTCAGCGAGGGTGCGTTGCAGGTTTCCACCGTCGATGTCGGCGAGACCCTGATCAGCCGGCTGCAGACGCTGGCAGAGGATTTCGAGACCGAGGTCGAGGGCTGGCAGGTCGACCGTGTGCGCACCACCATCAGGACAAAGCGCTATTTCCATGGCATCTACTATCCCAAAGCGTTTCAGGTTGACGGCCGCAAATATGTGCATGGCTTGGCGGCGCTTGCGCAGCGGGCAGGGGCGCGCATTTTCGAGGACACGCCGGTGGTCAGCATCGACTTCTCCGGCATCCGCAAGCGCATCGTTACGCCTTCGGCGCGCTTGCGAGCGTCCCATATCGTGCTCGCCGGCAATGTTCATCTCGGCGCGCCGCTCCAGCGCCTGTCGGACACGCTGCTGCCTGTCTGGCGCTATGCGGCGGTGAGCGAGCCGCTTGGCGAACGGCTCGCGGAGGCGCTCGCCTTTCACGGCTCGGTCAGCGACAGCGACGGCATCGATCATTTCCGAATCGTCGATGGCGACCGGCTGATGTGGGCGAGCCCGGAGACGACATGGAACGCGAAGCCGCAGCGTTTCGCGCCCGCCATCCAGCGCCGCATCGCGACCGTCTTTCCGCAACTCGGCAAGGTCGCAATCGACGATGTCTTCGGCGGCGCCGTTGGCGTGACCGTGCATGGCATGCCGCAGATCGGCGAGCTGCGCAAAGGCCTCTGGGTCGCAAGTGGCTTTGGCCGGCAGGGCATGAACACCTCGGCAATGGCCGGGCTGTTGATCGCACGCAGCATCCTGTGGGGCGACGAACGCTGGCGGCTGTTCTCGCCGTTCGAACTGGTCTGGGCGGGCGGGACGACCGGCCGCATCGCGGCGCATCTGATCAGCCTTTTCGGGCGGGGCGCCTCCGCCGCCACCAACGCACTGGCGCGCTATCGGGAGGGCGTGCGCGCCAAGGAGCGCGTCCGCAACGCACGTCTCGCCGAGGCCAATCGCCAGTACGGCACCCTGCCGCGGCCGCCGCGCCGCCGCCCGGCGCCTGGTGGCCAGCGGACTGCGCACCCGCAACCGTCTGTGCCGCAGGAGCCGTATGGCTCAAGCTCGCAGAAAAGTGAGGAGATCAGGGACTGACCGGTGTAACGTCGCAATCCGGTGTGCCGTATCTGACAGCGAACAATCGTCATCCGCCTCCACGGAGACCATCATGATTGACCGCCGTTTCCTGCTTGCTTCCGTTGCCGGCCTGTTCAGCCTCGCCGCTTTCCGCTGGCTGCGTGGTTCGCCGGCGCAGGCCGCCGAGAAATTCGAGATCGAGAAGACCGACGCCGAGTGGCGCGCGCAGCTCACGCCGCAGCAATATGAGATCCTGCGCAAGCAGGGCACGGAGCGGCCCTGGTCCAGCCCGCTGTTGAAGGAGCACCGCAAGGGCATCTTCGCCTGCGCAGGCTGCGACCTGCCGCTATTCTCCTCCGACACCAAGTTTGAAAGCGGGACCGGCTGGCCGAGTTTCTATCGGCCGCTCGAAAACGCCGTCGGCACGACGGAAGACCGCACCTTCGGCATGGCGCGTACGGAGGTGCATTGCCGGCGCTGCGGCGGCCATCTCGGCCACGTCTTCGACGACGGTCCGAAGCCGACAGGCCTGCGCTACTGCATGGATGGTTTTGCGCTGGTCTTCCACCCGGCGGCCCCCTCGGCCACCTGAGTTCTCGTGATCACGCGAGATGGAACGAGCACAAAAAAGGCCTCCCTTTCGGAGGCCTTTTTTCCTTGATCGTGTGATCGTCTCACGCCGACTTGCGCTGGTCCTCCTGCGCGGGGGCGTCGAGCTTCCTTGCGCTTTGCAGCAGGGCCTCTTCGTGTGCGATCAGCTTCTTGGACTCCTTCAGCGCGTGATAGAGGTCACCGTTGAGGATGTGGTTGTTGATGTTTTCGATGAATGGCCAGCCGCTTGGCATCGCCGTGATGATGTCGCGCACCAGGCTGAAATAGGTCGGATGGTGCGCCATCGGGTCGGGCGAGAGATACATGAGCTGCACCGCGAGGTAGACCAGCTTGGCCGGCGTGTCGGCTGTCTCCGGCGTCAGAATGTCCTTCTCGCGCAGGATCGGAATCCTGTCGCCGTCGATCAGGAGGCGAGCCCGCTGATCGGTGTTGGTGACCACGCAGGAGCCGATGATGATCCGCTCGTTCGGCTTCAGCTCGACCTTCAATGCCATTCCCGTTCTCCTCTGCCGCCATTCCCGCGCGATGCGTCGTTGCGACGAAATCGAATCATGTCTGGCGCGCGTCCGCCGTTAAGACCGATGGCGGCCGATCGCGCCGCAATCCTTTCCGATCATGGTTAACAGTTGGTAAACGCCATTCCTGCTGTGTTCGCCCTTCGGTCCGAAGGCGCAGCAAATTCAGTAGTACTCCGGAGTAACTGTGCTGCTGCGTAGCATTTTCGCGCTGTTCGCTGGCCGGAAATCCGACCAGGAAGATTCATTTTTTCTTAGGAGGCTTGGTTCCAAGGTGAGCCGTCGTCCGATCAAAAAAGATTGGAAGCGACTTGTTCCTGTTTCACACCAGAAAGGTATGAAAATGTCCGGCATTGTTCTTTCGGCATCGGTACGCCAGAACCTCCTCTCGCTGCAGTCGACAGCCGATCTGCTCGCCACCACCCAGAGCCGTCTTTCCACCGGCAAGAAGGTCAACTCGGCCCTCGATAACCCCACCAACTTCTTCACCGCCGCCGCGCTCGACAATCGCGCCAGCGACATCAACAACCTGCTCGATGGCATCGGCAACGGCGTGCAGGTGCTGCAGGCGGCCAACACCGGCATCACCTCACTGCAGAAGCTGGTCGACGGCGCCAAGTCGGTCGCGACCCAGGCCCTGCAGTCGACCGTCGGCTATTCCGCCAAGTCGAGCGTGAGCGTCAAGATCAATGGCGCCACGGCCTCGAACCTGCTCGGCACCGGCGCGTCGATCGACGCGGCGTTCACCGGCACCAACCAGGTCAACAACCAGACGGTCACCTATACCGCTTCGACCGCCAACGGCACCGCGATCGGCGCGTCTCACCAGAACGCCTACACTAGCAACACCTCCACCGGCACGGTTGCGCTGCAGGACAACGCAGGACCGCCAGCGGTGGCAGTCAATAACCTCACCTCGCTCAACTCTGGCGGCGCTAACCACCTTGATTCCGCCGTTCTGGCCTCGCTCTCCGGCCAGACGCTGACCATCAACAACAACACCATCACCTTCAGCGCGACGGCGACGGCGACCACGACGACCGGCAACAACACCACGATCGGCCTCAACACCGGCACCACCTCGACGTTCGGTGACATCCTTACCGCGATCGGGACCGCGGCGGGCGCCGGTGTGACCGCCACCGTTGACGGGACTGGCCACATCCTGATTGCAACCGGCACGACGAACGATGTCACCATCACCGGTGGCGCTGCGGCGACCGCGCTCGGCATCTCCACCACCAACCGCGGCGGCGGCTCGATCGTTGCGGCAACGGCCACCGCAACGACGCTGATTGGCGTGCCGGCGACTCCGGGCTCCGACGCGTTGAGCTCTGCTCTCACCACGTCGGACTACCTGCAGATCAACGGCAAGACGATCCAGTTCCACGCCGGCACCGGCGTTACCGGTTCGATCGCCGCCAACAACTACTCGATCGGCCTCGCCGACGGGACGATCGGAAGCATCCTGAGTGCGATCAATCAGGCCGCGCCCGGCGTTACCGCCACGGTCGATGGCACTGGCCAGATCAATATCGATACCGGCACCACCAACGACCTCAGCCTATCGGGCTCGCTTGCCGGTACGTTGAGCAAGCTTGGCCTGAGCGGTGTCACGAGCGTGACCCGCGCGCCCATTGCTACACCTGAGATCACCGGCGCTACTCTGCTTTCCGGTGCTTCGACTGCGACCAGCGATGCGTTGAAGTCGGCCTTCTCCTCGGGTGACACCATCACAGTCAACGGTAAGCTCCTGAGCTTCGTGACCACGGGTGCAGCCGATGATAACCACATCAACATCACCGACAACATCACCACCCTGTTGAGCAAGATCGATACGTTGTCAGGCAATACCGGCACCGGCTCCACGCCGTCGACCGTCGCCGGCGGTCACATCGTGCTCCATACCGGCGCTAGCAGCGACCTGACGATCACGAGTTCGAACGCCGATGCGCTCGCAGCGCTCGGCCTCGGCACCGGCGTCAGCCAGGCCCGCGGCACCGGTCCGTCTCCGCTCAACGGCCAGACGCTGTCGATCGCCTCCACCGGCGGCGGCGTCGCAACCAGCATCACCTTCGGCGGTACCGGCCCGGGCCACGTCAACTCGCTGAACGACCTCAACGCGGCGCTGTCGTCGAACAATCTACAGGCCACACTGGCGCAGGACGGCACGCTGACGATCACCACCTCGAACGACGCGGCCTCCGCCACGATCGGCTTGATCAGCGGCACTGCGGCTCTTTCGGGCCAGTTGTTCTTCGGCAAGACCCCGAGCGATCCGGTGGTCGATCCGAACGCCAGCGCCGCTCGTGACGCGCTGGTCACCCAGTACAACAACATCCTGAACCAGATCACGACCACGGCGCAGGATGCTTCCTTCAACGGCGTCAACCTGCTCACCGGCGACACGTTGCGGCTGACCTTCAACGAAACCGGCAAGTCGACGCTGGGGATCTCCGGCGTCAACTTCAACTCCGCGGGCCTTGGCCTTGCGGCGCTGTCGGCCGGTGACTTCAAGGACAACGACTCCGTGCAGAAGGTGGTGAGCGGGCTCAACAACGCCAGCAGCACGCTGCGCGCCCAGGCGTCGGCCTTCGGTTCGAACCTGTCGATCGTGCAGATCCGTCAGGACTTCTCGAAGAACCTGATCAACGTGCTGCAGACCGGCTCCTCCAACCTGACGCTGGCCGACACCAACGAGGAAGCGGCCAACAGCCAGGCGCTGTCGACCCGACAGTCGATCGCGGTCTCCGCGCTCGCGCTTGCCAACCAGAGCCAGCAGAGCGTGCTGCAGTTGCTCCGCTAAGCGCAGCTTCACCAGATCAAGAATGGCGCGAGACGGCGGAGGAAACTCCGCCGTCTTCGTTTTGGTTAAGGCGTGGCGTGGCGGCTTCCGCCGGAAAACGGACACATTTGGTAATCCTTGCTAACCATATTTAAAGGCACCGTCTGTATGAAAGTTGGGCACTTTTTGAGACCCCGCGGTCAAACCGCTCCCACCGAGGTTCGTGAATGTCAAACGCAGCTCAGGCCTACGCACGCACGTCAACTACGACGGCGTCCCCCCGTGAAATCGAAGCGCAGGCGCTGCTAAAGGCTGCACGACAGCTTCAGGAAGTTCAGACGAACTGGAATGGGCCCGACAAGGCGATGCAGAACGCGCTGCTGTTCAATCGCCGCCTGTGGTCGATCTTCATGAGCGCTGCGCAGGCCAATGACAATCCGCAGCCGCTCGAAGTGCGCCAGAACATCACCAATATCGGCGTATTCGTGATGAAGCAGACCGTCGAGATGCAGATCAATCCGGATCCGGCGAAGCTGAAGTCGCTGATCGACATCAACTGCAACCTCGCCGCCGGCCTCGCCGGCCGCGCCTAGGCAGAGTGGGGCGGCTGCAATGGCCGACATGATGGGCATCCTGGCGGCCAACTACAAGGCCGTCGGGCTGAACGTTCCCTCCAAGACGCCCTATGTAGCTGTTGATCCTCAGCTCTACGAGGGCAGTTGGACCGGCAAATACGCCAACAACAAGTCGTTCAAGATTCAGGTCTCGAACGTCACGGGCTTCCGCGCCAAGGTGCACTACGAGAGCGAGGGCACCAGCAAGTACCAGGATGTTCTGATTAAGGATCAGTCGTTCCGGATCGGCGATACCAAGTTTACGCTGACCGCGATCGGCACGGCGCTGATCAAGAATGTCGTCAACGATCCTGCGACCGGGGGAACGTATCTCGACCAGGCCTACGCGAAGCGCCAGGGCTAGAGCTTCGTTTCGAGAACCGAAGCTTTAGATTTTTTGTTTGACGCGTTTTCTTCACGCGAACCGGTATCCACTTCGCTCGAAAACGCTCTGAAGCGTCAGGCCCTGCGGTCGGTGGCGCCGAGACGCGTCGGCGCTTCCTTGGTCAGGTCGAGCGTGCGGAAATAGGCGCGGCGGCGCAGCACCGCCTCTTCGGGAAACTGCCTCACCACCTGGCTCGTGCGGTTGTCGACGACCTGAAAGACAACGGAAGCGGCGTCGCGATCGATAATGACTTGATTGGAAACGGACGCGTTGACGACGTTGGAATTGATGCTGGCGCGCGCGCCAGCATCCGTCGCAGTCACGCTCCGGCTCGGCGGCAGTTCGGTTGGGACGGCATTCCGCGCCGCTTCGCTAACGGGAGCGGTGATCGGTGCCGCAACCGGTACCCCGACCGGCTTGATGCTGAAATCTGTACTCATCACGCCTCCTAGTGCCTGCGCACTAGCTAATGCTTCGAGTCAAATCCCAACCCTCCATGAACCGCAACTATAGGCCACACCTCTCAACAGGTTGTTAGGGAATGCGCTGAATGCCGCGCTTACATCAGCGCGACAATTTTAATGAATTAGAGCGACCGGCTGACCGCGAGCGGCGTCATGTGGCGCGGACCAGGCGCGGCGCGCCGGCCGGCGGCGGTGTAGGTATTCGGCACGTTGCGGCGCTGGATCTCGCTGTTGACGCCGCGCACGATACCCTCCGACACCGCATGCGCGGTGGCGAGAACAGTCAGATTCACCTGAAGCATCGCGCGGAAGGTGTCGTGATGGCGGCGCAGCGTGTTCAAGAGATCGGGCGCTGCCTGTGCTAGCTGCTTCTGCGCAGCCTTCACGTTCTCGACCGCGACCATGTAGCGCCGCGACAATTCCGATTTCTGCGCTTCCAGCAGCATCGCCTCGCGTACCTTGCCGGCACGTACCAGTTCCGTCTCGCGCTCGGTGATGCCGAGCAGCGCGCTCATCACGTCCATCAGTTCTTCCGCGATCTTGCGGATTTCGGCAGGTGTCGACGCTGCAGACGCGGCTTGCGCCGGCGCCGGCCGCGATTGAAGACGCTGGTTCATCTTGTCCTGATCTCCTTAAGCTTGGCTGGCGCCGCCTGCCTGCTGCAGGATCAGCGTGCGGAACACTTCGTTGGAAATGCCGACGCCGCCGGATTTCGCGAACGATTTCGAATATTCTTCCGTCAGCATCGAGCGCCACACGCCGGTGCCGGGCGTATCGCCAAACGGGCCTTCGCCCTTGATGCCGCTGGTCATCTGCGAAAACATCGAATTGAGAAACAGCGCCTCGAAATCCTGCGCCTTCGCGCGGGCCTTGGCCTGCATTTCCGGTGAGACCTTGGTCAGCGCTTCCGCAAGTTGCGGGTCGTTGCGGCCATTGCCGCGCGGCGCGCGGTAGGGATTGGTGAGGACGTCGGCAAATCCGCTCTGCATCACATCACCTCGATGTCGGCCTGGATCGCGCCGGCCGCCTTGATCGCCTGCAGGATGCTGATGAGATCGCGCGGGCCGATCCCGAGCCCGTTCAGTCCATCGACGAGTTGCTGCAGCGAGACGCCGTCTTTCACCACGGCGAATTTCTTGCCGTCTTCGGTAACCTGTACATTCGAGCGCGGCGTCACCACCGTGCGTCCCCGCGACAGCGGATTGGGCTGGCTCACTTGCGGGCTCTCGGAGATCGACACCGTGAGATTGCCTTGCGCGACCGCCACGGTGGCGACGCGAACGTCGCGGCCCATCACGATGATGCCGGAGCGCTCATCGATCACGATCTTCGCCGCAAGATCCGGATCGACCTGCAACTGCTCGATCTCGGTCAGGAAGGCGACGACGTTGCCCTTGAACTCTGCCGGGATGTTGAGCTGCACGGTTGAGGGATCGATCGGCTCGGCGGTCTTGACCCCGAGGAAATCATTCACCGCCGCCGCAATGCGCTTGGCGGTGGTGAAGTCGGCATTGCGCAGCGCGAGGCGGACATTGGGCAGGCGATTGAGCGTGAACTCGATCTCGCGCTCGATGATCGCGCCGTTGGCGATGCGGCCGACGGTCGGGACGCCGCGCACGACCTTGGCGGCTTCGCCTTCGGCCTGGAAGCCGGAGATCGCGAGCGTGCCCTGCGCGACCGCATAGACATTGCCGTCGGCGCCGAGCAGGGGGGTGACGAGCAGGGTGCCGCCACGCAGGTCCTTGGCGTCGCCGAGCGCGGAGACCGTGACGTCCATCCGCGTGCCCTGCGTGCCGAAGGCCGGCAGATTGCCGGTGACCATTACGGCGGCGACGTTGCCGGTGCGGATGGTGGCGCCGCGGATGTTGACACCCATCCGTTCCAGCATCGCCTGCAGCGATTGCTTGGTGAAGGGGATGTTGTTGAGCGTATCGCCGGTGCCGTTGAGGCCGACCACGAGGCCGTAGCCGATCAACTGGTTCTGCCGCACGCCTTCGATATTGGCGAGGTCCTTGATCCGCGACGTCGCTCCGGCCGGCAAAGCGGTCAGCGCGAGCGCGAGCCACGCGGCGCAGGCGGCTGCGAAATAGTGTGCCGAACGGATGCCGGGCATCCCTTTGCTCCCCTCGAGGTCTTCCATCGGACCGGCACGCCACTCCCATAGCGGCGATCCGCCCTTCACTATGCGAGGGCTGTGCCATGGCGGGGTGATGCATCAAATAACTGATATCTTTAGTGAAATTGCGCGATCGCCATTCGCGCTCCGTTTTCCGGCGGAGTCGAAACTGCCGGCCGGCGGCAGATTTTGCCGGGTCGTTTACGGTCCCTTAACCATAAGGGGGCGAAAGTTCCGCCCAGCACGCCCGCGGGATCATCGACGATGCGCATCTCAGGACCGAACGGCACCACGCTTGGAACGCCCGCGAGCAGCACGCGGCGGAACAGTTCGAGCAGCTTCGCGCTGCCGGAACCCTCGACGGAGGCGGGCGAGGTTCGCTCCGGCGCCGCGCCGAAGGCTGCCGGCAATATCGATGCGCTGCTTGCGCTTCAGGGCGTCGAGGACCCCATAGAACGCCGCAAACGCTCGGTCGCGCGGGGCCGCGGCGCGCTCGATGTGCTCGATGAGCTCAAGATCGGCCTTCTGGCCGGCAATCTGCAAGCGACCACCGTGGCGCGCCTGCGCGATGCCGCCGCCAGCCTGAAATCCTCCTCCGGCCATCCCGGCCTCGATGCGGTCCTGTCCGAGATCGAGCTTCGCGTCGAAGTCGAGCTCGCCAAGGCCGGGCAGGCCTAAGGGCGGTTGCCTTGATAGCAATTCGTTCGGTCCGGTCAGCGCGGATTTAATTCCCCAGGCCGGGCAAAAAGGACTGATCCGGCCCCTTCATGCGCGGGGATGCTGGTGCCGGACGAGCGCACTGACTGGTCCCGGCGGAACGGGGCCAACTTGCCTGTGTAAGGGGGTGGAAATGGCCATTCGTAGCAGTTGCACCGATATTGTCTGTCACATGAGGTAGCTATATAAGGCGCCGCGCGGATGACCCATTTTCGTCCGCCTGACAGGGACATGGACTGCCTTTGGAAAAGCTGAAGAACTACCGGCCTTCTGAAAAAGAGCCTTTCATGAACGAGCGTCAGCGCGACTATTTCCGCGCCAAGCTGCTGGCCTGGAAGGATGAGATCCTCCGCGAATCGAAGCTCACGCTGCAGACCTTGCAGGAAGAGAACGTCAATCACCCCGACCTTGCCGACCGTGCTTCCTCCGAGACCGACCGTGCGATCGAGCTGCGCGCTCGCGACCGCCAGCGCAAGCTGATCTCCAAGATCGATGCCGCACTGCAGCGCATCGAGGACAACACCTACGGCTATTGCGAGGAGACCGGCGAGCCGATCTCCCTCAAGCGGCTCGAGGCTCGTCCGATCGCAACGCTCTCGGTCGAGGCCCAGGAACGTCACGAGAAGCGCGAAAAAGTCTATCGCGACGAATAGGGTTGGGCTCGCGGCGGTGCCATTGAAACCGCCATCCGGCGGAGGTAGTTTCGCGCCGCCATGATGACATCCATTCTCAACTTCGCGTCGGTCTTCTTGCTGGGTCGCTGACCCAGCCGCCGCTGCCTGCGGCATCCCATTGGACCGATTGAGCCGGACCGCCGCTGCATGACGCAGCGCAACAATGTCTGGCGCCAGCTTGAGAGATCATCATCATGACCGACCACGAACGCGCGCGTTCGCTCACCGACGCGCAAATTGCCCAATTCATCGAGCACGGCTTTGTCAGGATCGACGACGCTTTTCCGGGCGAGCTTGCCGCGGAAGCGCGCGCCATCCTGTGGCGTGACTTGCCATGCAGCGAGCACGCGCCCGCAACATGGACGCGCCCGGTGGTCCGACTGGGCTTCTATGGCCAGCCACCGTTCCGGCAGGCGATCAACACGCCGGTCCTGCATAGGGCGATCGACCAGATCGTCGGGAGAGGCCGTTGGTGGCCGCGACAGGACATCGGCACCTTTCCGGTACGCTTTCCGCATCCGGACGATCCCGGCGACGCCGGATGGCACGTCGACCTCAGCTTTCCCGGTGAGGATTGCGATCCGAATGAGCGGCAGGATTTCTCGGCCTGGCGCGTCAATGTCACCTCGCGCGGGCGTGCATTGCTGATGCTGTTCCTGTTCTCCGATGTCGGCGAACAGGATGCGCCGACACGCATCAGGGTCGGCTCGCACCAGCCGATGGCTCGCTATCTCGCACCCGCAGGCGAGGCCGGCCGTGCCCGCATGGTGCTGGACGAGATCGGCGCCGACTGTCCGATTGCGCTCGCGACCGGCGCGGCCGGCACGGTCTATCTCTGCCATCCCTTCCTGATTCACGCCGCTCAACGGCACCAGGGCAGCGCGCCGCGCTTCATGGCACAGCCCGCGCTGCCATTAAGGGAGCCCTACCAGCTCGCGCGTCCCGACGGCGCCTATTCGCCGGTCGAGATCGCGATCCGGCGGGCGCTCGGAATGGCGAAATAGCGTAAAGCTGCGAAGCGACATTCAGGTGAGTTCGGCGTCGAGTGTCGCTTCGCGCGCGGCTGCATGGCCGCGTGCGCCATAGGTCTTTGACCACGTGAGCAATTCGCGGAATGCTGGCAAGAGTCCATAAGCGGCGTCGGTCAATTCGTATTCCACCCGCAGCGGCTTTTCGGCAAGCACGGTGCGAAGAACCAGGCCGTCGCGTTCGAGCTCGCGCAGTTGCGCGGTCAGCATGTGCTGGGTGATGCCGTCAAGCGAGCGGCGCAGGGCGCCGAAGCGGATCGCCCCGTTCATCAGCGAAAAAAGAATCTCGAGTTTCCATTTGCCGCCGAGTGCGTGAATGGCGTGCTTGAAATCGCCGAGCAGTGCCGGGTCGGGCGCGCAACCTGCGCATTCGGCGGAATCGCAGGGCGAGGTGGTATTGTTTTCCATACCGGTCTCGAATTTCATCCTACTTGTCCCGCTGCAGATAGTGGCCCAGATGCGGATGTTGCAGGCCGGCGAAACGAATTTCCGCGCCGAGGCCGAGGATTCAGGAAAGGCTTTGTCGGATGAGCACCGTTTTGGTTACGGGTGGATCGGGTTTCATCGGGGTTCACACCATCCTGCAGTTGCTGGTCGCGGGGCATCAGGTGCGCACCACGGTACGCCGGCCGGAGCGCAGCAAGGATGTGCTGGCGATGCTGCACCAGGGCAATGCGCCATCGCCCGAGAGCGTATCGTTCTTCACTGCCGATCTCACGCAGGAGGCCGGCTGGCGCGAGGCGATGGCCGGCTGCGACTACGTGCTGCATGTCGCCTCTCCGCTCAGCAGCAGTGTGCCCAGGGACGAGAACGAGATGATCATTCCCGCACGCGATGGAACGCTGCGGGTGCTCCGCGCTGCGCGCGATGCCGGCGTCAAGCGTGTCGTGGTCACGTCGTCGATGGGGGCGATCGGCTACGGCCACCCGCCGCAGCCGCAGCCGTTCGACGAGACGAGCTGGACCAATCTCGATGGCGACGACGTGTTCGCCTATGTCAAATCGAAGACGCTCGCTGAGCGCGCGGTCTGGGATTTCATTGCGAAAGAGGGCGGCGGACTGGAGCTTTCCGTCATCAATCCCGTCGGCGTGTTCGGTCCGGTCCTGGGACCGGATTTCTCCGGCTCGATCGACATCATCAAGATGCTGCTCAATGGCGCGATGCCGGCGGTGCCGCGAATCCATTTCGCCGTGGTCGACGTGCGCGACGTGGCGGAGCTGCATCTGCGCGCGATGACCTCGCCGGCGGCGCGCGGCGAACGCTTCATCGCGGTTGCCGGAGATCCGATGTCGATGCTCGACATCGCAAACCTCCTGCGGCGCGAGCTCGGTTCCGCCGCCCGGCGGGTGCCGCGCTTCCAGGCGCCGGACTGGGTGGTGCGGTTGGCCGCAATGGGCGTTCCGGTGCTGCGCTATGCCGTGCCGATGCTCGGCAAGGTCCGCCGCTCCACCAGCGCGAAGGCCCGCGAAAAGCTCGGTTGGACGCCGCGCCGCGACGACGAGACGATCCTTGCGACCGCCGAAAGCCTGATCAGGCTCGGCCTTGTCAAGGCGTGAGCGCGTATGTGACGCGCTTGTCAAGCGCGCGCCGTGGTGCTGAATTGCCATCTCGACAACGCAATCCGGGAGGTGGCCATGGACAGGACCGCAGCGGCCGCAAAGGCCATCGCCACCGCTCGCCGTAACCGCGCGCCGCTGGCGGCGCTGCCGGTGGATCTGGTGCCGGCCGATGAGGAGGAGGGCTATCAGGTCCAGCGTGCGGTGCATGACCTGTTGCTGCCGAAGGTCGGCGCGCTCGTCGGCTACAAGATCGGCTGCACCAGTGCCGTGATGCAGGACTATCTCGGCATCGACCATCCTTGCGGCGGCGGCGTGTTCGAGAAGGGCGTGCATGAGAGCGGCGCCGAGCTCAAGATGGCCGACTATGTCCGCGTCGGCGTCGAATGCGAGATCGCGGTGAAGCTGGCGCGCGATCTGGCGCCGGGCGAGGCGCCGTTCACCGCCGAATGGGTGGCGGAGGCGGTCGCGGAGTATCGTCCCGCGATCGAGATCGTCGACGACCGCTATGCGAAATGGGAGGCGATGGGCGCGCCGACGCTGATCGCAGACGACTTCTTCGCCGCCGGTTGCGTGCTGGGCACAGCGGTGCCGCGCATCACCGCGCCCGATCTGCACGACGTCAAGGGCCGCGCCCTCATCAATGGCGAGGAGGTGGCGAGCGGCACCGGCGCCGACGTGCTCGGTCATCCCCATAACGCACTCGCCTGGCTTGCCAACCATCTTGCCGCCGAAGGCAAGGGCTTGCATGCGGGACAGGTGGTGCTGACGGGCAGCCTGGTGAGGACGATATGGCTCAATGCCGGCGACAGCGTCGTGATGGAGCTCGCCGGACTGGGCAAGGTGAAGGCCACGTTCGCGTGATGGGGTAGGGTGGGTTCGAGCGCGCTGCTCTCTCGCTGTCGTCGCCGCGAAAAGCGGGGACCCATAACCACAGGGAGTTGCTGTGGCGCAAGCAAGCGGTTGCAGCGGAGCACACGACAAAGTCCTGTGGTTATGGGTCCGGGGTCAAGCCCGGGACGACGGGGGAGAGATCGGATTCAAATTTCAAACAGCTCTCCGCTGTCATCGTCCGGCTTGACCGGACGATCCAGTATTCCAGCGACGGCAGTGCTTGAGCCGAGAGGCTGCCGGATACTGGATGCCCGCCTTCGCGGGCATGACGGTGGAGTTGGTGAGAAGATGCGAATTCACGTTCTCGCGGCGCGTTCCGCCCGAGCTTTGCGTCACTTTCCACCCTCTCATCCGCCTGCGCCGGCGGCATGATGGATTCCGGGCTCGCGCTGCGCACGCCCGGATGACGGATGAAGTTGTGGCCCCTTACGCCGACACGTCGACGAGCTGACCCTTCTTGTCCGCATTCTTGTGGAGTTGCTGCTCGATGAGGTCCTTGATCTTCTGCTCAATCGCCTGGCGCTGTTGCGGCGTCATGCTTTGCAGGTCCTGCTCGGTCAGGTTCATGCTCTTCAGGATGTTCGCGCGCATCCGGTCGATCGGGTTCATGTGCGCGTATTTGAGGAACTCCTGCTCGATATCGTTGCCGAGGGAGGTTTCTCGCGCGGGTTGGGTGGAGGTTTGATCGTCGGCGCTTGAGACGTCCTTCGCGGCAGTGTTCTTCGTGCTCGCGGTCACAAAGCTATAGGAGGAGATTGTTGGCGATATCTGCACGTCGCACCTCATTGGTGACTGCAGAAGCGGCACGCAAAGCCTGTGCCATTATGTGCGCGAGCTATTTCAAGGGGATAGGCGCGATCGTCAGGACGTTTCGACGGCGGATGGGCAAGATCTGCCCGGCGAAGTTTTCCCGCTCTTGTGAATGAGCCACATTATTCGATGTCACTTCGGTGATCGTTGCAAGTCGCGGACTATCACGGTCAGGAAAGGCGGCGCGATCCATGATTGGCGCCGGCGCTGCGGCTCACCATCTCGACTGAGTGTGATTCTGCATCGTCCAGGAGACCAGAATGAAATACGCACTGATCGGCGCCGCTGGCGTCATCGCGGCGGCTTTCGCAAGCCCGGCATCGGCTCAGGCGGTGATCGAAGATCCCGGCTACTGCGCGCAGTTCTATCCCGATGCCAATTGCCAGAATATCGGGCCGGGCAATCCCTATACCGACGGCAACTGGCGCAACGATTGGCCGCCTGCGCGACACGCGTTCATTGAACGGCATGCGCGCCACCAGCGTCATCTCAGCCATCACGAGATGAATGGCAGGGTAGGCTAGAGCGCCAAGCGGTAGGTGGATTAACGTCCCGAGCTTCGCTTCAGCGCGCGACGGCGCAAGCGCAATCGTCGCGAGCAGGGCGGCGGGTTACGCCTTACAGCTTCGTGCGTTGAGGCCGCCGAGACTGGGGGGCGGCTAACCGACCCTACGAAACTATGCCGATCATCCAACCGCAAACGGCTTGGCGGGGCGGTGGCGGTCGGCCTGGCTCTGCGGCAGCCGTGTCACGCCGGCAGCGCGCTTGATGCCGCGCTCTGACGGCGGCTCCGGACGGGGAAACAGGTTGGCCTCGAAACGTACGCCCGGCGCTTGCTCCGCGGTGCCTGAGCACACCGCGGTCTGGCCCTTGAACACCCCGGTCAGCTTTGCCTCGACCTCGTCGACACCGAACACGGTGGTCGGGCCTTCGGCGTAGCGCTTGGTCGTCAGCGTTGCGGTGAACCGGTCTTCGTCGAGCTCGTAAGTGCCGCTATAGGTGAACATGCAGTCGCCGCCCGAGATCCTGCCATTTGCAAGATAGATGATCCCGGTGCCTTCGCCGTGCGGCGTCCGAAACCAAACGGCATATTCGCCATCCCTGATCATCGAACACACCCATAACGAGAAAATTTGCGTCGTGCACTACCTAGAGCGCGACGCCGCCAACTTCCAGCGAGTGAGGGCGCGAGGGTTAATGGGGCGTGAAAGGCCGCGCGTAAAATCACCATCATGCCTGACCCGCACGTGTATCAGATCGCCAACCTGATCCTCATCGATGGACCGGCACGCCTCACGTTCTAAGCCTCGTTCTTGGGCGTATATTTGCCCATGACGCATTTGTAGCTCTTCAGCTTCCACTCGTGATACGGCCCCTTGGAGAGCCAGTCGGCGATGCCGATTTGCGCGTTCACACTGCAGGCTGCCATGGTGATGCCGGATTGCTCACTGTTGGTGACGACTTTTTCAAGACAAAGCGGGCCGTTGCAGAGAATAGCGACAAGCGTGACAAGCATTTTGACCATCGGCTGATTGGGGAATACCCGGTTGGATTGGTTTATGCAGGCTTCGTGCCAGTGGTTGGACTTGCGTGATCACATCTCTTCGAAATGTGATCTGCGCTCGCCTGCATCTGACCTGCTGTACGTAGTTTCCCGGGGTATGCTTCCGATGCAGAGGTGCCCGGCGTTCCGCTACTTGCAGGTGGGATTAGCCGGATCCGCGACCGAGAAAAAAGTGATGCTGGTCGGGGCCAGCTCGGTACGCGATGTCGCGAGCGGCTCGCCTTCCAGCACAGGCAATTCATCATCTGCAGCGAGCTTCAATTCGCGGCCATTCAGGCGCACGCGCGAGCCAGTGAGACTGGCTGCGGTCAGGGTGTAGCGTCGCGCCGTTCCGGAGAACTCAAGCGACCGCCGCGCCATCCGATCGGTGTTGATGGCAAGCAGCGCCACGCCGCCTGACTTGTCCCGCAAGCAATGCGCGTAGAGATATAGTCCCGGCACCGCCGCCGATCCGGCGTCGAGCACGACCGTGCCCATCAGTTTTCGCCAAAGCAGTGCCGCCCAATAGTTCGGGCGCGGCGTGAAATCCTTCTCTTCCAGCAGGCCGTAGTCACTGGCTGCAAGCGTGTTGTGCATGAGGACTTGCACCTGCCGTTTGGCCATGCGCCCGAGCGTATCGAGATAACGGAAGCTATCGAGGAAAGTCGAGCTCCAGGGATTGCCGCCGCAGGCGGCATCCGCCGTTTCCGTGATCCACAGCGGCCGGCCGGGTGCGAACCGGTCGCGCAATTTTGCGTAGAAGGACGCTGCACGGTCGATGCCGGACAACCAGTCCTGCGACAACGCGTTGTTGTCGCGCGCCGCAGCCGACGGCACCGTCCTGCTGCAACGTGGCGAGAGCGCGCCGTAATAGTGGAACGAGATCGCGTCGAACACGGGGCCTGCGGCCGCCAACAGCTTCTCACTGCCGAGCGCATCGCCTGATCCGCCGGTGCTCACGGTATCAGGGCCAAGCAGGATCGTTTCCGATGATGCATGCTTGAGGAACGGCGCGAACACGGCGATGTCGCGGCCGAAGCTCGCGGCATCATAGCCGGAAGGCGTGCCGCCGATGGCGGCGAGGTCAGGCTCGTTCATGAACTCGGCGGCGGCGATGTTGCCGCCGAGGGCCTGCGTCGCCGTGATCAGCTTCTCGGCCTGCGCCGGCGTCCAGACGCCGCTGGCATCGCGCGTGCCCAGGCCTGTCGCAAAGGAGGTGACGAGCCTAGCGTCCGCCGCGCGCGCGAAGTCGATGACACCTCTCCATTGACGGCGGGTCAGCACGCCGTTGAAGCCGGGAGGCGGGGACCGCGCGCCCTCGTCGGCGTCGTCGAAATAGGTGGTGTTGGCCCAGGTGCCGCTCACGCGCAGATAGGCCGGCCCCAGCGCCGCGGTGAGCTTGCGCAGCCGCGGATTGGCGAGATCGATCGGCTTGCGGTAGGCGTACATTGCGGGATCCCTGCCCGCGGGGATGACATCCCCTTTTGAAGAAGGTTTGCGCCGATCGGCGTAAGGACGCCAGAAGTGCCCGCCGGTCACCTCGACCATCTCGACATTGTAGGATTGAAAGCGCTCGTCGACCGAGCCGATGCGCGCCATGGCCGCCGGCGCGAGCGCGATGCTCGGATCGGTCGCCGACGCAGGCGGGGCGCACAGGATGGCGAGCGCAAGACCGATCAACACGCGCATCGGGCAAGGCTGAACGCTCGTTCCGTTCGGCATGCTGCAATGCTACACGAAAGCGCTGAGATAAGCTCGGTTTGCATCCGCAATGGACGCTCTACTCCCTCTCCCGCGTGCGGGAGAGGGCTGGGGGGAGGGTGTCTCCGCGATGGGACCATTCACGGCGAGAGAGTCCTCAGCCACCGTCAAAAAGCCGCGACCCCCGCCAGGGGAGCTAGCGAGGGCCGCGTTGGAACACCTCGTTGCGCCTAGGTTCGCAACAAAGTGTGGGAGCTGGTTTGAAGTAGGTCAGAACGGCAGCAGCACGTCCATCACCTGCTGTCCGTAGCGGGGCTGCTGGACGTCGGTGATCTGGCCGCGGCCGCCATAGGCGATGCGGGCCTGGGCGATCTTGCTTGAATCGATGGTGTTGTCGCTCTGGATATCCTCGGGCCGCACGACGCCCGCGACGATCAGTTCGCGGATCTCGAAATTGACGCGGATCTCCTGCTTGCCTTCGACCACGAGATTGCCGTTCGGCAGCACTTGCGTGACGACGGCCGCGACGTTGGTCTGCAACGCTTCCTGCCGGTTCACCGAGCCCTTGCCGTCGCTGGAAGAGGTCGAGTCCGTGGTGAGGATCTTGCCCGGCAGGACCTTCAGTGGCTGCGTAACCGTTTGGGAGCCGAGGAAGTCGGTAATACCAGAATCTTCCTTGGCGGTACGGCTGCGCTGGGTCTCGTTGGCGATGTTGGCCCTGTCGGTGAAATTGACGGTGACCGTTAGCAGGTCGCCGACGCGTGCGGCGCGCTGGTCCTTGAAGAAGGCCCTCGAGCCGTTGCGCCACAGCGAGTTCGGGCTGTAGGAGGCCACTTCCGGTTTCGGCATCGGCATCTGCACCGGCTTGTAGCCCGGCTGCGTGGTCGGATTTTCGATCGCGGTCAGCTTCGGCTGTTCGCCGATCTGCGAGAGGCGGTCGATCGAGGAGCAGCCGCTGGCGAGGATGCCTAGCGTGAAGAGGGCGCCGGTGAGGACGAGGCGGTTGATACGGGGAGCGGACATCACGGTTACTCGGCTTTCGGGGCGACTGAACTGACGTTGGCGACGGCGACGGGGCTCGCCTGCTCGGCGGGCGCGAGCGAGGCGGTGGGTTCAAGGACAGTTGCGGCGCGCGGCGGGGTGATCGTGACCTGGCCGCGGCCGGTGACGGTGCCGGAGACGGTGCGCTTGGACTGCAGGTTCATCACGCTGACGACATCGCCCTCAGTGCCGCCGTCGAGCGCCTTGCCGCGGATCGTGAGGTAGAGCCCGGCCGCCTGATAGATCAGCGTCACGTTCTGATCGCGGGTCACGAGATCGGGCCTGGCGAGATCGGCGCTCTTCAGCGCCTGTCCGGCGCGGAGCTGGCGACGGGCCTGCATGCCGACAGCATTGTCACGGAGCGCGAGGTCGTTGCCGACCTCGGCTTTCGGGCGGCGCTCGACCAGCACGTCCGAATGCTTCAACATTTCGCCGCGCTCGACAGCGCGTGCCAGCACGGCGGCTTCGACGGTTTCGATCGCGGTGCCGGTGAAGCGCAGCCTGGTCGGCGCGGCGCCGGTCTCGTTCGCGATCTCGAAGGTGATGTCGAAGCGGCTGTTGCGCGGATCGTAGCGGAGAGCGATCGGCTGCAGATTACCGGAATTGGTGGCTTCCAGCCTGATGTCGCCGACGTCGCGATCGAAATTGATGGTGAGATTGGCGGCTTCGCCAAGGCCGTTGCGGCGCTCCAGCGTGCGGGCGACCGCTTGCTCGACCTCCTGCCGATCTATCGCGCGCGCGGCGCGTGTCACCGTAATTTCCTTGAGGTCGCGGGTGTCGACGCCGATCACCTGATGGGTCCGCAGCGTGGCGAGCACCTGCGCGACCGGCAGCGTGCCTGTGGTGCCGAGATCGGGCGCGCGATAGATCGGCGTCGTGCCGAAGCTGCCGGCGTTGTCGACGAGATCGCCGATGCGGACGATGTCGCTTGTGATGGTGACATTGGCGCGCAGCGTCGGCGGCGTGATGACGTCGTTGCGGTCCCGCGCGACGGCGTCGCTGCGGCTCTGCGCGATCGCATTGGAGACCGACGCGGCAAGGAGCAGCGCGGCGAGGAGAAGCGGGCGG
Organism: Bradyrhizobium elkanii WSM2783; assembly: GCF_000472865.1. Classification (GTDB taxonomy): domain Bacteria; phylum Pseudomonadota; class Alphaproteobacteria; order Rhizobiales; family Xanthobacteraceae; genus Bradyrhizobium; species Bradyrhizobium elkanii_A. Next base: position 66,707 of record NZ_AXAP01000011.1, on the reverse strand, counting down.
GCGAACATGGTCACTCTCCCCCTCAGCGGAACAGGTTGGAGGTGGATTGCAGCATCTGGTCGGCAGCGCTGATCACCTTGGCGTTCATCTCGTAGGCACGCTGGGCCGCGATCAGGTCGGAGATTTCCGACACCACCTCGACATTGGCCTGTTCGAGGTTCGACTGCTGCATGTCGCCGAACCCGTCGGTGTTGGCGATGCCGTCCTGCGGCGTGCCGGAGGCCGGCGTGTCGACGAACAGGTTGTCGCCGATCGGCTGCAGGCCGGCCTTGTTGATGAAGCGCGTCAGCCCGATCTGGCCGACCAAAGTCGGCGTGGTCGAGCCCGGCAGCATCACGGTGAGCTGGCCCTGCGCATTGATCGTGATCTGCGAGGAGTTCTGCGGGATGGTGATGGTCGGCTGCACCGGGTTGCCCTGCGCGTTAACAACGCGCCCCTGCTGGTCCATCATGAACGAGCCGTCGCGGGTGTAGGTGTAGGTGCCGTCGGGCATCTGGATCTTGAAGAAGCCTTCGCCGCGGATTGCGATGTCGAGATCGTTGCCGGTCGGCGAGAGCGTGCCCTGGCTCATCAGGCGTGGCGTGCCGACGGTCTTGACGCCGCCGCCGAGATCGATGCCGACCGGCAGGATCGTGCCCTGGTCGGAGGCCTGCGAGCCGACGCGGCGCACATGGTCGTAGATCAGGTCCTGGAACGCGGCGCGCTGCTTCTTGTAGCCGGTGGTGCGCAGGTTCGCGATGTTGTTGGAGATCACCTGAACGTTGAGTTCCTGTGCCGCCATGCCGGTCGCTGCAGTGTAGAGAGCGCGCATTGACTATTCTCCTTTACGCCGGAACGTCGGCGAGCTTGTCGATCGCCGATTTGTGCAGATCGCTCTGCTGCTGCAGCAGTGACGAGATCTGGGTGTAGGTCCGCGTGATCTCGATCATGCGGCTCATCTCGGTGACGGAATTGACGTTGGACTTCTCGACGAAGCCCTGGCGCAGCCGCGAGGTGGTATCCACCGCGGCCGGGTTGCCTTCGCCGGCGGAATAGAGGTTGTTGCCTTCCTTCACGAGCTGCTGCGGCTGGGCGAAATTGACCACGCGCAGCTTGCCGCGGATCGAATCGATGCGGCCGGTGCCTTCGAGCACGGTGACATAGCCGTCGGCGGCGATGCTGATGTCCTTGTCGGTCTGCTGGAACACGATCGGGCCGGCATTGCCGAGCACGGGATAGCCGGACTGGGTGACGAGCTGGCCCTGGTTGTTGACGGTCAGATTGCCGTCGCGGGTGTAGCGCTCGCCTTGGGGCGTCTGCACCACGAGGAAGCCCGAGCCGTCGATCGCGACGTCGAGCGGGTTCTTGGTCTCCTGCGACGGTCCTTGCGAGAAGTCGTGGAAGGTGGCGCGGTCGTTGACAAAGGACACGCGGCGGTCGGAGGGAGCAAAATTATCCTCATGCGCGCCGGACCTCAGGAATTCCTGGAACAGCGAGCGGTCGGCCTTGTAGCCGTTCGTCGTGATGTTCGCGATGTTGTTGGCGACGACATCCATCTGCCGCTCCAGCACAACCTGCCGCGATAGTCCGACCAGAAGCGTATTCTGCATCGGCGGTTCTCCCCTTCGTGGACGGTCCGCGAAAAAGAGGTTCTCCCAAACCCCAAGCCCCCGGACCTCGTGAACCTTTGGGCTCTCCCAAACCCGCCGGCTCGCATGGTCTTCAGCGAAAGCCGTGCCAAGTCGGAAAGTGATGATTTGTGAGGAGGTTAGGTGTTCAGCCCGGGGCGGAGAGGGCGGCAGAAAGGTCTTGTTGACCATGTTTGCCCGGCAGTTTTTTCCTAGTTGCGGCGCAATCGAAAGAAACCATTAACCATTCTTACCCTAGCGTTGCACCGTACAGAGCGCGCGTGCGCTGGCGGCATTGGTATTGCGTCTTAAAGGGCTTGGCTGGGGCAAATCGCGTTCGTCTCCGATCTTTTAGCGGGCGGGCGATGGCGGACGAGGACAAGGCGGAGGGCGGCGCCGAGGGCGAGGCCGCAGCTTCGAAGAAGGGCAAGCTCAAGCTGATCATTGCCGCCGTCGGCTTCCTCGCCATCCTTGGCGGTGGCGCCGGCTGGTTCTTCTTCATGCGCGGCCACGGTGAGGAGGTGCATGCCGAAGCGCCGCCGCCGAAGCCGCCGGCCTTCGTCGAAGTGCCCGATATGCTCGTCAACCTCGTCGGCGCGCCCGGCGAGCGCATCCAGTATCTGAAGGTCAAGCTGGTGCTGGAGGTGAAGGAGGAGAAGCAGGTCGAGGCGATCAAGCCGTCGCTGCCGCGCGTCACCGACCTGTTCCAGACCTATTTGCGCGAACTGCGCGCCAGCGACCTCAACGGCTCGGCCGGCCTGTTCCGCCTCAAGGAAGAACTCACCAAGCGTGTCAACGCGGCGGTGTCGCCCAACCAAGTGAACGCGGTGCTGTTCAAGGAAGTCGTGGTTCAGTAGCGATGGCCGGCAACGACCAGATGGACCAGGATGCGATCGCCGCCCAGTGGGAGGCGTCGCTCGACTCCGAGGATCCCGCAGCCGCTGCGGAAGAGGCTGCGAAGAACGAACTGTCGGAGAGCATGTCGCTGCAATGGGCGGCCATGGTCGAGGACGGTAGCCGCGACTTCGGCACCAAGAACGGCGGCGAGCGGGTCCTCTCGCAGGAAGAGATCGACAATCTGCTCGGCTTCACAGTCGGCGACGTCAATCTCGACGACAATTCCGGCATCCGCGCCATCATCGACTCGGCGATGGTGTCGTATGAACGCCTGCCGATGCTGGAAATCGTGTTCGACCGCCTGGTGCGGTTGATGACGACATCCTTGCGCAATTTCACCTCCGACAACGTCGAAGTCTCGCTCGACCGCATCACCTCGGTGCGCTTCGGCGATTACATGAACTCGATCCCGCTGCCGGCGGTGCTCAGCGTGTTCAAGGCGGAGGAGTGGGAGAATTTCGGGCTCGCCACCGTCGATTCCAGCCTGATCTATTCGATGATCGACGTGCTGCTCGGCGGCCGCAGGGGCCAAACCTCGCTGCGCATCGAGGGCCGCCCCTACACCACGATCGAGACCAACCTGGTGAAGCGCCTGATCGAGGTCGTGCTGTCAGATGCCGAGCAGGCGTTCCGGCCGCTGTCGCCGGTGAAATTCACCATCGACCGCCTCGAGACGAATCCGCGCTTTGCCGCGATCAGCCGTCCGGCCAACGCCGCAATCCTGGTGCGGCTGCGCATCGACATGGAGGACCGCGGCGGCAATATCGAATTGCTGCTGCCCTATGCGACCATCGAACCGATCCGCAACGTGCTGTTGCAGATGTTCATGGGCGAAAAGTTCGGCCGCGATCCGATCTGGGAAGGACATTTCGCGACTGAGGTGGCGCAGGCCGAGATCTCGGTCGAGGCCGTGCTCTATGAAGCCGACATTCCGCTCAAGCAGTTGATGAAGCTGAAGGTCGGCGACACGCTGCCGCTCGACATCCGCGCGGACTCGCTGGTGTCGGTGCGCTGCGGCCACGTCACCCTGACCGAGGGCCGCATGGGCCGCGTCGGCGACCGTGTCGCGATCCGCGTCAGCAAGAATTTGCGCAAGCCCAATACCACCTTTGCGATGTTCGAGAAGGCCGACGAGCAGACCAAGATGATGGAGGCATAGTTTGAATCATTCCCTCGGAATTGCGATTGAAAGCCTGGTCGCCGTGCTGTTGATGCTGACGATCGGCTACTGCATGCTGCTCAACAAGCGCCTGCAGCGGCTGAAGGCCGACGAGCACTCGCTGAAGGCCACCATCGCCGAACTGATCACGGCAACCGAGATCGCCGAGCGCGCGATCGGTGGGCTGAAGCACACCGTGCGCGACGTCAACGAGAATCTCGGCAGCCAGCTCACCGCGGCGACGCAGATGTCGGCGCATCTGAAGGGCCAGCTCTCCGAGGCCGACGCCATGATCCGGCGGCTATCGAGGATCGTGCAGGCGGGACGGCCGGTGACGGAGGCTGCGCCCGCGGCAGCCGCTGCACCCGCGCCGGCAGCGCCGAAGATGTCGCCGGCCAAGGCGGTGGCGGCGGCTGCTGAAGCCTTCACCGAACGCAGAAAGGCAGGCGGTCTGGCCGCATGAGCGCGTTTCGCGACATCCGCGTCATCCCGGTCGTGCTGGTCGCGATCTTCGGCCTCGTGGTGCTGAAGGTCGCGGGCCTCGTGCTCGATGGCGGCTATGTGTTCGACTACAATCCGCAGTCGACCAAGCCGTCATGGGCGCAGGAGATGCTGAATTTCCCGGGAGGAAAGAACAAGGGAGATCCGAACGACGTCACCGGCTCCGTGCATGCTCCGGCGGAGAAAAAGAAGGAAGAGCCGCCCGCGGCGACCGATCCGCCGCCGCAGCCGGATGGCGTCGTGATCAATCCGAACCTGCCCCCGCAGATCTCGGCCTCCGAGCGCGCGATCCTGGAACGGCTGCAGGCGCGCCGGCAGGAACTCGATGCCCGCGCGCGCGAGATCGAGATCCGCGAAAGCCTGTTGAAGGCCGCCGAGAAGCGCATCGAGGCGAAGGTGGAGGAGGCCAAGGCGAGCGACGCCAGGACCAGCGCCAGCGCGGCGCAGAAGGCCGAAGCCGACGCCGCGCGCTTCAAGGGCATCGTCACGATGTATGAGGGCATGAAGCCGAAGGATGCCGCGAAGGTGTTCGACCGGCTGGAAATGGGCGTGCTCTACGAGATCGCGTCCCAGATCGCGCCGCGCAAGATGGCTGATATCCTCGGCCTGATGCAACCCGAAGCGGCCGAGCGGCTCACCGTCGAGCTCGCCCGCCGCGCCAGTCCCGACAAGCTGCAACCTGCCGCCGACCTGCCGAAGATCGAGGGCAAGATGCTCGCGCCGAAGCTGAATTGACGACTTCAGCGCATCGCTTGCAGCAGTACTATCAAGCAGCCGGTGCAGCCGGCGCAGGTGGAGTAGGAACAACCGCTTGCGCGCCGGCCAGCGCCGCCCGCAACGCGTCTTCCTTGGTGTGGTCGAGAGACGTCTTCAGCACGGTCCCGCCTTCGCCCCTGAGGCCTTCGAGCACTTTGTCCCCGGTCACCCTGCGTGCCAGCACGAAGAGGGCCGCAGTTCCGGGCTGAATGGCTTCAGCGGTCTGCTTCATCCATTTGTCGTCGATACCGACATCGGTCAGATATCCGCCGAGCGTGCCGCCGGCGGCGCCAAGCGCCGCTCCTGCCAGCGGCATCAGGAAGATCAGGCCGATCAGGGTGCCCCAGAAAGCGCCGCCGACCGCGCCGGCCGCGGTGGTGTTGATGAGCTGGTTCAGCTTCACCCGGCCTTCGGGATCCTTCACCGCGATCACGGCATCGCCGAGTTCGATGAGGTACTCCTTCTGCATGGCCAGCAATTTCTGACGAACTTCTTCCGCCTTCGCCTCGGTTGGGAATGCGATCACGACAAGATCACTCATTTGCAGTTCTCCTCTATGGCCGCCCGACTCTATTGCGTCTCCATGACCATCCGAATGCAAAGCAAATGGCACGCGAATGCGATTGATTTACATCAACCCCCGGCGAGGAGAGCGTAGCACGTTGTTCAATCTGTGGCTTTGCGGCCTTTGTCACAAATGAAGCGGGGAACCCGGCTACCGCCGACGGGCCCCGGCTGGCGCTTTCGCGCCTGCGCCCGCGAAATACGGGTTGGCAAAACATTCGGCTGCGCGGCCTGACGCCGACGCCTTGCACTGAGCCATCGATGTATATCCGCAGCCGATGGCAGGGCCGTCAATGCTGAAGACCTGCATGCAGATCGGGTAACGCGGATCGTAGGTCTGCGCCTGGGCGGGCAAGGCCGCCAGGATTGCGACGCCAACCAGGATCGCCCGAGCCACGGGGCGCATCGGAATCTCCTTAAAGGGAAGTCACTTCCCGTTTTCTTTCTACTTCCTTCTACTTTGGAGATTTTCCTTGTGTATTATAGTTGACAGTCACAGGGTGTGTATCCTAGTACACGCGATGCAGATCATCCAGACCGAAGCTTACTCGACGTGGTTCGCTAAGCTTGGCGACATTCAGGCCAAAGCCCGCATCGTTGCCCGCATCCGCCGCATGGAGTTGGGCAACCCCGGCGATGCCAAATCGGTTGGCGACAGTGTGAGTGAAATGCGGATCGACCACGGCCCGGGATATCGGGTTTACTTCACGAAGCGCGGCAAGACCGTTGTGATCTTGCTCTGCGGTGGCGACAAGAAATCACAGAAGCGAGACATCGAAACCGCGAAGCGAATGGCAAAGGAGGTCTGATATGGCCATCAAGACAACCCCCTTCAACATCCTTGATCACCTCAAGACTCCAGAGGAGCAAGTCGCTTACCTTGAAGCGGCCCTGGAGATCGATGATCCGTCATTCATCGCGGCAGCTATTGGCGATGTTGCCAAAGCCCGCGGTGTGAGCGAATTCTCTCGCGAGACTGGCCTAAGCCGAGAGGCGATCTACAAGGCGTTCAAAAAGGGAGGCAATCCAACCCTTGAAACGCTAGACAAAGCGCTGAAACCCCTTGGAATGCGACTGACACTTACTGCACGAAACGCAGCTTAACGACGCGCCGCGCTCCGCGGCTTACCGATCGCACTGATAGACGCGGCCAGCGGCGAACTGCGCGTCATCGATCTGGCGATGAGCATGCAGCCGTGCAAGCGGGGCGTTCCGAGCTGCCGAGCCTGACTCGATGGTTGCCCGGATGGGCAACCAGGTGGAGCCACTCAAGGCCGAGCTTGAAACGATGTGCATGTCCGCTTCCGAAGTTCAGCGGTGTAGGCGGCTCGGATGTCTTCAGTGAACGCATCGATGACCTTTGGGCGTACTCGCGCTGGTCCCGATAGCCATCAATGTCCCCGCCGGAGCACTGCTCTATTTCCTCGATTTCGGGGACCGTTCCCCGAAGTTTCGAAGTGGTCGTCGTTAGCAACTCCTTAAGCGAGCCAATTCAAGATTCGGATGCGGGGTGGCGCATTGGTGGCTGCTTCGAGGCTTGAGGGCTGAAAGACGTAACTGGCATGGCGCGACGGGCTGCCGCTGGACTAAGGTCGCATGGCCGCGTTTTGCCGCGGACGGCGTATCTTTGCCTGGGCCGGCTGCTGCCGCTTGCCGTGCTCCTGATTTCCCTGACACTTGCCCCGGCCGCCCGCGCCGACGATCCGGTCAAGGGCGTGGCGACGTTCTCGGCGGCGAACGGTTTTGCGCGGCTGGTGTTCAAGCTCACCGAGGATGTCGAAACCGAGGTGTCGACGGCCGGCTCGATCGTCGTGATCCGCTTCAAGCGGCCGGTCGATATCCCCGTGGAGAGATTGGCCGATGCTGTGCCCGATTATGTCGGGATGGCGCGGCGCGATCCGGACGGAACGGCGATCCGCCTGTCGCTGTCGCGGCGGGTGACGATCAACACGATGACCGCGGCGGAGCGGATCTTCATCGACTTCCTGCCCGATGAGTGGGCCGGGCCGCCGCCGCCTTTGCCGACGGACGTGATCCGCGAACTGGCCGAGCGCGCCCGCGCGGCCGAGCGTGCGTTGCGCGCGCAGCGGGCGGCGGACGCAGCCAGGAAAAAGCCGCCGGTGCGCGTGCGCGCTTCGGTGCAGCCGACCTTCGTGCGCTTCGTGTTCGAAATTCCCGATGGCGTCAGCGCGTCCTCGGTGCTGAACGAGCAGAAGCTGACACTGTTGTTCAACAGCGTGCTCAGCTTCGACCTCGCGGATGCCAAGGTAGCGGCGCCGCCGAACGTCGCCTCGATCAACCAGCGCTCCGACACCGACACATCAGCTGTCGACATCAACCTGATCGGCGAAGTCGATGTGCGTTCCTTCCGCGAGGACAAAAACTACGTCGTCGACGTCGCCTTCCAGCAGCCGGAGAAGCCGGCAGCGGATGGGCACGCCGCCAACGTTCCACCCGCGCCGGCAAAGCCGCTGGTCGCCGTGGCGGCCGGGCAGGGCAGGGCGATCAGGGAGACCACGCCGTTGCAGCAACCGGCCCCGGTCGCTCCGGTGACCTCAGAGAGTTTCGCGGCGGAGGCCAAGATCGCCATCAAGCCCGAGCAGGGCACAAATGCGCCGCAGGCGGAGCCCGCGGTGGCGGCTGAGAGCACGGCGCCTGCGGTCGCGAAGCCGCAGCCCCCCGCCGCCGAAACGCCCGCGCCGGCGTCCGAGAAGGTCGCGCAGGAGGTGCCGCCGGCTCCGCCTCCACTGCAAGCGGCGCCTGCCGAGCCGCCGCAGCCTGCAGGAGCGTCCGCGAAGGAAGCTTCACCGCCATCTGCGAATGTCGCGCCGAAACAGGCCGCTGCAGCAACGCCACAGACTTCCTCCGCTGAGAAGCCTGTTACGGTCGACGCGCAGCGCGACAGCGACGGCTTGCGCGTGACGTTCACCTTTCAGAAAGCGACGCCGTCGGCGTTGTTCCGTCGCGCCGATGCGGTGTGGCTGGTGTTCGATTCTTCAGAACCGATCGATGTCGCGCCGATCCGCGACAAGGCCGGCGCCATCATCTCCGACGTCAGCCGCTTGCCGCTGGACCAGGGGCAGGCGATCCGCTTCCGCCTCAACCGCCCGCAGATGCCTTCGCTCGAGGCCGACGAGCGTTCCTCCGGCACCGGCTGGACGGTGACCTTCGCCGACCGGGTGCAGAAGCCGCCGCAGCCCTTGATGGTGGTGCGCAACGTCAGCGATCCCGCACTCGCCAATGTCAGCGTGCCCCTGGCCAATCCCGGGCAATTGCACCGGCTGGTCGATCCCGATGCCGGCGACATGCTGTGGGTCGTGACCGCGCCGCCGCCGTCGCGCGGCTTCATCCGTCGGCAGGATTTCGTCGAGCTGTCGCTGCTTGAATCCGTACACGGCCTCGTGGTGCATCCGAACTCCGACGACGTGACGGCCGAACTCGGCGCCGACAAGGTGGTGCTGGGACGTCCTGGCGGGCTGACGCTGTCATCGGCCGACGTTGCCGCCGAACGCGCCACCGCCGCGGTCAAGCCGCTGTTCGATGCCGAGGAATGGAAGAACAACCAATCGGAGAACTTCATCAAGCGGCTCGATGGGCTGACCACGGCCAGCGCCGAGGCGACCACGTCGCCCGAGCAGCTCGCGCAGTCGCGGCTCAACCTTGCCAAGTTCTACGTCGCACGCGCCATGTATGAGGAAGCCCACGGCGTCGCCAACCTGATGCTGTCGGAGAGCAAGCGCGGCGCCGAGGATCCGGCCGTGCTGATGATCCATGCCGCCAGCAGCATCATGATGGGCCGGCCCGAGCGCGCGCTCAAGGATCTCGCCAGTCCCTTGATCGGCAACGGCTATGATTCCCAATTGTGGAAGGGGCTCGCCCTTGCGCGCCAGGGCAAATGGGCGGATGCGCGGGAGAAATTCAAGAACGCGGAGTTCTCGGTCGCGACGCTGCCGCCCGATCTGCAGCGCGTCGTCATGCTGGAATCGATGAGGGCCGCGCTCGAGGTCAAGGATTTTGCCGGTGCCGCGCGCCGCCGCAGCGAGCTTGAGGTGATCGGACTGCCGAAGGAATTGAAGCCCGCCGCCGCGGTGCTGCGCGGCCGGCTCGCCGAAGCGCTCGGCTATGAGAAGGACGCGCTCGACGCCTACCGCTTTGCCGCGAACTCGCCCGATCGGCAGGCCGCGGCAGAAGGCAAATTGCTCGAGGTCATACTGAAGCAGAAGCGGGGTGAGATCACGCAAGGAGAAATCCTGCGCGAGCTCGAACTGCTCGCGGTGATGTGGCGCGGCGACAGCATCGAGCTGCGCACGCTGCAGATCCTGGCGAAGATCTATTCCGACACCGGCCGCTATGCGGAGGCGTTAGCGGCTACCCGCGCCGCGACGAAACTGCAGCCGAACTCGCCGGAATCGCGGCAGGCACAGGATGCGGCGTCGGCGCTGTTCTCGCAGCTTTTCCTCGGGCCCGCCGGCGACAGCATCCCGCCGATCGATGCGCTGACGATGTTCTATGAATACCGCGAGTTGACGCCGATCGGTCGCCGCGGCGACGAGATGATCCGCCGCCTGGCCGACCGTCTCGTCGGCGTCGACCTCTTGGATCAGGCCGCCGAACTGCTGCAGTACCAGGTCGACAAGCGGCTCGAGGGCGCAGCGCGCGCGCAGGTCGCCGCACGCCTTGCCATGGTCTATCTCACCAATCGCAAGCCGGAGCGCGCGATCGCGGCGCTGCGCCTGACCCGCATCTCGGATCTCTCGGGCGAATTGCGCCAGCAGCGACTGCTGCTCGAGGCGCGCGCGCAGAGCGACGTCGGCCGGCATGACCTCGCGCTCGACATCATCTCCAACATTCCCGGCCGCGAGGCGATCCGGCTGCGTTCCGACATCTATTGGGCGCAGCGGCACTGGCGCGAGGCCTCCGAGCAGATCGAGCTCTATTATGGCGACCGCTGGCGCGACTTCACGCCGCTGAACGCGGCCGAGAAGGGCGACGTCATCCGTGCCGTGGTCGGCTATGCGCTCGCCGAGGACGCGATCGGGCTCGCCCGCTTCCGCGAGAAATATGCGCCGCTGATGTCGGGCGAGGCCGACCGAACGGCGTTCGACATTGCAGCCAGGCCGGCTGCCGCCAACAGCGCCGAATTCTCAGAGATCGCAAGGATGGCCGCCAGAGTCGATACGCTCGACGGCTTCATCCGCGACATGAAGCTCCGCTTCCCCGACGCCACCGCCCGCGCGCCGCTGCCCGATCCGATCGCGACCGGCACGGTGCCCGGCACGAAAGCCGATCCCGAAGCGCTGCCTGCGATCGTCGGCACCAAGCGCACCAGCGCGGCAAGGTAGTACCCTGCTCCTTCTCCTTCCCCCTGAAAGGGGGAGGGAGGGGTGGGGGTTAGCCACGGGCGACGGCGTTCGTGGAGAGACCGGATCCCCACCCGGTTTTGCGCGTTGCACGCGCAAAACCGACCTCCCCTTTTCAAGGGGAGGTGAAGCACGCTCGCAAACACTAACGTGAATCTCGCGGTTGTGTGACGACGATCGTCCTCTCGACAGCGCCGCGTTTAGGCGGCAATTTGCGGCGGCCACGCAAATCGCCGGAGGATGTCGTCACCATGAGCAAGCCGACCAAGACCGAAGCCGAACTCATCGAGATGGCAAGAGCCGAGCTGAAGGTCCATGCCGATTGCCCTGATGGCATCGTGATCTCCGTGATCCGTGACGGCGACAGTTGGGAATTTCGTGCGGCCGCCGACGCCGCGACGGTGGCTAAGCCGGGTTATCCCGAATGCGTGGCGATGCTGGTCCAGGTCGGCGATCACCTCAGCAAGCAATATGACTTCAAGAACTGACCGGCTGCGCTGTTATCCGTGACGAGCGCCGGCTCGCTACGGCGTGTAGTCGTAATCCCCCGCCGCAGATCGGTGGCGGTTGTGGGAGTTGGCTTCGTGCCACCACCAGTTACCCACGTAACGCAATTCCGGATTTCCGAAATCTTTCTGTAGGCGTCCTGCGCCATCATCGTCGCTGGTGGATGGTCACTTCTAACACGAAAGGAGCTTCCATGAAGATTCAAGTCCGCAGGCTCGCGATTGCAGTCGCAATTGCTGTCCCTCTCGCAGCGGCCGCCACGGCCAAATCGTCTGCTGCGCCGATCAATGGCATGTCGATCAAGGCGGCGGTACCAGCCGTGACGATGGACGTGCGCTATCTGGTGCGTCGGGATTATCCTTCGTACTGGGGCTATCCCACCTATAACTCGTACTGGGGCTATCCCACCTATAATTCGTATTGGGCCTACCCGACCTATAATTCATATTGGAGCTATCCGAGCTATTACTACTCCTATCCCGGCTACACTTACGGCTGGTGATGACGTCAAGCATTGGCAGCGTGCGGCTCCCTTCGAGCCGCCGCTCGCCAACATGTATTTAAGAGATTTTATCCTTCCTCACCGGCGAGATTCTGCACGTCGATGGTGGCCAGAGCGCCGGTCGCTAATTCGAGCGCGATCCAGCCATCTCCGTCGGCGATGGCAGGAATCAGAACTAACCATTTCCTTTTCCGTCGGCGAGGCGGCTTAACCGATGTCGATGTCAAGCACCCACGCTCACCGTCATCCGCATTCAGCCGCGGCCAATCATCATCATGAAGGCGGGCCGGTCTGGCTGTCGGCTGCGGCGGGGCTTTGCGCCTCGCTGGTCGGTCTCGGGTTGGCGCGCTTCGCCTACACGCCGCTGATCCCGGCGCTGATCGCGGCAAAATGGTTCAGTCCGGCCGATGTCGTCTATCTCGGCGCTGCCAATCTTGCGGGCTATCTCGGCGGCGCGATTATCGCGCGCCAGGTCGGCGCTCGCATCGGGGCGGTGCGCTCGCTGCGCGCGATGATGGTGCTTGCATCGCTCTGCTGCTTTGCCTGCTCGGTGCCGATCTCGTTCGCCTGGTTCTTCGTGTGGCGCTTTCTTGCCGGTCTGTCCGGAGGCGTGATCATGGTGCTTGCGGCGTCGACGATCCTGCCGCATACGCCGCCGAACAAGAAGGGCGTGGTCGGTGGCGTGATCTTCGCCGGCGTGGGCCTCGGCGTTGCGGCGTCCGGCACGCTCGTGCCGTTGTTGCTGCGGCAAGGGCTGCAAGAGGCCTGGTATGGACTTGGGATATTGTCCGTGCTGCTGACCCTGGCGAGCTGGAAGGCCTGGCCGGCCGAGGTCCGCGGCGCGAAAGCCGTAGCTCAACATCGCATAGCATCGCGGCCGCGATCACTGGCGATCCGCGCGCTGTATGCGGAGTATGGCCTCAACGCCCTGGCGCTGGTGCCGCACATGGTTTTCCTGGTCGACTTCGTGGCGCGCGGGCTGGGGCAGGGGATTCCGGCCGCTTCGCAATACTGGGTGCTCTACGGCATCGGCGCGATCGCGGGTCCGCTCGTGACCGGGCATCTCGCCGACCGTGCGGGCTTCGGCCCGGCGCTGCGCGTCGCCTTCCTGGTGCAGGCGGTTGCCATCGTGCTGCCTGCGGTCAGCGTGGCTCCGGCCGCGATGATCGTCTCGAGCGTGATCGCTGGCGCCTTCACCCCCGGCATCGTGCCGCTGACGCTCGGCCGCATCCATGAACTCGTTCCGCACAACAGCGCCGCGCAGGGCGCGGCCTGGGCGCAAGCAACCACGAGCTTTGCGCTGTTTCAGGCCGGCGGCGCCTATGGCCTGTCCTACTGCTTCGAGCAGACCGGCGGCAACTACGCGCTCCTGTTCATGATCGGAGCCGCCGCCATCATCACAGCGCTCGCCGTCGATCTCGTGGTCGGCCTATTGGGCGATCGCGCGCGCTCGTAGTTCGTCGCGCTATCCCCCGTAGCTCTGCACCAGGCTGCCGGCGACCAGCGACCAGCCGTCGACCAGCACGAAGAAGATCAGCTTGAACGGCAGGGACACCACGACCGGCGGCAGCATCATCATGCCCATCGACATCAGGACGGAGGCGACCACGAGGTCGATGATGAGGAAGGGCAGGAATAGCAGGAAGCCGATCTCGAAGGCGCGCTTCAATTCGGAGATCATGAAGGCGGGGACGAGGATGCGCAGCGACATCTCTTCCGGGCTCGCGGGCGGCGGCTCGCCGGAGAGATCCATGAACAGCTTGAGGTCCTTCTCGCGCACATTCTTCTGCATGAAGCCGCGCAACGGGACGGAGGCGCGCTGCAGCGCGTCCTCGACGCCGATCTGGTTGGCGACCAGCGGGCGGATGCCGTCGTCATAGGATTTCTGCAGCACCGGGCCCATCACGAACGCGGTCAGGAACATCGCCAGCGCGATGATCACGGAGTTCGGCGGCGCGGTCGCGGTGCCGAGCGCGGTGCGGAGCAGCGACAGCACCACGACGATGCGCGTGAACGACGTCATCATGATCAGGATCGACGGCGCGATCGAGAGCACGGTGAGCAGCGCGATCAACTGGATCGCGCGCTCGGTGACGCCGCCATTGCCCTGGCCGAGATTGATGCTGATGTCCTGCGCAAGCGCAGGCGCCGCCAGCGAGCTGGCGGCGATCAGGACGGCGGTGAATAAAACTCTACGCGGAAACTTCGGCGGCCTCACGAAGGGTTCTTCGGGCGGCCGAGCAAGGAGGCCATCTCGTCTTCGAGATTCTCAAAGCCGCTCTTCTGCGGCGCAGGTGAGGGCGGAGGTTCGCTGCGTGCGGGGCGCGGTGCAGGTGCCGGCTCGGGCGCCACCGGCGGCGCGGCAGCTTCGCTCGGCGGACGGCGCAGCGCGGCCTCGAGCCGCTGCGCCATCTCGGCGAGATTGGCGTCGGCGCTGGATGTGTCCGGCGGCGGCGGAGGAGGAGATGGCGGAGACGGAGGCGGCGGTGTGGGTGCTGCGGCACGCTCGGGGGTGCGCAGCGGCGCGATCTTCGGCTCGGTCGTGCGGGGCGGGCGCGGGATCAGGGGCTCGGTGCGGGGCACGCGCGGCGGGATCGGCTCCGACCGCGGTTCGGTGCGCTCGGGGCGGCTGCCGATCGGCTCCGGCGTGAAGCCGGTGAGCGGATCGCGTCGCTCTGTCAGCGGCGGGCCGGCCGGACGGCGGAGCTCTTCGGCAAAAGACGGGCGCGCGGGCCGCGGCGGCGGCTCAGGCATCGTCGGCTCCGGCGTATCGAAGATCTCGGTGCGGGCGCTTTCGGCCTCGGCCCACGCGGCATCCGGGAGCGGCGCAACCCGCGGTGGCGGCTCGGCGCTGGGGATGACCGGACGCGGCGGCGCCTGGTCGCGGGCCGACGCGCGGACGATATTGGGTTCGACGACGATGTCGGTGGGGCCGCCGATCATGAGGAGATGCTCGACATTGTCGCGGCGGACCAGCACGAGGCGGCGCCGCCCATCGACCGCGGCCGCGTCGATCACCGCCAGCCGCGGCATCCGCCCGCGGTTGGTGTTGGCTCCGAGGCGGTTGCCCGCAAAGCGGCGGACCAGCCATGCGGCCAGACCGATCAGCGCCAATACGGCGATGAACGCAAAGAGGAACCACAGGATCTGCATATTACTGTCCCCGGCCATCTGGCCCTGCTTTCATGCTGGCGTCGACGGATGCGGGCTGAAGCGATCCGATCAGCGAATCACGCCCGAGATCAGCCTTATTTCTTAATTCCCCACGGCAGTCACGCCGCCCATGTTTACTAATAGACCAAGAATCGATTGTTCCAAAACGACTTCTAAGCCCACCTGCGCGCGCTGGTTAACGCAGCCATCGTGGCGAAAATGTGCACTTCCGGATGATTCGGAGGCCTGCCCACGGCCTCCCGGAACAATTTAACCAGCCGTTAACCATACACCGGGCAAATTCTGCCTACCTCGGGGACGGCCCCAGAGGTTAACGGGGGCGCGGCATGGCCATCAACGATCTACCGATCCTGTCGGCGCTGCGCACCAAGATGCAGTGGCATCAGGAGCGCCAGCGGGTGCTGGCCGAGAACGTCTCCAATTCGGATTCGCCGAACTTTCGGCCGCGCGACCTGGTCGAGCCGACCTTCGGCCGCAATGGCGCGCCGGTCGGCGGATCGATGGGCACGCTGCCGATGATGCGGACCGCCTCCGGCCATATCGCGGCCTCCGGCGCGCCGGAGAATTTCGACCATGACGGCGGAAAGAACGCCTTCATGACCAGGCCGGCCGGCAACGCCGTCAACCTGGAAGAGCAGATGCTGAAGGTCTCCGCCAACCAGATGGACTATGCGGCGGTGACCTCGCTCTACAGCCGCAGCCTCGGATTGATCAAAACCGCCATCGGCAGGCGCTGACAGGTTTTTAGGGAGAAGGGATCATGGCCGACGATGGAAGCGATTTCGCCCGCTCGATGACGATTGCCACCTCCGGCCTGCGCGCGCAGGCCGGACGGATGCGGGTGATCTCGGAAAATATCGCCAACGCCGATTCGACGGCGCAGACCGCGGGCGGCGATCCCTACCGCCGCAAGGTGCCGACCTTCTCCTCCGCACTCGACCGGACGCTGGATGCCAAGGTGGTGACGCTCGGCAGAGTGCGGCCCGACCAGTCGGCGTTCCGCGTCAAATACGAGCCGAGCAATCCGGCGGCGGATGCGACCGGCAACGTGAAATATCCCAACGTCAATCCGCTGGTCGAAATGACCGACATGCGCGACGCCCAGCGCTCCTATGAGGCGAACCTCAACATCATCAGCGCGACGCGGCGGATGATCCAGCGCACGCTCGATATCCTCAAGTCCTAAGAAACAGGAAGCGATCCAACATGGCCACACCGACAGTTGCCGCCAATGCCTATGCCAGTCTCGCCCGCATGATGGAGCGGGGCGGTGCCGAGAAGGGCGGCGAGACCGCAGGCCCCTCGTTCGGCGCGCTGGTGAAGGAAGCCATCGGCAGCGTCATGGATGCCGGCCGCAAGTCCGACGCCCAGACCGTGGCGATGACCTCGGGCCGGGCCAATGTGATGGACGTGGTGACCGCGGTCGCCGAGACCGACGTCGCGGTCTCAACTCTGGTGTCGGTGCGGGACCGGGTGATCCAGTCGTATGAAGACATCATGAAGATGCCGATCTAGTTCGCTCCTCATCCTGAGGAGCCGGCGCAGCCGGCGTCTCGAAGGATGGCCACGGGCGAGATCGGGGCTTCATGGTTCCCAAGGCGACGCGAAGCATCGTCCGGAGACGGCGCTGCGCGCCTCCTCACCATGAGGGGAGACAGAGAGGAAATGAAAATGACCGGTGCTGAAACCCTCGACGTGGCGCGCGATGCGATCTGGACCATCGTGGTGGTGTCGTCGCCCTTGATGATCGTCGGCCTCGTGGTTGGCGTGATCGTGTCGCTGTTCCAGGCGCTGACGCAGATCCAGGAACAGACGCTGATCTACGTGCCGAAGATCCTCGCGATCTTCGTGACAATGCTATTGGCGCTGCCGTTCATGGCTGACGCCATGCACGCCCACATGCTGCGGATATCGTCGCGAATCATCGGCGGTTGATGCACTGTGCGTAAACTATGCGCATCGACGTATCCCTGCTGCCGGCGCTCGCCGCGACCTTCGTGCTGGTGTTTGCCCGCATGGGGGCGATGGTGATGCTGCTGCCGGGATTCGGCGAGAGCAATATCCCGGCGCGTATCAAGCTCGGGATCGCGCTGCTCTTGACGCTGATCATCCTGCCGCTGCACCGCGCCGACTATCATGTCGACATCACGTCGGTGACGTCGCTGATGGTGTTGATGGTGCACGAGATCGTCATCGGCATCGTGCTTGGGGCGACCGCGCGCGTGACGTTGTCGGCGCTTGCAGTCGCGGGCTCGGTGATCGCCCAACAGCTCGGGCTCGGCTTCGTCACTGCGATCGATCCGACGCAGGGCCAGCAGGGCCAGCTCATCGGCAACTTCCTCACGATCCTCGGCATGACGCTGTTGTTTGCGACCGACACCCATCATCTGGTGCTCGCGGCGCTGAACGAGAGCTACAAGATCTTCTCCCCGGGCGCGACGATGCCGACCGGCGACGTCGCGGCGCTGGCGACGCGCGCCTTCGCGGAAGCCTTCAAGATCGGCCTGCAACTGTCGGCGCCGTTTCTCGTATTCGGTCTCGTCTTCAATATCGGGCTTGGCGTGCTGGCGCGGCTGATGCCGCAGATGCAGGTCTATTTCGTCGGCGTGCCGCTCTCGATCCTCGCCGGGTTCCTGATCCTCGCCGTAGTGATCGCGGCGATGATGGGGACCTATCTCGAATACTTCATCGGCGTCATGCACCAACTGACGCCGCTGAAATAGGGAGCCGCCATTAAGGAAGCGCGATGGCCGAGGATAGCGACGACAAAACAGAAGACCCTACGCAAAAACGTCTCGATGACGCACATGCGAAGGGCGATGTCGCCAAGAGCCAGGAGGTCAACACCTGGTTCGTGATCGCTGGCGGCACCTTGGTGCTGTCGACCTTCTCGACCTCGACGGCAGCAGGCATCCTGACGCCGCTGCGCAACCTGATCGCCAATTCCTGGATGATCAGGACCGACGGCCCGGGGCTGATGTCGCTGATGCAGACGCTCGTGATCGCTGTCATCGCGGCAATCGGCGTGCCGCTGCTGATGCTGATGCTGGCGGCGATTGCCGGCAACATGATCCAGCACCGCCTGGTGTGGTCGACGGAGTCGCTGACGCCGAAATTCAGCAAGATCTCGCCCGGCGCCGGCTTCAAGCGCATTTTCGGCAAGCAGGCGGCGGCGAATTTCCTCAAGGGCATCTTCAAGGTCGTCGCGCTCGGCGCGGTCATGACGGCGGTGCTGTGGCCGGAGTGGCACCGGCTGGAATCGCTGCTTAGAATCGACGTCGCCTCGATCCTGCCCGCCACCACCAGTCTGACCTTGCACCTGCTGGGCGCTGTGGTGGCGATGCTCGCCGCGGTCGCGATCGCCGACTACTTCTTCCAGTACCGGCAATGGTACGAGCGGCAGAAGATGTCGGTGCAGGAGATGAAGGAGGAGTTCAAGCAGTCGGAAGGCGATCCGCACATCAAGGGGCGCATCCGCCAGTTGCGGCAGCAGCGCATGAAGAAGCGGATGATGGCCGCGGTTCCCAAGGCGAGCGTGATCATCACCAACCCGACCCACTATTCGGTGGCGCTCGCCTACGACCGCGACATGCAGGCGCCGGTCTGCGTTGCCAAGGGTGTCGACATCATCGCCTTCAAGATCAGGGAGATCGCCAAGGATCACGACATCCCGATCGTCGAGAACGTGCCGCTGGCCCGCGCGCTCTATGCAACCGTCGATATCGACGAGGAAATTCCGGTCGAACACTACCACGCGGTCGCCGAAATCATCGGCTACGTCATGGGCCTGAAGCGTCGCGGGCTGTCGGGACAGCGAAGCTGACGCGGCATGGGACTCCGGGAATGGAACGAAAGCGGCCTGAGATGGGCTTAACCTGGGAAATCGCGGCCTGATGGACTTGCGCTCCAAGCTCCGATTGAGGCACTCAGGAGGACGGGCGAATCTGCGCGCCTTCACCGCCGACGGGCAGCTTCAGTCAATGACCGCCGAGACCGATCACAACCAGGCTGCCGAGCCGTTCGTGGCCCACGAACCGGCGCGGCGGAGCGGCAGCATTGTTCTGGTGCTGCTGGTGGCGGCCGGCCTCGTCGCGGTGGCGGTCGCGCTGATGACGATCGGCCGCGGCCAGGCGCAGCCCTATATCCTTGGCGTGCTGGCGCTGCTCGCCATGGTCGGGCTGTTTAGCCTCTTCGCCTTTGCCGCCGGAATCGTCCGTTTCTCCGACCGTTCCACCGACGACCCCGTGATGGGCCGGATCGCCAACCACGCCTATGACGGGCTGGCGGTCACGGATTCGCACGGACAGGTGGTCTATTCCAATGCCGCCTATCTCGCGCTGACGGGGGCCTCGAGCCCGCAGGAGGTGCGGCCGGTCGAGCGCGTCTTCATCGGCAATCCGGATGTCTCCGAGGCCGTGTTCCGCCTGCTCAAGGCCGCGCGCGAAGGCAAGCGGCAGCAGGAGGAGGTCCGCATCGCCGGCCATGACGGCCTCCAGGGGCGGTGGCTCAGGATGCGGGTGCGCCCGCTCGGCCAGAGCAAGCGCGAACAGAAGTATGCGGTGTGGTCGATCGCCGACATCACCCGCGACCGCGAGCGCCAGGAGGACGTGTTCAAGGAACTGCAGCACGCGATCGAATATCTCGATCACGCGCCTTGCGGCTTCTTCTCGGTCACGCCGTCCGGCGAGATCGCCTATGTCAACGCGACGCTCGCGAACTGGCTCGACTACGACCTCGCCGAGATCGGCTCGGGCGGCGTGAAGCTCACCGACATCGTGTCCGGCGACGGCGCGGCACTGCTGACCTCGATCGTGCCGGCGCCGGGTGAGGTGAAGACCGAAGTCTTCGACATCGATCTCAGGATGCGCAGCGGCAAGCCGATGCCGGTGCGGCTCTATCACAAGCTCGCCTTCGGCGCCGATGGCGCGCGCGGGGCTTCGCGCACGCTCGTCATCAGCCGCGCCCGCGACGAGCATCACGATCCCGAGCGCGCCGCCGAAGTGCGCTTCATGCGCTTCTTCGACCATACGCCGATGGCGATCGCGACCGTCGACCGCGGCGGCAATGTCGTGCGCGCCAATGCGCGCTATGCCAAGCTGGCGCAAGGCCTGAGTGCGGATGGTGCTGCCGCCAAGTCGATCTTCCGCGCGGTCAATCCGCGCGACCGCAGCCTGGTGATCGCGGCGATCAACCAGGCCGCCGAGGGCAGGGGCGACATCGCGCCGGTCGAGGTCATGCTCGACGGCGCCAAGGAACGCTGGGGCCAGTTCTTCATCACCGCGGTGGAGGAGGACGAGCGCGATGCCGAGGCCGCGATCGTCTACATGCTCGAGACCACCGAGCGGCGCACGCTGGAAAACCAGATCAATCAGTCGCAGAAGATGGATATGGTCGGCCAACTGGCCGGCGGCATCGCGCACGATTTCAACAACGTGCTGTCGGCCATCATGATGGCGAACGATTTCCTGCTGAACGCACACAAGCCGACCGATCCGTCGTTCCAGGACATCATGCAGATCAAGCAGAACGCGACCCGCGCGGCGACGCTGGTGCGGCAACTGCTCGCCTTCTCGCGCCGCCAGACGCTGCGGCCGCAGGTGCTGGATCTCGGCGACGCACTATCCGACCTGACCATGCTGCTGCGCCGGCTGATCGGCGAGAAGGTGAAGCTCGACCTCGTGCACGGGCGCGACCTCTGGCCGGTGAAGGTCGACGTCTCCCAGTTCGAGCAGGTGGTCGTCAACCTCGCCGTCAACGCGCGCGATGCGATGCCTGATGGCGGCAAGCTGATCATCAAGACCCAGAACGTGGCGGCGGAGGAAGCGGGCCAGCTCGCCTACAAGGGCCTGCCGGCGGCGGACTATGTGCGGATCGACATCACCGATACCGGCACCGGCATTCCGCTTGAGATCATCGACAAGATCTTCGAGCCGTTCTTTTCGACCAAGGAGGTCGGCAAAGGCACGGGGCTCGGCCTGTCGACGGTCTACGGCATCGTCAAGCAGACCGGCGGCTTCGTATATGTCGATTCCACGCCCGGCGAGGGCACCACGTTCCGCATCTTCCTGCCGCGCCACCGGCCCGAGCAGGAGGTCGCGCCGGAGCCGCAGCCGACCAATGGCGCGGCCAAGGAAGCGGCAGCCGAGCCGCCGAAGCCGAAACCCGACCTGACCGGGCAGGGCACGATCCTCTTGGTCGAGGACGAGGATGGTCTGCGTTCACTGAACGCCCGCGGCTTGCGTTCGCGCGGCTACAGCGTGATCGAGGCGTCCAACGGCGTCGAGGCGATGGAAGCCTTCGACGAGAAGAATGGCGAGATCGACCTCGTCGTCTCCGACGTGGTGATGCCCGAGATGGATGGCCCGACGCTCTTGAAGGAGATGCGCAGCCGCAATCCGGATCTGAAGATCATCTTCGTCTCCGGCTATGCCGAGGATGCGTTCGAGAAGAGCCTGCCGGAGAACCAGCAGTTCGCCTTCCTGCCAAAGCCCTTCACGCTGACGCAGCTCGTCGCTGCCGTGAAGGAGACGATGACGCTGCAATAACGTCATCGCCAGGGGAGGCGACGAAGCAACCTGCCCTCCGTAGTGGCAGTCTGCAGCGCCTCGCTCCGGTCGCAATGACAGGGTTAAGAAGCCGCTAAAACCCGTGAAAAGACGGGCTTTTGTCACATCCCCGCGACTGAGGGCCGCAGTGGTTGTTCCCGTTTACGGCTTCCCTTTTGGGCGGCCGTGCCCATCTTAGTGCCACTTTCTCCATTTCGGGGATTCAAGGAAACACAGATGAATTTCACGCAACACACGCGCGGAATTGTTCGGGCTATCGCGGTCGCGATCGCGCTGGCGCTGCCCCTCACGGCTATCAGCATCTCGGCGGCCGACGCTCGCGCCGGCGGCGGCTTCGGCTCCGGTTCCCGCGGCTCGCGGAGCTTTTCCGCGCCGCCCAGCACCAACACGGCGCCCGGCGCGACGCAACCGTTCAACCGCACCTATAGCCAGCCTGGCACCGGCATGAACTCGCCGGCCGCGAATTCGGGCGGCCTGTTCAACCGGGGCGGCATGGGCCGCGGCCTGCTCGGCGGCCTCGCCGCGGGCTTCCTCGGCGCCGGCCTGTTCGGCCTCTTGTTCGGTGGTGGCCTACTCTCCGGCCTCGGCGGCCTGACCTCGATCCTCGGCCTGTTGCTGCAGATCGGCCTGATCGTGCTGGTGGTGCGGCTCGCGATGTCGTGGTGGCAGCGCCGCCAGACACCGGCCGCCGCCTATGCCGGCGGACCGACACCTGCACCCGGCGTGGGCCCGCAGCCGAATTATCGCTCGGGCATGGGTTTCGGTCTCGGATCGGCCAACGCACCTCTGGAAATCGCGCCGGCCGACTATGAGGCCTTCGAGCGCCTGCTCGGCGAGGTCCAGGCTGCATGGTCAAATGAGGATGTCGGCAAGCTGCACTCGCTCGCGACGCCCGAAATGGTCTCCTACTTCTCCAAGGACCTGGAGGAGAACAAGGCTCGCAACGTCGTCAACAAGGTGACGAATGTGAAACTGCTGCAGGGCGATCTTGCCGAAGCCTGGCGCGAGGGCGAGTCCGATTACGCCACCGTGGCGATGCGGTTCTCGCTGGTCGACCAGACGCTCGACCGCACCACCAGCCGGCCGGTCGCCGGCAGCGAGCAGCCGCAGGAAGTGACGGAGGTCTGGACCTTCGTGCGCCGGCGCGGCAGCGACTGGGAACTCTCGGCGATCCAGCAGGCGAACTGATCGTCCGCTAGATAACGTAACATCGAGGCGCTGCGGTTCATTCCGCAGCGCCTTTTGCTTTGCGCGATTCATTTTCGCGGTCACAGCGTCGGAATAATCAGTGCCGCTACGGGTTGATGTCGGAAGCCAAGAACAATCAGGAGGAGCAAATGAATATCCGTGCCATCATCGTGCCGACATGTTTCGCACTCGCCGCTTTCGCGGTGCAACCGGCGCAGGCGCAGTCGGCCAACGCGAGCTTCTTCCTGACCAGCAACGGCATCGGCAATGGCGGTAATCTCGGTGGGCTTGCGGGTGCCGACAATCATTGCCAGACGCTGGCGCAGGCGGCGGGCTTCGGCGCGCCGAAAACCTCGCACGCCTATCTCTCGACACAGGCGGCCGACGGCCAGCCGGCCATAAACGCGCGCGACCGCATCGGCAAAGGGCCGTGGCAGAATGTGAAGGGGGTGGTGGTCGCCAAGGATGTCGCCGACCTCCACGGCGCCGGCAACAATCTCACCAAGCAGACCGCGCTTTCCGAAAAAGGCGAGGTCATCAATGGCCGCGGCGACACGCCGAACCGTCACGACGTGCTGACCGGCTCGCAAGCGGACGGCACGGCGTTTGCCGCCGGCGAGGATCGCACCTGCAAGAACTGGACGAGCAGCACGCAAGGCACCGCCATCGTCGGCCATTCCGACCGGATCGGCCTGCGCGACGACGAGCCATCGAAGTCCTGGAACTCGTCGCATCCTTCGCGCGGCCCCGACGGTGGCTGCTCGCAGGCTGACTTGAAGAGCACCGGCGGCGACGGCTTGCTGTACTGCTTCGCCGTGAACTGAAGTCCATGCCGCCAATCTCGGCCGCCTGGAGCATGATCCGATTCCATCCAATCGGATCATGCGCCAGCGCGTGATGTCTCTTGGCTGAATCAGTCTCGCTGCAAGTTCACCTCTTCCCTAGGGAGAGGTCGCGCCGAAGGCGCGGGTGAGGGGGTGCGGCCCCTCGATAGAGCAAATCCACTCACCCGGCGTTACACGCCGACCTCTCCCTACGGGAGAGGTGAAGGGACGCAGCGCCATCGCGGACACGATTCGACCTCATCGCACCATGCTCCAGCAAGTGCTCAGGCGGCCTTCTTGGTGGCTTTTTTCTTCGCGACTTTCTTCTTTGCTACCTTCTTGGGAGCTGTTTTCTTCTTCGCCACATAGGCCGCGACTTTCTTCGACGAATGGCCTACGGCAGCGACCGCGGCCTTCAACTTGGCCGGTGTGACTTTGAACTTCTTGGACCAGTAGCGCACTTCATAGGGCTCGCTTACCGCAATCCGCGCACGGTCCGCGGCGAGGTGCTTCTGCTCCTTGAAGTAGGCTTCCACCTTCTTGGCGGAATGTCCGACTTTCTTGACGGCGGATTTCAGCTCGGCCGGCGTGACCTTGAACTTTTTTGACCAGTAGGCGACCTCATAAGCTTCGCCCAACGCGATCCGCGCGCGATCACCAGCGCCGCGCTTCTTCTTGCTATCCGCCATCAATATTCTCCTATCCGATCGGGAATCGGATGTTCCAAGATCGGAACAGGCTAACATCGTCGCGCGTTTGCAAACAATTGCGATCACGGGGCAGCAGAGCGCCGGCCACAGGAGTGTGGTGTTGTCATGAGCTTGTCACTGGGGAGGCATCGTCCATGCGCTATCAGTTGTACTACTGGCCCGACATCCAGGGCCGCGGCGAATATGTGCGACTCGCGCTGGAGGATGCGGGTGCTGATTATGACGATGTGGCGCGTGGCGCAGGCGGCACAAGCGCGATGATGGCGATGATGGAAGCGGGCAAGGGCACGCCGCCCTTCGCGCCGCCGTTCCTCAAGGCCGGCAAGCTCGTGATCGGGCAGACTGCCAACATCCTGTTCTTTCTCGGCCCGCGCCATGGCCTGGCGCCGAAGGCCGAAGCGGCACGGCTTTGGGTGCATCAAATGCAGCTCACGATTGCCGATCTCGTGCTGGAAGTTCACGACACCCATCACCCGCTCGGGCCGAGCCTCTATTACGAGGACCAGAAGGCGCCGGCGAAGAAGCGCACCACGGAATTCTGGAAGGAGCGGGTGCCGAAATATCTTGGCTACTTCGAAGATATCGTGGAGGCAAATGGCGGTGCTTACGTCAGCGGCCGCCGCCTGACCTATGTCGATCTGTCGCTGTTCCAGATCGTGGAGGGCCTCCGTTATGCCTTCCCGAAGCACATGCAGGCGTTCGAGGAGAACATTCCCCGCCTGGTCGAATTGCGCGATCGCGTCGCCGAGCGGCCGAACATCAAGACCTATCTGGCAAGCGAGCGGCGGATTCCGTTCAACGAGCAGGGCATCTTCCGCCGGTACAAGGAACTGGATCTTTGAAGCGTCGCTCTATCCGCTCGTCATGGCCGGGCTTGACCCGGCCATCCACGGTTTCGATTGCCAAGAACGTGGATGCCCGGGACAAGCCCGGGCATGACGGTGCATGAAACGACATCAACTGTTCTTGCCGTCGAACGGCGTCATCGCGAGCTTCGACAACTCAATGCCGTCGATGCAGCTCACGTTCAGCGCCACCACATCAGTGCCGTCGGGCTTCTTGCCGTAGGCAAACACCTCGGCGCCGCAGTCGATGCAGAATTGATGGCGGATGGCGTGCCGGTTGAAGAGATATTCCTTCAAGTTCTCCTCGCCGGCGCGGAGCTGAAAACTCCTCGGCGGCAGGAAGGCGAAATGCAGGCCCTTCTTGGTGCAGATCGAGCAGTTGCAATTGGTCACCATGGCAAGATCGGAGGTGCATTCGAAACGTACCTGTCCGCAATGGCATCCGCCGGTATAGGTTTTGCTGTCAGGCATCGTTCTTCCTCACCGCATCCCGGGGAAAGCATGATAACGCAACGGCTCGGTCCGGTCAGCAGGTCGCGGAAGCGCTATTCGTCCTTGCCGCGGGTGATCGCGATCGATGCCTCGGTCTTGGTGCGCGTGCAGTCCATGTTGAGGCGGCGGAAGCGCATGCTGACCTTGTCGCCGCGCAACAGGCCCATGCGCTTCAGGCAGCGCGTGGCGCCGGTCGTGGTGTCGTCCTTCGGCACGGTGAAGATGATCGCCGCCGCCGAGCTGACCAGTTGATAGAATTCCGGCTTCGGCTTCCGGTCGCCCTTGGCATAGAGCTCGACGGAGTAGCTCTTGCCGCGGCAGCCGAGCGACAATTCCCTGGTCGCGGGATGGGTCAGATAGACGATGTTGGCGGCCTTGAAGTTGACCTTGAGGCCGTCGATCTGGCTGGCGAGCTGCTTGGCGATGTCGTCGCACTGGTCGGCGTGTGCCGGCAATGCGGCGAGGGCGGAGAAAAGCCCCAGCACGGCGGCGAGCGCTGCGCCTCGAAGACGCAATACGAGTGTTCTGGTCACGGATGCCCCCTGCCGGCATGGAAAACCACACGGGTTCAATGCAGGGTCGAGCGGGTTGCGTCAATATGCGGCGGCCAGCCCTGCGCGAGACCGCAGGTGCCCCGGATCGCTGGCTAGCGTTCCCACGCCTTTCCTTTACGGCAAAAATGCTTAGAACGGCTCTAGATGCCGGGCCGAGGTTCCCGGCCCCAACCCGAGATCATGCCCATGAACGCTCCCACCGCTTTCCCCGACCAGTCCAAGCCTGTTCCGCCTTATAAGCACACGCCGCTGTTCCCGCTGGGGCAGGACACGACGCCGTACAAGAAGGTCACGGCGGAAGGCGTGCGGGTCGAGAAGGTGCTGGGACGGGACATGCTGGTGGTGTCGCGCGAGGCGCTGCGGGCGCTGTCGGAGGCCGCCTTCGGCGAGATCAACCATTACCTGCGGCCGGGGCACCTCAAGCAGCTTCGCAATATCCTCGACGACAAGGAAGCCAGCGACAACGACAAGTTCGTGGCGTTCGATTTCCTCAAGAACGCCAATATCGCCGCCGGCGGCGTGCTGCCGATGTGCCAGGACACCGGCACCGCGATCATCATGGGCAAGAAGGGGTGCAACGTCATCACCGAGGGCGATGACGAGGCGGCGCTGTCGGAAGGCGCGCGCGACGCCTACCTGCGCCGCAACCTGCGCTATTCGCAGGTGGCGCCGCTGTCGATGTACGAGGAGAAGAACACCGCCAACAACATGCCGGCGCAGTGCGAGATCTACGCCGAGGGCGATGATGCCTATAAGTTCATGTTCATGGCCAAGGGCGGCGGCTCTGCCAACAAGAGCTTCCTGTTCCAGGCGACGCCGTCTGTCTTGACCAAGGATAGGCTGCTGGCATTCCTGAAGGAGAGGATCCTCACGCTCGGCACCGCGGCGTGCCCGCCTTATCACCTCGCCATCGTGATCGGCGGCACCTCGGCCGAGCTCTGCATGAAGACGGTGAAGCTCGCGTCCGCCCGCTATCTCGACGCGCTGCCGACGCATGGCTCGCCCGACGGCAACGCGTTCCGCGATCTGGAGATGGAGCAGGAAATCCACAAGATGACGCAGTCTCTCGGGGTCGGCGCGCAGTTCGGCGGCAAGTATTTCTGCCACGACGTGCGCGTGATCCGGCTGCCGCGCCATGGCGCTTCATTGCCGATCGGGCTTGGCGTGTCCTGCTCGGCGGACCGCCAGGTGCTCGGCAAGATCACCAAGGACGGCGTCTACCTGGAGGAGCTCGAGCATAACCCCGCGCAGTATCTGCCGCAGGTCGAGCAGTCGCTTGGCGGCGACGTCGTCAAGATCGATCTCAATCAGCCGATGAAGGATATCCTGGCTACGCTCTCAAAGCATCCGATCAAGACGCGCGTATCGATGACCGGCACCATGATCGTCGCACGTGACTCCGCGCACGCCAAATTGCGCGAGCGGCTGGAGAAGGGCGAGCCGCTGCCGGATTACTTCAAGAACCATCCAGTCTATTACGCCGGTCCGGCCAAGACTCCTGATGGCTACGCGTCCGGCGCGTTCGGTCCGACCACGGCCGGGCGCATGGACTCCTTCGTCGACCAGTTCCAGGCCGCCGGCGGCTCGATGGTGATGGTGGCGAAAGGCAACCGCGCGCCGGCGGTGCGCGAAGCCTGCAAGAAGCACGGAGGCTTCTATCTCGGCTCGATCGGTGGCGCCGCGGCGAACCTCGCCGAGCACTGCATCAAGAAGGTCGAGGTGGTCGAATATCCCGAGCTCGGCATGGAAGCGATCTGGCGCATCGAGGTCGTGGATTTTCCAGCCTTCATCATCATCGATGACAAGGGCAACGACTTCTTCAAGGAGTTGAACTTGGGTTGAGGAGGCGTAGCCTCACGATGTGTCATGGCCGGGCTTGACCCGGCCATCCATCGTTCAAAGGAGATGGATACGCGGGTCAAGCCCGCGTATGACGACTGAGTTTGCAGCAAATGCCGCGCCAATAATGGCGCCGCTTTACGCCCTTGTCCCCGTGAACGGGAAGCTGCCCATCGGGCCGATGCCCATTTCGCCGGCGATGCTGTCGCCGGTCACTTTGCCGGTGAATTCGAGCGTGAGCGGCATCGGGTTGGTGATGGAAACCTTCCAGGCGACATCGTCGCCGTTGGCGGTACCGTCGAAGATCTCAGCCGAGCTGCCTTCGGCGCCCTGCGTGCCCGTGAGCGTGCCGCCCGAGTTCTTCAGCGACAGTGTCGCCTGACGATCGCCCATCGGCGTGCTCATGGTGAGATTCCAGTTTCCGTCCACCGCCATGCCTGTCTCCCCGAGGTTAATGGTGAAGCTTGGGCAGCGGGTATAGCCTATCAGGGCGCGCAAGCCCAACGATCTATTTTCGCCCTGCGATCATTAAGCGCGGGCCGCCGCGCGCAGCCGGCTCGTCACGATGATGCGGAAAAGGACGTATTGGATCGCGAAGGCGGCGATCTTCAAGCCGGCGGCGACCAGTGTCACATAGGTCGCCCATAGCTTGATATCGCCGGTCGCGGCCACCGCGATGGTGCCGGCGCCGATCGCAAACATCAGCACCGCCCAGGCATAGCCGGCGAGGGTGACATATTCCGGAATGGTCTGGACCACGATCGGCGGCATGTAGCGCAGCATCCAGCCGCGCTTGAGCATGATCGCGCCGATCGCGAAATGTGCGATCGCCGGCTTTGCCAGCACAAAGCGCGGATCGTGGGTGAGCAGGGTGGCGCTGCCGAGCACGATCACCAGCGCCAGGCTGGCCCAGGTCATGAAGCCGAGCGTCTCGCCCTTGATGCGGGAATGCACCACCTGTGCGATCGCGCCGGCAATCGCGATCCCCGTCGCGAGCAGAACGTTATCGGTGGCGAAATAGACCGCCAGGAACACGATGGTCGAGAAGAAGTCGGAGGCGAGCTTTGCGAAGACGTCCTTCATCGCGATGTCCCCTGCAACACTCAGTTCGCGCTGGGCAGCGCGTTGACCGGATGGGTGCCGTGTTTCGTCATCCGGTAGTGCGGATACCACTTGGTGAAGAAGACGGCACTATTGCGCGCGGCGAACGCAATCAGAAGCCCGCTCCACAGCGGCAGGCTCGGCATGTAGACGATGGCGATGTTGCCGACCATCATCAGCAGCGCGGCGATGGTCCAGGCCCAGGTGATGACGTAGTTGACGCGCAGGAAGCCGGGTTGCTGCACTGTGTTGCCGTCGACCACTTCGCGCGCATATTGCAGCGTGAAGGGGCGGCGGGCCAGGATCGAGCCGAGCGAAACCAGGAAGATGCCGGTGTCGACGGCGAACCTCACCGACGCGGTGCCAAGGTGCTGATCGACAAAAGCGACATAGAGGCCGATCGCAGCGAAGGTGATCACCGAGCCGACGCCAAGGATCTTGATCGAGAGGCCGCGTATCACGTCGAATGCGATGACCGCGAGGCAAATCGCGGCGGCGGCAAACAGGCTGGCAGTCGCCGACGTCACCAGCAGCAGGGCTGCGAAGGCACCATAGGGGGCGAGGATGAGGAAAATCGTCATGGCCGCCTCTCCGTGCTGATCTTGACAATGTAAAGATAAGCTAGAGGTATTGCGAGAAACCGTCAAGCAAAATCTTTACAGTGTCAAAATGAAGGCGTGTCTGGTAAATCGCAATGATTTCAGTTCTCTATGAGGGTATCATTCCGGGGCGCGGATAGCGCGAACCCGGAATCTCGAGCTCACAACCTCCAGATTCAGGGTTCATCGCGTTGCGACGCCCGGGCTGACGGGGAGCGGGCGTGGGTCATCAATTGGCGCCGACCCAATTGCCGTGGAAACCATCGGGTACGCGGTGGCCGAGATGGACCAGTGCGATCGGGCCGGCCTGGACGTCGCGCGCGTTGAACACGGCGAGATCGCTGCGATTTTCCCGGGCGCGCCAGACCACTGCGAGCAGCCAGCCGTCGCCCTCGGGCGCATCGCTCCCGCGCTCGACGAACACCGGCTCCGAGATGGTGTCGCCGGCGGGCAGCAGATAGTGGCCGCGGCGCTTGCCCGTGCCATCGACATGCACGATGCCGGAGAGCGCGCCGAACATCGGCAGTGCAGGATTGGCGCAGGCGTACCAGCCATGGGCGAAAGCATAGCCGGCATGGCGATCGTCGATGCGCGGGAATTCGCCGGTGAGGTCGTCGAGATAGGTTTGCGTGAAACGGTCAGTATTGCCGGCGAGATCGAAGGTCCAGCGGCAATAGCGCGCGCGGTTCTTCTTCGGGTCCGTCGGCGAGCCGTCCGGATGGTTGAACAGCGGCGCTTCCTCGAACTGCATGACGTCGGCGATGATGCGGCTGCCTTCCTCCCAGGCGTTCACGACGTGGAAGACGTAGCAGCTCTCGGCGCGGAACCAGGTGATGTCCTGCGCGGAGGCGCTCCGCTTCATCACGCCGACATAGGCGCCTTTCTCGGGCTCCCAGGCATATGGCGCTTTCCCCCTCATCGCTCGCTCCATGCTGCCGGTGACCGGCAGGATCGGAAACAGCAGATGGTTCTCCGTGACGATGAAGTCGTGCACCATGCTGGCATAGGGCGATTCAAAACGCTCGAAGCGCGTCACGACCCCGGACGAATTGACCGAGCCGAAGGAAAGGGCAGGGGTCAGGGGGCCAGCCGCGTTGTAGCCGAAGAACACGAGCTCGCCGGTCTTCGGATCGACCTTGGGATGCGCGGTGAAAGGGCCCTGGATGGCGCCGCTATAGTCGCAATA
This sequence comes from Bradyrhizobium elkanii WSM2783, assembly GCF_000472865.1. Taxonomy (GTDB): domain Bacteria; phylum Pseudomonadota; class Alphaproteobacteria; order Rhizobiales; family Xanthobacteraceae; genus Bradyrhizobium; species Bradyrhizobium elkanii_A. The sequence continues at coordinate 35,776 of NZ_AXAP01000011.1, read as the reverse complement.
GCCAAGCCGGTTCAGCGAGCCGGGCTCGATCTCGGTCGGCAGATGGCCCTCCTCGAGCGCGAGCAGGCGGCCGGCGTGGAAGATGATGTTGGTGTTGGCGACGCCGCCGTCAGCGGTGGTCGACGGCGGCGCATCCGACAGCTTGCGGCCGAAGCCGCCGAACAATGCGCGGCCGGCATCATGCTCGGCCTGCCATTTCGGCGTGCGGACCCAGCGATTGCGATAGCTGGCACGGCCGTTCTCGAGATGGAAGGCGTGCAGCATGCCGTCGCCGACGAACCAATGCGCGCCGGGGGACTCGAATTGCGGATTGGGCCCGTTCCGATAGAGCGTGCCGTTGAGTTCGCGCGGCAGCTCGCCCGATATCCTGAGGAATGGCGCGTCCGCCTCAAAGGGGATCGGCGCCAGGTTGGTCCGCGGTGTCTCAGCGATCGCCTGATCAAGCATCGTCACTCCCTCCATATTATCTTTACGTTGTAAAGATATGGATACAGGTGGCGCTGCCGACCGTCAAGCAAAATCTTTACAGTGTCAAAATTGCCACCTATAAGGATTCGCATGACGAGATTGTCGAGAGAAAACAAGGCGAAGGCGTCGCCGGCGAGAACGCGGAAGACGGCGAAACAAGCGGCCGCGAGGCCGGCGCGCCGGCAGCGCCGGTCCGGCGAGGCGCCCTATCATCATGGCGCGCTGCACGAGGCGCTGTTGACGGCGGCCGAGCGCGTGCTCGAGCGCGACGGGCTGGCGGGGCTGACGTTACGGGCGGTGGCGCGCGAGGCCGGGGTTTCGCACGCCGCGCCGACGCATCATTTCGGCGACCTGACCGGCCTGCTCAGCGAGCTCGCCGCTATCGGCTTCCGCCAGTTCAACGATGCGATGCGCACCGCCGTCGCAGGCGGCACCACCATTGCGGAGAAGGGGCTGGCGCGCGCAAAGGCCTATATCGCCTATGCGCAGGCGCATCCGGGCATGTACGGCCTGATGTTCCGCACCGAGCGGCTCGACATGTCGAGACCCTCGCTGCACGAGGCCGCAAGCGCCGCCTTCGGCGGCCTTGCCGGTGCGGTCGGCGAAAGCCGCCACGAGCATATCGAGGAGCAGAAGCTGTCGCTCGACCAGGCCGCTGCGATCGTGCGTGCCTGGTCGCTGGTGCACGGCTTCACCACGCTGCTGCTTGACGGCCGCCTGTCCGACGTCCTGAAGCGGCTGCCCGAGGGCACATCGGCCGAGACACTACTGGATGCGATGCTGCGCAGTTCGGCCTTCCGTCCACCGGCCAACTAAAAATGGTTGAGATTGGTCGGTTTACCCACCGCGTGGCAGTCTTTTGGCGCCGTCGACGTGTAGTTGCTGCTGAATGTTTGGGCGTTTGAATGGTCAAGACTGCCGGCCAGCAGGATGGTGAATACGCATGCATTATGACAAGCTTCATGATGCAAGCCTTCATAGCGGAACCGCGATGAGATGGTGATCTCATCTCCTTGTTTGAGCGTGATCTTTTTGGAGAGCCGCTTCCCACTTGACCGGATCATGCTTTATTCAGACGCGTTCATTGTGGGCAAGCTTCAACGGCAAGCGCGAAACACCTGACAGCGGCGCTGAATTGTCCTAGAAGAGCGGCTCCGCACAGCCATCGCTCGTGCGAAGCGTCCGTTCATTCAACATTACCATGCCCTCGATATCGCCCAATAAACCCTATCGCGTCGGCCGTTCCCGCACCGGACTCGGCCTTTTCGCCACCAAGCCGATCAAGAAGGGTAGCAGGATCATCCGCTATTTCGGGCCGCTCCTGGATTCCAAGAAGAAGGAAGAGGACGAGATCGAGAACAAATATCTGTTCGAGCTCACCAACCGGTGGACCATCGACGGCTCGATCCGCGAAAACGTCGCCCGCTATATCAATCATTCCTGCAAGCCGAATTCGGAATCCGACGTCAAGCCGCGCAAGCGCAAGATCTATATCCGCGCCATCAAGAACATCGAGCCCGGCGAGGAGATCAACTACGACTACGGCACCGATTATTTCAAAGCCTATCTGAAGCCGATCGGCTGCAAGTGCGATTCCTGCGAGAAGAAACGCAAGAAGAAGCGCGCCGAGGCGCGGGCGGAACGGCTCAGGCTGAAGGAGAAAGCCGAGCGCAAGGCGAAGCGGAAGGCCGAGAAGGTCGCCAAGGAAAAGGCCAAAGCTCAAGACAAAGCCAAAGAAAAGGCGAAAAAGAAGAACGGCAAGGCCAACGGCAAGTATCTGAACGGCTCGGGCCGCCCCAAGCCTGCCGGCAAGAAGGTAGTCGCCGGAAAGCGCAAGAGCTCAGCGACGGCGCTACACGCCTAGATTGGCTTGACCGCCTTTGGCCGCGCCGGATAGGCGCATTCGGCGAGCGTCGTTGCATCGAGCTCGCGCAAGAAGGCTTCGCGCGCCGCGGCCAGTCTTCCCTTCAGGCGGCAGCGCGGCGTCAGCACGCAGGCGCCGCCATCCTCACGAAAACATTCGACCAGCGCCTGGTCGTTCTCCAGCGCGCGCACGACCTCGCCGAGCGTGATCGCCTGCGGCGGCCGCGCCAGCGCAAAACCGCCGCGGGCCCCGCGCTGGGTGGTGATGAAGCCGCTATCCGCAAGGTTCCGCACGATCTTGGCCAGGTGATTGCGCGAAATGCCGAATTCGGCCGCGATCTCCGTGGTCGCAAAAGAGCGCGTCGGCTCGCCCGCAAGCCGCATCAGGGCGCGCAGGGCGAAATCGGTGAACAGAGTGAGGCGCATGGGAGCCCCGCAAAAATCCGGTTTTGCGAACCAGCCATACTGCCCTAAATGGGTATTTAGAATACCTATTTGAGGAGAGCTGGCATGACAGGGGCAGAGCGGCGCGAGCAGATCACGGCCGACATCGTCGCCAAGACCGGCATCACCGAGGCCATGATCGAGCACCTCGTGCACGGCTTCTACGCCAAGGTCCGCGCCGATGCGGTGCTTGGGCCGGTGTTCGAAGCACGCATCCGGGATTGGGGGCCGCATCTGTCGCAAATGTGCGCGTTCTGGTCGTCGGTCGCGCTGATGACTGGCCGCTATCACGGCACGCCGATGGCAAAACACCTGCCGCTGCCGGTCGACGCCGGTCATTTCGACCGCTGGCTCGAATTGTTCGAACAGACCGCGCAGGAGCTTTGTCCGCCGGAGGCGGCCGCGCATCTCATCGAACGCGCGCAGCGGATCGCTGCCAGCCTCGAACTCGGCATCGCTGGCGCGCAGGGCGTGATGCTCGGCAAGGGCGAGCGGTTTCGGCGCGGCGAGGACGCTAACGCCTGAGCTCTAACGCCAGGAAGAGCGGCCGCTGTGAACGCTTAGGGCGGCCGTTCTTTTTGGAGCCGGTTGGTGAAAGCTTGCAGCCTGGTTGATGATTCAGCGGAACAGCCGGCGGAGCTGACGCATGAGGCGCAATGGACAGAGCCGCTTCGCCGCCCTGGTCTCGGCGGCCTGCACCTGCGCGACGACATAGACGCCGGTCGAGTAGACCAGCGGTTCCGGTAGCTGCAGCGAACGCGCGATCAGCGATGTCGCCAGATTGAGCAGCCATGCAATGATGTCGGCGGCGGACGGGAAGGGGCTCGGGTCGGGTCTCATGGTCATCTCCTCGTGCCCTTCGAAGATGATCCGGTCCGCGCGCCTTTTCGATTACCTCGCACGTAGGAGGCTTTCGATTACCTCGGACGTAATGGAATGGCCGAAGGCCGCGTGGTAGTTTTTCCTGCATGAACGCACATGCATCCACGGCGCGGGCCGAACCAAGCAGGCCGATCCATGTCGGCGAGCACTTGCGAGAATGGCGGCAGCGCCGCCATCTGAGCCAACTCGATCTCGCCATCGAGGCGGATATCTCGGCGCGTCATTTGAGCTTCGTGGAAACCGGCCGCGCCGCGCCATCGCGTGAGATGGTGCTGAAGCTGGCCGAACGGCTGGAGGTGCCCTTGCGTGAACGCAACGTGCTCTTGGTCGCCGCCGGTTTCGCGCCGGCCTTCCCGCAGCGCTCGCTCGACGATCCCGCGCTGAAATCCGCACGGCAGGCGATCGATCTGGTGTTGAAGGCGCATGAGCCGAACCCGGCGCTGGCCTATGACCGGCACTGGAATCTGGTCACCGCCAACCGCATGGTGGCCCCGCTGCTCGAGGGCATTCCGCAGCGGCTGCTCGGCCAGCCCTTCAACATCCTCAAGCTTGCCTTTCATCCCGAAGGGCTGGCCGCGCGGACGGTCAATCTCGCCGAATGGACCGGACACCTCCTGGAGCGATTGCATCGGCAATGCGAGGCGACGGCCGATCCGGAATTGCTGAGGCTTTATCAGGACCTGAAGAGCTATCCGATCCCGGCACGCTCAGGGCCGCTGCCGCCGGACAATGTCGCGATCCCGCTCAAGCTGCGCCACGATGGCGGGGTGTTGAGCTTCTTCTCCACCACCATGGTATTCGGCACGCCGGTCGATATCACGCTGTCGGAACTGGCATTGGAAACCTTCTTTCCCGCCGACGATCTGACCGCCGAGCGGCTGAAGCAGATGGCTGACGCCATGAAATAGCGGGTTGTCGGGGTTCCCTTCGCGGCTTATCTCTGCGTCTTTCCAGCGGAGGAACGCCCGATGAGCACCCTGAAGCCGCTTCGCCTCGACATCGTTTCCGACGTCGTCTGCCCCTGGTGCTATATCGGCAAGCGGCGGATCGAGAATGCACTCAAGCTGGTGCCGGATGTGCCGGTTGAAGTGCGCTGGCGCCCGTTCTTCCTCAACGCCTGGGTGCCGCGCGAGGGCGTCAGCCGCGACGAATATCTCACCGCGAAGTTCGGCTCGGTCGAGGCCTACAAGGGCATCGCCGGGCGCGTTGTCGCCGCCGCGGGCGAGGAGGGGCTGACCTATCACCCGGATCTCGTCAAGCGCCAGCCCAACACCATCGATTGCCATCGGCTGATCCATTGGGCGGAGGCCAAGGGCAAGGCCGCCGAGATGAAGCAGCGGCTGATGGAGCTTTACTTCCGCGACGGGGGCGACCTCACCGACATCGACGTGCTGGTGCAGGCAGCGGCGGATGTCGGGCTCGATGCCGATGACGTGCGCGGGCGCCTCGCAACCGATGAAGATGTCGCGCTGATCTCGTCGCAGGCACAGGAGGCGTCCGACAAGGGCATCTCCGGCGTGCCGACCTTCGTGTTCGCACAGAAATACGCGGTTTCCGGCGCGCAGCCGGCCGAGCAACTCGCCCGCGCCATCCGCCAGGTATCGGCCGAGATCAACGCCGAGGCGGCGGAGTAGCGCCCGTAGCCCGGGTGGAGCGTAGCGCAACCGGGACACCTGCATCAGCGTCTTCGAGAGTCCCGGGTTACGCTGCGCTTCACCCGGGCGAAGAAACAAAAAAACATCAAAAGAAAATTGGGAGAACGTCATGCTCTATGAGCTCCGGACCTACACGGTGAAGCCCGGGACCCTGGGCGAGGTGGTGAAAGCAGCGAGCACCGTGTCGCGCGACATCCGCAAGGATGACTACGGCAAGCTCGAAGGCTATTGGACGACCGAGATCGGTCCACTCAATCAGGTCATGCACCTGTGGAGCTATAAGGATTTTGACGAGCGGAGCAGGCTGCGCGGCGAGCTCGCCAAAAATCCGCGTTGGACCGGCGAGTATGTTCCGCTGATCCGCCCGCTGCTGCAGCGTCAGGATATCCGCCTGCTCAACGCGGTGAAGCCACCGGTTGCTCCGGCATCGACGGGCAACATCTATGAATTCCGCAACTATCGCGCCAAGCCGGGCGGCGCGATCAAACTATGGCTCGAAGCGCTCATGGAGGCTCTCCCGGCTCGCGAAAAATATTCCAAGATCGTCGGCCTCTGGCAAACCGAGGCAGGCCAGCCGAACGAAGTCTGCCACATCTGGGCTTATCCCAGTCTCAATGCGCGTGTTGAAGCCCGCGCGAACGCCTTGAAAGATCCGGCATGGCAGGAATTTCTCCGCAAAGGCGGCCCGCTGCTCGACGAGATGCACTCGACCATCATGCTGCCCGCGCCACACTCGCCGTTGCAATGAGTTGCGGGACGAACGAATGCCGTGACCCGTAGCCCGGGTGGAGCGCAGCGCAACCCGGGACGGCTGCTTCACCAGGGCGAGCGGCCCCGGGTCACGCTGCGCTTCACCCGGGCTACGATTGCTAATGGGACTTGCCGCGATTTCTGATGAACCGAACACCGCTACGTGCGGCTTCCTCCGCAAAACGGTGCACAGCCAGGGCGGTATGGATCATTGGCACGAGCGGATCGTGTCGCCGCAGCGGGATCAGGACGTCGCCGATGGCAAGGCGCCCGCGCCAGATCGGGTTGATCATGGGATGGTCGGGCGCCGCGGTTGAATCCGCCGAGCGGATCGCCGGATCGCCACAGAGATGGCGGGTGAGATCGAGCGTCAACTGCACGCCCGGCGAATATTTGGCAAAGCGCTCATCGACGCCGAGCTTGAAATAGAACGCGCGCTCCTGGTGCCGCAGCACGATCGCGGCTGCGACCGCAGTGTCGCCGGCGCGGAGCGTTACGATCTCGCATTGGCCGGTTTCGGCAAGCGCCGCGGTGGCGCGACGGATGAAGGTGGCGTCGCCATCATGCTGGACGAGCGCGGTGCCGCGCTTGCCTTTCCAGCCGCTGGCTTCGAGGATGAGGAAGGTTTCGAGCGCGGCTGCGAGGTCATCGGGCGAGCGCGCCACCTCGAAATGCACCGCGCCGTGTTCGTCGAGACGATGACGCAGCCGGCGCAGCTCCTTCAGCTTCTTGGTTCCGAGTGCTTCGAGCAGCAGTTCGTCCGCATTGCGCGTCGCGTCGAGGTAGGCGCGAAGGCATGATTGCATCAGGCGCGGACGCATGCCGTTCAGCCGCAGCACTTCGGTGAAGGCCCGCATCGCTTTGCCGTCCAGCGACATGTCACGCAGGATCAGCGCATGCGCACCAGCCTTGCGCGCTTCCTGCATCAGCCGCTCCGCTGCTGCCTCAGCGACGTCGCCATCGAGCGGCGGCGTGCACAGCGTGCCATAGGGCTGTGCGCTCACCAGCGCGGGCAGCGGGATTTTATAAGCGCGCCACAGCGAGACGACCGGCAACAGCCCGATCATCCGCGCCGGTCCGTCATAGGCGAGCGGAGCATCGCTGAAGGCGCTGAGCGCGAGCGCGCCTGTGCGGCCGCGAGCGGAGGCGCTCACTGCGAGCACCCATTCTGGCAGGTAATAGGCGTTCGGCTCGGCCACGTGTTCGGCGAGCGCGCGCCATTGGCCCATGGGGATATCGGCAAGCGGCGCGAGCACGGGACTGCCGCTCGCCGGCGCATGCGCTAGCGTGGCGTCGTCGGTCGATGCGCGATCAATAACCGCTTTGTCGGCGATCTCGGCCACTTTCCCCGCTTCCCCATGCGTGAGCGATGGAGGGACTGTCAACGTCGCCCCTCGTGATCGCGCTTACCGGAAAGCTAGCGGAAGAAATGCAAAATACGGTTGGTTCGGCGCTGCAATTTAAGCGGTATTGTTAACGGATTGTTCACCAAAAAGGGGCAGCCGAAATGCGTTCGGCGGCCCCTTTTGTCTTGTTCAGTGCTTACCAGCGATCGTCACCGACGCCGATACCCACGGTCCCGCCGGGCGTACGAATGCCGACACCCGCGCGCGGGCCGCCATCGTAGTAATCGCGGTCGCGATATTCGCGGCGTTCGATGTAACGCTCGCGCGGCATGTAGTTATAGGAATCGCGGACGATCACGCGCCTGCCGCCGCGGGTGCGATAGCAGTTCCCGTCATCGTCACACACCATGCGCACATGCTGCACGAGTTCAGGGTTGCTGTACTCCGTGGTGCTATAGATGTCGGTGGCCTTGGCAGCGCTGCCGACAGACAACGCGCCGACGCCGGCCAGCAAAGCGATTGCAAATGTCTTCATGGTTCCGCCTCCGCATAAGATACTGCCCTCTCGGCTGACAAAGCTGCGCGGAGGGTTTCGTTCCGAAGGAACTGGCTTGGCGCGATCGGTTCCGTTGCGCGCGCGCTTGTACCGAGGTGGAACAATTCAGTCGTCGGCGAACAGAGATCAGATCGGCTCGTAATTCTCCGTCGCGCAAGTATCGTCGCTGTCGATCCGGCGGCGGTCGGCGATGGCGCCTTCATTGATGAAGACGCGATAGGTCTGCGTGCCCAAGGGCTGGCCCATCACCGATGTCAGTTCAGCGCGCACGCAGGCGGTCCATCCCAGTCCGCGCGGATCATGCAGCGGCTGCGAGACACGAACATTGGCGGGACGCGACGTCGATACGAACACCGAGTCCAGTTTTTCGCTGACCAGCCGCTTGATATCGGGCGGCGCTTCGAGCGGCGGCGGCTCGGCCTCCCTGGAGCGCAAGAACGCCGGCATTGGCAGGGGCGAGCGGCTATCCACGAAGCCGCAACCGGCCAGCGTAGCCGCCAAACCTAACAGCAATGTAATGCGAGCGTTGTCCCACCCCATTCGAGGTACTTACCCTGCGCGAATAAACTTGGCTGCCCCCGAACGGCGCGCTATCGATCAACTGTTGCTGAATTGGTCCGGGGCACGCCATGCTGCCGTTTTCCAGTATGAAGATACCGGGGCGGAGTGGCAGGGAGAGAGTAACAATGCGCAAGTTAACGGTCGCCGCGGCGGTATTGGCGCTGATGGCGATGCCAGCTTATGCCCAGATGGGCGGCAAGCGGCATCGCGGCGACGCGGCTGGAAGCAAGCAGGACAGCAAGCCGAAGGTCGACGAGAAGGCTTACAAGGCCGCGCTCGAACGCATCCCCGAGCCCAAGGAGAAATACGATCCCTGGGGCGTGGCGCGGCCGACGGAGGCTGCGAAGAAATCGAAGTGATCTGACGGCAATCCGTCGTCGGACAACGCGGCAATGTCGACGGGGTCGTGCGACACGTGAGCCGGCGCATGAACCTTGCCGTCAAACCTCACGACCAATCCGGCAAGCCATCGCCTTGCCGGAGATCGTTCGATGTCGCGCCGCTCGCTCGCCAGACTGCTTGTTTCCGCTGCCGTGCTGCTCGGCGCCTGTCCCGCTTTGGCCGAGAACCGGCTGGCGCTGGTGATCGGACAATCCGCCTACAAATCAGTGCCGGTGCTGCCCAACCCGGCCAATGACGCCAAGGCGATGACGCAACTTCTCACCGATTCGGGCTTCCAGGTGCTATCGGCGTCCGACCTCTCGCAGAATGAATTGCGGGCCAAGGTCAGCGAATTCGCCGGCGAGGTCGCGGCGAAGGGCGCCGACACGGTGGCGCTGGTGTTCTACGCCGGACACGGCCTGCAGGTCGATGGAGAGAATTTCCTCGTTCCGACCGACGTCGATCCGAAGCGCGAGGCCGACATTCCGATCCAGGCGGTGCGCCTCAATGATGTCCTGAACACGCTGAATTCGGTGCCGAGCAAGATGCGCATCCTTCTGCTCGATGCGTGCCGCAACAATCCATTCCCGCAGCTCAAGAGCGCCGGCCAGGGACTTGCGATTGTCGACGCCAAGACCGGCGCGCCCGGCACCTTCCTGTCGTTCTCGACCTCGCCCGGTGCGGAAGCCGAAGATGGCGACGGCAGCAACAGTCCCTACACGACGGCGCTGCTCGCGGCAGCGAAAGAGCCGGCGCCGATCGAGGAAACCCTCAAGCGCGTTCGTGTCGCTGTGAACAAGGCGACGGATGGCCGTCAGACGCCGTGGGACAGCTCGTCGTTGACCGAGGATTTCCGCTTCGTAGCTGATACCGCCGGCACCAACGCTGCCGCGCCAAAACTCGCATCGGCCAAGCGCACGGTCGAGCAATGGAAGCGCGAATTGCAAGGCAAGCCGGTCGACACGGCCAATGAGATCATCGTCGCCGACGGCACCGACGAAGCCTATGAAGCCTTTGCTGCGCTCTACGCCTCGACGCCGCGCGGGCTGCAGGCGCGTGATTGGCTCGATCGCCATCGCCGCATGGTGGCCTGGAACAACGCCGTCCTGATCAACACCGCGGCCGGTTATCGCGCGTTCCTCGCGCAATATCAGGACAGCGATCTCACCGCGACCGCGCGCAAATTGGAGGAGCGGCAGCGCAACCGCCCGAACATGGCGCTGGCTCTCGCAGCGCCCGTCAGCGTGCCCGCGACCAACGCCGCGCTGACCTGTCCCTGCAACGCGCCGTCGCAACCGGCGCCGATCAAGAGGGTTGATACGCCGGCCAGGAAGCGCGCTGAGCCGGCGCCGCCCAAGCGCGCCAGCACGCCGCCGCGCCGCTTCGTCGAGGAGGAGGACGTCGTGGTCGTGCGCCGTCCGCCGCCGCGCGTCGTCTACGAACCCGCCGGACCGCCGGTCTCGATCGGAATCGGGATCGGCGTTGGCGGTGGCTATGGGCGGCCCGGCGGCTATGGTGGCTATGGCGGACGCGGCGGCGATGGCTGGAGCGGTCGCAGGAGTGGATACTGACCAGGTAATGGCGTAAATCATCCGGGGAAGATGCAGCAGTCCACGACCGCATCTTCAGCGGGACGCCATGCGCCATCTCGTCCGCCTGCTTGCCGTGTTGTGTGTCGCGACGCCGGCCCTTGCATGGGAGCATTGGGGTGGCGATCGCGGCGGATCGCGCTTCTCGCCGCTCAAAGAGATCACGCCTGACAATGTCGCCAACCTGATCCGCGCCTGGGAATTCCGGACCGGCGATCTCGACCGCCGCGCGCCAGAGGTGATGCGGCGGACGAAATTCCAGGCGACGCCGCTGTTCGTCGAAGACAGCCTGGTGTTCTGCTCGCCGTTCAACGAGGTGATCGCGCTAGATCCCGGGAGCGGCGCGCAGAAGTGGCGCTACGATCCCGGTATCAGCACCCACCAGCGTCCCGCCAACCGCTATGTCTGCCGCGGCGTCGCCTATTGGGTCGACGACAATGCGCCTGCGGGGGCCGTTTGCCGATCGCGGATATTCATGGGCACCAACGATGCCCGTCTGATCGCACTCGATGCCAAGAGCGGGATTCGTTGCACCGGTTTCGGCAATGCCGGCGAGGTCAGGCTCGATATCGGCATGACGCTGGAATGGCCGGGCGAATTTCAGGTGACCTCGCCGCCGGTGGTTGGCCGCGGCGTGATCGTGGTCGGCTCTGCGATCGGCGACAACCGCCGCGTCGACGCGCCGCGCGGCGCGGTGCGCGCCTTCGATGCGCGCAGCGGGGCGCCGCGCTGGAATTTCGATCCGCTGCGGCATGACGGCATCGAGGCGGGCCACGCCAATGTCTGGGCGCCGATGTCGGTGGATGAAGCGCGCGGCCTGGTGTTCCTGCCGACGACGTCGCCGAGCCCGGATTTCTGGGGCGGCAAGCGTTCGGGCAACAACGAGCATGCCAACTCGGTCGTCGCGCTGCGGATCGAGACGGGTGAACAGGTGTGGTCGTTCCAGACCGTGCATCACGATCTATGGGACTACGACCTGCCGGCGCAGCCGACGCTGGCGCGGATCGATGTCAGCGAAGCGATGCGCGATGTCGTGATCCAGCCGACCAAGCAGGGCTTCCTCTTCGTGCTCGACCGTAACAGCGGCAGGCCGGTGTGGCCGGTCGAGGAGCGCGCGGTGCCGCAAGGCGCGGCGGAGGGCGAGAGGCCTTCGCCGACGCAGCCATTCCCGACCCATGTGCCGACGCTGGTGCCACAGAAGATCTCGGTCGACGACGCGTTCGATCCGTTTCCGCTGCTCGGCCGCTCCACCTGCAAGGAGCAATTTGCAAGCGCCCGCAGCGAGGGCCTGTACACGCCGCCATCGACGCAAGGCACGCTGTTGTTTCCATTCACCGGCGGCGGCGTGAACTGGGGCGGCGTCGCGTTCGATCCGCTCCATCAGATCCTCTACGCCAATGTCAGCCGCGCCGTGCATCTGGTGAAGCTGATCCCGCGCGAGCAGGCGATTGGCTTCAATCCGCCGCCCGGCCATGATTTCGGCCGGCAGGAGGGCGCGCCTTTCGCGATGTCGCGCGCAGTGGTGATGTCGCCGCTCGGATTGCTGTGCAACAAGCCACCCTGGGGCGAGATGGTCGCGGTTGACCTCAGGGCCGGCAAGATTCTCTGGCGTTCGACGGTCGGCACGACGGAGGATCGCGCGCCGCTCGGCATTGCACGCCCCTGGGGCATGCCGCTGGTGAATGGCGTCGTGGTCACCGCGGGCGGGCTCGTCTTCACCGGCGCGATGGATGCTTATCTGCGCGCGTTCGATGCCAAAACCGGCCGGGAGTTGTGGCAGGGCCGGCTGCCGGTGCCCGGCGTTGCCAATCCCATGACCTATCTGTGGAGGGGCGAGCAATATGTCGTGATCAGCGCCGGCGGCCATTCGGAAGCGGGCACCACGATCGGCGACAGCGTCGTGGCTTTCCGTTTGCCGCGGCAGGGCGAAGCGCCATCGCTGTGGTCGCGCACGATCGACCGGCCGGGCGGACGCTTCCTTGGCGGTGCGATTTCGGCGGGGCTCGTTGTTGCGCTCATGGCGGCTGGGACGTGGCGCTGGCGTCGCCGGAGCGATGCTCGCTAAGCAATGCTGTGCGGTCACAGCATTGCAAACGCGCTCGACACCATCGCCACCGGCTTGTTGTCGGTGGCGGAGAGCAGCGTGACGCGGCCGAAACTCATGGTGCGGCCGAGGCGGACGACGCGGGCGTCCGCCAGCACGTCGGCGGCGCTCACCGCGCGCATGAAATGCGTGGTCTGGTCGACGGTGGTCATCGGCCGATAGCTGCGGTTGGCGGCGAGGTTGGCAATCACCATCGAGGTGTCCGCGAACGCCATCAGTGCCTGACCGCAGACGACGCCGCCGTTGCGGCACAGCCGTTCGGAGAACGGCATGCGCAAGAGCGCGCCAGGCTGCCAATCGGCGCCGGCCTCCTGCGGCGGCGCAGCATCAAAGCCCTCGATCGAGAGATTGAGATCGAGCACCCAGGGGGCGAAGACCTCGGCCAGCACCCGCCGCGCATCATCAATGCCGAATTCCGTGACCTCTTCCTGCTGCATGGGGGGCTCGTTCCTCTCCCTGGATGATGACGGTATTCTAGAGGGCATTTCGGGCAAGGGAACAGCAGGGCGGCCGGCTTGAAATTGCCAGACTTTTGGCGCCGGATCACGCCCGAGGCCCTGCTTTGCGGTGCGGCTTGGGCGATGCTATACGCGAGGCCAATCCCCAGGGGAGTAGCAAGGGAGCATTTCATGAAAATTCTGGGCGCCATCGCTGTCGTGGCGATGCTGGCAACGCCGGCCTACGCGCAAATATCGACCCCCCATATCAATCTGCTTTCGGACGGGCCGTCGAAGACGCCTGATGAGATCGAGCAGGACCAGATCAGGGACAAGGCCTACAGGGAATCGCTGAAGAAGATTCCGGACGCCAAGACGTCGTCCGATCCGTGGGGGACCGTTCGGAGCGATGCTCCCAAGGCCGCCACCCCGGCCAAGCCGAAGACCAAGACCGGCAGCGCGCAGCAGTAGCGCCGGCCCGCGCGGAGACTCGGATTCGGTCTCCGCTCGCCCTATATTTGGCCTGTCGTCACCTGGTTTGGAATTGCGACATGGCCCTGCGTCCGCGTGATCTCGCGAGCCGAATGGCCGCCCGGCGAAAGCGGGGCGACGGCTTTCTGCGCGAGACCTTTACCCTGCCGCGCGACGAAGCTCGGCTGAAGGCGCGCGACTTCCTCAACCGGTATCCGAAGGCCGCCTATATGAGCGCGGTGGAAAGCTGGCGCGAATTGCCCGGCGACCGGATCGAATTCACGATGCGTCGTCTCGCCAGCGCCGATTGAGAGCCTTGACTTGATGTCTCGGCGGTAGGCTGATCCTGCCTGGTTTCCCCTAAATTGTGAGCGGTTTTGCACAAGCGGGATTCAAGCTTTCCGCCGTAATTCTCCGCTCACGAGGGGATCACGCAATGACGAGACACCGCAACGATCTCGGTGAGCGCAAGCATGTCCGGGTGGAAATACAAAAGTCGGGATTCCTGATCCCGGCGCCCGATGCGCCGTGGATCGAATGCCGCGTGCACGACGTGTCCGACAGTGGCGTGTGCCTGGAGGTCGGCGCGATGGCGGTGCCAAAAGTGTTCGGGCTCTCGTTCACTGCCGGCGGTGAGGTGATGCGGGTGTGCGCGCTGATCTGGCGCCGGGGCGAACTGGTCGGCGCCCGCTTCGTCAGCGCGAAGGAACTGCGGCAGGGCCAAGGGCCAAACGAGCCGGACCCAAAGCCGCAGACGGCGTTGATCTAGATTTTGTCTTGGCGCGTTTCCTGCGCAGGTGCTCAAAAACGCTCCAGCTAGTCCAGCGTTTTCGCGACCAGCCGGATCCGGAAGACCGGGCTCCTGGCCTCGTCCAGCAGCTCTATCTGCCACTCCGCATTTTCCTGAAGATGACGCGACACGCCGCCGATCATGTCGGCGCAGACACGCGTCATCTCCTTCCACGCAGCGTCGCGATCGGCGAACTCCGCACCGTCATTGCAGATGCCGGTGCCGTCGGCGGTTCGGATGCGAAAGAAATAGAGCGGCATAAGATGGCACCGGCGCATCAAAGGCCGCCGACCGGCAACCCACTGGGAGCAAAAGCTCAGTGGAGGTCCTGACGGGGGAAAGATCAATCCCGGTTATTTACGGTAGTGCTCTTAGCGCAATGTAGTGCTGTCAGCGCAATGATGAGTCTGCGGTGCTGCTCGCTTCGCGACTGACCTTCTTCAGTTCGCGATCGATGCGTAACTGAACCCGTCTGATCGCGAGCAACTGAAGCTTCGCCTCGGTCTTGCCGGTCTTGATTGTATCGCCGATCTGAAACTGCCACTTCCACACACCGGGGGTGGCCAGTGTGACGGTATATTCGACGCCCTTATGGATCATCTCTTAGGCTCCGCGCACACCCGGCGGTATTCCAGGCCGAACGAAGGTTGCGCCACCTTGCAGTCTGCCGAAGGGCAGTTGCCGCAGCCTTGCGGGATCCGATCGCCGGTCCCGATATTCCCAAACCTATCAATCGCCGTCCCCGAGTTTAACGCAAGTTAACATCGATCGAATCCCACCGTTCCAGCGGGTTGCATATTTTTCCCAGGGTTTAGTAGATCCGCTGGGACGCGCCATTGCCGACGCGTTTGATCAGACTGCTTCATGCTGTGCGTGACGGAACTATCTCGGAAACGTGGCAGCCGCGGCGATCCGTCAGGTGTGGAGGGATACCGTCAAGCAGGCCCGTTCGAAAACTCGTGCGTTCTCGGGCAGATGCACCAAATCGCGAACATTTTGATGGAACTTTGTTCTTGTCCGGAGAACTACGGCGCCCGCGGCGGGCTCGATCGGTACATGGACACCCGGTGCTCGCCCACATTGAGTTTCAGTCGCGGACGATCGCTGTCATTGGGGCGGAGCAATCGTAGCTGGGCGATGGGACTGCAGGTCTGCGCGGGCTGTCGCTCCACTGCTTGCCGTCGGCGGCGATCGGATGCCAGCGAGCAAGCCATTGCGCGCAAGCGTCGATCTGGAGCGCGTGTTCGAGGAACCTTCGCAAGGCACACGACGAGCTTTGCGCGAGCGCCTGATCGATCGCAGTCGAGTTCACGACTGCTAGTTCTTCCCAACCATCTCGACGGGATGGCGCGGCCTTATTGTTGCAACTGCCATTGCTCGGCGTAGACAGCCAGCCGCTCATATTCTTCGGCGATCTTAAGCAGCCTTTCGCGCGAGCTACGGTACGCAAACGACTCTGCTTTGCTACAGGTTTCCTCCGCTCGCTCTCGCCAGTAGCGCGGGTCTTGCAGCGTGTTCCTCATGGCATTTCCCGTTCTGCTCTGTCTGAAAGACAATTCCGGAACGGAAGAGATGCTCCCTCGCAAGGAAGAAACCCGGACGCCCGCTAACTTGCGTTAAGCTCGAAAGGAACTTCGTTCTCGGTCGGAGAACTACGGATTGTCGCCCTCTCTCGGAAACGGCTCAAAGGTTTGACGTCCCAGGAACGTGTCAGGCTTTGCACTTTGTTCGAGGAGTTCGAAGGACTGGGCCACGATCTCGCGCGACCGTGTAGCGATGACATCGTCCTGTGTGCGGGACGGGCGGCAAATATGAGTACGCCAGTCGATCATCTTCGGGCTCCCTCAGATTTATGCAGGCGGGAGCGCGATTGGTCTCTCAGCCACCGACGCCTACGGGGCGGATCCGCTGCCGATGATGGACGGGCAACTCGGACGGTGCAGGTTTGGTTCGAAGTGGCTGGGGATAAAAAGAACATATTGCGAACATGGAACAAAGGTGGTACAGAATTTTCAACGCAATAAACCATCGATTTCTTATCGCGCCCCGTTTGTCCCGCTAGCGAATCCCCGTCATAAGGAGCACATCCAATGTCCGCCACTGCCCTGCGTATTGTCGAAGGATCCTCCATGGATAAGTCCAAGGCTCTGTCTGCTGCGCTGTCCCAGATTGAGCGCCAGTTCGGCAAGGGCTCGGTGATGAAGCTCGGCAAGAGCGACCGCTCGATGGATATCGAGACGGTATCATCGGGGTCGCTTGGGCTCGACATCGCGCTTGGCGTCGGCGGCCTGCCGAAGGGACGTATCGTCGAGATCTACGGGCCGGAGTCGTCGGGCAAGACCACGCTGGCGCTGCACACGGTGGCGGAAGCGCAGAAGAAGGGCGGCATCTGTGCCTTCATCGACGCGGAACACGCGCTCGACCCGGTCTATGCGCGCAAGCTCGGCGTCAATATCGACGAGCTCCTGATCTCGCAGCCCGATACCGGCGAGCAGGCACTGGAGATTTGCGACACGCTGGTGCGTTCGGGCGCGGTCGACGTGCTGGTGGTCGATTCGGTGGCGGCGCTGGTGCCGAAGGCCGAGCTCGAAGGCGAGATGGGCGATGCGCTGCCCGGCCTGCAGGCGCGCCTGATGAGCCAGGCGCTGCGCAAGCTCACCGCTTCCATCAACAAGTCTAACACCATGGTGATCTTCATCAACCAGATCCGCATGAAGATCGGCGTGATGTACGGCTCGCCGGAGACGACGACCGGCGGCAACGCGCTGAAGTTCTACGCTTCCGTCCGTCTCGACATCCGCCGCATCGGCGCGATCAAGGAGCGCGACGAGGTGGTCGGAAACACCACGCGCGTGAAGGTGGTGAAGAACAAGCTGGCGCCGCCCTTCAAGCAGGTCGAGTTCGACATCATGTATGGCGAAGGCGTCTCCAAGATGGGCGAAATCCTCGACCTCGGCGTCAAGGCTGGCATCGTCGAAAAGTCCGGCGCCTGGTTCTCCTATGACAGCCAGCGGCTCGGTCAGGGCCGCGAAAACTCCAAGGCGTTCCTCCGCTCCAACCCTGATATCACCAGCAAGATCGAGCTTGCGATCCGGCAGAACTCCGGCCTGATTGCCGAGCAGATCCTCGCCGGCACCCCCGAGCGTGACGCCGACGGCGAGGAGCCGGCGGAAGAGTAAGTTTTTTCGAAATATCCGATTTCTTCGCGGGAAGCGGGCGCGGAGGACGTTGAGTTGCCGACGTCTTCGGCGCCCGTTTCGTTTTTTGCGCGATTGCCGAGGGGGCCATGAAGCGCCTGATCCTGACCTCAAGTGACAGCGCGGTGGGGGTCCTGAAGAGGGCAGGGTTCGCCGATGGTGTGATCCCGTTTGGCGTGCGCTTCGTCTGCGGACCGTTACTGTCGACGACCGAACTTGAAACATTGCTGTCAGCGCGCTCGGTCAGGCAGGGAGCTTCGGCTCCTCACTGGTTAGACAGTCTCGCCGGCACGCATCCCGAAAGCGCGCGAGCGCATGGACTTGGCCTGGCCGAATTCTGCGAGCGCTTTGATGCGGTGGAGCTGTGGATTGATCCGGAGCCGAACTCACAATTGCAACTGATCTGGCTACTGGACCATTTGCGCCGGCACTCGAATATCATTTCCAGGCTGGCCCTGGTTCAGATGGATACCGCTATCGGCAATCATCTACCGTCGGAATTGGTCGGGCTCGAGCGGAGAGCAATCCCTATTCGCAACGATCACCTGGAGATAGCCAGCACCGCTTGGGCCGCCTATCGCGCGCCGACGCCGGCAGTCTGGTTCGACCTGTTGGAGCACAATTTGAGTGTGCTTCCGCGACTGCAGGGCACCGTTGTTACGCTGCTTGAAGAGCTTCCGAACCGCGGCTCCGGGCTTGGCGCGACGGAAATGCGCATGTTGGAGCTGATTTCGGCCGGCCACGTACATCCGCACGACCTGTTTCCTGGGCACGAGAAACCAAACGAACGCCGCACATTCGTCTATTGGGAGATTGGGGCGTTGCTGGATGGTCTAGCTCGTTGTCCATCGCCTGCGGTGTCCGGGCTCGACGAAGGACCTTTCACCATCGAAATGCACGAACAAGCCGACCGTCATGCGCGGTACAAGCAAAGCAGGCTTTCGCTGACCGAGCTTGGAAAGGCGGTCCTCGCGCAAGCCGACGACTTCACGCGGCATAACCCGATTCATCGCTGGTGGGGCGGCACCGAGCTGACCAACGACCGATTGTGGCGTTGGGACTCCTTGAACCGCGCCTTGGTCGCTCCTTGAAATGCTCCGTAGGATGGGCAGAGCGCAGCGAAACCCATCATTGCCGCCAAGCGGACGGGCGCGATGGGTTTCGCTGCGCTCTACCCATCCTACAACTCTACGATTTCGAGGTTCCGGGGCCGCGCCATTGCGCGCCCCGGAATGACGGCGTGACCTCACTCCGCAGCCTGCGCGTAATCGCTCACCGGCGGGCAGGAGCACACTAGGTTGCGGTCGCCGTAGACATTGTCGACGCGGCCGACCGGGCTCCAATATTTGTCTGATCGAGAGACGCCGTCGGGGAAGCAGCCCTCAGTGCGGCTATAGGCGCGATTCCATTCGTCGTCGGCGATATCGTGCACGGTGTGCGGCGCGTTCCGGAGCGGTGAGGCTTCGACCTTGAAGCGGCCGCTCTCGATCTCGGCGATCTCCTGGCGGATCGCGATCATGGCATCACAAAAACGATCGATCTCGGCCTTGGATTCCGATTCCGTCGGCTCGATCATCAGCGTGCCCGGCACCGGGAAGCTCATGGTCGGCGCGTGGAAGCCGTAATCGATCAGGCGTTTTGCAATGTCGTCGACGGTGACGCCCGCCGAGGTCTTCAGCGGCCGCGGATCGACGATGCATTCATGCGCGACGCGGCCCTTGGCGTTGCGGTACAGCACCGGGAAATGCGCCTGCAGGCGTGCCGCGATGTAATTGGCATTGAGGATCGCGATCTCGGTGGCGCGCGTCAGGCCTTCGCCGCCCATCATCAGGATGTAGATGTAGGAGATGGTCAGGATCGACGCTGAGCCGAACGGCGCGGCCGACACCGGCCCGACCGGGTGCGGCGTGCCGCCGTCCGTTGCGGGATGGCCGGGCAGATAAGGCGCCAGATGCGCCCGCACGCCGATCGGGCCCATGCCGGGGCCGCCGCCGCCATGCGGAATGCAGAACGTCTTGTGCAGGTTGAGATGGCTGACGTCGGCGCCGTAATTGCCGGGCCGCGCCAGCCCGACCTGCGCGTTCAAATTGGCGCCGTCGAGATAGACCTGTCCGCCATGGGCATGCACGATATCGCAGATCTCGCTGATGTGCTCCTCGAACACGCCATGCGTCGACGGATAGGTGATCATCACGGCTGCGAGATTTGCCGAATGCTTCTCCGCCTTGGCGCGGAGATCGTTGACATCGACGTCGCCGCGCGCATCGCAGGCGACCACCACGACGTCCATGCCGGCCATCGCGGCGGATGCCGGATTGGTGCCGTGGGCGGAGGAGGGGATCAGGCAAATCCTACGATGCGCCTCGCCGCGCGCGGCATGATAGCCGCGGATCGCGAGCAGGCCGGCATATTCGCCTTGCGCCCCGGAATTCGGCTGCAGCGACACCGCGGCATAGCCGGTGATGTCGCACAGCCATTTTTCCAATCGCGTAAACAGCGCGTGATAGCCCTTGGCCTGATCTGCCGGCGCGAACGGATGCAGGCTGCCGAACGCCGGCCAGGTCAGCGGCACCATCTCCGTGGTCGCGTTCAGCTTCATCGTGCAGGAGCCGAGCGGGATCATCGCGCGATCGAGCGCGAGGTCGCGATCGCTCAGCTTGCGCATGTAGCGGAGCAGCTCGGTCTCGGAGCGATGCGCGTGGAACACGGGATGGGTCAGGAACGCGGTGGTGCGCTTCAATTCCGTCGGCAGCGCCTCACGCGCGCCCGTCTCGATGTCGGCATAGGCAAGCGTACCGCCGAATGCGCGCCATACCGCCTCGATGATTTCGGGCGTCGTGGTCTCGTCAACGGCGATGCCGAGCGTGCTGTCGCCGATCCGCAGATTGATCTTCTCCGTGCGCGCACGAGCGACGATCTCGCTTTGCTTCGCGCCAACCTCGACGGCCAGCGTGTCGAAGAATGCTTCGCGCGTCGGCGCAAAGCCGAGCTTGCGCAATCCAGCCGCCAGCACCGCGGCGCGGCGATGCACGTTGCGCGCGATATGAGTGAGGCCCTCGGGGCCGTGATAGACCGCGTACATCGAGGCGATCACGGCGAGCAGCACCTGTGCAGTGCAGATGTTGGAGGTCGCCTTCTCGCGGCGGATATGCTGCTCGCGGGTCTGCAGCGCCAGCCGATAGGCGGGCATCCCGCGCGAATCCACTGACAGACCGACGATGCGGCCGGGCAGCGAGCGCTTCAACGCATCGCGCACCGCCATGTAGGCGGCATGCGGGCCGCCATAGCCCATCGGCACGCCGAAGCGCTGCGCCGAGCCGATCGCGATGTCGGCGCCGAGCTCGCCCGGCGACGCCAGCAGCGTCAGCGCCAAAAGATCGGCGGCGACGATCGCGAGCGCGCCCTTGGCACGCAGCGCTGCGATCACGGGCCGCAGGTCGCGCACCGCGCCTGATGTGCCCGGATACTGCAGGAGGGCGCCGAGCACGTCGGCCTTGTCGAGATCGGTGAGGGGGTCGCCGACGATCAGGCTCCAGCCCAGCGGCTCGGCGCGGGTGCGCAGCACCGCAAGCGTCTGCGGATGGACTTCGTGGTCGACGAAGAATGCCTGCGCCTTCACCTGCGAGTGTCGCTCGGCAAGGGCCATCGCTTCGGCCGCAGCGGTTGCCTCGTCGAGCAGCGAGGCGTTGGCAACGTCGAGCCCGGTGAGGTCGCAGATCATGGTCTGGAAGTTGAACAGCGCTTCCAGCCGGCCCTGGCTGATCTCGGGCTGATAGGGCGTGTAGGCCGTGTACCAGGCCGGATTTTCCAGGATGTTGCGCTGGATCACCGCCGGCAGGATCGTGCCGGAATAGCCTTGGCCGATCAGCGAGGTGAACACTTGGTTCTGCGCGGCCAGCTCGGTCATGTGGGCCAGCGCCTCGGTCTCGCTCAGCGCGCGGCCGAGATCGAGCGGGGCCTTCTGCCGGATTGATGAGGGCAGCGTCTCGCCCATCAGCGCGGCAAGGCTGGTGGCGCCGACGGTCTGCAGCATCGCGTCGACGTCGCGCGGCGAGGGGCCGATGTGGCGGCGCACGAAGGTGGCCGCGGCTTCACTGGTCGGTTTGAACG
Source organism: Bradyrhizobium elkanii WSM2783 (assembly GCF_000472865.1). Lineage (GTDB taxonomy): Bacteria > Pseudomonadota > Alphaproteobacteria > Rhizobiales > Xanthobacteraceae > Bradyrhizobium > Bradyrhizobium elkanii_A. Next base: position 14,172 of record NZ_AXAP01000011.1, on the reverse strand, counting down.
GCGCGTTCATGGCAACCTCTCAGGCGGTGTGGGCTTTGTAGGCGGCTTCGTCCATCAGGCCGCCGAGTTCGCCCTTGTCGGCGATCTTCAGCTTGAAGAACCAGGCCTTGCCTGCGGCATCCGAATTGACCAGCGCCGGCTCGGCGGCGAGCGCATCATTGACCTCGAGCACTTCGCCCGAGATCGGCGCGTACACGTCGGAGGCCGCTTTCACGGATTCGACGACGGCGGCGGCTTCCGCCTTCTTTAGCGCGCGTCCGACCTTCGGCAGCTCGACGAACACGACGTCGCCGAGCTGTTGCTGCGCGTAATCGGTGATCCCGATCGTAGCGACATCGCCCTCGATGCTGAGCCATTCGTGGTCGGACGTGTAGAGCGTCGTCATGAAAAGTGTCCTCTAGCGTTTATAGGTGTTGGGAACGAAAGGCGTGGCGGCGACCGCAAGCGGCAGGCGCTGGCCGCGCACCTCCGCAAAAACATTGGTGCCGATGGCGGAGAGCGGGGTGGGCAGGTAGCCGATCGCGACCGGTGCATTGAGGCTGGGGCCAAAGCCGCCCGACGTCACCTTGCCGATCGCCTCGGTCGAGGTGCTATCAGCAAACAGCGGCGCACCCTCGCGCACCGGCGCGCGTCCCTGCGCCTTCAAGCCGACGCGGCGACGCGGGGCGCCATGCTCGAACTGGTCGAGGATCTTGTCCGCGCCCGGAAAGCCGCCGGCGTGGGCGCCGCCCTTGCGGCGGCTCTTCTGGATCGACCATTCCAGCGCGGCTTCGACCGGCGTGGTCGTGGTGTCGATGTCGTGGCCGTAGAGGCAGAGCCCGGCCTCCAGCCGGAGGCTATCGCGCGCGCCGAGCCCGATCGGCAGCACATCCGGATTATCCAGGAGTTGGGTCACCAGCGCTTCGGCATGCTCCGCGGGAACGGAGATTTCAAACCCGTCCTCGCCGGTGTAACCGGAGCGGGAGACGAAGCAGTCGAACTCAGCGACGCGGCGCGGGCCGGCGTCCATGAACTTCATCGACGGCGCGTCTGCACAAATTTTCGCCAGCGCCGATTCGGCCCTGGGCCCCTGCAGCGCAATCAGCGCGCGGCCCGACAGCGAATCGATATCGCAGGTATCGGACAAATGTCGCCGGAGATGCGCCTCGTCCTCGGTCTTGCAGGCCGCATTCACCACCAGGAACAGGTGATCGCCGAAATTCGCGACCATGAGGTCGTCGAGGATGCCGCCGTCGGCGTTGGTGAACTGGGCATAGCGCTGGCGTCCCGGCGCGACGCCGAGGATGTCCTGCGGCACCAGCCGCTCCAGCGCCAAAGCTGCGTCGGAAACCTTGCCGGATTTCGGCCGCAGCGCGAGCTGGCCCATATGGGAGACGTCGAACACCCCGGCGGCGGCGCGCGTATGAAGGTGCTCCTTCAGCACCCCGGCGGGATACTGCACGGGCATCTCGTAGCCCGCGAACGGCACCATCTTGCCTCCGCGGGCGAGGTGCAGCGCATAAAGCGGAGTGCGTTTGAGGTCGGATTCGTCTCGCGCAAGCATTGCAGGGCCCTCGCGGTTCCCCTGGGGACCATCCCCTGGAAACCCAAAAGCCCCATCTGTCGCTTTGCCTGAGAGTATTATCCCGTCGGCGGGCGCGCCCGGCCTGAAGCCTCACGCGCCTCTTTCCAGATGTCAGTGGTCACGCGGTCCTTTTGCCTGAGAGTTTCCGGGGCGGTTGCTCCTTCGGCGCCGGCTCAAGGCCGGTCTCTCCCGACGTGACTGATACTAGATAAGAGGGAAACACGACGCGGCCAAGGCTGTCAACGCGGCTGCGGCAACTATCAACGGCCGGTTTACGCGATCGCGGCAAGCCTATGATGTGCTTGCACAGTTTCTGGACACCGCCGTGCGCCTTGTCTAAAAGCGTTCGGCCGGAAGATTAACCCTTTTGTGGCGGATTCCGGGCCCCTTTTCCGGTTGGATGGCTATGAGCAGCGTCAACGACATCAGGTCGACCTTTCTGAATTTCTTCGCGAAGAACGGCCACGAGATCGTGCCGTCGTCGCCGCTGGTTCCGCGCAATGACCCGACCTTGATGTTCACCAATGCCGGCATGGTGCAGTTCAAGAACGTCTTCACCGGCGTCGAGAAGCGCCCCTATCAGCGCGCGACCACCTCGCAGAAATGCGTGCGCGCCGGGGGCAAGCACAATGACCTCGACAATGTCGGCTACACCGCGCGCCATCACACCTTCTTCGAGATGCTCGGCAACTTCTCGTTCGGCGATTACTTCAAGGATCGCGCGATCGAACTGGCCTGGAACCTGGTCACCAAGGAATTCGGGCTCCCGAAGGACAAGCTGACGGCGACCGTCTATATCGACGACGACGAGGCCTTCAATCTCTGGAAGAAGATCGCCGGCCTGCCGGAATCGCGCATCATCCGCATCGCCGGCTCCGACAATTTCTGGCAGATGGGCGATACCGGCCCGTGCGGTCCGTGCTCGGAAATCTTCTACGACCATGGCGACAAGGTATGGGGGGGCCCGCCCGGCTCGGCGGAGCAGGACGGCGACCGCTTCATCGAGATCTGGAATCTCGTGTTCATGCAGTTCGAGCAGCTCGAGGGCGGCGTGCGCAATCCGCTGCCGAAACCCTCGATCGACACCGGCGCGGGGCTGGAGCGCGTCGCCGCCGTGCTGCAGGGCGTCCACGACAATTATGACATCGACCTGTTCGTCTCGCTGATCCGCGCCATCGCCGATCTCACCGGCGCCGATCCCAAAGGCGAGCAGAAGGCCTCGCTGCGCGTGATCGCCGATCACCTGCGCGCGTCCTCGTTCCTGATCTCCGACGGCGTGCTGCCCTCCAATGAAGGCCGCGGTTACGTGCTGCGCCGTATCATGCGCCGCGCGATGCGCCATGCGCAGCTCCTCGGCGCGCGCGAGCCATTGATGCATCGCCTGGTGTGGGCGCTGGTGCGCGAGATGGGGCAGGCCTATCCGGAACTGGTGCGCGCTGAGAAACTGATTGAAGAGACACTGCGGCTGGAAGAGACCCGCTTCCGCAAGACCTTGGAGCGCGGTCTTGCCATTCTCGATGAGAAGAGCGCCGGCCTGAAAAAGGGCGACATGTTCGATGGCGATACTGCGTTCACGCTCTACGACACCTATGGTTTCCCGCTCGACCTGACCCAGGACGCGTTGAAGTCGCGCGGCATCAGCGTCGATCAGGCCTCCTTCACCGACGCGATGGAGCGCCAGCGCGAGAAGGCGCGTGCGGCCTGGGCCGGAAGCGGCGAGGCTGCGACCGAGAGCATCTGGTTCCCGCTGCGCGAGAAGCTCGGCGCGACCGAATTCTTGGGCTACGAGACCGAGCGTGCCGAGGGCGTGGTCGCGGCACTGGTGAAGGACGGCGCCGAGGTCGACGGCCTGAAGGCCGGCGAGAGCGGCGCGGTGGTCCTGAATCAGACGCCGTTCTATGCGGAGTCCGGCGGCCAGGTCGGCGACACCGGCCTGCTCACCGGCGAGGGCGTCACCTTCCGCGTCACCGACACCCAAAAGAAGGCCGGCGATCTCTTCGTCCACATCGGCCAGGTGGAGCAGGGCACGCTGAAGGCCGGCACCGCGCTGCAGCTCGACGTCGATCACGGCAGGCGTTCGGCGATCCGGCGCAACCACTCCGCGACGCACCTCTTGCATGAGGCGTTGCGGCAGGTGCTCGGCGACCACATCGCCCAGCGCGGTTCGCTGGTGGCGCCGGACCGGCTGCGCTTCGACTTCGTGCACCCGAAGCCGATCACGGCGGAGGAACTCGCCCGGGTCGAGGACATCGCCAATGACGTGGTGCTCGAGAATGACGAGGTCACCACCCGCGTCATGGCGGTCGATGACGCCCGCGAAGCCGGCGCCCGCGCTCTGTTCGGCGAGAAGTATGGCGACGAGGTCCGGGTGGTCTCGATGGGCAAGGGCCCGCGCGAGCAGGGCCAGAACGCGTTTGGCTGGTCCGTGGAATTGTGCGGCGGCACCCATGTGCGACGCACCGGCGACATCGGCCTGATCTCGGTGACCAGCGAGAGCGCGGTCGCCTCTGGCGTCCGCCGCATCGAGGCGCTGACAGGTAGCTACGCCCGCAAGCATGCCAACGACACCATCGCGCTGGCGAAGACCGCGGCGCAGGAGCTGCGCACTTCGGTCGAGGACGTGCCGGCGCGCATCGCCTCGTTGATGGAAGAGCGCAAGAAGCTCGAGCGCGATCTGTCGGATGCGCGCAAGAAGCTTGCGATGGGCGGCGGCGCCGCCTCGAACGGCGGGGACGCCGGCGTGCGCGAGGTTGGCAACGTCAAGCTGCTGGCGCGCGCGGTCGAGGGCGTCGAGACCAAGGACCTCAAGAGCCTGGTCGACGACGGCAAGAAACAGATCGGCTCCGGCGTAGTCGCGATCGTCGGTGTCACCGAGGACGGCAAGGCCGGCATCGTGGTCGGCGTCACCGCCGATCTCACCTCGCGTTTCAACGCGGTCGAACTGGTGCGCAAGGGATCGGAGGCGCTCGGCGGCAAGGGCGGCGGCGGCCGGCCCGACATGGCGCAGGCCGGAGGACCTGACGGCGCCAAGGCCAATGCGGCGCTATCCGCGATCGAGCAAGCTTTGGCCGGCGTGTAAGCGACCATGCGGGGCAAGCGCGAGACCGGTGCCCCTGAGTTGCGGGACCGGCTCTACGAGCTGCTCGAACACGATCATCTGCCTTATACGCCCGGCGCGCGCCTGGTCGGGCTGCTGGTCCTGATCATCGCCATCGATGTGCTGGCGGCGATCCTGGCGTCGGTGCCGGAGTTCGACGCCTCGTTCGGGACGCTGTTCACGACCATCGAGGTCGCCGCGGTCATCGTGTTCGCGCTGGAATATGCGGTGCGGATCTGGAGCGTGGCCGGTCACTCCCTGCACGCAACGACGGCCGTGCGGGCGCGGCTCGAATATGTGTTCTCGAGCTTCGGCATCATCGACCTCATCGCGTTCGTGCCGTCGGCGATCGCGCTGATGCTGGGCGACAAGACCGCGGTGGTGATGTTCGGCATGCTGCCGTTCTTGAAGCTGGTGCGCTATTCGCCGGCGATGCGCTCGCTGCTGGCGGCACTGCACGCCGAGCGGCGCACGCTGGTCGGCTGCCTCGTGATCCTCGCAGGCGCAGTGCTGCTGTTCGCTTCGCTGCTCTACGCGATCGAGCACAAGGTCCAGCCGGACAAGTTCGGCACCATCCCGCAGGCGATGTGGTGGGCGATGGTGACGCTCGGCACCGTCGGCTATGGCGACGTGATTCCGGTGACGCCGCTCGGCAAGATCGTCACGGTGTTCGCGATCGTGTTCGGATTTGCCATGATCGCGCTGCCGGTCGCGATCATCTCGACCGCCTTTGCTGACGAGGTGCGCCGGCGCGATTTCGTCGTCACCTGGGGCATGCTGGCGCGGGTGCCGCTGTTCTCCCACCTCGGCGCCGCCGAGATCGCCGACATCATGCGGCTGCTCCGTGCGCAGACCATCGAACAGGGCGAAGTGCTGGTCCGCCGCGGCGACGTCGCGTCCTCGATGTATTTCATCACCGCAGGCGAGGTGGAGATCGAATTGCCGAGCCAGCGGGTCAGGCTGTCCGACGGCACATTCTTCGGCGAGATCGCATTGCTCAAGCGCACCAGCCGCTCCGGCACTGTGACAGCGATGCGCAAGACGAGGCTGCTGGCGCTCGACGCGCAGGACTTTCACGCTTTGATCGAACGCCTGCCGGCGCTGGCCGCGCATGTGAAGGAGACCGCGGAGGCGCGGATTGCCGACACGGTGGAGGTCAGCAAAGGGGATATCGCCGAGGCCGAGATCGCGCAGGCGGAGCCGGCCGAGACCGGCGGCGGAAACCGGGAATAGCCAAGCCGCCGAACCTCTTCGGAGCAGGTGCGCTGCAGGCACCTCATCGCGCCACGATCGTATGGACGCCGGCCGGAAGACGTATCCGTTCGCTGGTGCGCTCCAGTCGGGGCTTCTCGTCAACGATTATGCGCCAGACCTCGACTGCTCCGCCAAGCCCGGCGTCCACCTCGCCCAGATAGCGATTGACGCCGACGTAGAGCAACTGGCCGGACGGATCGAAGGCGAGGCCCTGTGGCAAGACCGCGTCAAACGTCCATTCGCCGCGGTGTGCGAGACGGCCGGTTTCAGGATCCTGCTCATAGAGGCTGATGGAGGCTTCGTCAGTACGGTCAGGATCACCTGCAGGCTTACCGGTCCCACGCAAGTTCGAGGTCACCAGAAAGCGGCCATCGGAACTGAACGTCATCGTCTCAGAGCCCCAGCTGCCAAGGGCGATATGTGGCACGGTGTGCCGCGCCGCATCCCCGGTTGTGCCGATTTCCGCCGTCCGCACCGTGGTCAGGATGCCCTCCCGCACGCCGTAAAAGCCCTTGGTGTCGATGCCCCACTGCAGATCCGACGTCACATAGAAGCGACCGTCAGGCGAGAACCGTCCGATGAAGGGAAACTTGTTCACCTGCACCCGATTTCCCCAGGGCCGCACCTCGTCTATCGATCCATCCGGACCTCTGACGACCTCGTAAAATGCGACCTGTGCCCGGTCGACCAGGTGCCGCTTGGGTGCCATTCGACCCAGGTTGATCTCAGTGGAATGAGGCCGCTGGATGGAGGCAGACCGAGGCCGACGCGCTTCACCTGACCGAAGCGGCCATCCCGCACTGGCACGAAGCTCAACTCCCGATCGACGTCGGTGGTCATCGCGACGATCAGGTCGCCGGACGGATTGAGCGCGATGGCTTGCGGCTGTGTACCGACATCGACAATATCGATGATCGCTGGCCCGCGTTCCCTCCGCAAGTCTACGGAGCGGATCACGCTGCCCGCTAGCATTTCACTCAGCTTCGTCGCGCCCGCGGGCCGTGGACGCAGTATCTCGGCGACGAAAGCGAAGCGCGCGTCACGGCTCAATGCGAGCCCACCTGGCGGTCCATAAACCGAATTCGACACTTCAATCATGGTCGGACGCGCTCCTGCGGCGAGCGGCAGGCCGATAATGGCAAGTGTGTCGCGATGGTTCGGATCGGCCGGTCCCAGCTCGCCGGTTTCATAGACGGTAGGGACCATGTCGGCGTCGGCGAGCACGGCAAGAAACGACGGCTGTGATTGCGCGCAGACAGGCAGCGACCAGGCGGACGCAGCGACTGCGAGACACAGAGATGCCAGACGCATGGACAGTTCCTTCTGCGTTATTGCGTACGCGTGAAGGAAATTTGCGCAGCGCCATGATATGCGTCAAATGAATATATCACATATAGATATTCTTCATGGAAATATAGCTAGGTGGCGTGCATGAAACTCTCGGCAGTCGACCTGAACCTGCTGGTCGCATTCGATGCCTTGCTGAGCGAGGGCAGCGTCAGTGAGGCCGCCAGGCGCATCGGTCTCAGCCAGCCGGCGATGAGCAAGCGCCTCGCGCGGCTGCGCTCTCTGTTTCGCGATGACCTCTTCCTCCGTAGCGGCGATGGCGTCAGGCCCACGGAGCGCGCGCTCGATCTGGCCGATTCCATCCGCTCGGCGCTGCGGCAGATTGAAGACGCCTTTGGGGGCTACAGCCGATTTGATGCCGTACGCTCCACGCGAATTTTTCGGATCGCGACCACCGACAACGTGACCGCGACGCTCCTCCCCGGCGTGATGGGGATGCTGCGCGCCCAAGCCCCCCGCATGGCACTCGTTGTGCGGGCGCTGGATCGAAGGGAGGTGGTCAACGGGCTTGAGCGCGGCGAGATTGACCTCGCGCTGACCCTCATTCCGGATGCGCCCGCGACGATCAAGCGCGCAGCGTTGTTTCCGGAGCGCTACGTATCGTTGGTGTCGGCGCGCCATCCCGAAATCAAGAGAAAGCTGACCTTGGATATGTTTCTGAAGTACCCACACGTTCTGATCACACATGTCGGCGATCTCAAGGGAGCGATCGATCGGCTTCTGGATGAACGAGGGTTGAAGCGGCAGGTCGCGTTGAGCGTGCCCTACCATCTCGCGGTTCCTGAACTGATTGCCGAAACCGACATGATCGCAACTTTGTCCGAGCGCATCGTGCGCAGTTTCGCTTGGCAAGGAGTCCGCAGTTTTACGCCGCCTGTTGACTATCCCGAGTTTCGCCAAACGCTGCTGTGGCATCGACGCAACGACAACGACCCGGCGCATGTCTGGCTCAGGAACGTGATCTTCACGGCGAATGATGGGCTGCAAGGCGCAGAAGCGAAGCATACCCGCTCCTAGAGCCTTGCCGTAGCCCGGATGGAGCGGAACGCGCAACCTGAGACATCAAAGCGCAGACTTCGCATTCGGGCCAGCAGCAGACTGACGGCCTCGCGAGTTTCTTGCTCGTTTTTCTTCCAAAAGCCCCTTGCGCCTCATTCCGCCGCGGCGACGTCGCGTCCTCGATGTATTTCATCACCGCAGGCGAGGTGGAGATCGAACTGCCGAGCCAGCGGGTCAGGCTGTCCGACGGCACCTTTTTGGCGAGATCGTGCTGCTCAAGCGCACCAGCCGCTCCGGCACCGTGACGGCGACACGCAAGACCAGGCTGCTCGCGCTCGACGCCCAGGACTTTCACGCTTTGATCGAACGCCTGCCGGCACTGGCCGCGCATGTGAAGGAAACGGCAGAGGCGCGGATCGCCGACACCGGGGAAGTCAGCAAGGGCGATATCGCCGCGGCCGAGATCGCACAGGCGGAGCCGGCCGAGACCAGTGGCGGAAACGACGAACAGGCCGTGCAGTCATGAATTGATTCATGCCCGCAGAGCATACGGCTGGGCAGTACAGATCATGGATTTTTAGCTACCAACGCTTCGCGAAGCACGCGCAGCAGGTTTTCGCCCATGACTTTTTGGATGTCATCGGCCGATAGGCCCACGTCGAGCAAGGCCTGAGTTACGCCCGCGATTTGACTTGCGTCAAATGCGGTGGTGGTCGCCCCGTCAAAGTCCGAGCCCAGACCTACGTGGTCGATACCAACGAGATCGCGAACGTAGGCTATGGAGCGAGCCACATCCGTTGGCTTCGTTGAGCAGATCGCACCTTCCCAGAATCCTATGCCGATCATGCCTCCAGTTTTGGCAATCCCTCGTATTTCATCGTCGCTGAGATTGCGATTGGCTTTACAAATCGCCTGGATACCGCCGTGGCTAGACACGACTGGGCGAGTCGCTAGCGCAAGCACGTCGGCAACTGTCGCATGGCTTGCGTGGGCGACATCTACCACCATCCCTAAAGCCTCCATGCGACCGACGACCTTCCTTCCAAATGGAGTGAGGCCGCCCTTGTTGACCCCATGCATTGAGCCCGCAACTTCGTTGTCAAAGAAGTGAGTAAGGCCAGCCATTCGAAAGCCAGCAGCATAAAGAACGTCAAGGTTTCCGAGCTTGCCTTCAAGATTGTGCAAGCCCTCAACAGAGAGCATGCCGCCCACAATTGAACTGCCGCCCTGCCTATCAAGAATCAAGCGCTCGATGTCCTGTGGGGTGCGGATGATCCTCAATTTTCCATCTGACCTGCTGGCAAAGCTTCGGAGCTTTTCCGCATGCCATAAAGATCGTTCAAGCTCCGAACCCCACGTTCGCATTGGCTGCACGAAGAGTATGCTTGTCAATGTCTGGGTATCGAAGCTGTCGGCGCTGTTTGACTCGTAGTTTTGACCTTTAGGAGATTTCGTTACCGACGAAAACACCTGTAGCGCATAGTGTCCCTCGATTAATCGCGGCAGGTCGACATGACCAATGTCCGACTTTTCGAGCAAATCGCGTTTCCATAGAAGGCTGTCCGCATGCATGTCCGCAACATTGAGCGTAGCTTGTATGTCTTTCGCCTGCACCGTGATGTTGTATTGGACCGGCACGACTTTATTGTATGCCCGGTCAAGCTTGCTTGGCTTGACCAGAACGTAACGAACTGGGAAAAACACCAGACAAGCCACGGCTGCTAGCAAGCAGCCTGCAATGATTCTCTTCACGGTCATGGCGTGCACCCCCCTCGCCAAAATAAGACAAGCCAAGTCATCTGTCCAAAAGTGCGGCCGAGCAAATTGACCTAAGCACCGAAGACGTGACGCAAATGTCACAGCCATGCGGAGCTGCTTTCAGCTATCGAGTGCTTATGTCCGCTGCGGGTCGGTCGCGTCGGTTCGGTTTGGTCAAAGCGCGTCCGGTTTACCCCTCATTGCCGACATCAAGGCGCTAGACCGAGCGTGTCGCTCTGGGCCAGAGGACTTAAAAGCGACGATCTGAATTGCCTCCTTGGTCCTCAGTTACAGACCGAGGACGGAGGACTGAGTTACTGGACCTCGGCGATCTTCGGTCCAGATGACGGCATCTGCGCGCTAGTTGCCGAGGGCCGGTTCGATGGCGATGCCGGGTCCGGCGATCGGAAAGCGGCGTCGGGCGGTGCTCCCTGGGATGGTCGACGGGCAGCGGTTGCGGGAAGCACGATCACTTTTGCTCCGACTTTCACCCGCTCATAAAGGTTCACGACGTCATCATTGCTCAGCCAGATACAGCCCGACGAAACCCGCTTCCCGATCGTCTCGGGCCTGTTGGTGCCGTGAATTCTATATTCGGTCTCGCCCAGATACATCGCCCGAGCGCCGAGCGGGTTGCCGGGACCGCCTGCCATGAACCGCGGCAGATAGGGCTGACGCGAAATCATCTCTGCCGGCGGACGCCAATCCGGCCATTCCGTCTTACGGGCCACAGTCTGCTCACCGGACCATGTGAAGCCTTCGCGGCCAACACCGATGCCGTAGCGCATCGCTTGCGTATCATTCAGAACGAAATACAGGAATGTGTTTTGGGTATCGATGATCACGGTGCCCGGCGGCTGGTGGCTGGCGTAGTCGATCACCTGCCGAACAAATGCTCCGGGACCGTCAGCGGCTTTTGGTGGTTCGACCTGAGTCGCCGGGACCGAAATCGGAGCCGGAGCTGATGCATGAACTGGAGTTGACACGTAAACCGGAGTTGACGACGCAAGGGCTTGGTGCGCGGACGGCTTCCGTATCGGCTGCACGGTCGTCGGGCGAAACAGCAAGCTGTACCCCAATGCGGCGGCGGCCACGGCGCCAACTGTAACTCTCGCGACCCCCGGTAGAGCGACCGTCTCTACCTATCCACGTTTGGCCCGCTTACTCATATTTTTCCCCAGATCACCATGTCCGGAAGAGGTACCCAGCAAAATTTAAGAAACTTCGAAGCGATTTCGCTCAGTCTGGAACCGTGAGCGGTGGTTAACGCCGAACTCTTCTTCGGCAACGTAAATATTGGGAGTACCGCTTGATATTTAGCTAGTCTAGACGCGTTTTCTTCACGCGAACCGGTCTCCACTTCGCTCGAACACGCTCTAGTGATCCTTGCCGTCGCTGGGATCCGCCGTCTTCGCCTGCAGCAGCATTCGTAAAGCCGGCCGGTACGCGTCGACAGCCGCGCGTTCCGGGGCCGCCCGTCCTTTCCCGTTAACCCTCCGTTTGGCTTCGCTGGCGTCGGTTGGCGCAATGTGCAAGTCTTTTGGCGGACTTCGTCAGTGTCGCGGCGCCTGAAGGCCGTAGGGTTGGCCGAACACTGTGAGGTTGAGATGAGTGATAGACGCAAGAAGACAGCACTTGTGACCGGGGCGTCCTCGGGCATGGGCAAGGAAATCGCCAAACGCCTGATCAATGACGGCTTCCAGGTGTACGTCGCCGCGCGCCACATCGACAAGATGGATGACCTGGTCGAGCTCGGGGCCAGGGCGTTGCGCATGGACATCTCAAAGGGGGCCGAAATCAAGGCGGCGGTCGACACCATTCTCAGCGAGGTGAACGGTGTCGATGTGCTCGTCAACAACGCCGGCTTCGGCCTGTATGGTCCCGTCGAGGATGTCAGCATCGAGGAGGCGCGATATCAGTTCGAGGTCAATCTGTTCGGTGCCGCCCGACTGACGCAGCTTCTGCTGCCGAAGATGAGGGAGAAGCGCGCCGGCACCATCATCAACATCACCTCGATGGGCGGCAAGATCTATACTCTGCTGGGCGCCTGGTACCACGCCACCAAGCATGCGCTCGAAGGCTGGTCGGATTGCCTCCGGCTCGAGCTCGCCGCCTTCGGCATCAAGGTCGTCGTGGTCGAGCCCGGCCTGATCGAGACGGGGTTCGGCGACGTGGTCGCCAATGGGCTGCTCAAGCGCTCGGGTGCAGGTCCCTACGCCAAGCTGACCCAGGCGGTCGCGAAGTCGACCCGCGATGCGTACGGCCAGGGCCGCGGCACCGATCCGGGCGTGATCGCCGATGTCGTGTCCAAGGCCGTAAGGGAGAGCAAGCCGCGCACGCGCTACGTTGCCGGCAAATACGCCCAGCCGATGATCAAGATCCGCGAATGGTTCGGCGACCGCATGTTCGATCGCGTGATCATGAGCCAGATGCGGTAGGACCAGCCATGAGTGGAGCGGCCGCAGACAGATGCAAGGTGCCACAGGCCTTCTGGCAGACGGTCGAGCGCATCGGCGTGCCGCCGCCCGCTCTGCTGCGGCAGGCGCGCCTGCCGGCGACCTTGCACCTGAACGGGCAGGGGCATGTCACCACGGATCAGTTCTTTGCTCTCTGGAAGGCCCTCGAGGAGCTGAAGCCAGAGCCCGGGCTCGGAATCGAGCTGGTGCAGCGGACCGACACGGCGGTGCATCCCCCCTCGAGCCTCGTCGCGTTCTACGCGAAGGATTACCGCGACGGGCTGCTTCGCATCGCGCGTTTCAAGCGGCTCTGCTCGCCGGAGCAATTGAGTGTCGCGGAAAGCAAGGGCGAATGTACCGTCACGGCCGAATGGCCTCACGCAAGCGAGCCGGAGCCCGCGATTTCGACGGACGTGACTTTCGCGTCCTTGGTCGAACTCGGGCGTCGTGGCACCGGGCAGCACTTGGCGCCGAAACGCGTCGAGTTCGTCCGCCCTCGTCCGAAGAGTGACGTCTACCAGAAATATTTCGAATGCCCCATCCGCTTCGGCGCGGCGCGCAACGCGCTCATCCTGAAACCGACCGATCTCGATCGTCCGTTTCCCGGATACAATCAGGCGCTGCTCGAGATGCTCACGCCGGCGCTGGCCTCCGCACTCGGAGAGCTGCAGGCGCGCAGCTCCATCAAGGAGCAGGTCAAGGTCGTGCTCAAGCGCAGCCTTGCGAGCGGACGGCCGGAGCTGTCCGACGTCGCGCGTGATCTAGGCCTGAGCGAGCGCACCCTTCAGCGCCGCATCACCGAAGAGGGCACAAGCTTCCGCGATCTTCTGGTCGAAGCGCGCCAAGAGCTCGGGCGGCAGCTTCTGTCCGACCCGTCGGCCGAAATTGACGAAGTCGCGTGCCTCCTGGGCTATCAGGATGCGAGTTCGTTCTATCGAGCCTTCCGATATTGGGAAGGCGTGACGCCAAGCCGCTGGCGGGAGCTGCACGGCAACAAACTTCACTAGGCAACGGAATCCGGATGCATTGAACGTTGAGGCGGCCGCTGCATGCAGCTCCTCGATTTCGGCCTGGTCCACCCCTGCATCTTCTTTGGCGGTTACTGCAAGTCCATTGGCGTGGTTCGCCACTGCCGGTTGGCTGCTCCAGCGATACGAAGAGCTCGACAGCACCGTCCAGAAAATCCGGAAACTCGTGTCGGACAATTTTACTCACTACCAGAGAGGAGCGTCTCCTTGCGTTCCGCTGCCGTTTTGGACTTCTTTGAGTTCATCCGCGCCTTCGTTGCAAATCCGAGGCAAGTCTCTGCGATCGCCCCGTCGGGCCAGACGCTGGCTCGTCTGATGACGCAAGAGATCGTCCCCGGCGCCGGGCCAGTCATCGAGCTGGGACCAGGGACGGGCACCTTCACCAATGCGCTGATCCGGCGCGGCGTTCCGGAACGCGACTTGTTGCTGGTCGAATACGGCTCGGACTTCGTCCGTTTGCTGCAAGAGCGCTTCCCGAGGGCGCGGGTGCTGTGGATGGATGCGCGTCAGCTTTCGCAATACGAGCCCTTCATGGCCCCCGCCGCCGCGGTGGTCAGCGGACTTCCGCTCCTGCCGATGTCGCCGCGCAAGGTGATCGCAATTCTCAGCGGCGCCTTCCGCCACATGCGCGATGACGGCACCTTCTATCAGTTCACGTATGGGCCGCGC
>NZ_AXAP01000002.1 GCF_000472865.1 Bradyrhizobium elkanii WSM2783 | reverse complement strand
TACCAGGCCCGCTCGATCTGCGAATGCATCCATGCCCGCTGGCGCAACTGGGACCTCAGGCAATTGACGGTGCGCGGCATCGAAAAGGTCCGAGCCGTCGTGCTCTGGTACGCCCTCACCAACAACATCCTGCAGGGACATCGCCTCGCCAACCCATAGCTGCGCCAAACCATAGCGGCGCGCAAATCCCGCCCCGCTCCACCGTCGAGGTCTTCAACATCCGCTACTTCGGATGCCGTCTACCCGAAAACCGAATTGGTTCTCAGGCTCTACGCTTTCTGGCTACCAGGAAAAGCGCACCACGCCCTTGCCGGCGTAGGATTGGCTGATGCCGGAGAATTCGCCTTCGAAGGTGCCGGCCGCGGACCAGCCGTTCAGCCACTTCATCTCCAGCGACGCCGTGGTGAGCGCGGAATCGGGCGCCTGCGCCGCGCCGTTGACGACGAAGGCTGCGCCCGGCAGCGTTTGGAACACGGCGCTCGCGGCGCGGTCCGGATTGAAGTCATGCGCCCAGGCGGCGCGGCCGCGCAGCGTCACTATTCCGTCCTCGACGGCGAACGACTTGTCCGCGCGCAGGCCGAGCTCGGTGCGCGTGTCGGTGACGCTCTTGACGGTGTAGTTCAGTGCGAAGGTGTTGGCTCCGGACACCACGGCCTCGGCATAGTTCGGCAGCTCGAAGGTCGTCACCTGCGCCGCAGCGTAAGGCGTGAGGCCCAGCCACGGCGTGGCGTAGCGATAGCCACCCTCGAGTCGGCCGGAATAGGTGTTGGCGTTGAACTCCGCGCGGAGATGGTCGACACCTGCGATGGTGACGAAGCGGTCCGTGGTGACATCCTGCCAGCCATAGGCGAATGCGGCGGAGAGATAGGCCGGGCCTGTGGTAGTGCGCGCGAATGCGCCGGCCTGGAACAGGTCGGAGCGGCCCCAGCCGAAGCCGTTGACGCTGAAATTGGTGCCGCCACCAGCAAGCGCAAACCCTGCGAGCAGCGACGGCGAGACGCGATAGTCGAAACCGACGGCGGTGCCATAGATGTTGCTGCTGGCGTTATTCGAGCCGAGCACGGCGTTGCCGTCCGTGGTCTGCGAACCGCCAAAGCCTGCGGCCCACACGCTCCAGCGCGGATCGAAGCCCGGCGGCGCGGCAGGCACCTTCCGATAGACCGCCGCATAGGCATCGCGTTCGCGCTTGCTCCGGGCCGTGCGGGTCGAAGCGTAGGCGTTGGCGCCGTCAACATCGGCAAAGGGCGTTGCGCCCGCGCCGTCACTGAGGCCGCCGTCGCGGCCGGCGATGAACGGATCGGTCAGCAATCCCAGGAACAGGTTCATCGCGTTGAAGGTCGCCTGCTGCGATCCCGTCGCCACCTCGCCGGAGGCTTGCGTCAAGCCGGCCGGCGTCAGCGACGCGAACGGCAAGGGAATGCTGCCATTGGCATTGAAGAAGTTGGTCAGCGCGCCAGCGACGTTCTGCTGATTGACGTTGAGATTGGATTTGGCGCCGAAGTCGAGGCCGAACGTCAGGTACGCATTGGTCGCGTCATAGCTTAGCGCGGCCGTGAGTGCGCCGGGCAGACCGGACACGTTGAGGCCACTGAATGTCGTCCCGCCAAGGCCGCCATCCGCGGTCAGGATCGTATACGGCCGCTTCGAGATCGAGCTGCCGGGCGAGAGGCTGGCGGCAACGGAGCCGCCGAGCGTTGCGGTGCCGGTCACGTGGGCGAAGGAGGATGCGGTAGAGCTGAGCTGCACCAGATAGAGCGCGCCGGACTGCAGCGCGAGATTGCCGGCGACGGTGGTGGACGCGCCCGGCACCGCATTGCCCGGCATGAACGCGCCGCCGCTTGCGATCGCGGTGTTGCCGACCGTGCCGATGCCCGAGAGCACACCGCCGGCGCTGACCGCCACGCTGCCGTTGATGACGCCATCGACCGCGAGCGTGCCGCCGAGCACGTTCCAGTCCTGGGCACCGGTGCCGGTCACGGTCCATTTCGAGCTGTCGACCTTGTTGAAGGTCAAGAAGCCATCATACTGATTGCCGGGTCCGATCAGGCTGAGGTCGAACGTGCCTGTGCCGGTGCCGCCGAGCTGGAAGGTGTCGCTGCCGTTGGCAAGCACCAGGCCGTGGATGACGCTACCCGGGCCGAGCGTCAGCACACTGGCGGAGCCGGGGGCGCAGCCGCAGAATTCGATTGCAGCGAAACCGGCGGCGGCGTTGATGGTGCCCGAGTTGAAGACAGAGCCGCCACCGTTGACCACGATGCCGACGGCGTCGCTGCCGACATTGATGGTCCCGGTGTTGATGACCTGGTTGGCGCCGGCAGGTCCGGCAGTCGAGACGTTGATGCCGGCGGCCGGCGCGCCGTTTCCGACGGTGATCGTGCCTGCGTTTGTGACGGTGAGGGAATCGCCGACCGCGAAGACGCCTGTGGTGCTGTCGCCGCCGACAATGCTGCCTGTGTTGGTGATCGTGCCGGACCCGCTGAGCGAGAGGGGGAACGAGATGATGCCGTAGCCCAACATGCCGACGTTGATCGTACCGCTGTTGGTGATCTTCGTGTTGTCGCCGGCTGCGATGATAGCCATGCCGAAATCGTCCGATGTGATCGAGCCGGCGTTGCTGATCACCGCGTTGTTGCCCTGCACGGAAATGCCTGCGGCTCCTTGACCAGCGATGATGCTGGCGCCTGCGGTGTTGGTGATCGTGTTGTTGTCGTTGATCGCGAAGATGCCGGCCGCGGGCGAAGAGGTGAAGCCTGTCGTGATCGTGCCGGCGTTGGTCACCGTGCTGTTGCCGGCGACGAAGATGCCGTTGCCGGAGTTGCCGACCGTGATGGAGCCCGCAGCGGTGTTGGCGATCGTGTTGTTCTGGCCCCCCAAGATGCCGGTGCCTCGGTTTCCGGCAGACAGCGCGCCGCTGTTGGTGACGACGTTGCCGTCCCCGACCGAGATCGCGAAACCGTCCGAGCCGGCGGAGATGGTCCCGTTGTTGGCGATGCTGTTGTTGTTGAGAGCGCCGATGCCGATCGCGCTTTCGCCGACCGAGATGATGTCGTTGTTGGTGACAGTGTTCGAATTGCCGACGTTCAGGCCGGTCAGGAAAGCATCCGCGTTCAAGGTGCCGTTATTGATGACGGTGTTGGAATCGTTGAGGCCGATCGCCGCCGTGCCGTTGTCGCCAACGGTCGCTCCCGACTGCACATTGACGGTGAGGTTGTTGACGCCGGCGCCGGCCACAAAACCGCCGGGGACGAGGCCGCTGCAGGTGACGCTCGCCCCGCTCGTTGCCGGATCGGGCACGCATTGCGCATTCGCCGCCACTGTGGACAGACACAGGCCAGCCAGGATCGCCGCCACGGCGGCCGTGTGCGCGCCGAGACCAGCAGGCAACCGAAACCACACGCCAACGCCCCCTCATTCCCCCGCGCCTCACGGCGCTTCCCTGGAACTCAGGTAGCATGCGGTTTCCCGACCGATGGCAAGAATCCGGCCGAATGCGGCTGATCGCTCAGTTTTCGCGGCGACACTGTGGCGCGGTCGCAACGATTGCGCGGCGATACGTCTCACTCCGCGCACGAAGTCAGGCGTTCGGCGAGGGCTCGCCGGGCACGGTCAGGAGCTGCGAGCGACGGATTCGCTCGCGGTGGGCGGTGTAGAGGCCGGACGCGACGATGAAGGCGGCGCCGATCACGGTCCAGATGCTCGGCACCTCGCCGAAGATGAAGAAGCCGAGCAGGCTGACCCACAGCAATTGCGTGTAGGAGAACGGCGCCAGCACCGAGGCATCGGCATAGCGGAAAGCCAGCACCACGATCCACTGGCCCGCGGTCGAGGCCACGCCGACCAGGATGCCGAGAAGAATGTCGTGCCAGCTCGGCGTCACCCAAGCGAACGGCACCATGACGCTCATGATCGCGAAGCCCACGATGGCGGAATAGGTCATGGTGGTGATGGCGGCATCGCGGCCGCTGATCATGCGCGTCATGATCAAGGTCGAAGCCCAGCAGAAAGCCGACAGCAGCGGGAAGAAGGCGGCGACGTGGAACGCGCTGGTGCCGGGCCGCAGGATGATGAGGACGCCGATGAGGCCGAGCGCGGTCGCGATCCAGCGCCGCAGGCCGACCTTCTCGCCTAGGAAAACGATCGACAGCGCCGTGACGTACAGTGGCGCCACGAAGCCGGTGGCGGAGGCTTCCGCGATCGGGAGGAAGGCTAAGCCGGAGATGAAGAACAGCGACGAGCCGAGCAGCGTCGCGCCGCGAAGGAACTGTAAGCCGACCCGGCCGGTGCGCAGCGCAAAGAGCGGCGAGCCCGGCAGCATCGCAGGCGACATGATCAGCGCGAACACCAAGAAGCGGATCCAGGTGATCTCGATCGATGGCAGCGTCGCCGACAGATATTTCGAGGTGACGTCGGACGTGCCGAGAAAAATCGTCGACAGCAGGATCAGCGCGATGCCCTTGAACGGCCGATCGGCGCGCGCGGGGGCTTTGCGGGAGACGGATTTCTTCGCAGGCGAAGATTTCTTTGCAGGCAATGGCAAAGGTGCGCTGTCCAGCCTGGCGGCTGCGGCGGGGGGCGGTGTCACGGCAATCTCGGAGGCACAAATAAGCGAATCTGCGAGCCTGTAAAAAACGCCAAATGGCGGCGCACGACAAGGTCCGAAAACAGGACGCCGATATGCGCGAATGTGCGCGGCAGCACGCTACGCCCAGCGCGGCAACTCGCCGTCGCCGTTGCAACACTTTGTTAAGAATCGTGTTCGCTATCGCTAGAGCATCGGCAAACTTCGCGGCTTGGGACCGCGCGGAAAAGCCTTGTCCAAAGCTTCGATCTCGCTGGCGCTGAGCACGAGATCGCCGGCCGCCGCATTCTCAGCGGCGTGCTCCGCGCTCGACGCTTTCGGGATCGCGAACACGGACGCCGCGCGCGTGAGAAAAGCCAGCGCGATCTGGCGTGGCGCGGCGTTGTGCGCCTTCGCGACCTCCTGCAGCACCTCCCCGCCCTTGCTCCGTGGCGAAGGAAAATCATTGTGGCCGAACGGCGAGTAGGCGACCACGGCGACGCCATGCTTCTCGCACCACGGGATCACAGCATGCTCGATCGCGCGCTCCTGCAGATGATAGAGCACCTGGTTGCAGGCGATCCTGCCCTTGCCTGAGACTTCCAGGATTTCGCCGAGATCATCGGCATCGAAATTGCTGACGCCCCAGGACCGTATTTTTCCGGAGGCAACCAGTTCCTCGAACGCCGCGACGGTGTCCTCCAGCGGATAGGATCCGCGCCAGTGCAACAGATAGCAGTCGAGGTGGTCGGTCTTCAGCCGCTTCAGCGAGCGCTCGCAGGCGGTGATGGTGCCGCGGCGCGAGGCGTTGCTGGGCAGGACTTTCGAGACCAGGAACAATTCGTCGCGCCGGCCTTGAATCGCATCCGCGATCACGAGCTCGGCATCGCCATACATCTCCGCAGTGTCGATATGGGTCATGCCAAGCTCGATGCCACGGCGCAGCGCCGCCACCGCCGCCTTGCGGTCGCCGCGGTCGAGATACCAGGTGCCCTGCCCGATCACGGAGACATTGGGGCCATGGTGGCCGAATTTTTTGGTGCGCATGATCGCCTCGCTCATCGGGGAGAGACCAACCCTAGACGATTGGTGAGGCGATGTCGCGGCAATACGCCCCTGTCGTTCCTGCGAAAGCAGGGACCCACAACCACAGGAAGATGTTGTGGCGCGAGCAAGCAGTTACAGCCACGCATCTCATCAAGTCCTGTGGTTATGGGTCCCGGGTCAAGCCCGGGACGACAGCGGAGTTTGTGGCGCGCGCATGCATGTCGCCGTCAGACGTTGAGGTTCGTCCAGACCGCCTTTGGCTCGGTGAAATTGTCGATCGCGGCGGTGCCGTGCTCGCGGCCGAGGCCTGAATCGCGCTCGCCGCCCCAGGGCAACCGCACATCGGTGTAGCCATAGGTGTTGATCCACACCGTGCCGGCCCGCGCGCGCTTGGCAAAGCGCTGCACGCGGCCGATGTCGCTGCTCCAGACGCCGGCGGCGAGGCTGTAGGCGGTGCCGTTGGCGATCCGAAGCGCATCGGCCTCGTCCTTGAACTTGATCACGCTGACGACGGGCCCAAAGATCTCCTCCTGCGAGATCCGCATCTCGTGCTTCACATTGGCGAACACAGCCGGGCTGATGAAATAGCCGCGATCGCCGACGCGCTCGCCACCGGTCACAAGCAACGCGCCCTCGTTCTTGCCGATGTCGACGTAATCGAGAATGGTCTTCATCTGCTTGTCGGAAATCACCGGTCCGAGCGCCGTGGCGCGATCCTGGGGATCGCCGATACGCAATGCGCTGGCGCGTGCGGCCAAGCGTTCGACCACCTCGTCATAGACGCTCTCCTGTACAAGGACACGCGAGCCGGCCGAGCAGACCTGCCCGGCGTTGAAGAAGATGCCGGCGGCCGCAGCCTTCGCCGCGGCATCGAGGTTCGCGTCCTCGAAGATGACGTTGGCCGACTTGCCACCGAGCTCCAGCGACACGCGTTTGAAATTGCCGGCTGCGCCGCGCATGATTCCGCGACCCACACCGGGCGAGCCGGTGAACGTGACCTTGTCGACGTCGGGGTGATTGACCAGCGCCTCGCCGGCGATGCGGCCGGGGCCGGTGACGATGTTGAGCACGCCGCGCGGCAGGCCGGCTTCAAGGGCGAGCTCGCCGATCCGGAGCGCTGACAGCGAGGTCAGTTCGGCCGGCTTCATCACGATCGTGCAGCCGCACGCCAGTGCCGGCGCGAGCTTCCACATGCCGATCATCAGCGGAAAATTCCAGGGCACGATCGCGGCGACCACGCCGACCGGCTCGCGGACCGTGTAGGTGAGCGCATCGTCGCGGGTGCTCACGACATCGCCGCCGATCTTGTCGGCCCAGCCGGCGTAATAGGTCAGCGTGTCGATTGCCGCCGGAAAGTCCTGCCGCAGCACCGCCGCGATCGGCTTGCCGGCATCGAGGCTTTCGAGCTCGACGATCTCGTCGGCATGCTGCTTCAAGAGCTCTGCCCATTTCAGAAGGATGTGCCCACGTTCGGCGGCGCGCATGGTGCGCCATGGTCCCTCAAAAGCGCGGCGCGCGGCAGCGACAGCGCGATCGACGTCCGCGGCTCCGCCTTCCGCGATCGTCGCGATCACGTCCTCGGTCGCGGGGTTGAGGGACTTGAATGTGCGTCCGGAGATGGCCGGGACGCGGGCGCCGTCGATCAGCAGCAACTCTTCCGGGGCGGCGGAACGGCCGAGGGCCTCCTGCGCATAGTCATATGCAATTGACATCATATTTCCTCCTGGTTGGTATACCAAACCTAGGAGCATATACCCCGCCGTAAATATGATATGTTCTGCCTATGGCTCGCGAAAATATGAAGTCTATTTCATAATGAGAAGCTACGACGATGCTGCACATCGAGATTGAAACCATCTGGCGATTTCACCGCGAAGGCAGCCCGCAGACGGCTGTGGTGATCCTCGGCATCCTCAACGAGATCCGCAAAACCGGGAAAATCTCCAGCGCGGCCACTGACGCGCACTTGTCCTATCGCCACGTCTGGAACCTGATCGACCAATGGTCGGAGTTCTTCGGCGTGCCGCTGGTGGAGACCCAGCGCGGCAAGGGCTCGAAGCTGACGTCGTTCGGCGAGAAACTGGTCTGGGCCGGCGAGCGCATGCAGGCTCGCCTTGGCCCGCAACTCGAAAACCTCGCGCAGGAGCTGGTCACGGAGATCAAGCCGTTCCTGCACCAGCGTCCCTCGGTGATCCGCGTTCATGCGAGCCACGGTTTTGCGGTGTCAAAGCTGCGTGAATTCCTCGACCGCGAGCCCGGCATGGGCGTCGACCTCCGCTATGTCAGCAACCAGAACTCGCTGGTGTCGCTGGCGCAGGGCGCCTGCGACCTCTCCGGCGTGCACCTGCCACGCGGCGAATTGCGCGCGCAGGGCATCAAGGCGTGCCGCGACTGGCTCGATCCGCGCGAGGACCGCGTGATCAGTTTCGTCACGCGCGAAATGGGCCTGATGGTCAAGCGCGGCAATCCGCTCAAGATCAGCTCACTGAAGGATCTGGTCGATCGCAAGGCGCGCTTCGTCAACCGCGATCACGATTCGGGCACAAGGCAGCTTTTCGACCAGCTGCTGGCACTGCACCGGATTGCCGAGAGCAGGATCAATGGTGCACAGCAGATGGAATTCACCCATGCCGCCGTTGCCGCCTATGTAGCCAGCGGCATGGCGGATGCGAGCTTCGGCGTCGAGGCGGCCGCCCGTCAATTCGGGCTCGACTTCATCCGGCTGCTCACGGAAGACTATTTCTTCGTCTGCAAGAAGACGTTCCTCGAGACCGAACCGATGCGGCGCGTGCTCGAGATCATGAAGAGCGGCGCTTTCCACAAGGCCATCGACGCCCTTCCCGGCTACGTTGCCTCCGAAACCGGCAAGGTCAGCGGCGTGAAGGATTTCCTGGAACGCATGCACTCTGATCGCTGAGGCTGCGCCGGCCGTTCGCTGGCCGAAATTGCGCAGCTCGAGAACCGGCTGGGCCGACCGTGCTGCACTGGCACGGCGACACTTTCGATCTTCCGCAGCAAGCTGTGCGGCTCGCTTCAAATGCCAATTACGAGAACCAGGCCTTCGCCTATCGGCGGCACGCGCTTGCGCTCCAGTTCCATCTCGAGGCCGACCCGCGTCAGCTGGAAGAGTGGTATGTCGGCCACGCGGCCGAATTGTCGGCGTTGAAAACGGGGTGGGGGTTTGAGGCGGTCCATGATTCAAGCTTCTGATGTGGACAGCATGAATCGGACCCGGACGGCCGCCGGTGTTGGGGGCACCTCAAGCGTCCGTTGTTGGACTCGGCGACACCTTGGAACGACACCTTGGAGATTGGACACATGGCGCTCAAGCGGATGGACAACGTAGGAATCGTCGTCGAAGACCTCGGAGGGACGATTGATTTCTTTCGCGAACTCGGCCTCGAGCTCGAAGGGCGTGCCACGATCGAAGGAGAATGGGCCGGACGTGTCACCGGACTGGGCGATCAGCGTGTCGAGATTGCCATGATGCGCACACCAGACGGCCACAGCCGGCTCGAGCTCTCCCGCTTCCTCACGCCGCCTGTCGTCGCAGATCACCGGAACGCCCCGGTCAATGCCCTAGGCTACCTCCGCGTGATGTTCGCCGTGGACGACATCGACGAGACGCTTGAAAGGCTCCGCACGCGCGGCGCGCAGCCCGTAGGCGACGTAGTCCAGTATAAAGACGCGTATCGGCTCTGCTACATCCGTGGGCCTGAAGGGCTTCTGATCGGACTCGCCCAAGAACTCGGCTGAGCGCAATACGAAGACAAACGGCGAAGAGTGACCAATTTCGGCGAGCGCGCGCGAGGCCGCCCCGCCTGTTCGAGGTCCATCCCTCCAACCGACGGCCTCTGCCGTCGTTACACCGCGGCCCCGATACTCGCTGACTGCTTGCTGCCAATATGATAGGCTGATGCTCCTAATCGAGGAGAATGGATGCCATGGTACGTGGCCCCTGTTGCGGGGGCGGGATGAAATAGGCGGCGAGGCCGCACGATGGGAGGAAACTATGACCATCGAAAGCATTCTGAGGCGGAAGGGCACCGAGGTTACGACAATAGCTCCGGACGCCAGCATCAAGAGGGCGGCAGACTGGCTCCGCGCAAAGAATATTGGCGCTCTCGTGGTGACAAGTGAGGACTCTGTTCTCGGCCTGATTTCCGAACGTGAAATCGTTCATGCATTTTCTCGCTATGGCGCGACAGCCGGGTCGATGCTTGTGAAGGAAATCATGCAATGCGGTGTGACTACGGTGTCTCCGGACGAGAGTGTCAATCGCGCGATGAAATTGATGACGCACCATCGCGTGCGCCACATGCCGGTACTGCGCGGCGGCAAGCTAGTCGGTATCGTCAGCATCGGCGACGTCGTCAAGGATCGACTTGAGAATCTGGAGCTTGAGGCGAACATCCTTCGTGACGTCTACAAGGCCGCGCGTTGACGGCCCGGGCGCTGGCTCCTAGGCGCGCTGTCAATCCTCGTGCTCGCGTTCACATGGACTCGGTTGCACCCTAGAAAGGCTGCGTGGGGACGCCCGCGCCGACAAAGCTGCGGAAAGCGTCGCATCCAATAAAAACGTTGTGGCTGTGAACGAGCTCACAACGCAACCAGCGCGATCATGTTTTGATCGGGCTGCATCAAACATTGATAGAATGGGATGCGACGGTCGCCGGAGGGCTTCCCCAGGAAAGGGGTAAGACATGAACAGCAAACCTCCCACTCCGAAGCGGGGTGCTTTCCCTACGCCGAAAGAGGTGCGCGACAAAGCACCAAAGTACAACCCTGACGCATCCGACACAGCCGACGATCAGGAAGGCAAGGAGACAGACTCTTCGCCGGACCAGCAGCGGCACGAGGATGCTCAGCGTGAACCGAAAGACGAAGCGATGGACCCTAAGCGGAAATAATCGAAGTTCATTTCAGCAAACGGAGACATACCATGGCAATCCAGCTTGGAGGAAGCGGACAAGGTAGATATCCCAAACGCGGAGCGACTCCCACGCCGAGGAGCGTTTTGGCAGCCGCCACTCCACATAGTGTCGTTGGCCTTGCGGCGACACCTCCCCATTTCATCACGATCCCTCATAGGCTGTCCTCTTGGGGCAATTTCGATCACGGTGATTGCGTCACTGCCGAAGAAGCGTTCGCGAAGGCGTGTCACAATCCGGAAATCTTCATTTCGGACAACGAAGTGATACGATGGGCGACGAAACATGGGGTGCTGGAGGGGGCCTATCTGCATCAGGTGATGCTTTGGATGCAGGAAAACGGCTTCCATCAGAACCGGCACATCTATGATGACGGCCAGATCTATTCGGTCGACTGGACGAATCCCTCCACGTTAAACAGCGCAATTGCGACAGGTCCGGTCAAGATTGGCGTTGCCGCAACCCAAATCCAGACCGCATGGAACTCAACGAACGGCAAGACCGGATGGTTTGCCCTTGGATTCAACAAGGACACCAACGAGGACCATTGCGTCAGCCTTTGCGGATACGGCTCGCTCAACTGGCTCGCACAGCAGCTTCAGGTCACCGTGCCGGCCGGTGTCGACGGTACAAAGCTTGGCTATGCGATGTTCACATGGGACTCGATCGGTATCATCGATCAGCCTTCTATGATCGCCGTTACCGAAGAGGCATGGCTCAGAACCCCGACGACGATCGTCAAGCCCGCAAAGACGCCCGCGCGGGAAAGCGTCACGGCGTAGCACGCTTCAGTGGAATGACTGCACCGGCGCGGAGCCCGCTTCACCGGCAGAGCTTCGCGCCGCCCTACAAATCCGCGGGGCGTCTCTTGCAGGCGAAGAACGCGGTGACGGCGAGCGGGATTGCGAGCGCGATCCATGAGGTCGTGTCCCAGATGCCATCGCCGAGCAAGGCGGACACAAGGCCGAAAGCGACGATCACCGCGATGATCGCCGGCAACAGAAAGATCTGGGTGAGCGAACGACGGGCGTTGATCATCAGAGGTGCTCCGGAACTTGCACGGCGGGATATCGGGATTCGGCCAATTCACCCACCACTCTACTCCGCGGGCGGCGCATGCGGTGTTTCGGCTGGTTTGCCGAAACGGCGTTTCGCCTCTTCGCGCCAGCGCTGGAAGGTGACGTAGAGCATCGGCACCAGGAAAATGCCGATCGAGCTTGCGGCGAGCATGCCGCCGAACACCGCCGTGCCGACCGCCCTGCGGCTGATCTCGGCGGCACCGGTCGCGACCACCAGCGGCACCAGGCCGAGGATGAAAGCGATCGAGGTCATCATGACCGCGCGGAACCGCATCTGGGCGCCGAGCTCGGCGGCCTGCGCGATCGGCAATCCGCCCTCGCGCTGCTCCTTGGCAAACTCGACGATCAGGATGCCGTTCTTGGCAGCGAGCGCGATCAGCACCACGAGGCCGATCTGGCCGTAGAGATCGAGGTTCAAGCCGGCGACCTTGATCGCCGTGTACGAGCCGAGCACGCCGACCGTGACCGACAACAGGACCGGGATCGGAATGGTCCAGCTCTCGTACAGCGCAACCAGGAACAGATAGGCGAACAGCACCGCGAGCGCGAGAATGATGCCGGTCTGCCCCGAGGCCGCCTGCTCCTGATAGGCGGTGCCGGTCCATTCGTAGGAATAGCCGGCCGGCAGCGTCGCCCGCGAAATCTCCTCCATCGCGGCGATCGCGGTGCCTGACGAGACGCCCGGCGCCGGACTGCCGTTGATGGTGACCGAGCGGTAGTTGTTGTAGCGGGTGATGACCTGCGGTCCGGTGACGATCCTCACGCTCGCGATGGAGCGCATCGGCACCATCTCGCCGCCGCTGTTGCGGACATAGATCTGCCAGATGTCGGAGACGTCGCCGCGATTGGCGGCCTCGCCCTCCACATTGACCTGCCAGGTGCGGCCGAACAGGTTGAAGTTGTTGACGTAGATGCCGCCCAGCGTCGCCTGGAGCGCGGTGAACACGTCGGCCATGTTTAGCCCGAGCGCCTGCGCCTTGGCGCGGTCGATGTCGAGATAGATCGACGGATTGGTCGCGGTGAAGGTCGAGAACACGCGCGCCAGTCGCGGATCGCGGTTCGCCGCATTGATCAGGCCGGTCATCGTGCTGCCGAGCGCGGCCGGATCCTGCCCCTCAAGCGCATCGAGCTGATATTCGAAGCCGCCGGAGGTCGAAAGCCCGATGATCGGCGGCAGGTTGAACGGCAGGATATTGGCCTGCCGGATCTGCGCGCCCTCACCAAACATCCGCCGGATCGTCGCCTGCACCGAATCCGCGGCGGCCTGCCGATCGGCGAACGGTTTCATGCGCGCCACCATGAAGGCCGAGTTCGGCTCGCTCGCGCCGTCGAGCAGCGAGAAGCCGATGATCGAGAGCACGTGCTCGACCTGCGGCATCTTCTTCAAGAGCGCCTCGACCTGCTTGGTCACCTCGCTGGTGCGCGACACCGACGCACCGTCAGGCAATTGCACCGAGATGAAGAAGGCGCCCTGATCCTCCTCGGGCAGGAAGCCCGTCGGAGTTATGCGCGACACGCCGAAAACGCCGCCGGCAAACACCAGCACCGCGACCAGCGACAATATCGCCACCCGCAGCAGCCGGCGCACCATGCCGGCATAACGGTCGCGCACCCAATCGATGCCGCCGAGCACGCGCCCCATGATGCCGCGGCGCGGCCCGGTATGCCGCAGGAACACGGCGCAAAGTGCCGGCGACAGCGTCAGCGCGTTCAGCGCCGAGATCACCATAGCCGCGCTGATCGTCACCGCGAACTGGCGAAACAGGGTTCCGGAGATGCCGGGGATGAACGCGATCGGCACGAACACCGACAACAGCACCAGCGAAATCGCGATGATCGGCGCGGTGATCTGCGCCATCGCCTTTTTGGTGGCCTCCGCCGGCGACAGCTCGGGCTCGCTCTCCATCACGCGTTCGACGTTCTCGACCACGACGATGGCGTCGTCGACCACGATGCCGATGGCAAGCACCATCGCAAGCAGCGACACGGTGTTGGCGGAATAGCCGAGGATCAGGAGAACCGCAAAGGTGCCGATCAGGCTGACCGGCACCGCGACCGCCGGGATCACCGTGGCGCGCAAATTGCCGAGGAACAGGAACACGACGATCACGACCAGCACGAAGGCTTCGCCGAGCGTCTTCAGCACTTCCTTGATGGTATCGGAGACGAAGGTCGTGGAGTCGTACTGCACCAGATAGGTCAGGCCCGGGGGAAACCGTTCCGACAATCTGGTGAGCGTCGACTGCACCGCGGCGGCGGTGGTCACCGCATTGGCGCCCGGCGCAAGATAGATGCCGATCGGTACGCCGGGCTGACCGTCGATCCGGGACTCGCTGTCCATGTTCTGGGCGCCGATCTCGACCCGGGCGACGTCGCTGACCCGGAGCACCGAGCCGTCCGGATTGGCGCGCAGCACGATATTGCCGAACTGGGCCGCCGTCGTGAGCCGCCCTTGCGTCTGCACGTTGAACTGGAACTGCTGGTCCTCGGCGATCGGACGGGCGCCGATGCGGCCGACCGGCGCCTGCACGCTCTGCGCCCGGATCGCCGCGATCACATCCGAGGGCGCCAGATTGAGGCTGGTGAGCCGCTGCGTATCGAACCAGATCCGCATCGAGTAGTTCAGCTTCGCGAACAGCGAGGCCTGGCCGACGCCCGGCGTGCGCGAGATCGCATCGAGCACGTTGATGATCGCGTAGTTGGTGATGAACAGCGGATCCTGCTGGCCGCTCTTGCTGTACAGCACGATGAACTGCAGCACGGCCGAGGATTTCTTCTGCACGACCAGGCCTTGCGCCTGCACCTCGGTCGGCAGTTGCGCGAGCGCGCTCTGGACGCGGTTGTTGACGTTGACGGTGTTGATATCAGGATTGGTGCCGAGCGCGAACGAGACGGTCAGCGTGTAGCTGCCGTCATTACCGCTGGTCGACTTCATGTAGAGCATCTTGTCGACGCCGACGACCTGGGCTTCGAGCGGCTGCGCGACGCTCGATTCCACCACTTCGGCGGAGGCGCCCGGGAAATTGGCGGTTACGGTGACCTGTGGCGGCACGATGTCCGGAAACTGCGCCACCGGAATTTGCAATAGCGCCAGCGCGCCCGCGATGGTGATGACCAGCGCGATGACGATGGCAAGCCGCGGACGATCGACGAAGACGGCGGAAATCATGGGCTGGTGCCCGCAGGCTTCGGACCGATCGCGCCGCCGCTCCGGGGCGAGCCCGTGTTTTCCGCCGTTTCCTTCAGGCTCGACTGGATCAGCGCGCTCGCCGGTGCCGGCGCCACCGGCTGGCCGGGCCGCACCCGCTGCATTCCTTCAGCGATCACCTTCTCTCCGACCGAAAGCCCAGAGGTCACCGAAGCGATGGTCGCCGTCGACTGTCCAAGGACGATCCGCCGCTGCTCCGCCTTGTTGTCGGCCCCGAGCACGAAGACATAGTCGCCCTGCTGGTCCGACAGCACGGCCGAGCGCGGGATCGCCACCACGTCGACCGGCTGCGCGCCCTCGAGCAGGACGGTGACGAACTCGTTGTCGGTGAGCTGGCGCACCGTGACGTTGTCCGCCGACGACAGACGAGGCAGTATGGGATTGGGGATAATGCCGCGCAGCGTGATGGTATCGGTGTTCTGCGCGATCGTGTTGTTGACGAAGTTGAGCTCGCCGACCTGGTCATAGAGCTTGCCGTCGGGCAGACGGATCCTGATCACCACCGCCTTGAACCCGCCCAGCGTCGCGTAACGGTCGCGCAGCACGAGGCCTTCGCGCACCGACACCGGGAAGGTCACGTACATCGGGTCCTGGCTCACGATGGTCGTGAGCACGCCCGAGCTTGGGCTGACAACGTTGCCTTCGGTCACCGCGGTGCGGCCGATCTTGCCGTCGATCGGCGAGCGGATCTGGGTGTAGTCCAGATTGATCTTTGAGAGGTCGACTTGTGCCTGGGCAGCCTGCACCTGCGCTTCCAGGCTCTGCTCGTTGGCGAGCGCAGCATCATAGGTGGACTGCTGGCCGGCCGGCCCGCCGAGCAAGGCCTTGGCGCGGCCGGTCGTCAGCTTGGCGTTGACGAGGGTGGCCTGCAATTGCGCGACCTGCGCCTTCTTGGACTCAAGGTCCGCCTCGAACGGGCCGCGCTCGAGCTCGTAGAGCATATCGCCGGTCTTGACCTCGGCGCCTTCGACGAAGTTCCGCTTTTCCAGGAAGGCGGTGACGCGGGCGACCACGTTGACCCGGTTGGTGGCCTCGATCCGCCCCAGAAACTCGTTGGATTGCGTCACGGGCCGCTTGACCGCCTCGATGATACCGACCGCGGGAGGTCCCGCGGCCTGCTGGGCCTCGGCGGCGGCCAGCGCGCCGAACATGGCGCTGCCCAACGCGACGACCCCGGCGAGCCGGGCCATTGTTATCCCTGCAAGATTCACTGTTCGCGCCTTTGTCCCGTTTGACCCGGATCAATAGCATCCGCATCGGGAAAGCCAACGGTATGAACGTATGGCAGCGGTCAATCGATGCTCTCTCGATGGCCAGATCGCCGTGTCGCACCAAAATGTGATGGCGGAGGAAGGGATCAGGTCCGCAGGCCTCCGCTGGTAGCGCTGTGTGGCCCCGCCGCTACTGGAACGAACTTTTTTGGCCAGGCGCTGCACAACCTGTTGAATGTTGCTTGCTGCATGATCGGCCAGCAAGCCAAGCTTGGCTAGGCGCCGTGGGGCCGGTCGCCGGGGGAGCTTTTCGGTGCCAAAGCTCGGGATTTGCGCGGCAGTCCTTCTTGCGATTGTCGGCGGATCGGAGACAAGGGCAGCCGACGTCGCGCCGACCAAGGCGCCGCCGGCAGCGTCCACGACGCCGCGCCCCTGCACCGACCCGTCGGACTTCGTCACGACCAACTGCCAGCTCACCTGGGAAGGCATCACGGTCTTCGGCATCATCGACACCGGCTTCGGCTGGCAAAGCCACGGTGCCTCGTTTGATCCGCGATCTGCAGTCGCAGCGTCCTACCTGGTCCAGAAACAGAACCGCTTGGCGACATGGACGCTCGCACCCAATGCCTTGAGCAATTCGACCATTGGCATCAAGGGAACCAGGCCAATCGGCGAGGACTTTTCTTTCGTCTTTGACCTCGATGCCGGCTTCGACCCCTATTCGCTGCGATTCTCGAATGGACCCGGAGCTATCGCCGCGAATGCCGGCCTGCCGCAAAACCTGCAAACCGCCTATTCGGATTCAAGCCGAGCGGGTCAGTGGTACAACGGTCAGGGTTACGTCGGCGTCAGCTCCCCCACCTATGGCACGCTGACGGTTTTCCGACAGAACTCGCTGACGCTGGACGCCGTGTTCGATTACGATCCGTTCGGCGCCTCCTACGGTTTCTCGGCGATCGGCTTTCAGGGAATCACCTGCGGCGGCGGCAACACCGAAAATTGCAGACACTCGACGTCGGTGAAGTACCGGTACAACTTCAACCATTTCCGGGCGGCGGCGCTGTGGCAGTTCGGCGGCTATGACGAGAACAATGCGTCCAGTGGCGCCTATCAATTCCAGCTCGGCGGCGACATTCCGATCCGCGGCAACGACGTGCTCTCGGTCGATGCGATCTACAGCCACGTCAAGGATTCCGTGTCGCTCGCGCTTGCACCGGGAGCCAACAACGCGTTCGGGACGCCGATCGCCCCGTTCCTGCCGCAGACGCTGACGGCGACGATCTCCGACAACACCGCCGCGATGTTCGTGGCGAGATACACGACCAAGTCGCTGAAGCTGTACGCCGGTTACGAATACATCCGATACGAGCCGCCGAGCAATCCGCAGGCCGCCTTCACCGACATCGCCGGAAACTTCCTTTGCCAGGGCTGCGACGCCTTCAACGGCACGAACATCAATAATGCGGCGTTCGGCGTGAACGGGCTCGGCAACAAGACCTTTCAGGTCATGTGGGCCGGCATGAAATACTCCGTGAACGACGATCTGGATGTGATCGCCGCCTATTATCACTACATCCAGAATTCCTTCTTCGGCACCGCCGCCGGAGGCGCCTCCTTCTGCTCCTCCAGCGCGCACGCGCAATGCGCCGGCACGTTCGACGCAATCTCTGCCGCGGTCGATTGGAGATTTGCGCCGAAGTGGGATACCTATTTCGGCGTGATGTTCACGCAGGTCAATGGCGGATTGGCGTCCGGCTTTTTCCAGCACAGCAACGTCGCGCCCACCGCCGGATTGCGCTTCCGCTTTTGAGACGGCGGATCTACGCTGACCGTTGCGACCAGCCTACCGGCGCCTCGATATCGAAATTGGCAAGCTCATAGCCGCGCCGGAAATCGACGATGTGCTTGTCCATCCAGGACCGCGCCTCGGCGGGATTACGCATCGAGAGCGCCTGCAGGATCTTCTCATGGGCGAAGACCAGGCGTTCGCCGGCATTCAGGCGGGAGAACACCCGCAAGAAAGCCGGATAGAATAGCTGGCTCATCGGCTCGCGGCTGAGCTGCAGGGCACGATTGCGCGAGGCTCGCGCGATGATCTGATGAAACTCGATGTCGAGCGCAACGAGGCTCTGCTTGTCCTCGAGCGCGGCCTTGGTGTTCTCGACATTGGCGCGCAGCGCGGCCAGCAGGTCCTCGTCGATCCGCATCGCGGCGCATTCCGCCAGCACCGGCTCGAAACAGCGCATGCTTTCCCAGAGTTCGAAGAAGCTGATCTCCTGCAGTACGATCGCGGCCGTTACCTTCTGCGAAATGTCGGCCTCGCGCGGCGCGGTGACATAGAGCAATTTGCCGCCGTCGTGACGGCGGACGATGCCGTTCTGCTCCAGCACCCGGATCGCTTCCCGGACCGTCGAGCGGTGGACACCAAAGCTTGCCGCCAGCGCGATCTCCGCCGGCACCCGGTCGCCGACCGCCCACTCGCCCGACATGATCTTGGCCTCGATGCTGCGCACCACCAGCCGGTAGACCGGCTCGTTGCGCTCCTGGGCGTTGTTGCTGAGATCCGCTACAGACATCAGGCGACGCCTCGCACGAACTCGCGGTCGCGCAATTCGCGGCGACGGATCTTGCCGGTGATCGTCATCGGAAGCTCGGCGATGTACGCGATCGCGCGCGGATATTTGTAAGGCGCGGTGACCGACTTGACGTGGTCCTGCAGTTCGCGCGTCAGCTCCGGCGACGGCGCATGGCCTTGCCGCAGCACGACGAACGCCTTCACGATCTCCCCACGCTCGGCATCGGGGCTGCCGACCACCGCACACATCTGCACCGCCGGATGCTCGGCCAGCGCGTTCTCGACCTCGATCGGACCGATGCGGTATCCGGCTGAATTGATGACATCGTCCGAGCGCCCGCGATACCAGAGATAGCCATCGGCATCCTTCTCCGCGCGATCGCTGGTCAGAAACCAGCGTCCGTCCGGACCATCGACAAAGCAGGCCGCGGTGCGCTCCGCATCCTTCCAGTAGCCGAGCATCAATTGCGGGTGTGGCACTTTCAGCGCGAGGTCGCCCTCCTGCCCCGGCGGCAAGCGGTTGCCCTTGGCGTCGATCACATCAAGGTCGGAGCCCGGCGATGGGCGCCCCATCGAGCCGTAACGGACCGGCTCGGTTGGATAGTTCAGCGCGACCATCAGGGCTTCGGTCTGCCCATAGGCTTCATCGATGCGGATGCCGGTCGCCGCCTCCCAGCGCTCGGCGACGACGGGGTTCATGGCTTCGCCCGCAGTGACGACGCGGCGCAGCCGGCCGAGATCATCGCGCGCGCGGACTTCGCCGACGACGCGCGACAACTCCGTGCCGGGCGCGCAGTAGACGGTGACCTGGTGCTTGCGCAGGAGTTCGAGCCGGTCCTTCGGCACGAACGGGCCGTCGAAGAAGAACGAGCAGGCGCCGCAGCTCAGCGGCCCGAAGATGATGCTCGTACCCGCCTTGCTCCAGCCGGTATCTGCCGTGCACCAGATCACCTCGCCGGGACGCAGATCGAGCCAGTAGATCGCGGAGACCCGCCACGCATAGATCGCGCGCGCCGCATGGACGACGGCCTTCGGATGGCCGGTCGAGCCTGACGTATAATACATGATCGCGGGATCTTCGGCCCGGACGATCGCCGGCTCGATCGTCTCGGAAGCGCGCGCCACTTCGCTGTTCCAATCGAGCCAGCCTGAGGTCTGGCCGAGCGCGATCCGCACCGGGATCAGCTCCTCCACGGATGCGAATTTGCCGGTCTGCTCGGGACGGCAGATCGCCGCCTTGGCCTCGGCATTGGCGACGCGATATTCGATATCGCGCGCCGTCAGCATCTCGATGCACGGGATCGGCACCGCGCCGATCTTCATCGCCGCAATCAGCGCGACGAACCATTCGGATAGCCGCGGCAGCATGATGATGACGCGGTCGCCCTTTGCGACGCCGTTCGCCCGCAACACATTCGCGAGCCGGTTCGATAGCAATGACAGATCGGAATAGCTGTAGCGTCGCGTCTCGCCTGCGGCATTCTCCCAGATCAGCGCCGGCCCATCCTGCTCGCGGGCGCGCCGGTCGATGATGTCAGTGCCGAAATTGAAGGTCTCCGGCACCTGCCAGCGGAAATTGGCGCACAGGCTTTCATAGCCTTCGACCGCAGGCTCTTTGGGCGGTGACCAGACATCTCGCATCATTTCCTCCTGCTCGCGCGTTTTGGGCTTGTTGTTCTGCTTCTGCGGCGGGCTCTTACCGCCGCCTATCTCGCGCCGTGAGTCACGATCCGCCGTCCGATCGCCCAGCGGTGCACTTCGGACGGGCCGTCATAGATGCGGAAGGCGCGGACGTCGCGATAGAACCGCTCCACCACCGTGTCGCGGGTGGTGCCGAGCCCGCCGAGGATCTGCAGCGAACGGTCGGCGACGCGCGCGATCGCTTCCGAGCAGATCACCTTGGCCATCGAGCTCTCGGTCGAGGCCCGCTCGCCTTTGTCGAGCAGCCAGGCCGTATGCCAGATCGTCAGTTGCGCCTGGTGGATATCCATCGCGTTGTCCGCCAGCATGAAGGAGACGCCCTCGTGCTCGCCGAGCGGCTTGCCGAACGCCGTGCGACGCCGCGCGTACTCGGTCGCGATTTCCTGGGCGCGGATCGCTGCGCCGAGCCAGCGCATGCAGTGCGTGAGCCGCGCCGGCGCGAGGCGAACCTGGGCGTGACGAAAGCCCTGTCCGATCTCGCCGAGCACGGCGTCGGACGGCACGCGAAGTCCATTGAAGCGGACCACCGCATGCCCGCCGACAAAGCTGGAATCGATAGTGTCGAGCGTGCGCTCGATCGTGATAGCGGGATCGGACATGTCGGCGAGGAACATGGTCGCAGCCCCCTCCATTCCCGCGCCGCTCGTCTTCGCCATGATGATCGCAAAGGCCGCGCCTTCGGCGCCGGTGATCAGCCATTTCTCGCCGTCGATGACCCAGTCATTGCCATCGCGCCGCGCCGTGGTCTGCAACTGGCCGGGATCGGAGCCTGCGCCGGGAGCGGGCTCCGTCATGCAGAAGCAGGAGCGGATATCTCCGGTCGCGAGCGGCTTCAAATAGCGCTCGCGCTGATCCGGCCGCGCCACGACATCGAGGAGATGGATGTTGCCCTCATCAGGCGCGGCGCAATGCAGCGCCACGGGACCGAGCATGGAATAGCCGGCGGCGGTGAACACGGCGGAGCGGCCGATATGCGACAGATGCTGGCCGCCATATTCCGCCGGCGCATGCGGTGCGAATACGCCGGTCTTGCGCGCGAGCGCGTTGAGCTCGCGCCGTAGCTCATCGGTCGGCCCATGGGAGGTCCAGCGCTTGTCCTTCTCGAACGGGACGACCGTGTCCTTGACGAAGGCTTTCACGCGATCGGCCAGTTCGGACACGCGCGGCGGCAGCGAAAAGTTCATGTCGAGTTGATGCATCGTCAGTTTCCTCGCTCAGTTCCGGTCGCGGCGTCGCGCGCGACCAGAAGAATGTCTTCGCCAAGACGGGCGAAGTCGGCATAGCGACTGTCGTTCACCGCGCCGTTGACCCATTGCCGGTGCAGTTGCAGGAATACGATCCCGAGCTTGAACAGCGCGAGCACGCGCATCGCCGGCAGGTCATCGATATCCAGTCCGGTCAGATCGGCATAGCGCCGCGCGACCTCGGCACGCCGCCAGAATCCAGCATGGGTCGTCGGCATCTGCTGCAGGCGCTGCAACGCCGGCGGATCATCCGGCTGCGCCCAGTAGCTCAAGAGCGTCGCCAGATCGAACAGCGGATCGCCTCGCGTGCCCATGTCCCAATCGACCAGCGCGACCGGCGAAAGCGTCTGCGGATTCAGGATCAGATTGTCGAGCTTGAAATCGCAGTGCAGCAGCGTCGGCGTCCGCTCACGGAATGTCTGCCGGGACAGCCACTGCGAAATGTCCTGCAGCAGACCTCGCAACGCGCCGTCCTCGGCAACCAGCGCCCCGCGTTTCGACCAGCCGGCAATCGCGCGGGCGATGAACCCCTCGGGGCGGCCAAGATCCTCGAGTCCGACCGCGCGCGCATCGACCCCGTGCAACGCGGCCAATGTTGCAACCATCATCTCCGAGAGAACCCCGGGTGCATCGTCGCGCCCTTGCAGCGGCGGCGACAGATCCGCGCCGCGGATGACGAGCCCTGCGCGATACTCAATGAGTTGGAAGGGAACGCCGATGACGCCGCGGTCGCCGCAATAATGCAGCCCCCTCGCGATGAACGGCAGCGCGTCGGCAAGGCGCGACAGGATGCGATGCTCGCGCGCCATGTCGTGGGCGCCCGGCGGCAGATCGCCGTCGGGCGGACGGCGCAGGACCGCCGGCGCGCCGTTGACGTTCAGGAGATAGTTGCGATTGGCGAGGCCACCGGCGAACTGCCGGATCGGCCGCGCCAGATCGACATTCATGCCGTGGGCTTCCAGATAGCGCGCAAGGCGATCCCAATCCGCCGGCGCGGTTTCCGCGGCCGACAGCAGTCCCGGATTTCCTGATAGCGACGGATCAGCAATCACGCGCGCCTCGACCTCCCTGTTCCGAATATCAAGGTTGGAGCCCTCGCCTCCCGCCGCTTCGACGGGCCGGGAGCCATTATTGTCGGACCAAAAATTAGCGCCAGGACAGCCGAACTTGCAACTGGCATTAGCAAAATCGACACTCCGCGTCAGGCCATCTCATAAACTTTTGTGATTTATCGATATTTTTCGATACGGCTTCTGAGAGCCAGATCCACCGGAACGCATATGTCGGACAATAAATTAGTGCTCCCGGGCACCGAAGCGATGACGGTAGGCGGTCGGGCTGATGCCGGCGACTTTCCGGAAGCGCGATCGGAAGGTAACCGCGGATTCGAATCCGACCGAGCTTGCAATCTGATCGACCGAAGCCACGCTGGTTTCGAGCAGTTCCTGCGCCCGGCGAATGCGCATCTTGAGCAGCCATTGCAGCGGCGTCGTTCCGGTCTGCTCCTGGAAGCGTCGCGCCAGTGTCCTCGGACTCATGCGCGCCCGGTCGGCCAGCGACCGAACCGTGAGCGTGCGGTCGAGATTGGCGCTCATCCAGTCGAGCAGCGAGGCCAGGCTGGCGGCGGATTTCGGCGGTTCGTGCCTGATGAACTGGGACTGGCCGCCGTCCCTGACCAGGGGAGCAACGGCGAGCCGCGCCGCGTCGGCCGCAACCGCCTGACCGTAATCGCGTCGTAGCAGATGCAGGCACATGTCCACTCCCGCTGAGGCTCCGGCGGAGGTGATCAGGCGCCCCTCGTCGACGAACAGCACGTTTGGATCGACCTGGATGCGCGGATAGCGCCGTGCGAACTCGTCTGCGCAGATCCAGTGCGTCGTGGCCCGGCGTCCATCCAGGAGGCCAGTTGCCGCCAGAACGAAGGCTCCCGAACAGATCGACGCCAGTCTGGCGCCGCGCTCCCAGGCAGATTGAAGCGCCCCAAGCACGGCCGGGGAGACCGGAGCGGTCGGATCTTCCACTCCCGGCACCAGGACCGTATCGGCCGACGCGAGCTCCTCAAGGCCCCACTCTGTTTGTAACGTGAAATTCCTCGACCGAACTTCGGTCGCTTCGCTGCACACGCGGACACTATAGCTGGCGACGCCCGCCGCTCCACTCGCGCGCCCGAACACCTCGCACGGGACCGACAGGTCGAACGGCACGAACCCGTCCATCGCGAGAACTGAAACTTTATGCATGACCACCTCGGAGCGAGCATTTTCCAGGGCGAACATAGCCGAAACGCGGTTTGGCAGGAAATGATCGCAGGTTGTCATTTCGGTCACTCACCGAATGCGCGAGGCATTGTCTATGCATGCCGCCGGTCTTGAAGCGGGAAGGTGCGCGTGTCCGACGATTACGAATCGACACAGTTGCGGTGGCTTGGAATGCTGTCGGTCCTCGAGGCGACAACGCTGGTCCTGCTTGTCGCAGTCGCCGTGCCACTGAAGCATATCGCCGGCTGGAACGTCGCCGTCCATGTCATGGGGCCGGTCCACGGCCTTGCGTTTCTCGGCTATTGCTGGGCTGCGATCCAGGCGATCGCGGAAGGCGGCTGGAGCCGATCGGAGGCGGTGCGGCTGTTCGCGGTCGCGTTCATCCCGTTCGCGGGCTTTGCCAATGCGCGGCTCATTGCACGAAAGTCCGCGGCCTTGCGCACCGGTGTGGTCCAGTGAGCCTTGCTACGCTTTACCCATGGCTGAAGGCGTTGCATGTCGTCAGCGCCTTCTTTTTTGTAGCCGGTACCGTCACCACGTCGATGGTGCTGGCAGCGGAGCGCGCGAATCCGGGATCGGTCGAGCCCGTTGCGGGTTTTCTGGCCAAATCGGAACGCTGGCTGACCACGCCGGCCATGCTGCTGGTCTGGGCTTTCGGCTTGACGTTGGCGGTCACGGCCGGGTGGTTCTCAAGCACCTGGCTGCAAATCAAGTTTGCCTTTGTCGTTGTGCTCTCGGCCGTACATGGAATCCAGTCAGGCCAGCTCCGGCGCCTTGTCAGGAATAAGGCGCTAAAACCCCGGACAACGCTGCCCTTGATCCTCGTCTGCGTGATGGCGGTGCTCGTGCTGGTCGTGGTCAAGCCTTAGCCGCGCCCGCCTTGGGGCGCAGGCCATCCTGAGAGTGGAGCGAGATCTGCTGCCGAAGCAGCCAGCGGATCTCCGAAGGGGTATCGATCTCGCGAATGTCCTCCGCCAGCGACGCTGCGCGCTGGCGATATCTCGGATCATCCAGCACCGAGCGTACAGCGGGACGCAATTGCTCTGCGGTGGGTGCGTTGGTCGCCAGATTGACGCCGACCCCGGACCAGGCGACGCGGACGCCGACATCGCCGCGGTCGGCTGCCGTTCCCGCTGCGACGATGGGAACGCCGTAACTCAAGGCTTGATTGACACTGCCGTAACCGCCGTTCGTCACGAATGCATCGGCTTTCGACAACGCCCACTCAAACGGAAGATACTGGGCGACCCGCACATTTTGAGGCAAGCGGCCACCGAGCGCGTCGATCGGACGCCCGCCGGTCGTCACCATGACGAGAACATCCCGCTCGTTCGCCAGCGCCTCCAGCGTCGGCAGGGTCAGCTCGCTGAAATCGTTGTTGGTCAACGTGCCCTGGGTCACAAGGACGACCTTGCGTGAACCGTCCAACTCGTAGGCCCACGACGGCACTGGCGCCTGGTTCGGCGTAATCGGCAGCGGGCCGACGAAGTGCACCGAACTTGGCAGCCGGCGGCGCGGCAGTTCGAACCGCGGCACCGTGAGCTGCAGATAGATATCGGGCAGCTCCACCATCGCGTCATAAAGATTCAAACGCAGCGGCCTGCTCCCGATCTGGGCCAGGTACTCGTTCACGCATCGTCCGGCCGGGCCAAAGACGGATTGTTCGTAGGTTTGAAAGAGCGAGGCATACTCCCTTAGTTGCTGGTCGTTGCGCGCGGGCCGAATGCCTGCATCGTTCGGGGCGCCGTCGTCTCGACGTGACAGGAGGTAGGTGGTTCCAAGCAGGGCCACGGACGGCCGCTGCGCACGAGGACCAAGCAGCATCGGCAACACACCCAGCATGAGATGATCGCCGATGATGATGTCGGGAGGAAACTCCTGCATGACGATTTTGATGCTCTCGTACTGAGCCAGCATGAAATTGGCGAAACCCTGCTCCAGGATCAGCCGCAACTGCTGTGCGCCCGGCGCCGCTGTCATGATTTCCGGAAACAGTTTGGCGGCGTCTCGCGTATCGATGTCGGCCGCCGGCACGAAACTGCGGAATTGAGCGCCGATCTTTTCGACACGGTCTCGCAGATAGCTCGATGTCAGGCCCATGACCTTCCAGCCGTCGGCGATCAATATCCGCCCGACTCCTAATACTGGATGGAGATGTCCCATCATCGGGGACGAGACGAGAAGCGCCTTCATGCACGGTCTCCGTTGAGCTGAGCAGTTGAGCCGCGGTCATTGACGGCTCGTCGGCTGCGACGGGCCAAGCACGGCGTCTCATTATTGTTCGGTCGCTGTTACGGCAAAGTCACCGGAATGGACGAACGCGCTACAGCCGCAACAATCGGTCGAATCAGCTTCGCGTTACGGAAGTAACAGAGCGCGTGCGGACTGAAATCAACGCGCAATATTGCGCTGACAGTGTTGGGCGAGGTCCTTCGATCCGGCGCTCAGTTGACTGACAGAACTTCGACAAGCTCAATCCAAATGACGGCGCTTCCAGGCAAGACGGACTCGCTCGCGTTCACGTGCCTGCTCGGTTTGATGGCCACCCTTCCGGGCTTCGGCACCGACATGGCACTGCCGGCCCTCGCGGACACAGCCACGTCTCTTGCAGTTCCGGTACATAGTGCCGGCCTGACGATCAGCAGTTACATGATCAGCTTCGGCCTTGCGCCGCTGCTGTTCGGGCCGCTGTCGGATCGATACGGTCGCAAACCGATGGTCACGCTTGGCACCATCATCTTCATCATGGCATCGGTCGGATGCGCGCTGGCACCATCGCTGCCGGTGTTGATTGCATGCCGCGTCATCCAGGGCATCGGCGCGGCGGCCATGACCCTTGCCATCGCGATCGCCCGTGACGCGTTCGACGATACTGTCGTGCGCCAAAAACTGTCGAATATCGTGATGGCGATCTACGTCTCCCCGATCGCCGCGCCGATGGCCGGAGCGGCTTTGCTCGACCTTGCGGGCTGGCGCGCGATCTATGCAAGTCTTGCAGCGCTCGGAATTGTCTTGCTGGTAGGCCAGCGCTTTGGCCCCGACTATGACCTGAAGCCGCGATCGGCGACCCGCTTGAGCCTTCTGGCGCTTATCGGAGATTATCGCTGCGTCCTGTCGCATCCGACCTGCCGCGCATATCTCTTTGCCGCCGCGGCATCCTTCGGAGTTCTCGCCGCCTATGCGACCGGATCGGCCCTTTTCCTTGTCCAGGTCGCCGGGATGAGCTCAAGTCAATATGGAATCATATTCGGCCTGACTGCATTCGCCGGAATGGCTGGAGCGTTCGTCGACGGCCGGCTCAACGCGCGCGGAGTTCCATCGCATTATTCGTTGTCGATCGGATTTGCCATCCAGGTTCTTACATCGTCGATCCTGCTGGCCATGACGCTGCTGAGCTGGACGCCGACCACCGTCGTCATCCTGCTATTCGTCACGCTCACATTCAGCGGAGGGATCGCGGCGCCGGGCCTCATGCAGGGAGCGCTGCAAGCGCTGCCGGACATGGCGGGCACCGTCAGCGCCGCAACCAACAGTCTTGTGATGATATCAGGCTCATTGACCAGCGCGCTCACGGCCGTTCTCTTCGACGGCCGGACTGCACTGTCGATGGCCGGCGTGATGGAATTCTGCGCTCTCGTTGCGCTGCTATTCTTGGGAATGGCAGTCGGGCGAGCCAGGCAACAGGCCGTGATACACATACCGCCGTCGTCCCGGGCTTGACGCGGGACGCATAACCACAGGCCTTTGTTGTTGTGCTCCGCGGCAACCCACTTGCTTGCGCCACAACCACTCCCTGTGGTTATGGGTCCCTGCTTTCGCAGGGACGACGGCGCGGCTGAGGTCTGCGCCTTATACCACCAACATAGGCCAACGAGCGAACCTCGCTCGTTGGCCCTGGACATCACGCTATCTCTCACAGCGCCTTGTCGACCTGGGCGTAGCCGCCCTTGCCGTCCCACTTATAGACGACATAATCGATGGCCTTGATGTCACCCTTTGCATCGAACGCCAACTTGCCGATCACAGTGTCCCATTCGCCGGCCTTTATGGTATCGACCACCTTCTTCGGGTCGGTCGTACCGGCCTTCGCCACCGCCTGCGACCACACCTGGAACGCCGCATAGGTGTAGAGCGTGTAACCCTCGGGATCGATGTTCTTGGCCTTGAACTTCTCGACGATGGCCTTTGCGGTCGGCTTTTCGCGAGGATCGGGACCGAAGGTGAACAATGTGCCCTCCGCAATAGGCCCGGTGATCGAGGCGAACTCGCGGTCGTTGATCGCATCGCCCGCCATCAGCACCGTCTTGAGCCCTTGATCGCGCATCTGGCGCAGGATCAGGCCCGCTTCCTGATGATAGCCGCCGACATAGACCAGATCGATGTTCTCGCGCTTGAGCCGAGACACGATGGAATTGAAATCCTTGTCGCCCTTGTTGAAGGATTCGAACATCTTCTCGGTGACGCCGGCCTTGTTGAGCGCCTTCTTGGTTTCGTCGGCAAGTCCCTTGCCGTAGGTGGTCTTGTCGTTGAGGATCGCGATGTTCTTGCCGGCGAAGTTCTTGGCGATATAGCCGGCGGCAACCAGACCCTGCTGGTCGTCGCGGCCGCAGACCCTCAGCACGTTCCACAGCTTGCGCTCGGTAAGCAGCGGATTGGTCGAGCCCGGCGAAATCTGCAGCACGTTGCCGTCCGCATAGGCTTCCGAGGCCGGGATCGACGACGAAGAACAATAGTGGCCGGCGACGAACGGAATTCTCGCGCTGGCGATCTTCTCGGCGATCGAGCGCGCCTGCTTCGGATCGCAGGCATCGTCGTTGACATCAAGCACCAGCTTCCTGTTGAGGAGACCGCCGGCGGCATTGATATCGGCCACCGCCTGCTCGGCGCCGTTCTGGAACTGGCGGCCGAACGCGGCTTCGCCGCCAGTGATCGAAGAGGCAACCGCCACCCTGATGTCCTGGGCCAGCGCTGCAGAGGACAGCACAAGTGACACACCTAGTGTTAGACCGAAGAGCTTGACCACTTTCATACGAAAGTCCTTGGGGTTGTTTTAGAGAGACGGCGACTGCGCCGGTCCCTTCATAGCATGGCCGGCTGACATCGGCGCGATGTCAGCGTATTTTTTTACCAATGGTGCTGGCTCCATCGAGGGCGAGGTGGCGTGAGCTCTGTTATGCGTTATCGCCAGGAAGGCGGCCGCGGCCCCGCGTTACGGCCGTAGCCGTATTTTCCCGCGCCGGAATGTTCCGGAAACATGGCCGCGCCAGAGTCTCGGCGACTGATATTTGCCGGGAGATATCGATGTCGCACATCGACCAACTGTTCTACACCCGCCCATATCCGAAACAGACCCGACAGGCGCCGAACGCTCCGCGATGGTATGTCTCGATTAGCGCGATGGTGATGTTCCTGCTGTCGAAGATGAGGGAAGAACTGGCGATACGCCAGGCCATGGCAGAGCTGCGGGATCTCGACGACCGAATGCTGCGCGACGTCGGATTAT
This sequence comes from Bradyrhizobium elkanii WSM2783, assembly GCF_000472865.1. Taxonomy (GTDB): domain Bacteria; phylum Pseudomonadota; class Alphaproteobacteria; order Rhizobiales; family Xanthobacteraceae; genus Bradyrhizobium; species Bradyrhizobium elkanii_A. The sequence continues at coordinate 407,884 of NZ_AXAP01000002.1, read as the reverse complement.
CCCGCTACGATATCGCATCCATCCGCAGGCGCGAAACCTAGCCCGTTACACAGCGCGCAAGGACCTCGATCGCTGATGATCAACGGCGCGCGCCGCGCGCCCGTCGAATTCGCGCGCCGACACGGTTTGCAGTTCGATAGGACAGCATCATGAAGCACGAAACTGTGTTGCAGACATCGGCTGCGACCTCGGGCCTGGTCAGAAGGTTGGTTCGAGCCCAGGGTGATCCGGCGAAGCAACGTATACGCGCATGGCTTGGCAATATCTGTGACGAGAAACTCTTGAACTTCGGACTCTCGGTGGCCGACATCGCGCTCTTGCGGGCGCGTTGCCCTGAGAACTCTGATGCATCGGGTCGCAAATTGGAGGCCCGACGAATCGCGTGAGAGCTTCAGCGAGACGAATCGCGCCGGCACTCTGTCGGCGTGACTCCGAAACGGCGGCGGAACCGCTGGTTGAAGTAGGAGACCTCGCCGAAGCCGCATGCGAGCGCGATCTCGCTGATCTTGAGACGATCTCCCTGCTCGCTCGTAAGCATCTGCCGCGCCTGCTGCAGGCGACGCTCCAGCAGACGCTCCGTGAAGCTCCGGCCCGTCTCGTGCAAGAGATCCTGCACATATCTGGTCGAGAGACCGAGATGGCGGGCAACGTTCGCTGCCGAGAAACCGGCACTCATGAAGCTTCGATCGATCTCGGCAATAATGTCGTGAATGCGCGATGCCCGCAGGCCACGCGTCGTGGCAATCTGCGCGGCATCACCGCGCGCGCCGAGCACCAGCGCGATCAGGTCGAGAAGAGTGGTGCGAATATGCGCGTCGAGCTGCGGATCGTGGGGCGCACGCGACAGCTTCACGACGCTTTCGATATAGCGCCGCAAGTGCGCAACAGCCGGCTGCTGCGGATCGAGCGGCCGCGCCAACAGGTCGTCCGCCTGGCTGACCAGCGCAGTCAGTTGGTCCCGGCTGACCGTCAACGTCGTCCAGGCAAAGGGCGTATCGGACGCCATGTCCGTCGGCACGCCATTTGTCCCGAGAAATACGCCGCCGGAAGGGAGAGTCGCTTCGCGATTTGACTGATCCACCCGCAGCGTGCCGGTTCCGCGGTGGAAGACAAGGCAGAAATCGTCATCGGGGCCGCGAGAAATGGCGCTTCTCGATCGCTTCACCCTGCCGAAGGCGCCCCCGAATCGGGTGACGTGAATGTCCTGAAAGCCGGACCAGCGAAGGAACCCGGAAAACGGTCGATCCTCGAACCTCGTGATGTCGACACAACAGGTGAGCGCCTCCACCTTCTCATACCAGAGAGAAAACCTTCGATCGTCTTCAAGCGTGGGATCGAGATTGTCGGAGTGGAAGCTTGTTTGATGCATTGTTCTTGAAATTGCACTTACACAACCATGTTACCGGCGCCGCTCCGTGCGAGCCATGAGTGACTCTGCCGCAGCGCGCCGCGAATCGCTGATGCCGCTTCGGGTTGTTGCACAACAGCCACATGGACGAACGGTTTAGCGGGAGCGCGCTCGGGCTAAAATCCGGTGCGGGCGAGAACAAGACCATCGGTGCAACCCCTGCCATGTTGCGACACGGCTGCTGCGAGGAACTGCGTCGAGCTCACCCCCTGCGAGGTCGCGACGCGCTCGCCCAGCCTTCACATGTCGCCGTTCCATGACGGCGATGCATTGGAAAACCCGTTCTCCAGGGAAATTTAGGGGCGTGGTAATGAAGACGTTTCTACTCGGCACTGTCTTTGGTCTTGGCCTGGCGGCGGGCCCGACCTTTGCCGCCGATCTGTCCTATCCGGTCAAGGCGCCGCCCATCGCGGCCGTCCCAGTGTTCTCCTGGACCGGCTTCTATATCGGCGCCAATGTCGGCTTTGGCGGCGACAAGTTCAACTATCCGTTCCAGGCATTCCAGCGGCAGCTTCAGGCGGAAGCGCCTGCGCTCGAATCGAGCATCGCCGGCAATCTCAACCTGAACTCGAGCGGTTTCTTCGGCGGTGGCCAGATCGGCTACAATTATCAGTTCGCCAACAATGTGGTCGCCGGCATCGAAGCCGATTTCGAATGGTCGGGTATCGAGGGCAAGCTCGCGGGCGCCGCGCTCTTCACCGCTCCGGGCGTTGTCGGCAACGCAAGCTTCGACATCGGATCCGAGATCGAATGGTTCGGCACCGTTCGCGGTCGCCTCGGCTACACCTGGGACAGGGTCCTTCTCTACGCGACCGGCGGCGCGGCTTACGGCAAGGTCAAATCGCACGCCAGCTTCAACGCCAATGGACTTGTCGGTCCGCTGCCGGCCGTGATCTCGGCGGGCGACACGCAATGGGGCTGGACCGCGGGCGCCGGTCTCGAATACGCCCTCGCGCCGAACTGGTCCTTCAAGACCGAATATCTCTACGTCGACCTTGGCAGCCACACCGTGTTCAACAGCGCCGTCGATGACGTCGCCAACGGCTTCTTCTCGAGCGCCAGCATGGACGTCAGCACCAAGCTTCACACGGTCAAGGCCGGCGTCAATTACAGGTTCTGAGCGAATCCACGATCTTCAATGACCTTAGGGCTGCGGCATCGCCGCAGCCCTCGCCGTTTCCGGCTCTGCTCAACCGCCACCGAATCGATCGAATTGTAGTGAATTCGCTCCCGTTCCTTTAAGGTCGGGCGGATAGCTGGTCGTGCTGGGGAAAGGTCCGGAGTTGTGGTCCTTGTTCGATATGTTCACCGTCGGGCTGTTGGCCGAGGCCGCATGCGCGATTGGCTGCTTGATCGTTGTGATCACATGGGTGCGGGATCGCTCCACTAAGTCCTATTCCTGGTGGATCCTCGGGTTCCTGCTGTCCTTTCTTGGCGTCATTCTTGCGGCACAGCGCCAGACGCTGCCCCAGCTCTCGGCGTTCGGCGTTCCCGGCTTTTTCGCCCTGTTTGGCGCGGGCGCGCTCTGGTGCGGTGTGCGTGTTTTCGACCAACGACCGCTACCTGTATTGGCCTTGCTGCCGCCGCTGATATGGGCAGTGGGCCTGCCGTTCGCGTATCCGAGCTACGCGCTTCGCCAGATCGATTACAATCTCGCGATCGGCACGATGACGCTGCTGATCGGCCTCGATCTCTGGCGTTCATCGTCCCGGGAACTTTCGCCGCGGCTCTGCATCGCGCTGATCTGCCTGTTTGAGACGGTGGTCAGTTACAGCCAGGCCATTGCCATCTTCGTCATGCGCGACGAAATCGGCGCGGGCCCGCTCCGGGGGTGGCTCACCTTTGCGCCGTTCCAATCCGCCGTCGCGATGGTGGCGATCGTCGTCCTCGGCATTCTGATGATCGGCGAGCGTTCCGAACGCCGGCTCCGCGATCTCGCAATGAACGATCAGTTGACCGGCGTCCTCAATCGACGCGGCTTCTTCGAGACCTGCGCAGCCCGGCTTGCCAAACTATCCGGCAAGTCGTGCGAGATCGCGATTGCCCTCTTTGACATCGACTACTTCAAGGCCATCAACGACAAGCATGGCCATCCTGCCGGAGACGAGGTCATCGCCGAGTTCGCCAGGCGCGCCGCGCGCGCGATCCGCCAGGGCGACGTCTTCGGCAGGATCGGCGGGGAAGAGTTCGCGCTGCTGCTGCCGAACACCACGATCAACGATGCAAGGCTCGTCGTCGATCGAGTTCGCGCCACGTTCAGCGATGCGCCGATCCTTCATGACAACATTCAAATCATGGCCACCGCGAGCGCGGGGATATCGATCACCGACGCTCGAGACATCGTCCTGGATCGGCTGATGTCGGCAGCCGATTCCGCCCTGTACGCGGCGAAGAAGGCGGGACGCAATCGGACCAGCATCCTGCACCCGGTGACGCCGACCGATCGCGACGCTGCGCCGATCGTCCGCAGCTCGTCCTGACTTGCCTGGAGCCTAGAGCGGTTCACGGATTTATTGAATCGGAAGGGATTCCGGATCTGGGGCGAATATGATTCAAGATGCTGGCTGGGCTGGAGGCCAGCATCCGATGGTGCGACCAATTTCCAATGATCTGCGCAAGCGTGCGGTAGCGGCTGTTGCGAAGGGTGAGAGCTGCCGCTCGGTGGCAGTGCGGTTTGGGGTTGCGGTGTCGTCAGTGGTGAAGTGGTCGCAACGTTATCGAGCGACCGGCTCGGTGGCGCCCGGCAAGATGGGCGGTCATCGCAAGCCCGTCCTCGAGCCGCATCGCGCCTTCATCAAGGAACGGATCAGCCAGACGCCGCATTTGACGCTTCACGCCCTCAAGGACGAACTCGCCGCGCGCGGGGTCAAGGTCTCCCACAATGCCGTTTGGCTGTTTCTACGCCGCGAAGGGCTGAGGTTCAAAAAAAACGCTGCTCGCTCTCGAGCGAGCCCGCTCCGACATCGCGCGTAGACGCCAGCGCTGGCGTTCATGGCAGGCCAAGCTCGATCCCCGACGCCTGGTCTTTATCGACGAGACCTGGATCAAGACCAACATGGCCCCACTGCGCGGATGGGGGCCAAAAGGCCAGCGGGTGCGGAGTTTCACGCCACACGGTCATTGGAAGACGTTGACATTCCTTGGCGCCTTGCGCTGCGACCGCCTCACTGCACCTTGCCTGTTCGACGGCCCAATCAACGGAGAATGCTTCCGCGCCTATGTTCAGCAGGTTCTCGTCCCGCAGCTTCAGCCCGGCGATATCGTCATCATGGACAATCTCGGCAGCCACAAGTCTGCTGCCCTGCGCAGCTTGATTAAAGCCGCCGGCGCAAGGCTCTGGTACCTGCCGCCATATTCCCCCGACCTCAATCCGATCGAACAGACCTTCGCCAAGATCAAGCACTGGATGCGCTCCGCCCAGAAGCGCACCATCGACGACATTTGCCGCCATATCGGCGACCTCGTTACAACCATCCACCCCAACGAATGCAGCAACTACTTCGGAAACGCCGGATACGCTTCTATCAAAACGTGAAACGCTCTAGCCGTCGAACCCCGCCGGGATGAAGGCCGGCAGCTTCTCCTCGATGAACTGCTTCACCTGCGGCGAATTGAAGACCTGGATGAACGCCTTCAGGCGCGGATCGTCCTTCTTGTCGGCACGTGCGGTGAAGCGCAGGACCAGGCCGTCATCGAGGGTGCGGTCGATGATCAGCGCCGATTTCGGATCGCCGCCGGCCGAGATCAGATAGGTGACGTTGACGAGCGCCAGCGTGACGTCATCGAGCGAACGGTAGGTCTGCGCGGGATCGAGCTCGACGACCTTCAAATTCTTGGGATTTTCGATGATGTCGAACTTGCTCACCGAAAAACCCTTGCCCGGCGTCAGCTTGATCAGGCCGGCGCGTTCGAGCAGGATCAATCCGCGCGCCCCGTTCAAGGGCTCGTTGGGAATCGCGACGCTGTCGCCGGACTTGATCTCGTCGAGGCTCTTGATCTTCTTTGAGAACAATCCGACCGGCGCAATCACGCCCACCTTGTCGACCTGAACGAGATTGAAGCCGCGCTGCTTGTTCTGCAGCGCCAGGTAAGTCCCGTGCTGGAACAGGTTCGCATCGACATCGCCGCTGTTGACCACTTCGTTCAGCGCCACCCAGTCGCTGAGCTCGACAATCCTGACGTCCTGCCCCTTCTCCTTGGCGAGCTTGGCCGCATAGCCAGCCAACTGCCCGACCGGGCCGGCACTGGTCGCGATCTTCAGCGGCTCGTCGGCAACCGCGGCTGTGGTGAGGGCAAGCAACAGGCCGGCGGCCTGCGCCATACGCATGAACGTCTTCATCTTGTCAGGTCCATCTCTTCTCGAAGGATCGTATGAGGCGGCCTCGCGAGCGCCGTTGACGAATGATGCTTGCCGGTCTCTGCGCTGTCGAGGCGTCGGAGAAAATAGCGATGCGCGTGCTGCGGCTTTGGCCTGACGCGGCGGTAATCTTTCATCCGCCGCGGCAAATTGAAAACAACGTCGTCCGGCTGGCGTGATAGTTTCCGCGAAACACGAACCCGTTGCGGAGAACGGCTGATGACGAGACCGCGAGAACTTCGCTTCAACGCGTTCAACATGACCGCGCCGAGCCACAACTGGGCCGGCCTGTGGTCGCATCCGCGCGATGCGTCGATCGACTACAACACGCTTGATTACTGGGTCGACTATGCCAGGACCGCGGAGCGGGGCCTGCTCGACGGCATCTTCCTTGCCGACGTATTCGGCGTCTACGACGTCTATGGCGGCAATCCGGATGCGGCGATCAGCCATGCCGTCCAACTGCCCAACGCCGAGCCGACGCTGCTGGTCTCCGCGATGGCGCTGGTCACCAAGCATCTCGGCTTCGGCATCACGTCGAACCTGACATTCGAGCATCCCTATCAGTTCGCGCGCCGCTTCTCGACGCTCGATCATCTCACCAAAGGACGGATCGGCTGGAACATCGTGACCGGCTATCTCGAAAGTGGCGCGCGCGGGATGGGCCTGCCCACCGCCCGCGCCCATGACGAACGCTACGACGCGGCGGAGGATTTTCTCGCCGCCGTCTACAAGCTCTGGGAAGGCAGTTGGGAGGATGACGCCGTCCGCCGCGACCGCGGCACGCGCCTGTTCGCCGATCCGGCGAAGGTCCATCGTGTCAGGCACGAAGGCTCGCATTATCGCGTCGACGGCATCCATCTCGCCGAACCGTCGCCGCAGCGCACGCCATTGTTGTATCAGGCGGGAACGTCACGGCGCGGCCGCGCCTTCGCCGCGAGGCATGCGGAAGCGATCTTCCTCAACGGCCAGACCAGGCCGATCCTCGCGCGAGCCGTCCGCGAGATCAGGGAAGCCGCAAAGGAATTCGGGCGCGATCCCTATGACATCAGGCTGTTTGCCGGCGCCACCGTTATCGTCGCGCCGACTCGCGCCGAAGCCAACGATCTGCTCGCGGACTATGCCCGCCATGTCGACCAAGCCGGGCAGCTCGCGCTGCTCTCGGGATGGACCGGCATCGACTTCTCGACCTACCGTCCCGAAGAGGCCGTGCAATACGTCGAGAGCAATGCGATCCAGTCGATGGTCGAGAATTTTACGCTGCGCAGCGAGCGGCCGGTGAAGATCGGCGACCTTGCCAGCTTGAGCCACCTCGGCGCACGCTCACCCTTCGTGGTGGGCTCGCCGCAGGACGTGGCCGACGAACTGATCGCCTGGGCGGAAGAGACCGACGTGGACGGATTCAACCTGTTCCGTCTTGTCGTGCCGGAATCGCTGAACGCGTTCGTCGATCTGGTGGTGCCCGAACTGCAATCCCGCGGCGTCTACAAGACCGCCTATCGCGACGGCACCTTACGGGAGAAGCTGTTTCCGGGACGCGGACCGCGCCTGCATGCGACCCATCCGGGCGCGGGATTTCGCCGCCTGCCGACCGATGCCGTTCGATCCAACGCCGCCGAATAGTGTATTAGCCGTTCGGCAGCGCGAAGCGAACAAACGCCGCGTAGGTGGGCAAAGGCGCTCTTTGCGCCGTGCCCACCATCAAGCACTCCGCTCGCAATGGTGGGCACGCTTCGCTTTGCCCGCCCTACGTCAGGTCTATCACCACGTCGCGATATAGGTCCCCTTGAAGCGCTTATCGAGGAACTCCTTCACCTGTTGCGAGTGATAGGCGTCGACGAGTTGCTTGACCCAGGGCTTGTCCTTATCTTCCTCGCGTACAGCGATGATGTTGACCCACGGGCCATCTTTCGACTCATGCGCGATCGCGTCGGTCGCGGGATTGAGGCCGGCCTGCACCGCGTAATTGTTGTTGATCGAGACGAGGTCGACATCCTGCAGCGAGCGCGGGAGCTGTGCCGCGTCGAGCTCGACGAAGCGCAATTTCTTCGGATTTTCGGTGATGTCGGCAATCGTCGAGGCGACGTTGTTCGAGTCCTTCAGCTTGATCACGCCGTGGAGGGCGAGGATCATCAGTCCACGCGCGCCGTTCGAGGGATCGTTGGCGATCGCCACCCGCGCGCCCTCCGGCAGATCCGACAGCTTCTTGTATTTCAGCGAGTAGACGCCCTGCGGCGAAGCGATGCTGGTGGCGACCTTCACGATCTTCCAGCCGGTCTTGGAGATCTGGTTCTTCAGATAGGGCTCATGCTGGAACGAGTTCGCTTCCAGATCCTTCAGCGCCAGCGCCTGGTTGGGAATGACGTAATCAGTGAATTCGACAACCTTGATGTCAAGGCCACGCTCGGCGGCCACCTTCTTCACCACCTCGAGGATCTCGGCGTGCGGCCCGGCGGTCACGCCAACCCGGATGGTTTCGGCCCGTGCGGCGCCGGCAAACAATGCGGCTGCCGCAACGATCGCGGTAAAGATTCGCATAAAGCTCTCCAAAGATCACACAAACGTAACTCGGCTGGCACTAGCGCCGATCATTGGTGGCTTCAACCGCCTGCGCGACAAAACGACGAAACGGCTGCGATCATTCAACGTGGGGCACAAAACATTTGCTCTACATGGTGCAGCGCGATGCTTCTGTTCTCCGCAGCCGATCGGTCCTCCGTACGAACGGATGATGCAGCACGGTGACAGCATGTCACGCGAAACGTAATTCTCTTAATTGTCTGCCGCGGAGAATTTTGCACCACATCGGACGACTTCTCCGGAATTGCCACCGGCACGCGATTGATCGCAAATGAGGTTCCGGAATTCATCCGCATTATTTTGGAAGCCACAGATATGTTGTTCTCGCCTCGCCCGCGTTCGCAAGTTCCAGCCGCCTCCCGGATCAAACCCATCACGCGCCGGCTCGCCATGAGCGCGCTTGGCGTGCTGGCGATGATCTCGCTGGCGCGGCCTGCGATCTCGGAGGAAATCCGGATCGGTTACCAGAAATCCTCGACGCTCACCGCGATCCTCAAGACCAATGGTGAATTGGAGAAGGCGCTCGCGCCGCTCGGCATCACTGTGTCCTGGCACGAATTCACCAGCGGATTGCCGCTGCTCGAGGCCATCAATGTCGGCATCGTCGATTTCGGCGCCGATGTCGCAGACACCGTGCCGATCTTTGCGCAGGCCGCCGGCGCCAAGCTCGCCTATGTCGCCGAGGAAGCCGCATCGCCGTCGGCGCAGGCGATTTTGGTGCCGAAGGACTCGCCCGTGAAATCTGTGGCCGATCTCAAGGGCAAGAAGGTCGCGGTGACAAAAGGCGCCGGCAGCCATTTCCTGTTGCTTGCAGCGCTCGCCAAGTCCGGCCTCACCTTCAAGGACATCACGCCCGCCTATCTGACACCGGCCGACGGCCGCGCAGCATTCGTCAGCAATAATGTCGACGCCTGGGTGGCCTGGGATCCCTTCCTCACCAGTGCCAGCCGCCAGTCCGGCGCGCGGATCCTTTCCGACGGCAGCAACGGACTCGCAAGCTACAAGCGTTACTATGTCGCCTCGGCTGCCTTTGCCGATCGCCGCGGCGACGCGCTCAACGTGATCTTCAACAAGCTTGCCGAGACCGGGAAGTGGGTGAAGGCCAACCCCAAGGATGCCGCAACCATTCTCGCCGGCCTCTGGGGCATCGACGCCGCGGCAGTGGAAGAAGCCAACAGCCATCGCTCCTACAAGGTCGGCGCAGTCACCGTTCCCGGACTATCAGAGCAGCAGCGCATCGCCGATGCGTTCGTCGCCGAAGGGTTGATCCCGAGAAAGGTCGATACGTCAGACGTCAAGATCTGGGCGCCGAAAGGATCCTGACGGCGCCCGTGAGGGCTCAACGATGGCGCAGCCGGCGGTTGACCCGGCGCGCCAGATAATCGCCGGCGGTCTGCACGGTCTGCACCAGCGCGATCAGGACCACCACCACGGCCAGCATCATGCCCGGCATGAAGCGCTGATAGCCGTAGCGGATGCCGAGATCGCCCAATCCGCCACCGCCGACTGCGCCGACCATGGCCGAATAGCCGAGCAGGCTGACCACCGCGAGCGTCAGCGACAGCACGAGCCCTGGCAGCGCCTCGGGGATCAGGACCTTGAGCACGACCTGCAGCGGGGTGGCGCCGAACGACGAGGCGGTTTCGATCAGGCCGGCATCGACCTCGCGGATCGCGCCCTCGACAAGGCGCGCGATGAACGGCGTCGAGGCGATGGTGAGCGGCACGATCGCCGCTCCCGAGCCGATCGAGGTTCCTGCGACAAGGCGCGTGAACGGGATGATCGCGACGACCAGGATGATGAAGGGCGTGGAACGCGTCGCGTTGACGATGACGCCAAGGATCGCATTCGCAGCCGGCGCGGCAAACAATTCGCCCTTGCGGCTGGTCGCGAGGAACACGCCGATCGGCAGGCCGAACAACGTGCCGAGCGAGGCGGAGACCGCGACCATGAACAGGCTTTCGCCGGTCGCCTGGATGATGAGATTGATGAGTTCAGGCGACATAGCCGAGGCGCTCCGCGGAAAACCGATGTTGGACAAGGAAAGACAGCACGCGCGCAACCACGGCCTCATCGCCGGGTACGCCAAGCGTCAATGACCCGACCTGCTGGCCACCGATCTCGTCGATCCGCGCCGACAACAGCGCCGCGTCGATCGCAAGCTCGCGCGACAGCCGCGCCACCAGCCGGTCGCCGCCATCGCCGCGGACGAGCACGCGGATCACGGCCTGGCCGCCCGCCGTCGGCTGCTGCTGCAGCCGGCTGGACAAGGAGACCGGAACCGCGTCGCCGAGGACCTCGGAGAGAAAGCTCTGGGTAATCGCATGTTGCGGATGGGTGAAGATGTCGGCGACATGACCGCGCTCGACGATGTGCCCGGCATCGAGCACGATCACCTCCTTGGCAAGCTGCCGTACGACCGACATCTCATGGGTGATCAGGATGATGGTCACGCCGAGCTCGCGGTTGATATTGGCGAGCAGGTCGAGAATCGAGCGCGTCGTCTGCGGATCGAGCGCCGAGGTCGCCTCATCAGACAGCAGTACGCTCGGCCGCGTCGCCAGCGCACGCGCAATGCCGATCCGTTGCTTCTGGCCGCCGGAGAGCTCCGACGGATAACGATTGCGCTTGTCGGCGATATCGACGAGGTCGAGCAGCTCGGAGACGCGCGCGGCGATCTCGGCTTTCGACCAGCCGGCGATTTCAAGCGGCAAGGCGATATTGTCCGCCGCCGTCCGCGACGACAGCAGGTTGAAGTGCTGGAAGATCATGCCGATCGAGCGTTGGGCCAGCCGCAGCTCGCGACCGGAAAGCGCCGAGATGTCGCTGCCATCGACGATGACGCGGCCAGTCGTCGGTTTCTCCAGCCCGTTGATCAGCCGGACCAGGCTCGACTTGCCGGCGCCGGAGCGGCCGATCACGCCGGTGATGGCGCCGCGGGGAATTGCGAAGTCGATGTCCTGCAGCGCCGTGACGCTCGGCTTACCGCGATAGGCGGGGTAGGTTTTCGAGACGGCCTCGAACCGCACCATCGCCTCCTTGGAGACGACATCGGGGGCGACGGGCGGAAATGCCTCCGGCGGTCGTGAGGCCGCGAGAGATTGATGCACATTCATTGCTGAAATCCGGTCTTTCGGCTGCGCGCTGCACTGCAAAATTACGCGCGCGGATGCCGCTGGCAATTCCAGATATCAGCAGAGACGTAGGCTAAGCTTTCGTCGTTCGCCTCGGTAAGAGAAATTCCTTCCGCCAGACTGTGTGCTGGTTTTTTGGGCACCGGCCGATCGCTAGCGTGAACCTGCCAACAATGCAGTTCCGTCGGCCGCCGCCGCGGACTGCGCCTGCCGCACGCGCGGGATGACCTCCCTGGCAAAACGCTCCATCTCCGCCTCGAACGGCTGGAACTGCAGCATGAACAGCTCGATGCCTGCTGTGTGGAATGCAAGGATGCGCGAGGCCACCTCGTCATAGCTGCCGACAAGGCCGGCCGCCGTGCCGCCATTGCTGCCGACCCGCGCGGACTTCTGCATCGTCTGCATCATCACGACCTTCGGATCGGTGTTCTGCTTCTGGATCGCCCGCATCGGCGCATCCTTGGCGGCGAGGTCCAGGAGCCGCCGGTACGCCGTCTGCGCCTCTTCGTTGGTCTGCCGCGCGACCACAAACGCCGAAAGGCCGAAGCGCAACGGCGCCGAGACCCGCGGCCGCGCCGCGACATCGGCAATCAGCGCCGCGACATCCGCCAGCGGCTGGCCGTTGATGAACCAGACGTCGCCGTGATCGGCGACCAGCGCCCGCGCCGGCTCGGATTCGCCGCCGACATAGATCAGCGGCCGTTGCCGGTAGAGGTCGGCGGGCCGGAGCGCATAGTCGCGCACGTCGAAATGCTCGCCCTTGTAGGTCAGGCGTTCGCCCTGCATCAGGCGCGACACCACACTGATCCATTCGCGGCCATAGGCATAGCGCGCGTCATGCTCGGCAAAGCCGATGCCCGCCTTCTCGAGTTCGGGCTTATTCCAGGCATTGACGAGATTGATCGCGAAGCGACCGCGACTGATGTTCTCGATACCGAGCGCCATCTTCGCCAGCACCACCGGATGATAGAGATACGGCTTGATGGCGGCGATGATCTCGATCCGGCTCGTCAGCGCCGCAAGCGCCGCCGCCGCGCTCCACGCCTCCAGCTGATCGAGATCCTCCTGATGCGGATTGATGGTGTGTTGCGCGACCAGCGTGGAATCATAACCGAGCCGTTCCGCCGCAAGCACCAGATCGCGGTTGCGCTCCCACGACGCATCATAGGGTTCTTCCGGATCCTGATGCGCGGCACGCGGTCCATGAACCAATGCCCAGATGCCGAAACGAAGCGGTCGTGCCGTCATTTGTGATTTCTCTCGAATTGCGCGCATCATGCCGTGGTGGAAGCGCGGCTGTTTTCGCCAAAGCGCGAAGCGAGATCAAGCGCAGCCGCGGTGAAAGATATTCTTTGCCGTCTTGCGCGCGCAAAGAAACCAGAAAACTCTCCGGCACCAGACAATTGGAAAACCGCTCTATTTCTGTCCGGCTAAATTCGTGGGAGATTTCGCGACATATGGAAGGGCGAGCACTCACGCGGCGGAGCGCCGCAGTTGGGTGAATGCTCCGATGTGCCTCGCGCGTGGCATCCTGATGTCGCTTCATCGGCGCGCGCATCATGCAACACGATGAAGCGAGGACGACGTTGTCTTGAGCAACCTGGAACAAGCCGTTTCCCCGGCCGAATTTGATGGGACCGAGAGCAAGGACGGCGCGGCTGCATCCCCGCGGAAACCATTCGAGCTAAGCCGCCGCGGACTGCAACTGCTCTCCTGGCTCGCGCCGGTGACGCTGCTCGTCGTTTGGGAAGTGCTGGCGCAGGCCGGATGGCTGTCGCCGCACGTGTTGCCGGCACCAAGCAAGGTCGTCAGGACGGCGTTCAAGCTTGTGACCACCGGAAGCCTGCTGAATGATCTCGGCATCAGCCTGCTGCGTGCTGTGGCCGGCTTTGCGATCGGCGGCGCCATCGGCTTTGCGCTTGGCACGCTGGTCGGCTTCTCGCGCATCGCGGAGGCCGCAATCGACCGCAGCGTGCAGATGATCCGCGCGATCCCGTTCCTGGCGGCGCTGCCGCTCGTGATCGTCTGGCTCGGCGTTGGAGAGGCCGAGAAGATCTTCCTGGTCGCGCTTGGCGTCACCTTCCCGATCTACATCAACACGACATTAGGAATCCGCCAGGTCGATCCGAAGCTGATCGAGCTCGGACGCATCCAGGGACTTGGCACGCTTGAATTGATCCGGCGGATCATCCTGCCGGGCGCCCTGCCTTCGATCCTGACCGGCGTGCGCTATGCACTCGCGACCGCATGGCTCGCCTTGGTGGTGGCCGAGACCATCGGCGCGCAGTCCGGCATCGGCTTCCTCGCGATGGATGCCCGCGAATTCCTGCGCACGGACGTGATCGTACTGACGATCGTGATCTATGCGCTGATCGGCGTCACTGCGGACGCGATCGCGCGCCTGCTCGAGCGGCGCTTGCTCGCCTGGCACCCGAACTATGGAGGCGCGCGATGACCCTTCATGTCGTGCCCTCCTCCGTTGCCTCGCCCGCGGTGGTGGTGACCAACCTGCGCCGCGCCTATGGCAAGCGCGTGGTGATCGATAACCTCAATCTGCGCATCGAGCGCGGCGAGTTCGTCGCGCTGCTCGGCGAAAGCGGTTGCGGCAAGACCACGCTGCTGCGCGCGCTGGCCGGGCTCGACCCAATCGACGGCGGCCGCATCGTGGCGCCGCGACGGCCGGCTGTCGTGTTCCAGGAGCACCGCCTGCTGCCGTGGGACAGTCTTTGGCGCAACGTGTCGCTCGGGCTTCAGGTGAAGGATCCGCGCGAGCGCGCCGCAGCAGCGCTGGCCGAGGTCGGCCTCGGCGACCGGCTCGATGACTGGCCGCGCAATCTTTCCGGCGGGCAGGCCCAGCGCGTCGCGCTGGCGCGCGCCCTGGTGCAGCAGCCGGAGCTATTGCTGCTCGATGAACCCTTTGCCGCGCTCGACGCGCTGACCCGTATCCGCATGCACGATCTCGTCCGCGAACTGGTGGCAAACCATCGGCCGGGCGTCCTGCTCGTGACACATGACGTGGACGAAGCGATTGCGCTCGCCGACCGCATCCTCGTGATGCGCGAGGGCCGGATCGCGTTTGAGCATCGAACCAAAAGGGATGGCGCTGGCCGCATTGCGCGATCCGAGCTGCTCGCAGAGCTTGGCGTCGTTGCGTCTCACCATACAGCTTGAGCTCTTCGGAAGGACCGTTCATCCATGTCTGACTTCTCGTCTGCAAAGCCCTCCCGCCGACGTTTTCTCGGCTCCGCCGCCGCGGGCCTTGGCGTGCTTGGCGGCTTCGGCTTGCCCAGGACCGCGCGGTCGGCGACCGGCCGCACCACCGATACGGTCCGCCTGACCTGGGGACTCAGCGGCCTCAACCTGATCGCAAAGGAGCGCGGCGAGTTCGACAAGCTCTTGGCAAAGGACGGCATCAAGGTCGAATGGCTGGGACCGTTCCCGAACCATGCCCCGACGCTGCAGGCGGTGACGGGCGGCAGCGCGGACTTCAGCTTCGGCGGCAGCACCACGCCGGCGCTGGCGGCGATCATCGCCGGCTCGCCGCTGGTATTCGCGCAATTCGTCGTTTACGAGCCACGCACCACCGCGATCATCGCCAAGGACGATTCCGGCATCAACAAGATCGAAGATCTCGTCGGCAAATCGGTTGCGGTGAACCGTTCAGGGCTCGGCGAATTCCTTCTGGTCGCAGCTTTGGAGAAGCACAAGGTCGACCGCTCCGCGGTGAAATTCGTCTATCTCAATCCGCCCGACGCGGCGCCGGCGCTGGCCTCCGGCAAGGTCGATGCGTGGTCGATGTGGAGCCCCGGCGTCGACATTGCGCGGCTCGAATACAAGGCGCACGATATCTTCCTGGAGGGGCGCGACCTTGATTTCCAGATCGACTACACCTCCTATCTGACCACCCGCAAATTCGCGACCGACAATCCGGCGCTGGTCCGCGCTGTCAACGACGCCTTCCGCGCCGAGGGCAAATGGATTTCCGAGAACAGCAAGGACGCCGAGTACATCGCGCAGAAGGCGGGCAAGTACAGCGACCAGGTGCGTGACCAGTTCATCGCGCTGCAGCGGAAGTACCGCTACTTTCCGGTCAATGACGAGAAATTTCTCGCCGACTTGCAGAAGGCCGCCGACTGGCTGGTGGCGCGCAAGGTCTTGCCTGAGCCGGTCAAGATCACCGACCACCTCGCGCAACTCTGAACGATCATTCCAACTCCATTCAGGTCAAACGATGAACAAGCCTGTATCTGCACTTTCCTTGGGATCGTCGCACGGTCTCGATCCCCGCTCACCAGATGTTGAAGCGCTCCTGAAACATATTGCCGAAGGCGCCAGCCAGCGCGAGCGCGACCGTGTCCTTCCGTTCCAGGAGATCGACCTGATCCGCAAGGCGCGGCTCGGCGCGCTGCGGCTGCCAACGGCGGCCGGCGGCGCCGGCAGCACGATCCGCGAATTGTTCGAGGTCGTGATCCGCCTTGGCGAGGCCGACGCCAACGTCGCGCATATTCTGCGCAACCACTTCAGCGTGGTCGAGCGTCTGGTGCGCACGCCCAAGGACGAGCAGAGCCGGGAATGGCAGAAGGCGGTCGCGGGAGGCGCCATCATCGGACTTGCGACCACCGAATTGGAAAGCCCGAAGGTCGGCGACATCACGCCCAACACCACGTTGACGCCGGATGAGAACGGCGACTTCCTGCTGAACGGCACGAAATATTACAGCACCGGCACGCTGTATTCGGACTACGTCCTGGTGCGCGCCGCCGATCCGTCCGGAGCGACTGGCGCCACGATCATCCCGGTGAAGCGAGAAGGCGTCGAGCTGATCGACGATTGGGACGGGCTCGGTCAGCGGCTGACGGCAACCGGTACGACCCATTTCCGCAACGTGAAGGTCAAACGGCAGGAGGTCGTGTTCGATGCGCCTGACATCGGCTACGGCGTGCCCTATTCGAACACGTTCGCGCAACTGTTCCTGACTGCGATCGTCGCCGGCATCGCGCGCTCCAGCCTGCGCGAGGCCGCTGCCCTCGTCCGCTCCCGGAAGCGGACCTTCTACTATGCGCCAAGCCAGATCCCGACCGACGATCCGCTGCTGCAGCAGACCGTCGGCCAGATCGCAAGCGGCGCGTTCGCCGCGGAGACCGTCGTGCTCGCGGCGGCCGACGCGCTTGACATCGCGACCGATGCGTTCGACGCGGGTGCCGCCAACGCGGTCGAGGCCGCGCACGAGGCCGCGCTGCTGTCGGCAAAGGCCAAGATCGTGGCGGACGAATTCGCGATCCGCGCCGGCAGCCTGTTGTTCGACGTCGGCGGCGCCTCCGCCACCAAGAAGGTCACCAACTTCGACCGCCACTGGCGCAACGCGCGGACCCTATCCTCACACAACCCAACGACCTTCAAGGCGCGCTCGATCGGACAATACGAGATCAGCGGCACACCGCTGCCGGCGAAGGGCTTCTTCTAGAGCATGCGTCGGAAAAGCCCGCCCCGGGTTGCCGTGCTGACGCCGGAGGAACTCGCTTCGACTTCGACCTGGAGGTGTGATCTCGATCACAAATAAATCGGGCCAACCGCGCTAACGTCCGCCCCGCTTGCTGAATGTCTGCGGGGACAAAATCGATGGACGACGAGTTTTGCAGAGAAAGAGCGCGCGCGGTTCGGGCCATCGCGGAGCAAGCAGATCCATTCATCAAGCGGCGCCTGCTGCAGTTGGCTCACCACTATGAGCGACGCATTCGCCTGTCTGAAGGCAACAAGGATGACAGGGACCCGGATCGGAAGGTGCCGACCGAGTCCCAGATGAAGTCCGCCCCTGGCACCTAGCCCAGCACCGGCAGCGTGATGATCTCGTAGCCGTGGCTGATGCTGCGTTTCAAGACGGGATCTTCAATGACATAATCGAAGCGGCTGGCCGGGCGGATGCCACCCTTGGCAGCGAAAGTGCCGCAGAACATGGCGCAGCCATCGGGCAGTCGGGCAGTGCCAAATCCGCGCTCGATCAGATCGGGCACCGGCAGCATTCCGCTCAGCGCGCCTTCCTGATAAAGCACGCGTTCGCCGTCGATCGTCGCCCAGGATCGCAGCATGATCTGATCCCAGTGGCTTTCGATTTCAGCGAGATCCCACAGCATTGGCGCCACGGGCTTGTCGCACATCTGCTTTGATACCGTGATGTTGTAGGTCTCGACCTTGCGGTCGGTATGATCGGAGCCGACGCCGACGAACGTACGCCCTTCGAATCCAAACAGTACGAACTCAACCTCCCCGCTCGACTCGGTGCCGGTGCATTCAATGCTGCCGGCGGTCGTCAGCCTGCGCGCGGCACATCGGTAATAGATCGGGGTCGAAGCCGGAGGCGCGATGCCGATCGCCGCGAGCTCGGCAATGTGCTTGTCGCGCGCGACCGGATCGCGCCCGGTCCAGCCGGCGATCACCGCCTGCGTGATCGACAGTTTGAGCGGCGTGGTAGCGTTGTTGGCAACCAAAGTGAATTCGATATCGTTCTTCATGTCTGTTCCATGTGGCGTGCTCGATTTTCTTAAGCCGAGCTTTACAGGCTACGATCCGGGGTGAGTTGATTGCGATTGACGCGCAGTTCGATGACGGTCGGCAGATCCGCCCTTGCCGCCCGGGCAAAGGCATCGGGGAATTGATCGTGGTGATCGACGATCTCGCCGTGCGCCCCATACGACTTCGCCAGGGCCCCGAAATCTGGATTCAGCAAGTCCGTGCCGCTCGGCCTGGCCGGAAAATGGTTTTCCTGATGCATCCGGATCGAGCCGTACATGCCGTTGTTGACGATGATGACAATGATCGGAAGCTTGTGCTGAACCGCGGTCGCGAACTCCTGCGACGCCATCATGAAGCAGCCGTCGCCGGCGAGACAGACCACCGTACGCTTCGGGTGACGCAGCTTCGCTGCGATCGCGGCCGGCAGCCCATAGCCCATCGAGCCGGACTTCGGCGCAATCTGGGTACCGAGTTGCCGGTAGCAGTAGTAGCGATGCAGCCAGATCGTGTAGTTCCCGGCGCCATTGGTGACAACGGCATCATCAGGCAGCTCGCGATTGAGATGGGCGATCACCTTGGAGAGATCGAAGCTCGCTGTCGCCGGCCGTGGCGACTGATAATCGACCAGAGCCTGGCGCGACTCCTCGCGCCAGCCAGCCCACGGCTTTGCATCCAGTGGCCGCAGCTTCGCAAGCGCGGCGACGAAATTGGACGATTTCGATTGGATCGCAAGTGTCGGATTATAGGTCCGGCCGAGCTCCTCGGCTCCAGGAAACACGTGGATCAGGACTTGCTTTGGCGTCGGCACGTCGAGCAACAAAAAATGGTTGGTGGTGACATCACCAAGCCTGTCCCCGATCACCAGGAGCAGGTCTGCCGCTTTCACGCGCTCCATCAACGCCTTGCTGCAGCCGAGACTGAGATCGCCGACATAGTGCGGGCTTCGATTGTCGAGCACATCCTGCGACCGGAAGCCTGCAACGACTGGCAGATCGTTGCGCACAACGAACGCGTCGAATTGCTTAGCCGACTCTGGCGTCCAGCCGAGATTGCCGACGATGACGAGCGGCTTTTGCGCTCGACTGAGCAGTTCGCCGACCTGCGCTATTTGCTGATCTGACGGCGCGGTCTCGACAATCTGCGCAGGGAGCGCATCGACGGCCTCGCTCATAGCGCTAAGGACGTCTTCGGGGAGCGACAGCACCACCGGGCCGGGGCGTCCCTGCATCGCGATGTGGACGGCACGATTGACGAACTCGGGAATCTGGTCCGGTGACTCGACCTCGCCGACCCACTTCGTCATGTCGTCGAACGTTCTGACGTAGTTGATCTCCTGGAACGCCTCGCGACCGCGGTGGCTGCGCGGCACCTGTCCGATGATCAGGATCATCGGCGTCGAATCCTGCCAGGCGGTGTGCAACCCGATCGCGGCGTGCATCGCGCCGGGGCCGCGGCTGACGACGCAAACGCCGGGACGTCCGGAAATCTTGCCGTCCGCTTCCGCCATGTGCGAAGCCGTGGCCTCATGACGACAGGTGACGAAGTGGATGCCTGCATCCAGCAGCGAATCGAAAATCGGCAGCGCGCTCTCGCCGGGCACGCCGAACATTCGGTCGATGCCATTGACGCGCAATGCGGAGACCAATAGCTGGCCGCCGCTGCGCAAAGCCGTTACCGGACCGGCCGGTTGCTCCGGATCATGCTTGTTCACGCGCTCGTTCCTGATTGCGTTACGGCGCCTTGCTGGCCGCTCACTCCTGGAAGACTTCGACGCGACGCTGCCGCACCGTCGGCATCATGATCGAGATCAGCAAGGCTGCCGAGATCAGAATCAGCGCGAGACTTATCGGCCGCTGCAGGAAGACCATGGGATCGCCATGCGAGGTGATCAGGCTGCGCCGAAAGTTCTCCTCGACCATGGGTCCGAGCACAAAGCCCATCAACAATGGCGCCGGCTCGGCGTCGAGCTTGCGCAGGACGTAACCCAGCAGGGAAAAGCCGACCGTCATGTAAACGTCAAAACTCGAATTATTCACCGAGTAGACACCGATGGCGCAGACGACGACGATGACCAGATAAAGCAGCCGGTAGGGAACCGCGAGCAAACGAACCCAGATCCCGATCATCGGCAGATTGATGATCACCAGCATTGCGTTGCCGAGGAACATGCTGGCGATCAGGCCCCAGAACAGGTCCGGCTGCCGGGAGATGATCATCGGTCCGGGCGCGATGCCGTGCAGCGTCAACGCACCAACCATCAGCGCCATGGTGGCGCTGGTCGGGATACCCATCGTCAGCAGCGGCACGAACGAAGTCTGCGCCGCAGCGTTGTTGGCGCTTTCCGGCCCCGCCACGCCTTCAATGGCGCCATTGCCGAACCGAGACCGATCTTTGGCGACGCGCTTCTCGAGGGCGTAGGCGGAGAACGACGCGATGGTCGCGCCACCGCCCGGCAGGATGCCGAACAGCGTGCCGAGCGCGGTGCCGCGCAGAACCGCGCCCCATGCCCCTCGCAATGCGCTGAACGACGGCCAGATGGTGCCGATCCGCATCTTGTTGACGATGCGGACCGATGTCCCTTCGAGATTGGAGATCACTTCGGCGACGCCGAAAAGCCCCATGACCAGCGCGACGAAATTGATGCCGTCGGACAGTTCAACAAGGCCGAAGGTCATGCGGGCTTCGCCGGTGTTGAGGTCCATGCCGACCATGCCGAGCAGCAGGCCGAGAAAGATCATCGCGATGGCGCGAAACGCGGAGCCGTTGGCGAGCACCACGGCCGAGACGAGCCCGAGCACCATCAGCGAGAAATAGTCCGGCGAGGCGAACTGCTGCGTCATCAAGGCGAGCGGCGGTCCAAGCAGCGCGATGACGACGGTGCCGATGCATCCCGCGATGAAGGAGCCGATGGCCGCAATCGCGAGCGCCTCGCTCGCCCTGCCCTGCTGGGCCATCTTGTAGCCGTCGATGGCGGTGACCACGGAGGTGGATTCGCCGGGAATGTTGACCAGGATCGCCGTCGTCGACCCGCCATACTGCGCGCCGTAGTAGATGCCAGCCAGCATGATGATCGCGGAGACCGGACTGAGCGCATAGGTCGCCGGCAGCAACAGCGAGATCGTGGCGACCGGACCAAGGCCCGGCAACACACCGATCAACGTGCCGCAGATGGCACCGACCAGGCAGAAGAAGAGATTTATCGGCGTCGCGGCGACGGCGAAGCCATGACCAAGCTGGGCGAAGACATCGGTCATGGCAAGAGGTCCACCGGAATCTTGAGAAGCCACACAAAGATCACGGCCGAGGCCGCCGCGAGCAGCACGCCGCTCACGAGGCTCTGCCGCCAACGCGTCTCGACGGAGGCAAAATGCGCAATGGCCACCTGCGCGAGGATCGCGATGATCAACCCGGCACGCTCGACCAGCACGCCGAAAGCCGTGAACGACAGCAGGATGCAGATCAACGGCCGCAGATGGAACGATCCAAGCGGACTGCCTTCGGCGAGCAGTCCCTTGACGGCGAGGCAAAGCCCCATGCCGAGCAGAACGAGCGCAAGCCCGAGCGGGAAGTAGCCCGGCCCCATCGCCAGGACGGTGCCAACTGAAAGCGTTCGAATATAAAGCAGTGCCACGATCGCAACCGCGATCAGCAGCAAGCCGGAATAGAAGTCGGTATTGTTGCCGCGTCCGGCAGATGACCTCATGCTGATATTGCCTCCCGCTGACCTATCCCGAGGCCAGTCAGTTCTTCTTCTCGGCGATTTCCTTGAGGAGTTCCCGCCACTGCTCGACTTCAGCTGCGATCTGCGCCTTGTATTCGTCAGGCGTGGTGAACACGGTCGAGGCGCCGACCACCGCCATGCTCTTCTTGACCTCGGGGTCCGCCGCCATCTTCTTCAGCACGTCCGACAGTTTGGCGATGATCGGGTCCGGCGTGCTGGCCGGTGCCATCAGGCCGTTCCATGACTCGACGCTGTAGCCCGGCGTCACCGTTTCAGACACCGTCGGCAATTGCGGCGCGAACTCGTTGCGCTTGGCCGACGTCACCGCCAGCGCGCGCACCTTGTTGGCTTCCATCTGCGGCAACGCATCGGTCATGTTGGTGAATGACAAATTGACCTCGCCCGACACTACAGCAGCCGTGGCCGGCGAACCGCCCTTGAACGGAACGTGGGTCATCTTGGTGCCGTTCCGCGCATCGAATAGCTGCACCGAGTAATGCATCAGGCCGCCGGCGCCGCTGGACCCATAGCTCAGCTTGCCGGGGTTGGCTTTGGCATAGGCAACGAGATCCTGCATCGTGTTGATCGGGAGCGACGGGTTGACGATCACGGTCTGCGGAATCGTGCTGACGACACTGACCGGCTTGAAACTCTTCACCGGATCGTACGATGTCGTTTGCGCGACCGGAGCAACCGAAATGGCACCAACGCTGCAGATGCAGAGCGTGTAACCATCGCCCGGCGACTTCGCCACGAGGTCGGAGCCGACAATGCCGCCGCCGCCGGCGCGATTGTCGACGATCACCGTCTGTCCCAATTCCTTCTCGAGATATCGCGCGGTGATGCGCGCGACTGAGTCGGTGTAGCCGCCGGGCGCATAGGGCACGACCAGCTTGATGGTCTTGCTCGGCCACTCCTGCGCCGATGCCGCCGTGGCGCTCAATGCCATGCCTGCCGACAGAATGGCCGCCGCAATTCGCATCATCTTTCGTTTCCCCGCCTGTGATCTATTGAGTGAAGATGGTTCAGGTGATGTTCGATCCCGCAAGGCCGAGAGCGTTCCTGGCGACCGCCTCGCCCGCGGTGAATTCACTGAGCTCTACCGGCGTCGGCGCGAATTCGACCCGCCGGAACTTGTCCTGATCCTCGAACGGCACCGTGGCATCGATGCCGAGCTTGGTACGCACGCCCTCTTTGCTGACGCGCACATATTCGTGGCCGCGCGCACCAGGGATCATGAACAGGTCGGCGGACGCTTCCATCCGCGTCGCCACCGCATATTCCACGTCGATGGGATCGCGGATGTCGATATCGTGGTCGACCACGGTGATGAGATCGAGATCCTTCAACGCACCGAATGCGGCCAAGATCGCGTTGCGCTGAAGCCCGTTGTGCTGACGGCTCTGCTTGTGGACCTGGATCACCGCGTGGAAACGATGCAGGCCACCTGACGTCATCTCGACGTCAGTAACGATTGGAATCGCCGACTGCAGCACTTTCAAAAGGCTGGCTTCGAGTACATATTTCCGCAGGATGATGGTCTCGCGTCCGAAGCCGTTGATGACGTGGTAGATTGGCCGCAGCCGATGCGTGACCGCGGTGATCTTCAGGACCGGCGCGTCGGCCGCCGGCGCGGCGAAGCCGACGAACTCGCCGAATGGCCCCTCGGGAGCGACCTCGTCGGCGAGGATCTCACCTTCGAGGACAAACTCGCTCTCCGCCGGCACCAGGATGTCTTGCGACACTGCCTTACCGACCGTGAGCGGACGGCCCGCGAGCCCGCCCGCGACGGCAAGCTCGTCGGCGCTTTCCGGCATCTGCGAACCCATAGTCGCCGCGGTAAAGTGCAGCGCGAGGTCGGTGCCGATGCAGACCGCGACCGGCAGCGACCTGCCCTGCTCCTTGGCGCGCTCGAACGCCAGCCGCAAGTGACGACCGAAGTCGAGCTTGATCGCGACGCGGTCCGGCCCCAAGAGCTGCAGGCGATGGTAGGAGGCGTTGTAGATGCCAGTGACCGGATCCTTCACCACCACGATGCCGGCGGTGATGTAGCGGCCCGCATCGCCCGGTGCGTGAAACAGCGCGGGTATGATCTTCGTAATGTCGAAGCCGGTGCGCAGCACCACTTCCTGAACAGGAACTTCTTTCACGAGCTCCGGCTTCAGCGGACCACCGAGGGCGCGCTGCACGAGACCGCGGATGCCCCTGAAATCCAGCCCGAAACCCGCTTCGCAGTTTTCTCTCGAACTCAGGAGATTGCCGACGACCGGAACGTCCGCGCCCTTGACCGACGGAAACAGCAGGACCTGCTTGCCGTCGTGCTTCTTCAACATCGAGGCGAGCTCGAGGTGCGGATCGACCGGCTTTTCATAGGTGAGGATGCGGCCACGTTGCGCCAGACGGGCCAGCGCCGAACGGAAACGCGTATCGAGAACTTCAGGCTGCAAGATCGATCCCATCTAAATTACTAAACAAGAATAGCTAAGCAATAAAGCTAGTCAAGCCTGCTTGCTAGGCACGCCGTGCTGAAGATGTGCGCGCCGTGCGCGCAGACTTAGTTGGAAGGTCCAAGCGCTCGATCGACAATCGCGTCGATCAGCGAGAGCTGCGCCGCACTCGGCTCGCCTTGGCGCTCTTGCAGCGCAAAATCAATCACGGCTCGCAATGCGCTGATGATGTCCTTACGCTGCAGTGCACGCGACCGCGCCGGCAGCTTCGCAAGCCA
This sequence comes from Bradyrhizobium elkanii WSM2783, assembly GCF_000472865.1. Classification (GTDB taxonomy): domain Bacteria; phylum Pseudomonadota; class Alphaproteobacteria; order Rhizobiales; family Xanthobacteraceae; genus Bradyrhizobium; species Bradyrhizobium elkanii_A. The sequence continues at coordinate 383,449 of NZ_AXAP01000002.1, read as the reverse complement.
TTGCGCGAGCGCTTCATTCTGCAACCGTTCGGCGTACAGTTCGGCCGCCTTGATGCTCGACCGCAATTTCTCGGTCTGCTCGTTAGGCGCCGGCGCTGGTCCCGACTTCAACATCGTGCGGAGCGCGCGCAGCGGAAGCACGACCTGCTCACGCCAGTCGCGGCATGCCGCGTCCATAGCCGTGACATCGGATGGCGTCAGCGCAATCCCACGGCGGACGGCGGCGAATGTCGCCATCAACATCATCATGACGTCGACGCCGCATTCGTTCTGTAATGCAAGGCAGGCATCGGCGATGCCCGGCTCGGCATAAAGCTTCAGCGCAAACGCCCAGCTTTCCGTATCGATTGCGCCCGCCGTGGCGCCCCGCTCCGGCCCAGGCGCCTCGCCGCTCAACGCGACTCCTTGGTGTCGGCAGGTGCAAGCCCCTGCCAACGACTGACCACATCGGTCGAGATATCAAAGAGGTCGAGGACGCGGCCGAGCGTATGGTCGACCATCTGCTCGAGGTTCTCGGGGCGTGCGTAGAACGCGGGCACCGGCGGGTAGACGATGGCGCCGATTTCGGTCGCGGCCACCATCGACTTGAGATGGCCGAGATGCAGCGGCGCCTCGCGCACCATCAGCACAAGCCGGCGACGCTCTTTGAGGACCACGTCGGCGGCGCGGGTCACCAGCGACGACGTCACGCCGCTGGCGATCTCGGCAAGGCTCCGCATCGAGCACGGCGCGATCACCATCCCGAGCGTCTTGAACGAGCCGCTGGAGATCGAGGCGCCGATGTTGTCGACCTGGTGGACAACATCCGCCAAAGCCGTTACGTCCGAAACCTTGACGTCCAGTTCCTGGGTCAGCGTGATCTTTGCCGACCGGCTCATCACCAGATGAGTCTCGATCGGCGTCGACTTCAATAGTTGCAGCAGCCGGACACCATAGATGGCGCCGGATGCTCCGGTGATGCCGACGATCAGACGCCTCGGCTCGCCCTCAGGCGGGATCGAAATAGTGAATCTCCATCAGAAGGCAGCCGGTCACCGACTTGAACGGTCCATGATAGACGCCCGGCGGGCGGCATGCATAGGTATTCGGCTTGAACGACTCGCCGCCATTGCCCTGCTCGTCATTGCCGACGATCAGGTCGCCCGAAAACAGGAACACCTCTTCCCAATATTCGTGCACGAACGGCTTGGTCGTGTAAACGCCCGGCTCGAACCGAAGCAGCCGGGTGCGGCTGCCGCGCTTGTTCACTTCATCCAGGGCGCCCGAGAGGATTTTCTGCTGGATACCGGCCGGATAGCCCGGGGGCGTCTCCCACCCGCTGGACATATCGATGGCGCGAAACTCGTCGTGAAGCTTGTTGATTGCCATTTTTCGACTTTCCTGAAGTTTAGGCGACCGCTCGGGACGATGAAGCCGGTTTTTGGCCATTGGTCAATTCGTCCGTCAGATCGTAGCTCGACAGCATCTTGTCTAGCAACGCCGCCGACTTCTGCCAGTCATAGGTGCGGAAGGCATGCCCCTTGGTGACGAAGGTCGCACCGGCATAGAACATCTCATATTGCGCATGCCGCGAGGCGAATTCCGATCCGACCGCATCCCAGGCAAGCTTGTAGAACTTCACCTTGTCCACCGCGCCGGCGGCCGGCGACTGCTGGGTCTTGCCGATCAGCTTGGCCAGATCCGGATTGTCGAAATCCTTCACGGAGGACGGCAGCATGATCATGCCGCCGCCGGCAAGCTCGCGCAGCGCGTTGATGATCTTGGCATAGAGCTGCTGCGTCATGGTCTGCGCCCCGTAGAGCATCTGCCGATCCGGCACAAAGTAAACGCCGCGCTGCTGGCCCTTGGTCTCCATCGCGACCATGAACGCTTCCACCATGCTGACCTCGGCGGCGAGCTGGCCGAGCGTCTCCTTGACTTGCGGGAAACCGATGATGCCATTGGTTTCCGCGATACGGTGCGCGATTCCCGCAAGGAAGCGCAACTTGATCGAGAGCCGGATCATGGCCTGGTAGTTCTGGTAGACGTGCGCCGGCGTGACGTGGAACTGCTTCTGGCACATCGCGATGTCATCGACGATGAACACCCTGTTCCAGGGCACCTTAACGTCATCGAAATACAGAACCGCATCGTTCTCGTCGAAGCGGCTCGCCAGCGGACTGTCGAACACCGCGCCCGCCCCGGCCTCGTAGGATTTGCGCGAGAGGATCTTGAGCCCCTTGGTGTTCATCGGGATCGCAAAGGAGATCGCGTATTTTTCATCGCCCGGCTGCAACGGCTGGATGCAGGTGACGAACACCTCATTGGCCATGATCCCGCCGGTCGCCAGCATCTTGGCGCCGCGCACAACGATGCCGTCAGCATCGCGCGACACGATGCCCGCGGTCAGGTAGGGATCGGACTGCCCAGCGGCGCTCTTCGAGCGATCGGCCTGCGGATTGATGATGACGTAGGTCAGATAGAGATCGTTGTCGCGCGCGTAGCGGTAATAATCCGCAAGCGCCTTGGCGCGCTCCTTGTCATAGGCCTCGAAGACCTCGAGCCCCATATACATGCCCGCAATGCACGAGGCGACATGATCCGGCGCTCGCCCCATGAAGCCGGCATGCAGCGCTGTCCACGCTTCCAGCCCGCGCCGGCGCCTGACCAGCGCCTCATAGCTGCCCGGCAACTCCCAAATGCGATTGGCGCGGGTGCCGGTGTCGGTCTCAAACGTCATGAGTTCGCGATTTTCCGGCGCGCTTTGGAAGTCGAACATCCGACCGACCGAAGCCACGGCGCCGCGAAACGCCGGATGCGTGGTGACATCGGTCACCAGCTCGCCATCAAGATAAACTTCGCGTCCGTCGCGTAGGCTCGCAATGTGCTGTGCGCCAGTCTTGATCATGAAGGCCTCGAGATCTCCTGGATGGATTTACTAGTAGTGCATTGGAAGCGGCCATTCCGGGCTGCTTTCGGTTCCGGCAAGGCTGCGATAGGCCCCGCGAAAGAATATAAGCGGTTCTTTGGGAGGATGGGCGGAAAACCGCACGACCCTCCCGACGAAGATCACATGGTCACCTCCGTCATACTGCGCGTAAGGCACGCATTCGAAATGCGCCAGCGCGCCGGCGATCAGCGGCGCCGACATATGGCCGATCGTGTGCTCCACCGCAGTCCATTTATCGCCGAGCGCCCGGGCGAATTGGTTCGACAGATGCTCCTGATCGTGCCCCAGGATGTTCACGGCATAACCCTTGGCCTCCGTCATCGCGGCCAGGCTGAAGGCCTTGCGGTCGATCGAGAACAGGATCAGTGGCGGATCGACCGAGACGGAATTGAACGAGCTCATGGTCAGCCCGATCGCACTTCCGTCGGCAGCCTGCGCGGTGATCACGGCAACCCCCGTGGCAAACTGCCCCAACGCCCGGCGGAAGGCACGCGCATCGAGATCTGTGGTTGCGGTCATCAGGAGTCACAAGCCCATAATTAGCTTTATAACAAAGCTATATTATCGAGGTAAAGAGACCGCTGTCAAGCCAGCCGATGCCGATCTTTGCGGCAGCGCAACGCAAGCTGTTCGTGCTTGTGCCAGACGACATATCGCGGCGCAACAGCGAGGAATTCATGCCGAGCAAGACAAGATCCCGGACAGCCAAGACCAATCGGAAGGCACAAAAGCCTGGAATTGAGCCAACGGTCTCGATCCCGCATTTGATGATGGATGGGTCCGACTGGGCCTTTCGGCACTTCATTCACGATGCGCTCGCCTTTTTTACAAGATTGCAGGCGGTACGGAGCCAACTCGGCGCGGTGATCGGTCTGTCCGGAACGCAGTATACGGTGCTGATTGCGGTCGCACATCTGAGCGGCGAGAACAGGAAGATTGGAGTGAACCAGGTCGCCGAACATCTGCACTTCAGCGGCGCCTTCGCCACAATCGAGATCAACAAGCTCGCTGCCGGGGGCCTTGTCCGCAAGCACGTCGATTCGGTGGATCGGCGGAGGGTCATCCTGGCAGTGAGCCCGAAGGGCCGAGCCTTGCTCAGCGAGTTGGCGGCGGTGCAGCGTCCGGTCAATGACATGCTGTTTCGCGGGTTGTCGGCAACCGACTTCCGGAAAATGCGCAAGCTGATGTCCGGCATGGTCTATGCCGCGGACGAGGCGGCACACCTGATCGAGAATAGGTTACGCGGTCGCTAGCGGGCGTTGTGGGATCGTGAGGCTTCATGATTGCCCCCCAGCTCTTGTGGCCCGTTATCCACGTCAGATTGGCGCCTGCCACGTTCTTGCTTCGCAACTAAGCTATTGCCCAAACGTATTTGATGCGGCAGGATTTGCGGCAGCTGGTTTGGGAGAGACTAATCAAATGAAACTCGATGTCAGGCGCCTGCTCTGTTTCACCGATCACAAGGAGGTCGAGGCTGGCCAGCGCCACGCCAGGCCGCTGCGCCGTGTCGCCGCGGTCGCGATCATCCAGAACCCCTATGCCGGCCGCTACGTCGAAGACCTGTCCGAAGGGACCGCTGCCAGCGCGGAGATTGGAGCAGTGCTGGCCAAGCTGGCGCTCGAAGCGCTCGGGCCGCACAAGGCCGAAAGCTATGGCAAGGGCGGGGTCGTCGGCCTCGGCGGCGAACTCGAGCACGCCAACGCCTTGCTGACCACCACCTTTGCGACGCCGCTGCGGGAGGCCGTCGGCGGCGCCAAGGCCTGGATCCCCTCCTTCACGAAACTCGCGGCGCCAGGGTGCCTGATCGACGTTCCGTTGGCCCATAAGGACGCCCTTTACGTCCGCTCACACTACGACGGCGTCTCGGTGACGCTGCCGACCGACGCGCCGGGCGCCGACGAAATCGCGCTGATCATCTGCCTCGCCAATCGCGGCCGCCTCAACGCGCGTGTTGGAGGCCTGTCTGCTGACGCCATCGTCGGCGAGGACGGACTACACTAACCCCAGCGACAGGACTCTCCATGCGCACCGCGATCGTCAACATCGGCACCATCGTGACGGGCGACCTTGCCGCTCCCTTTGCCAAGGGCGACGGCATCTTGATCAATGATGGCAGGATCGTCGAGATCGGAACGCTTTCCGCTGACGCGGTCGCAGCTTGCGATGTGGTGATTGATGCCGCGGGAACGACGGCGGTGCCCGGGTTGATCGACAGCCACGTGCACATCACCTTCGGCGATTACACGCCGCGCCAGCGCGTCGTCGGCTATCTCGAAAGCTATCTGCACGGCGGCACGACGACGGCGATCACCGCATCGGAAGTGCATGTGCCTGGCCGACCGAAGGATGCGGCCGGCGTCAAGGCGTTGGCGCTGGCGGCGCGGGCGTGCTTCCTGGATTATCGTCCCGGCGGCGTGCGGGTTCACGCCGGCTCGGTCATTCTCGAGCCCGGCCTCACCGAGGGTGATCTTGAGGAACTCGCAGGGGCCGGCATCTGGCTCGCCAAGGCAGGGTTCGGCGCCTTCGCCACGCCTTTCGACTATGCACCGCTGATGCAGGCGGCGCGACGATTGGGCATGGTGACGACCATGCACACCGGCGGCTCCTCGATCCCCGGCTCGTCAGGGATCTGGGCCGAGCATGTGCTGGCGTCCAATCCGACCGTGTCCTTTCACGTCAATGGCGGTCCGGTGGCGATGCCGGAAGCGGGCTTTGCCCGGCTGGTCAACGAGAGCACCATTGCCTTGCAGCTTTGCACCGCGGGCAACCTGCGCACCGCGCTCCTGACCGCCAAACTGCTCGGCGAAGCAGGGCAGCCGGAGCGGCTGTTGATCGCCACCGACACGCCGACCGGAAGCGGCATCATGCCGCTCGGCATGTTCTACACGATCAGCCACCTGGCAAGTCTCGGCGGCATGCCGCCGGAACAGGCGATCGCCGCGGCCACCGGCAACAATGCGCGCGTCTATCGGCTCAACACCGGCCTGCTGCAGCCGGGCAAGGAAGCCGACGTGCTCCTGATCGATGCCTGTGCCGGCGGCTCGCAGGATGACGCGTTGTCGGCATTGCGCAACGGCGACGTTCCCGCGGTATCCGCCGTGTTGACGGCAGGCGTTCCGCGCTTTGTCGGTCGCAGCCGCAATACGCCGGCCGGCATCCGCAACGTACGCGTCGCGGAAAACCGCCTGCCCCGCGACTTCTCAGGCGCCGCGCATTAGACCCGACGCGTTTTCTGCGCAGATAAGTCTACGCAATCTGCGTAAACTTGATTGCTATGCGAACCGGTGTCCACCCTCGGATCAAGTCCGAGGGCATGCTTCGCTCGAAAACGCTTCTAGTTCTCGAAATCCGGCAACCGGTACTTGCTCGCCAACCGGTCGGCAAGGCCTGAGGCGCGATCCCAGTCATAGGTGCGATAGCTGTGGCCGCGGGTGACGAACTGCGCACCGGCGTAGAACATCTCGTATTGCAGATGACGCGAGGCGAATTCCGAGCCGACCGCATCCCAGGTCATTTTCAGCATCTTGACCCGCTGCTCGCCGCTCATCGCCGGCGAGATCTGAGTGAGCGAGATGATGTCGGCCAGTTCCGGATTGGCGAAATCCCGCACCGATGACGGCAGCATCAACAGCGCCCCGCCGGCCAGTTCGCGGATGGTGCTGATGATCTGCGGGTACATTTCCTGCGACTGGACCTGCGCCGCATAAAGCAGATGCTTGTTGGGCAGGAAATATTCGCCGCGCATGGCGCCGCCGGCTTCCATGCCGAAAACCATGCCCTCGATCAGCGCCGCCTGCGAGGCGAGCTTGCCGAGCGTATCGACCACTGGCGGAAAATTGATGGTACCGATGGTCTGCGCGATGCCGAGCGCCAGGCCGACCAGAAACCGCAGCTTGACCGAAAGCCGGATCTGCGCCTGGTAGTTCTGATAGATGTGCGCCGGGGTATCATGGAGTTGTGCCCGGCACATGTCGGTGTTGCGCAGCAGGAAGACGCGTTCCCACGGCACCTTGACGTCGTCGAAGAACACCAGGGCATCATTCTCGTCGTAGCGATAGGCCAGCGGATTGTCGTACTCGCTCACCGCGTGCGCCTCGAACGACTTCCGCGACAGCATTTTCAATCCCTTGGTGCCCATCGGCAGCGCACAGGAAAATGCCAGATGCTCCTCACCCGGCCGGAGCGGCTGGCCGGAGCCCACAAACAGCTCATTGGCCATGATCGCACTGGTGGCAAACAGCTTGGCGCCGCGAATGGTGATGCCGGAAGCGTCCTCGTCGACGATGCGGGCCACCATGTCCTCGGCGCCCTTGCCCTGGCTGCCGAATGCCTTGGAGCGGTCGCCCTGCACGTTGTTGATGACGTAGGTCATGAACAGGTCGCTCTTGCGGGCGTAGTCGAACCAGTCGCGAAACGCCTGGGCGCGCTTCGGGTCATAATTTTCGAAAACCTCGATGCCCATCATCATGCCGGACATCGAAGACGCGACGTGGTCCGGCGATCGGCCGAGGTAGCCGCAGGACAATTCGGCCCACTCCACCAGCGCCTTTCGACGCTCGACCAGATCCTCATAGCTCCTGGGGAGCTGCCAGGCGCGGCTGATGCGCCGGCCGCCGCCGACGTCGAAAGTCATCCGCTCCAGATTGTCGGGATGCGCCTGATAATCGTACAGCACGCCGGCCGATTCGACGGCATGACGATAGGCAGGATGCGTCGATACATCGGCGACGCGCTCGCCGTCGAGAAAGACCGCCCTGCCGTCCCGCACGCTTGCGACGTGCTCGGCGCCGTTCTTGACCAAACCGCCCGCAGCCGCCCCGGATGATGCCTCGTCCATCGCGATTCCCCAAAAAACATCGAACAAATGGCACCTCGTGCCAGCCCGATGCAGGATTAGATAGCTAATATCCGAAGCTATTATGGACTGAATGTCAAGACTGCAATAAATGCTGTGCCCCTCCGGGCACAAGCATTGCAATTACAAGCATTGCAAATGCCATTAGGAGCGTTCAATCTTGCGACGAACCCAATCAATGAGATGATCCCTTGGCCAAGACAGCAGCGCGCGCCATCACCACCAAACCCGGCGCCGGACGCATCGCCCATCGCACTGCGCTCACAACCTCCCGCCCTGAACTGCTCGTAGACGGCTCCGACCAGCAGTTTCGCAAACTGGTGCACAGCCTGTTCGGATTCCTGGCCCGGCACCAGACCCTGCGCGACGGCCATGCCGCCGTCATCGGTCTTCCCGGGATCGAATACACCACGCTGATCGCGATCCGGCATCTGGCGGCGCAAGGCGACGTCCACGTCAAGACCGTCGCCGACCACCTCCATCTCAGCGGCGCCTTCGTCACCACCGTGACCAACAAGCTGGAAAGCAAGGGCTTGATCGAAAAGGCGGCGCATCAGGGTGACCGCCGACGGCTCTCGCTCAGCGTCACGTCGCGGGGCGTCGAATTGCTCGAGCGGCTGGCGCCGACGCAAATGCAGATCAACGACGTGGAATTTGGCTGCCTGAGCGCGCGGGAGTTCGAGATGTTGCTCGACCTGGTGCAGCGCCTAGTGGAGTCGAGCGACCGCGCTATCGCGCTGCAGCGATACCTGGCCGAAACCAACGTCCAGCCGATCGCCTCGCCATCGCGTAAGTCCTCGTCCAAGCCGCGGAAGACCGGCAAGGCGTGACAGGTTGCCGCAAACTTCACCGCAGTGCCGAAAAAATAGCTTCCAAAGAGAACTAATCTACAAAGCTGCGAACTTTTCGTTTGTCAAAAAGCCAAATCTGTTGGAGCATTGGCTACGCGCGGGGCCGCTGGCACGCCGCGTGCATTGCACCCTTCCGAGATCGGCTGCTGCAGGCAGCCATGGTTAACAGCAACGGAAAGAAGTCGATGTTGAAGGTCATATTGAACCCGTCGCGGCTGCTAGGCACCCTCGCCGTGATCTCGCTCAGCGCGGGCAGCGCATTGGCGCAAGCCCCGGAGATCGCGCTTGGCGCAGTCGTGCCGAGCAGCGGCCCTTTCGCCGAATGGGGCCGCAGCAACAGCGTCACGCTGAAGATGCTGGAGAAGCAAACCAACGATGCCGGCGGCATCAACGGCGCCAAGTTGAAGATCACCATTCTCGACGACGGCGCCAAGCCGGCCCAGGCGGCGAGCTCGCTGCGCAAACTGGCGGGCGACGAAAAGGTTCTCGCAGTCGCAGGCCCGCTGACCAGCAGCGCCGCCGAAGTGACGTTTCCGGTCGCCAACGAGATGAAGGTGGTCGCAACCTCGCAGGCCTCCTCGAAACCGGGAGTGGCCAAGCTGAACCGCCCGTGGGCGTTCCGCAACACCATCGACGAAGGCATGCTCGCCAAGACGACGGTGCCCTATTTCAAGAAGGCGTTCAACATCAAGAGCGTCGGCATCATCTTCGATGCCAAGGACGCCACCGCAGCGACCGTCGGCAAGGCGATCATGCCCGCCGCGCTGAAGGCGAACGAGATCGCCATCGTCAACGAATCCGACCCGCTGTCCTTCAACACCGGCGATCTCGACGTCAGTGCCCAGGTCACCAAGCTGAAGTCGCTGAACCCGGACGGTGTGGTCGTCAGCGCGGACTATAGCCAGGCCATCACCGTGCTGCGCGAGATGAAGCGCCAGGGCCTGATCAAGCCGGTCGTCGGCGCCACCCAGTTGATTTCGTCGGCGATCCTCAAGGCCGCGCCGGAAATTCCGATTATTGCGCCAGCGACCTTCTTCGCCACCATGAAGGGCGAAGCGGCCGAGAAGTTCGTCACCAATCTGCAGCCGCTGCTGCGCAAGGAGAGCGGCTTGCCGGCCGAGATTGAACCGAGCATGTATGACGCCAACATCTATGAGATCGTCAGCATGTATATCGATGCGATCAAGAAATCCGGTGTGACCGGCAAGCCTGCAGACGTCGAGGCCGATCGCGCCAAGATCCGCGACCATCTTGCCAAGCTGGAAGGCTTCCAGGGCCTCGGCGGACCGATTGGCTTCAACGACGACGGCGATGCGATCAAGGCGTTTTACGTGCTGCAGGGTCAGAACGGCGCCTGGGACACCAAGGTCCGCGGCTGCAGCTCCGCGCCCAACCACGCCGGCTGCTGATCGACGCAGCAGCCATTGCGCGGCCGGGTTCGCCCGGCCGCTCTCATCAACGCTCATCGAACCGACTGAACATTTCATGCTGTGGCAGCAACTCGTGAACGGCCTCACGCTAGGAGCGATCTACACGCTGCTGGCGCTGTCGTTCTCCATCGTGATGGGAATTCTCGGCATCCTCAATCTGGCGATCGCCGAACTCTTCATGATCGGCGGCTATTTCGGATTCACGCTGATCGCCGCAAACTTTCCCCTTCCCGTCGCCGTGCTCGGCGGCATGGCGGGCGCGGCCATTGCCGCCATGGTGATCGAGAGGATTGGCTATCAGCCGTTGCGGGGTACTCCTGTCGTCACGCCGATGCTGAGCACGCTCGGCTTCTCGATCATCCTGCAGAACGTCGCGACAAATTTCTGGGGCTCCGACCCGCTGCAACTGCCTGATGAGTATCTGGGGCGGCAGTATACGCTCGGCCCGGTCAATATCGGCCAGATGCAGCTCATCGTTGTCGGCGCCACCATCGTGCTGGTGACGCTGATCGCCTACACCGTGCAGCGAACCACCGTTGGCCGTGCGCTGCGGGCGGTCGCCGAAAACCGCGAAGTGTCGCGCCTGCTCGGCGTCTCGGCGGACCGGCTGACCTTGTTTGCCTTCGCCCTGTCAGGCGCGCTCGCGGGCGTTGCCGGCGTCCTGATCGCGCTGCATTACGGCGCTATCACGCCATATCTTGGCGTCGAAATCGGGCTGAAGGCGGTCGCTGTGATGGTGATCGGCGGCACCACCAACATCTGGGGCGCGCTGCTCGCAGGTCCCCTGATCGGCGTGGTCGAGGTGCTCACGGTGGCTTATGGCGGCTCGCAGGTCCGCGACTTCGTGGTGTACGGCTTCATGATTTTGATTCTTTTGCTGCGCCCACAAGGTCTGCTCGGCGGCGCGCGTTCCGACCAGGGCCAGCGCGTGTGATGTCGACCTATTATGCCAGCCTGTTCGCTGAAGCCGGCATCCTGCTGCTCGGCGCGCTCAGCGTTTACATCATCCTCGCCACCGGCCAATTGTCGCTCGGCAACGCGGCCTTCATGGCGATCGGCGCCTATCTGAGCTCCTACCTCACGGTCGAACTCGGCATGCCGCTCACGCCGGCGCTGACCGTCTCCGCGATCGCGGCCGGCATCATCGGCGTGATCGTGGGCTTCCCTGCCCTTCGGCTGAAAGGCATCTATCTTGCGATGGCCACGCTCGGCTTCGGCGAGATGATGCGCAGCTTCTTCATCAACTTCCCAGCGATGGGTGGATCCGGCGGCTTTCACGGCATGGCGCACATTTCGGTCGGGTATATCTGGGCATGGGCCGGCGGCATCCTTGTCGTATTGATCCTCGTCGAGCGTTCGCGCGTATGGCTCGAGATGCAGGCCGTGCATGACGACGAGACCGCGGCGGGGCTGGTCGGCCTAAACACCGTGGCGATCAAGGTTGGCGCATTCGGGATCGGCGCGGCTGTTGCTGCGATCTCCGGTGGGCTGTTCGCGCACCATCACGTCTATATCGAACCCGCCAATTTCGGCTTCGAGCGCTCGATCGACTTCGTGCTCGCGACCATCCTCGGCGGCTCCACGCTCGGGCTGGGCTCGCTGATCGGCGCGATATTGCTGGTCTTCCTGCCCGAATTCCTGCGACCGATCGCAGACTGGCGCCTCGCCGCCTTCGGCACGCTGCTGATCCTGGTGCTCCTGGTGCGTCGCCAGGGCATCGTCGACCGCACGCTGCTGCGTGGGCTCACGTTCAGGAAGGCGGCATCATGAGCGCGCCGCTTCTTCAACTCAGCGAGGTCACAAAGAGCTTCGGCGGCATCCATGCGCTTTCCGCCGTGACCAGCGGCGTGCCTGAGGGCAAGATCGTCGGCATCATCGGTCCCAACGGCGCCGGAAAGACGACGCTGTTCAACGTTATCACCGGGGCCTATCGCGCCGATTCCGGCACGGTTCGCCTGAATGGCACGGCGCTGAATGGGCTGCCTCCCCACCAAATCGCGCGCGAAGGCATTGCGCGAACCTTCCAGAATATCCGCCTGTTTCCCAGCATGACGGTCTGGGAGCATCTGCTCGTTGCGCAGCCGCACCGCGAATCCTGGTGGCGCCGATTGCTGCCGGTCGGCTGGGGCGACCCTGCCGCGCAGGTCCGCGCGGTAGAGGTGATGGAGTTCTTCGGCCTGACGGACTTGCGCGACCGCCCCGCCAAATCGCTGCCTTATGGAATGCAGCGCCGGGTGGAGATGGCGCGTGCCCTCACCGCGCGGCCGAAGCTGTTGCTGCTCGACGAACCCGTGGCCGGCATGAACCATGACGAGGCGGAAGAGATCCGGCAACTGATGCTGAAGCTTCGCGCAACCGGATTGACGATCCTCCTCATCGAACACGACATGAACTTCGTGATGCGGCTGTGCGATTATCTCTATGTGCTCGATTTCGGCGTGCTGATCGCGGAAGGCGCGCCAAGCGAAGTCCGCACGAATCCTCGCGTCCTCGACGCCTATCTCGGTAAGGACGAATGATACTCTCGGCTCGTGGGCTGCAGGTCCGGTATGGCGCCATCACCGCGGTGCGCGGCGTGGACATCGACGTCGCTGAAGGCGAAATCGTCGCGTTGCTCGGCGCCAATGGCGCGGGCAAGAGCACGATCGCCCGGGCGATCGCCGGCCTCCTGCCGTTCCAGGGCGAGATCGTCTACAAAGACCAAAAGCTCAGGCCGAATGACGCCGAACGCAACGTTCGCCGCGGCATCGTGCTGGTGCCCGAAGGGCGCGGCATCCTCGGACGCATGACGGTCGAGGAAAACCTCGCGATGGGGATCTATACCCGCGCTGACAAGAGCCAGGCGATCGCGGACCTCAAGCGCATGCAGGAGCGCTTTCCGATCCTCGGCCAGCGGCGTCACAACGCGGCGAGCCTGCTCAGCGGCGGCGAGCAGCAATTGCTGGCGACCGCGCGCGCGCTGCTGTCGAAACCGCGCCTGTTGCTGCTGGACGAACCGTCGCTCGGCCTTGCGCCCCAAGCCACGGCTTACCTCTTTGGCGTCATTGCCGAGACCCGCGCCGAAGGACTATCTGTGCTATTGGTTGAGCAAAAGGCGCGTCAGACGTTGAAGGTGGCGGACCGGGCGTACGTGCTCGAGACCGGTCGCGTGGTGGCATCGGGGCCGGCGCAGAAGATGATCGAAGATCCCGCGGTCTCGGATGCCTTCTTGGGAGGACCGGGTTGAATTCAGCCCAGAACGTGAACCCGGCGCATCTTGAGACCGACGTGCTCGTGATCGGTGCCGGCGGCGCCGGCATGTACGCGGCGCTGGAAGCTGCGCGTGCCGGTGCGTCCGTGATTCTCGCCGATCGCAGCCTGATTGGTCGCGGCGGCGCAACGGTGATGGCGCAAATGACGGTGGCGGCTGCGCTTGGCGAGCAGTCGCCCGATCACTGGGAGTACCATCTGGCGGATACGCTCGCGGCGGGCCGCGGACTGTGTGACGAGCGCCTCGCCGCGCTGCTTTGCGAGGACGGGCCGCGGCGGCTGCGCGAGATGGACGACTGGAAGGTGGGCTGGGCGCGGGAGGACGGCCACATCAAGCAGGCTCAGGCGCCAGGCCATGACCGTCCCCGCTGCGCCTATGTCGATTTTCTCTCGACGGGTCCCGCGGTCTCCAGGACACTGCGGACCCGACTGAAAAGTGCGAGCGATGTGCGCCTGATCGGCGATCTCGTGATCGTCGATATCGCCATACAGGACGGCGAGGCCTGCGGGGCAGTCGCGTTGCACCTGCCGACCGGTCGCGCGGTGACACTCGCCGCGAAAGCCGTGATCATCGCAACTGGCGGCCTTACCGGCCTCTATCGCCGCAACAGCGCCTCCGCCAACATGGCCGGCGATGGCTATGCGCTGGCCTTGCGCGCCGGGGCGGAGTTGATCGACATGGAGTTCGTTCAATTCTTCCCGATTGGCCATCTGGCACCGCGTCTGATCGGCATGGATCCGATCATGTGGGATCCGTTCCGCTACAAGCTGGGCGGCAGGCTGCTCAACTCTGAACGCCGGGAATTCGAAACGGCCTATGCGAGCCAGGATTCCCGCAGTGACGGCCGTTACGTTCTGACTCGCGATCTCGCGACCTATGCGATCACCAAGGAGGTCGAGGCCGGTCGCGGCAGCCCGGCGGGCGGCGCCTATCTCAGCTTCCGGCACGTACCCGAGGCGGAGATACGCCGCGCATTCGGACCCGTCGTGGATCGTCTTCTTGCCAACGGTATCGACCTTGCTCGACAGGACGTCGAGGTCGCGCCGATCGCCCACTACACGATGGGCGGGGTTCGGGTCGACGAGACGCTGCAGACGCGCACACCGGGACTTTATGCCGGCGGTGAGGTCGTGGGCGGCGCCAATGGCGCCAACCGGCTGTCCGGCAATGCGATTACCGAAGCGCTGGTCTTTGGCGCGCGCGCCGGTCGCAACGCCGCGGAACGAGCCAAGGCACAAAGCCTGTCCTGGTCAGCAGAGGCGGTTCGCCCCGTGCTTGATCTGCTGCGCAGCGCGACAAGACGAGATGCGCCCAATCCTGCGGCCGCGATTGCCGGGTTGCAGACGGTGATGGCCGACAAGGTTGGTCCTTTCCGAACAGAAGCCAAGCTTCGCTCGGCACTCTCCTCGATCCTGCAGCTCAGCCAGGAGATCGGCAATGTTCCGCTTTCGACCGGGGCGCCGTTCGACACGATGATGACTGACTGGCTGGACCTTCGGAACATGCTGCTGGTGGCGCGGTCGGTCACCGAAGCTGCGCTGGCGCGCGGCGAAAGCCGCGGCGCGCATCAACGGGAAGACCAACCGAGACTGTCGGAGGACTGGTGCGTCAACCAGACCATCAGCCTGTCACAAGGCGATATCAGCCTGCGCAGGATCGCGCCGGCCAATGGAAGGCCCGTGGCATGAACACAACTCTGCGCATTCGGCGCGGCAACGCCGGGGAAACGCCGCGCTTCGAAGAGTTCGACGTCACGTTCGAGCCAGGCCAATCCGTGCTCGATGGCCTTCGCATGGTACGTCGACTGATCGACCCCACCCTCGCCTATCGGTACTCCTGCATCAACGCCAACGCGTGCAAGGAGTGCATGATGCTCATTGACGGCACAGTCGACTACGCCTGCACGGTGCGCCTCAAACAGGGCGTCATGACGCTGGCGCCGCTGCCGAAGAAAGCGCTGATAAGAGACCTCGTCACCGAAATCGCGCCACCCGACGAGCGTCTATAGCCGCGTTTGAAGCAACAATTTGCGATCATTCCACGATCATCGCCACTATCGCGAGCGAGATTTCACGGGAATCGGCGGCTCATAGGCTCGGACGGCCGGAGCCGTTCCGACGAACTTCTCGCAATCGACGACAGTGATTTGCCCGCAGCAGCCTTGAGCCAGCCGTGACGTGCCGACGTCGCGCGTCAGCACGTTGGGATTGCCATGGAGGCAAAGCGGATTCTCCGCGCCATCAGGGGCGGGATCGTACCAGGCGCCAGTCGGCAAATTGACGACGCCCCGCATGACGTCGTCGGTCACTTGCACCGCCGCGAGGCAGGCGCCGCGCGCATTGAAGATCCTGATGATATCGCCGTCGACGATCCCGCGCGGCGCGGCGTCGTCCGGATGCATCCGCGCGACTTCCCTGCCCTCGATCTTCCGGGACTGGCTATAGTCACCGAAATCGAGCTGGCCATGAAGTCGCGTCGCCGGCTGATTGGCAACCAGCCACAATGGAGCCGTCGCGTCCGGCTGCTCGGTCGAGGCGAGCCAGGTCGGGTGGCCCGAGCAATCGTCATAGCCGTAGCCGGCGATCGTCTTGGAGAATATCTCGATCTTGCCGCTGGGCGTCGGCAGCGGATTTACCTCTGGCTCCGTTCGAAAACGACGCAGGATGCCTCCGTCGTCCGGTTCCGACGGAAGCGCCAGTTCGCCGCGATCCCAAAACTCCTCGAAATCAGGCGCCTCCCAGCCGCGTTCGGCCAGCGCCCGCCGCGTCGGCTCATACAGATGGCGCATCCACTGCGCGGCATCGCGTCCTTCGGCAAAGGCTTCTGCTGCGCCAAGCCGCTCGGCGAGATCGCGGAGAATTGCGAAGTCGTCTCGCGCTTCACCGACGGAGGGCGCAACCTTGCGCATTGCGATCAATCGCGGATCGGTCGCCGCCGCGCCGATATCATCGCGCTCCAGCGTCATCGTCGCAGGCAGCACAATGTCGGCGGACCGTGCCATCGCGGTCCAGGCGAGTTCATGGACCACGATCGTATCGGGGCGCGCGAATGCCTGACGCAAGCGATGAATGTCCTGATGATGATGGAACGGATTGCCGCCCGCCCAATAGACGAGCTTGATGTCGGGATAGCGCAGCTCGCTGCCGTTATACGCGAATGGCGCCCCCGGATTCAGCAGCATGTTGGAAATCCGCGCCACCGGAATGAACTCGCGAACCGGGTTGGTGCCTTGTGGCATCGTCGGAATCGGCACGGCGTTGACACGGCGGCCGGTGTGCCCCATCGCGCCGAGCGCATAATTGTAGCCGCCGCCGGGCAGGCCGATCTGACCGACCATTGCGGCAAGTGCCGCAGCCGCCCACACCGGCTGCTCGCCATACTGCGCACGCTGCAACGCGTGCGCCACCGCAATAAGGCTGCGATTCCGGACGAGCGAGCGGGCGATGTCCCTGATCGTGTCGGCCGCAATTCCGCTAATTGCGGCAGCCCAATCGGCATGCTTGGGCTGTCCGTCGCGGTCACCGCGAAGATAGCGCTCGAACACGTCGAAGCCGGTCGTGTAGCGGTCGACAAACGCACGGTCGCAAAGATTTTCCGCGAGCAAGGTGTGCGCCATCGCGAGCATCACGGCAACGTCGGTGCCCGGACGAATCGGAATCCACTCGGCCCTGGCCTCGGGCGGGAAATCGTCGCGCAACGGGCTGATCGAGATGAACCGCGTGCCTCGCTTGACCGCCTCGCGCATGGCGTCGGGCTCGACGTGCCGGCTCAGCCCGCCGCTGGCGATCATCGAGTTCTTGATCGGCATGCCGCCAAACGCGAGCACGACATCGGTGTGGGTGCGCACCTGATCCCAGGTGACATTACGGCGCGACAGCGCCTCGAACGGCCCCATCACATGCGGCAAAATGACTGCCGATGCGCCCGCGCTGTAGCTGTTGACCGAACGCACATAGCCCCCGCAAACCAGGTTGAGAAAGCGGTGGATCTGGCTTTGCGCATGATGAAAACGGCCCGCGCTCGCCCAGCCGTACGAGCCTCCATAGATTGCCCGCGGGCCGAAATTGTCGCGAACGCGCGCGAGTTCGCCGGCGAGCAAATCGAGCGCGGTATCCCACCCGCATTCGACGAAATCGTCGCCGATTTCGCGCCGCTGCGGGCCTGGCCCATGCTCGAGCCAGTTGCGGCGGACCATCGGCTTGAGGATACGCGCTTTGTGGCGCAAGGCACCTTTGAAATTGCCGAGGATCGGCGATGGCGCAGGATCGCCGTCGTAAGGCAGGATCGCGACATCCTGACCATCCCAGCGCGCCGAAAACGCTCCCCAATGCGCACTGTGCGTCGCGAAGGCCTCGTTATGATCGGTCGCGTCGGAATGCGTCATGCGAGGTTGCCCCGTCTATCAATCGCCTCAAGAGTTACAGCAACGATGCCTCGATAACGAACGGCCCGCGCTGTCGAAGCGCAGCATCGAACACTTCAGCGAAACGTTGAACGGTCGTCACGCGTTCCGCTGCCACACCCATGCCGCCGGCAAGCTTGACCCAATCGATCTCGGGATCCTCGATGTCGAGCATGCGGCGGGCGTTCTGGCCGGGGTTAGCGACGCCAACCTTGCGCATCTCGCCGTGGAGGATTGCATAGCCGCGGTTGGCAAAGACGATGGTGACGATATCGAGCTTCTCGCGCGCTTGCGTCCAGAGCCCCTGAAGCGTGTAGAGGCCGCTGCCATCAGCCTGAAGCGACACGACCTTGCGCCCCGGACAGGCGATCGCGGCCCCCGCCGCCATCGGCACTCCAATGCCGATGGCGCCGCCCGTAATCTGGAGATAGTCGTGCGCGGGCGCGTTGTAGGACAGCTCGTAGAAGCCGGAGGACGTGATCGCCTCGTCGCACACGATCGCGTTCTTCGGCAGCTTCGCGGCAACCACGCGATTGATCATTTCGGCGGTCAGAGGACCATCGGCCTGGAACGACATGTCGGCTGGCAGCAGCTGGCTCGTCTGCACACCTGCCGTCGACTTGGCGCCGACAGCTTCCGCAAGATGGGCGAGAATTCCCTTCAGATCGTGACCGAGCCCACCGAGCTCGACCACGCTGCACCCCTCAGGTGCGAGGCGACCCGACTGGGTTGGGTAGCCAAAGAACGTGACCGGCTCCTTGGCGCCGATCAGCACGATCATATCGAGCCCTGCCAATGCGGCACGACCCGGCTCCCAGGCGAAGGATATCTTCTCGATCGGCGCCCGACCGCGCCCGCGCTCGATGCGCCCGTTGACGCCCTGTGCAAACAGCCGCGCGCCGGTCTTGGCGCAAATCCTTTCGGCATCGGCAAGCGCATCGGCGCGCAAAGCCTGCCCAGACAACATCAGCGCCGCCTTGCAACCGCGGCGCAAACGATCGACGACCGCCTTGAACTTGTCCGGATCGACTTCGCGCCGCGGCGGCGGCGAACGCCTGGCGAGCGGAGCCCCGGCTGATCGCTCCGACCAGGCCATATCCGCCGGCAAGATCAGCGTCGCGATGCCGTTCGCCAAGCTTGCGTCCCAGGCATCCGCGACATCCTGCTCGATCGACGCGGCGCTGCCGATCCGGCGCACGAACGCCGACATCGGCCGGGCGAGCGTTTCGATGTCGCTCGTCAGCGGCGCGTCGAGCGGAAGATGCGCGGTCGAATGCTCGCCGACGATATTGATGATCGGCGTGCCGGCGCGCCTGGCGTTGTGCAGGTTGGCGAGCCCGTTCGCCAGACCGGGGCCGAGATGCAGCAGGGTCGCCGCGGGCCGGTCCGTCATCCGGCCATAGCCATCGGCGGCTCCGGTGACGACGCCCTCGAACAGCCCAAGCACGCATCGCATGTCCTGCCGACGATCGAGCGCGGCGACAAAGTGCATCTCCGACGTGCCCGGATTGGCGAAGCAGGTATCGACGCCAAGCGCGAGCAGCGCGTCGCAGAGATGATCCGCACCAGTTTTCATGTCATTGCGCCCCGTGTTTCCCGTTCGCGAGCGCCTAGGCGAAACATACGTTGGCCGACGGCTCGTGAGGCCTGCCGAACAACGAACGCCCAGGAATGGCCTCGAGCAGCTCGCGGGTGTAAGCGTGCTGCGGCGCGCCGAATACCGATTGCGTCTCACCCTGCTCGACGATTTCGCCGCGCCGCATCACGACGATCCTGTCGGCGATCTCCGATGCGACACGCAGGTCATGCGTGATGAACAGCATTGCGAGGTTCATTTCTTCGCGCAGCTCGGCCAATAGCTCCAGAATGTGCTGTTGCACGGAAACGTCGAGCGCCGAAACCGCCTCGTCCGCGACCAGCACCAGCGGCTTCAACGCGATGGCGCGCGCGATACAGATGCGTTGGCGTTGACCACCGGAGAATTCATGAGGATAGCGTTCGTATGCGCTCTCCTTCAGCCCTACCCGCGCCAACAATCGCTTTGCGTCCGCAATCGCCTCGACGGCGGGCGTTCCATAGGTCATCGGACCGCGCGCGATGGCTTCGCCGACCTTTTGCCTTGGATCGAGCGCCGCAAAGGGATCCTGAAAGACGATCTGCACCTTGCGGCGCATCGCGCGCAACTGCGCGCCTTTCAATTTAAGAAAATCCACCCCATCGAAATCAATCGAGCCGGTGTCGGGCTCGATGAGCCGCATGACCATGCGCGCGAGTGTCGATTTGCCCGATCCGGACTCCCCGACGATGGCGACCGTCTCGCGTGGTCGCAGCGTGAGCGCGACGTCCTGCACGGTAGGCACTCGCCGCACCGGCCTGAACGCGCCCTGACGCGACGCGAATACCTTGTTGAGACCGCGGGCTTCCAACAATGGATCGCTGCCCAGCGCCTGGCTGTGCGTCGTTGGGGGGCGCCCGCCCGGCACTGCCGCAATGAGCGCCTTGGTGTAGTCATTCTTGGGGGCGCGAAGCACCTCATCGACCGTGCCCTGCTCGACCACGCAGCCGTTGCGCATGACAACGACACGGTCGGCTATGTCGGCGACGACACCAAAGTCGTGCGTGATGAACAGGACGCCCATTCCCCGCTCGGCCTGCAACTTCCGGATCAAGCCGAGGATTTGCTTTTGCGTGGTGACGTCGAGTGCGGTGGTCGGCTCGTCAGCGAGCAGCAGTGCCGGCTCGTTTGCCATCGCGATCGCGATCATGATGCGCTGGCGCTGACCGCCGGAGAGCTGGAATGGATAGCTGCGGGCGAGCGCCGGAGGATCGGGCAGGCCGACCGCCGCGATCAGTTCGACGACCCGCGCGTCCAGCTCGGAACGGTACAGCTTCGCGCCGGCGTGCGTGACGATGGCTTCCGCGATCTGCTGACCGACACGCGTCAGCGGATTGAGCGCGCTGAGCGGCTCCTGGAAGATCATGGATATCTGGCCGCCCCGCAGCGCCCGCATTGCCCCTTCATCCGCTGTCGCGAGGTCCGTATCCTTGAAACGGATGGCACCGCCGGCGACGTGAAGAGCCGGCGGCAACAGCCTGAGCACGGCGTGCGCGGTGATCGACTTACCCGAGCCGGACTCGCCGACCAGGCAAACGATCTCGTTCCGACGCACGGCAAGCGAGACGTTTTCCACCGCGAACTGCCGGTCGCCGCCTCTGGGCAAAGAAACGGACAGATTTTCGATTGCAAGCAGCGGTTCGTCCGTCATGCACCTCGCGCCTTCCGCGACAGTCTCGGGTTCAGGGTATCGTTCAGTCCTTCGCCAACGAGGTTGATCGCCAGCACGGTGAGGAAGATGGCTACACCGGGGAACACGCTCATCCACCACGCTTGACGCATCACCGAACGGGACGCGCCGATCATGAATCCCCACGACATCAGATTGGGGTCACCGAGCCCCATGAAGCTCAGCGCACTTTCGATCAGGATCGAACTGGCGATCATCAACGAGCCGGTCACTATGATCGGCGACACCGCGTTCGGCAGGATATGGCGCAACACCACCGACATCGGCGGCTGCCCCTGACAGACCGCGGCCTGCACGAACTCCCGGCTCCGCAGCCGCAGAAACTCGGCGCGCGTCAGCCGGGCGAGCTGCGGCCAGCTCACAGCGCCGATCGCGAGGATCACGTTGGTCAGTGAAGGTCCGAGCGTCGCCACCAGCAGGATGGCAAGAATGAAGCCAGGAATCGTCTGAAACAACTCGACGAAGCGCATCAGAAAGTCGTCGACGCGGCCGCCGAAATAGCCGGCAACGGCTCCCACGGTGACGCCGATCGCGAGCGCGGCAAGTGTCGACGAGACGCCTATGAGAAGCGAGACCCGCGCGCCATAGGCGATGCAGGCGGCGACGTCGCGGCCGAGCATGTCGGAACCGAGCCACGTCTCGCCGTCGAACGGCGGCTGGAACGGCGCGGCCACCATATCCCAGGGATCGACGGGAAACAGGGTGGGCGCCACGATGGCCAGCACAACGACTCCGGTCAGGATGACCAGTCCGATGACGCCGGCCGGATGCCGAAGAAAGGATGCCAGGTTCTTCACGGCCGCCTCACCTCACACTTCGTACGGAGATGCGCGGATCCACCATGCGATAGACCGCCTCGGTGAGCAGGTTCAGCCCGATCACGACAATCGACATGACCAGGAAGATGCCTTGCATGACCGGATAGTCGCGCTGCAGCACGGCGTCATAGATCAGCCGCCCCAGGCCGGGCCACGCGAACACGGTCTCGACGACAACCGCGCCGCCAACCACCGCGCCGGCCTGCATTCCGGCGACCGTGATAACGGGCAGGATCGCGTTGCGAAGCAGATGGTGCATCACGATCCGGGACTCGGTCACGCCCTTGGCCCGCGCCGTCTTGATGAAATCCTGCTGCTTGACCTCGATGATCGAGGAACGCATCAGCCTGGCGTAGATCGCGAGATAGACAGCGGCCAGTGACAAGGTCGGCAGGACCATGTGCGAGGCAATGTCCGCGATGCGCTGCCACGCCGTCATCTCGACGCCGACGGTCACGTAGCCGAATGGCGGAAGCCAATTGAGCTGCACGGAAAACAACAGCACGAGCATCAGGCCAAGCCAGAACACCGGCAAGGCATAGAGCAGCAGCGAGACGATCGTAAAGAACGTGTCGGACCATTTTCCCGCACGTGTACCGGCTATCGTTCCCAACGCCGTACCGAAGACCAGGGACAGGATGAACGCCGTACCCGTGAGCAGCAAGGTCGCGGGCAGCCGCTCCAGCAGCAGCGACAACACGGTCCGCTGTTGCCGATAGGAATAACCGAGATCAAGCGTCAGCGTCTTCTTCAGGGAGCTCGCCAGTTGCACCAGGTACGGCTGATCGAGGCCATAGGCCGATCGTATCTGGCGGAGCAATGTTTCGTCGGCAGCACCGCTTTGTCCTGCGATCACCTGCGCCGGGTCGCCGGGCGCCGCGTGAACGAGAATAAAGTTGAAGGTCGCGATGACCAGGATCACGCCGATGATCTTCACCGCTCCGTAGGCGATGCCCAGCACGTAGGCCGACAAGCGGCCTCCGTACCGGGTGATGGCGACGACGCTCATTCGAACCGGACCGCGCCGAAGGTTTCGTGAACGCCGATGGCGGTCGTGGTCACATTCTTGAGCTTCTTGTCGGTGAACGTCGGAAAGTCCTGTTCGAGCAGCCACACGATCGGCACATCCTCGACCAGAGCCTTCTGCACCGCGCTGTACAGTTCCTGCCGCTTCTCGTCCGGCGAGGCGGTCGCAGCTTCCTCGAAAAGACGATCCACTTCCGGATTTGAATATCCGGCCGTGTTGGAGAACATGATGCCCTTGCGGATGTTCGACGAAATGTAGGTGCGCGATACGCCAATAGCGGGATCTCCGAGCTGATAGACGAGATTCGTCGTCATCGAATACTCCCCGTTGCTGACCTTCTGGATCCAGCCCGCGACATCGGTGCCTTCAAACTGCAGGTCGATTCCGACCCGCAGCAGCGACTGGCGCAAGAACTCTGCGACGCGACGATAGAGCTCGCCCGATGGCGTGACCAGGAACGGAACGGTGATCCGCTTGCCATCGGCGCCCGGCTTCAATCCCATCTCGTCGAGAAGAGCTTTTGCCTTGTCCGGTGAGTATTCGTACTGCTTTACGTTCTTGTCGTAGAACCGGGTCTTCGACGAGATCGGACCGGTCGCAACCTTGCCGAGACCGAAGTAGACACGCTGGAGCAGAGCCTTGCGGTCTATGGCGTACATCACCGCCTGACGGAAGCGCTTGTCATTCATCGGCGCGATGCGATTGTTCAGCTCGAGCCACAGATGTGGCGCGAAGTACTCATATCCCTTCGTCGTCATGTCGAGATGGGGCAGCTTGGTGAGGCGAGCCACGTCGTACTGCTCGATGTCGCTCCACTGCGTCAGCTTGACGGTCCCCTGCTCGAGCGCGACCGAACGCGCTGCCGCATCCGGAATGACGCGGTAGATGATCTCGTCGATGTGAGGCTCCCCGGCGCGGTAGTAGCCGTCATGCTTGACCAGGTGGATGTGCGATCCCCGCACCCATTCCTTCAGCTTGAAGGGACCGCAGCCGATCGCCTTGTCATTCGCAGGATTGGTCTTGAAGTCGGTGCCTTCGTAGATGTGCTTCGGCAGGATCGGCGCCGTGGTGCAATCGAATGCTCCGAGGAACGGAGAAAACGGCGACTTGAGCTTGAACACGACCGTCAGCGGATCGGGAGCTTCGGCGCTATCGATGCGGGTGAATATCGGCCGGGCCCGCGCGTGGGTCTCGGGCAGGATCTTGGTCATCGAGAAGATGACGTCGTCGGCCGTCAGCGGCTTGCCGTCGTGGAAGGTGATGTTCGGAAACAGCTTGAACGTATAGGTCAACCCGTCGGGAGAGACGCTCCAGGATTGCGCCAGGCCGGGGATCGGTTTCAGGTCAAAGTCGTAGCGAAGCAGGCTCTCGTAGATCTTGCCGCAGATCGTCAGCGTCGGCTGGAGCTGGCTGATCGCGGAGACCAGCATGGCCGGCTCCGGATGGATAATGGTGCTGAGCGTGCCGCCGCGCGTCTGCCCCGCGGCACGGTGCAAGCCGAGCGGGATCCCCGCGACGCTGGCCATTCCCGCGGCCAGTCCCAACTTGCCGAATTCACGCCTGTTCATTCCCATGATATCCCCCCTTCCTGTTGACATGGCTCTCTGGACGAGACGCGCCGGCCGCAGATGCGGCGGCGACCATCACAGCTTCTTCAATCCGCACCAGTTGGCGACGAAGAGCGCGATGCTCAGTGTGATCTTGCGGACGCTTTCGAGATCGACGCGCTCATTGAACGCATGCGGCCCGATGCCGTAATGGCCGTAACACAGCGCCGGAATTCCATAGTCGACGTTGTAGTAGCGCGTATCGGTAACGGCGGTGCCGATCTGCAACTGCATCGGCTCGTTGAACACCACCTGATGCACCGAGGAGAGCACCTGCTCGGCTTCGCTTCCGGGCTCCAAGACCGACGGATCTGCCTGGAAACCGCTCCAGATCAGTTCAGCAGGATTGCTCGACAGGAAACTGTCGGTAGCCTGTGCGTCGGCCAGGCACTTCTCGATGCCACGCATCGCCTCCTGCGGGCTAGTGCCGGGAAGCAGGCCGAGCCGGCAGTCGAACTCGCACCAGGCCGCTGTCGAGCTTGCCCAATCGCCGCCCTTGATGATGCCGACGTTGAACTTGATCGGCGATTTGACAGTCTTGAACCACGGATGATCCGCGGCCTGTTCGTTGAGCCGCTTGGTGTAGTCCTGGAACGCACGGATCACGTGCATGGCCGACAAAATGGCGCTGGTGCCTGTCTCGGAGTAGGCAACATGGGCCGGCGTGCCTCGCACCCGCACGCGGAACCAGATCGCGCCGACCTGCGCGCGCAAGAGCTTTTGGCCAATCGGCTCGGGGATCAGGCACGCGTCGGCGCGATAGCCGCGCATCAACGTCGACAGCGCGCCGTTGCCGGTGCTTTCTTCCTCGGTGACGGTCTGCACGTGGATGCGGCCCTGCGGCGCGTAGCCCGCGGCCCGGATCGCATCGAGCGCAAAAATCATCGCCGACACGCCGGCCTTCATGTCCTGAGCGCCGCGGCCGTGCATCCAGCCGTCGCGCACCACGCCGTCAAATGGCGGAAAATCCCAGAAATCCGCCGGGCCTTCCGGCACCACGTCGATATGACCCTGGAGGATCAGGCTGCGCCCCTTCCCGCCGCCCTCATAAGTCGCCACAACTTGCCTCGAGCCGGCAAGATCGATCCCGTCCATCGGAGCCGCCTTCGGATGGCTCATCAGATCGACGTCGGCGAGACTGAAGGCATCGACCTTGTAGCCGCGCTCGGCGAGGCGTTCAGCCATCCAGGCCTGGAGCGGGGCCTCCTGACCGCGGAGACTGCGGAATTGCACCAGTCGGGAGAGGAAGGCGACCTGGTCGTCAAAGTTGCGATCGACGGCAGCCCGCAATTCTTCCGCAAGACTGTTGGTCTTGGTCAGCTCAGTTTCCAAGGTCGTCTCCTGTTCGCAGGGGGCATTTCAACGAATGCCCATTGTTGGTCTGGTCGATGTTCGCCGGTCGTGGAGCTCAGGCGACGAGGCTAGATTCGAGGATCGAAAGCCCCTCGTCCACGATCTCGTCCGATGCCGTGAGCGGGACCAAGATCCGAATCGTGTTCGCAGTCGTGCCGCAGGAGAGCAGGATCAGGCCGTTCTGGTGCGCGAGCCTCGTGACCTGACTGGTGGCTTCAGCGTCGGGCTCGTTGCTCCCCCGCTGCTTGAGGACATCGAAGGCGATCATCGCGCCCAATCCGCGAGCCCGGGAAATCGGCAGCAGATGGTTGGCCTGCGCGAAGCGATCGATCGCATCGCGCAAGCGAGCACCGATCTCATTGGCGCGCGCGAGAAGGTTCTCCTGTTCGAACACGTCGAGGACCGCAAGCGCCGCCGCGCATGCCAGCGGATGGCCGGCATATGTGCCCCCGAGGCCACCCGGCTCCGCCGCGTCCATGATCGCGGCACGTCCGATCACGCCCGATAGCGGCAAGCCACCGGCAAGGCTCTTCGCGACACAGATGAGGTCTGGCTTGACGTCGTAGTGCTCCATCGCGAACATTTTTCCAGTCCGACCGAATCCGGTCTGAACCTCGTCCGCGATCAGCACGATCCCATTCTCGTCGCAGATGCGGCGCAGCCCACGCATCAGTTCGGGAGGAGCCTGGTGGAAGCCGCCCTCGCCTTGCACCGGCTCGATGATGATCGCCGCCACCTGCGATGCATCGATATCGGCCTTGAAAATGAAGCCGATATAGCGCAGCGCGTCGTCGACAGTAACTTCACTGCCACTGATCGGGAATGGCACATGCCACACGCCGGGCAGCGGGGAAACAACGCCCTTCTTGTAAGGGACGACTTTTCCCGTCATCACCGACGCAAAAGCGGTGCGGCCGTGGAAGCCTCCCGTGAACGCGATGACGCCAGTGCGGCCGGTTGCCGCACGAGCGATCTTGACCGCATTCTCGGTAGCCTCGGCGCCGGTTGTCAGCAGTATCGACTTTAGCGGCCCGCTGATCGGCGCCAGCGCATTGAGACGCTCCGCCAGCTCAACATAGGAGTCATAGGGGGCGACCTGAAAACAGGTGTGCGTAAAGCGATCCAACTGATCGCGAACCGCCTTGATCACCAGCGGATGGCGGTGACCGGTGTTGAGAACCGCGATACCACCGGCAAAATCGACGTAACGTCGTCCCTCGACGTCCCAGAGCTCGCTGTTGAGTGCCCGCTCAGCGAAAACCGGTGTGGCATGACCAACACCACGGACCACCGCAGCCTGCCTGCGCGACATCAGTTCGGAGTTTAGCGTCATTACTTACTTCCCCAAGTTGAGGGGACCGTAGTTGGCGCTATCGAACGAACAACCAGTTTTATTATCGCGCTATGGTGACTCACATGCACCAGTCGGACCGATCAGTGCGCTGGCCAGCACATTTTGTAGCCAATTCCGCAGTGCAACAATCGCCGGGTCGCGCCATCGCTCCTTTAAAGCGACCAATTGGTACGTTCCCATGTAGACGGAGGTGGAGAGCAGCTCGACCAATGCACCAGTGCGAAGGTCGTCCTCGACAAGGACGTCATTTGCGATCGCCACGCCCTGCCCAAGCCGCGCCGCCTCGATGGCGAGGTGGGCATGCCAAAGACGCTGGCCGCCGAGCTGCGGCAAATCGACCAATCCGGCCAGCCGAAACCAGCGCTCCCATTGCTCCGTCGATTCCTCGTGGATCAAGGCGATCGATGCCAAGTCCGTCAGGCTCGTGATGGCGGGATGACGCGCCAGATAGCTTGGGCTGGCCACCGGGAAGACCCTCGGCCGGATCAAGGGCTCGGACGCAAGATCGAGATGCGTGGTGATCACATCGGCATAGACGATCTCGGCATCGGCCTCACCGCGCGAGAGATCTGGGTGCGACAAGGTTGGTTGCAGGTTGACTTCCCATCGGTTCGGCGGGCCCGTCAGTTCCGGAAGCCTCTGCAGCAGGCGGCGGTTGGCGATGCCGGGAATACACCAGATGTTAAGCGTGGTTCGCGACGGAGGACGTACCGCAACCGTGGCGCGCGCGATGATGTCGAACGCTTGCGACAACTGCTCATAGAGGAACGAGCCTCGTTCGGTCAGCATGACGCCGCGACCCTGAGCCCGGACAAGCGTGACGCCGAGGTTTTCCTGCAGGTTCTGGATATGACGCGACACGACCGTATGGCTCACCGCCAACTCGTCGCCAGCGGCACGCATGCTGCCGGTGCGGCCAACAGCTTCAAAAGCTCTCAATGCGACGAGGGATGGAACCCGGGGCCTGGTCATAACAGTGTGGGCAATCAGCGCTTCAATCGCCGAGGGTTATGCCCCACCTAAATGTTTTCTTCAATTCGAACAGACACATCGTTGGGTGGCCCGTTCGGTAATGGGTATGAACGGTCGACTCGCTCACTCCTTGTATAGCTGGCGTTAAGCCTATTCGGGCTGCTTCGGCAGGAAGTCGATCATCAGACGTGCTATATCGTCGACCTTCTCGTCTAGCGCGAAGTGACCGGCATCCAACAGATGAATCTCCGCGTCCGGCAGGTCGCGCCTGAACGCCTCCGCGCCCGGTGCAATGAAGGATGGATCATAGCGCCCCCACACGATGAGCGTCGGTGGCTTATGCTCGCGCAGAAATGCCTGCCATGCGGGGTAAGAGGCCACGTTCGTGCGATAGTCGTAAAGCAGGTCCGCCTGGATTTCTCGCTGCCCAGGTCGGGACAGGAACGCATATTCGTCGGTCCATGTATCGGGATTGTAGCGCTCGGGATTGGGGCTGCTGCCGATGTGACGGGCCTTGGCGCCTTCGAGCGAAGTGAAAGCGTCGACCTGCTCCGGGTGCGCATCACGATCGGCCCAATATTGCGCAATGCCGCTCCATTTGGCGCCGAGCCCTTCCCTGTAGGCGTTCGCATTCTGGATCACAAGCGCGCGCACCCGCTCGGGATGAGCCACCATGATGCGGTAGCCAACCGGACCGCCATAATCCTGCAGGTACAGGACATAGCGGCTGATCTTGAGCTGCTCGAGCAAGGCGTTCGTGGTCTGAGCAAGATGATCGAACGTGTAAGCGTAGCGCGAGGGCGGCGGAGCCTCGCTCTGGCCGAACCCCGGATAGTCAGGTGCGATCAGGCGATAGCGCGTGGCAAGAAGCGGAAGCAAAGTATCGAACATCCGCGAGGAGGACGGAAAGCCGTGCAACAGCACAATCGTCGGCGCGTCGCTCGGCCCCGCTTCACGATAGAAGATGCCGACGCCATCCACCTGCGTGCGATGATAGGTGATCGTGGCCGAGGTCGACGGCAAGGCTGCGGCCTGGGCGCCATGACCCATGGCCAGCGCGGCGACGGCCGATAGAACGGTTGGAAGCTTCATATCCTTACCTCCGGCAATGCGACTGGCCGACTTGCGACCGAAACGCGAAGAGACAAGTCCTTCGAACAGCGACACGCGACGACGTCGGTATCCGCTGAATATCTGTCGCAGGAAGATATAGGCTCGATCTCCATCCTGAAAATTCAAATAATGAGATACGTATCATCTCATTTGACGATATCGGAATCTCTCCGCGAAGCGATGGGCATGGTCAGAGCGAAGCCGATGGAATTTGGCCTGCTCGACGCCATATTGAGTTGTGTCGCCAGAACGGTCGGAGATCGATAAGCTTTCGCCGATCCGATGGATACCGCTGAACTCAGAAAAGACCAGTTCGCACATTTGGGAGAACTGCAGGATGGCTAAAGCGTACGAGATCATCGACCACAATTATGATGTGGTGATCGTCGGTGCAGGAGGCGCCGGATTGCGCGCGGCACTGGGCATGGCATCGTCAGGCCTCAAGACCGCCTGTGTTACAAAAGTCTTTCCGACACGCAGCCACACCGTCGCCGCACAGGGCGGCATGGCGGCATCGCTCGGAAACATGGGTGACGGCGACGATTGGCGCTTTCACATGTACGACACGGTCAAGGGCTCCGACTGGCTCGGTGATCAGGACGCAATCGAATACATGTGCCGCGAAGCCGTGCCCGCGGTGCTGGAACTGGAGCACTATGGGGTGCCCTTCTCACGCACCGGAGATGGTCGGATCTATCAACGTCCCTTTGGTGGCCAGACCATCGAGTACGGAAAGAAGATGGCCCAGCGCACCTGTGCGGCCGCCGATCGGACAGGCCATGCCATCCTGCACACGCTCTATCAGCAGTGTCTGACGCACGGCACGGAGTTTTTCATCGAATATTTCGCGCTGGACCTGCTGATGGATGATGACGGCGCCTGTCGTGGCCTGCTGGCGTGGAACATGGAAGATGGGACCATCCACCGCTTCAATGCTCACCGCACTGTGCTGGCCACCGGAGGTTACGGCCGCGTCTACTTCTCCTGCACCGCCGCCCACACCTCTACCGGCGACGGCAACGCGATGGCCCTGAGGGCCGGGTTGCCGCTCGAGGACATGGAATTCACACAGTTTCACCCGAGCGGCATCTACGGCTCCGGTTGCCTGATCACGGAAGGGGCGCGCGGCGAAGGCGGCTATCTCACCAATTCCGAAGGCGAGCGCTTCATGGAACGTTATGCGCCAAGCGCGAAGGATCTTGCCGGGCGCGACGTCGTATGCCGCGCCATGACGATTGAGATCAACGAAGGGCGTGGCTGCGGTCCGCGCAAGGACTACATCGAACTACACCTGGAGCACCTCGATCCGGAACTCCTGCACACGCGCCTGCCGGGCATCAGCGAGACCGCCAAAATCTTCGCGGGCGTCGACGTCACACGCCAGCCGATTCCGGTGCTGCCCACCGTCCATTACAACATGGGCGGAGTTCCGACCAATCTGCATGGCGAAGCCGTCACGTCTCGCCATGGCGATCCGGAAACGGTCGTCCCAGGACTGATGGCGATCGGGGAAGCGGCTTGCGTTTCCGTGCATGGAGCGAACCGCCTCGGCTCCAATTCGCTTCTCGACATCATCGTGTTTGGACGGGCTGCCGCTCATCGCGTGATCGAGACCCTGCGTCCGCAAGAGGGCCACGCACCGGCGTCCGACGAGGCGACCGATCGTGCCATCGCGCATCTCGATCGCATCAGGTGGGCCAAAGGCAAGGCTGTCGCCGGCGACATTAGGCTGGCCATGCAACAGACCATGCAGCGCCATTGCGCCGTATTCCGCACCGGCGCGCTGCTGGACGACGGTTTAACAAAACTTAACGAGGTGATCGCCACGATGCGGGATGACATTGGCGTGACCGATCACACGATGATCTTCAACACCGATCTGGCCGAAACACTCGAACTGGACAACATGCTTGCGCAGGCCAGCGTCAGCCTTCATTCGGCGATCGGTCGCAAGGAAAGCCGCGGCGCCCATGCGCGGGAAGATTTCCCCAAACGGGATGACGAAAATTGGCTGAAGCACACCCTGTGCTGGCTCGATGATGATGGCCGCGCGCGGCTCGATTACAGACCAGTGCATTTACAGCCGCTCTCAAACGAGGTGCAGTCAGTCCCGCCAAGAGAGCGCGTGTATTGATTGAGGGGGACCGCTCAATGCTGGATGTCGCTCAGTTTCAAGAAAACCGGTGGCCGATGTCAGCCAACCTTGCATGAATAACGCTGTCTGCACCGGACAGGACGGCTTCGCCTCATCGCTTACCGCATTGCAGGCAACAACGGTGGTCGCCTGGGCAATCGCCGTCAAGCGCATCACGCCTGAAGACGATGAGTTGCGCCTGCGATGGTTGCCCCATCCGAACCTCCCGACGCCGGTCAAAGGACCGACACGCGGAGAGATCGCGTTCTGGCTGGCCGCAGTTTCCCCGCCGGAGAAAGGCGCCACGCCCGGCCCTACCGCGCTTCCTCTTGAGCAAAGCGCCGCGCTGCTTGACGTGCAGGAGACGGACCACTTGGCGCGACTCCGGCATCATGAGGACCGGCGCAGCTATCTGGCCGCCCATGCGGGAGCGCGCCTGATCCTTGGACATGCAGTAGGTCGACCGCCGAATGCGCTGCGGTTTGCACCATCGGCGAACGGCAAGCCGGTCCTTCTCGTCGATCCGCAGGAAATCGACTTCAGCCTCAGTCATGCCAGGGGCGCCGTTGCCGTCGCCGCAGCACGCATGCCCATCGGGGTCGACGTCGAACTCCTACGCGAAGTAGATCATCTGGATTCCATCAGCGAGCTGGTGCTGGCCGCCGAAGAACAAGCTGCTCTGCGGAAAGCGCCGGAGATATCCCGGTCCCGATTGTTTCTCCGCTATTGGACCCTCAAGGAGGCATTGCTGAAAGCGGCCGGACTAGGTTTCGCAGTTCCGCCAAATGAGGTCATCGTCGATGCAGGACCAGGCCCAACGGTCCTCGCAGTACCTCCTGCGCTTGGATCTGTCGCGCAATGGCACCTCCTCGCCTCTGCTGATTTCTGACGGAAGCGCCGACAAAAATACTGCCGTGGACGAAAATCCACAGCGGTAGTTGCTGGAGGCCAGCGCGGAAAGAGCGTCTCGTCTTCAAACAGCGCATGCTGGAAATCAGTTGCTCGACGGGTAGATCTTTCCCGGATTCATGATTCCTCTCGGGTCCAGCGCCGTCTTTACCGCCTTCATGAGCGCCATCCCCTCACCGTGCTCCGTTTCCATGTGCACGATCTTGTGCAGCCCTACGCCGTGTTCGCCTGAGCATGTGCCTCCCATCGCAATGGCTCGGCGCGCGGTGCGAAAGGCCAGCGCCTCGGCGCGCTCAGTCTCTTGTGCGTCCTTCGGATCGAACAGGATTCCGAGATGGAAATTGCCATCACCGACATGGCCGACGATCGGCGCCGTCAGGCCAGATGCGACAATGTCCGCCTTGGTCTCCAGCAGGCAGGCCGGCAGCGCCGAAATCGGCACGCAGGCATCGGTACCCATATTGGCCTTGCCGGGCTCAAGCGCCATCACGGCTTGATAGGAATTGTGGCGCGCCTTCCACAACCGCGTCCGGTCTTCCGTCCGCTCGGCGAATTGAAACGCGCCGCCCCCGTGATCCGCTGTTATCGCCTGCATCATCTCCACTTCCTCGCGCACTCCGTTCGGCGTGCCGTGAAACTCGAGAAAGAGCGTCGCCGTCTCCACATAATCCAGCTTCGAATAGCGGATTGCGGCGCGCATCTGCACCTCGTCGAGCAGTTCAATGCGCGCCATCTTCAGATTGGACTGCAGCGCCGTCACGACAGCGGCGACAGCACCTTCAAGCGAGGCAAACTGGCAGACGGCCGCAACAATGGTCTCCGGCTGCCCGTAAAGCTTGAGCTGGATTTCGGTGATGACGCCGAGCGTTCCTTCGCTGCCGACATAGAGATGGGTGAGATCAAGGCCGGCAGATGACTTCCGCGCGCGGCTGCCGGTGCGGACGATGCGGCCATCGGGCGTGACGACGGTGAGGCCGAGAATGTTCTCACGCATCGTGCCATAGCGCACCGCATTGGTGCCGGAGGCTCGTGTGGCGGCCATGCCGCCGATCGACGCGTTGGCGCCTGGATCGACCGGAAAGAACAGGCCGGTGCCGCGAACATGCGCGTTCAACGCTTCGCGCGTCACGCCCGCCTGGACCCGGCAGTCGAGCGAGTCCGGTGTGACCTCAAGGATTTTGTCAAAGCGCGTCATGTCGAGCGACACGCCGCCGGCAAGGGCTGCGAGCTGGCCCTCAAGCGAGGACCCCGCGCCGAATGGCGTGACGGGTACGCGGTGTTCGTTGCACAGCGCGAGAACGAAGGCGACCTCCTCGTTGGTCTCGGGAAAGACCACGAGGTCTGGCACACCGACTGCCGGCAGGCCCTCGCCGTGGCTATGCTGGTCGAGCACGGCCTGCGAGACGGTGACACGCGCGCCCAGGCGTTCGGCGAGCCTCGCGCGCACAGCGGCGATGACTTCGGTTGTTGGGCGCGGCAGGGTGTGGGCGTTCATGTCGGCCTCCATTGGTGACCCTGCTTCCACCTGCACCACGGCGATCCGCCTTTCAAGCCGCGACGGCGCCGGCTCTCGTGAGCACCAGATCCAGCCCGATGGCTTATTCGGCGGCCTCGCCGTGGCCGAGATAGGCGCCCATCAGGCGGGGATCGCGCGCGACCTCGGCGGCGCTGCCATCGGCGACGATGCGTCCCGAGCTCAGCACATAACCGCGATGCGCGACCGCGAGCGCCATGCGGGCATTCTGCTCAACCAGCAGGATCGCGGTCCCCTGCCGATTGATTTCCACGAGCTTGCCGAACACCTGCTCGACCAACAGCGGAGCCAGTCCGAGCGACGGCTCGTCGAGCAGCAAGAGGCGCGGACGGCTCATCAATGCGCGGGCAATAGCGAGCATCTGCTGCTCCCCACCTGAGAGCGAGAAGGCCAGCGACGCCGACAGGCGCTTGAGGTTGGGGAACAGTTCGAGCATTTCGTCGATCAATCCCGCCAGTTCGCCGTGCGGCCGTCCGTAGGCGCCGATCTTGAGGTTCTCGATCACGGTCAATCCGCCGAACAGCCGCCGGCGCTCGGGAACGAGCGCCAGTCCCATTCCGACCAGACGCTCGGTCGGCTCCCTGATCAGCTCCTGACCTGTGAAGCGCACCGAGCCCGAGGCCTGCGCCAGACGCGCGATCGCCTTCAGCGTGGAGGATTTGCCCGCCCCGTTGTTGCCGAGCAGCGCCACGAACTCGCCGACACCGACCTTCAGCGACACCTGCCGCACCGCCTCGATGTCACCATAGCGGACCACGAGATCGGAGACCTCGAGCAGCGGCGCGCCAGTGCCTTCGCTTGCGCGGCCGACCTGTCCATGGAGCTCCGCCTCGCGGTCAGCACGGCCGAGATAGGCCTCGATGACGGCGTCGTTGCGCTGGATCTCGGCGGGCGCGCCCTCCGCCAGCACCTTGCCGAAATTGAGCACGGTGATCCGGTCGGCGAGCGTCATCACCACTTCCATCTCGTGCTCGATCAGGAGGATCGTCATACCCCGCGCATGCATCTGGCGGATCACCTCGATCAGGCGTGCGGTCTCGGCGTGGTTGAGACCGCCATGCGGCTCGTCAAGCAGCACGAGGCGCGGCTCCAGCGCTAGCGCCTTGGCGATTTCGAGCAGACGCCGCTGCCCCTGCGGCAACGAGGCGGCATTAGCGTCGGCAACATCAGCAAGCCCGACGAACGCAATGATCTCGGCGACCCGGCGCGCGTTCTCCTGGTCGAAGCGCCACGGATGAGCCCTGCCGTGTCGCGCGGCAAGGACGTTCTGGCGCACAGTCATCGAGCCGAACAGGCGAGTATTCTGGAACGTGCGTGCCAGCCCCATTGCCGCGAGCTGGTGCAACGGCTTTGACGTGACGATGGCGCTTTCGAAGCGCACCTCGCCTCCGGTCGGCGTATAGATGCCGCTGATGATGTTGAACAGCGTGGTCTTGCCCGAGCCGTTGGGGCCAATCACAGCATGGATCGTGCCCTGCGCGACGGTGAGCGATACGTCTTCGAGCGCCGTCAGGCCGCCGAAACGTTTGGTGACGCCGGAGAGTTCAAGCAGCGCGTTCATGATGCGTCACGTCCGATCGTGCATAGGATTTTTCGCGCCGGCGAAGACTGTGGAAGGCGGAGAGAACCAGTCCGGAGAGACCGGCAGGGAAGAAGGTGATCACGAGGATGACCATGACGCCGAACACGGCAAAGTAGTATTCCTGCATGAAGCGCAACAGCTCCGGTACGAAGGTGTAGAGGATGGCCCCGAGCACGGCGCCAAGGGGGCTGCCGAGGCCGCCGACCACCGCCATGGCGAGGTAGGAGAAGGTCGACTGCCACGAGAAGACGTCGGGGCTGATATAGCCGCGCAGCAGCACGTAGCAGATGCCGGCAAGACCGCCATAGGCGGCCGAGATCACGAACAGCATGATCTTGAGCCGCGAGATGTCGACGCCGATGGCCTGCGCGGCCAGCGCATCGTCGCGTAGCGCGCGGATGCGCAGACCCAGCGGACCGTTGGCGATCCAGACCTGAAGCAGATAGGCACAAGCGACGATCGTGAGCAACACCCACAGCATCTTGTCGTTCTCGCCGGCGAGCCCGATGCCCGGGATCGCGGTGATGCCGTTGGCGCCGTTGGTGAGGCCCTCCCAGTTCACCAGCAGCCGCTCGACGATCAGCGCGAAAGCCAGCGTGCACAGGGCGAGGTAATGCCCCTTCAGCCGCAATGTCGGCCAGCCCAGCGCCATCCCCACCGCGGCGGAGATTGCGATCGCGCCGATCGCGGCGACCGGCACCGGCATGCCTGCGGCCTGAAGCAGCGTGAATCCATACGCCCCGATGCCGAAGAATGCGCATTGTGCGAGCGACATCTGGCCACCGAAGCCGAGAATGAAATTGAGCCCGAGGACCAGGAGGATGTTGATCAATGTCACGTCTGCGACCTGCAGATAGTACACCGACAGGAATTGCGGCAGGAGGAGGCCGGACAGGATCGCCGCGCCGATCACCAGAAGGGCGAGCGTACGCATCGTCAGCGTGTTTCCGTCGGCGGTCATTTATGGACGCTCCAGTTCGAGTTCACCGAAAATGCCCTGCGGGCGGAACATCAGAACTGCGATCAAGACGCCGAACGCGATCACGTCGATATATTCCGACGAAATGTAGAAGGAGCCCGCCGACTCGATGACGCCGAAGATCAGGCCACCGACGAGCGCGCCGGGGATCGAGCCGAAGCCGCCGAGGATGGTCGCCGCGAAGGCACGGAGCGACAGATTAACGCCCATGTCGGAAGATACGTAAGACAGCGGCGCGACCAGCCAGCCCGCCAAGGCTGCGAGCATGGTGGCGTAGGCAAAGATGAAAGCGATGATGCGGGCTGTGGGGATGCCCATCAGCCGCGCCGCTTCGGCGTCCTGCGCGGTGGCGCGCATCGCGCGACCGAGCGCCGTATGCTGAAACAGCGCGTGCTGGATCGCCATCATCACCGCGAGCGCCGCCAGGATGACGAGATACTGCGCGTAGATCGTGGAGCCGAAGAGCTGCACCGAGGTCGTGCCCAGGGGGCCAGCGAAGTTGAGAGGCTGCGGTCCCCAGATGATCACGGCGATATTCTGCAACGCCATGGACAGGCCGAGCGTTGCCACGATCGCCGACAATTGCGGCGCGTTGCGCAGGGGATGGTAGACTCCCCAGGCCAGCGCGGCGCCGAAGAAGCCAAGGATCACCAGCATCGCGCCGAGGTTCAGCCACAGCGGCATCCCGAGACGATTGGCGAGCCAGCCGACCGAGACGAAGGCGCCGAGCATCACGAGGTCTCCCTGAGCAAAATTGACCAGGGAGACCGCATTCCAGATCAGCGTGTAGCCGAGCGCCACCAGCGCATAGGCGGCGCCGACCGCCAATCCCACCAATACGATCTGAATAAAAGTCTGCAACATCGTAAGATCCCATCCCGGTGCCGGCCACCGGAGGTCCGGCGGCGTCGCGCGCGCGTTAGCTGCTGATGGCCTTGACGATCTCCGGCTTGCCGCCGGCGACCTTGGTGATGATGCCGGAATGGGTCATATCGCCGTTGCCGGTCCAGCCATAGTGTGTGACGATGCCCGGGAAGTCACGGATCGCGGTCAGCGCCTGCTGGATTCCCTCGCCCGTAATGGCATCGGCGCGCTCCATCGCCGCAATGATCAGCTTTGCCGCGTCGTGATAGACCGTGGCGTAGAGTTCCGGCTCGTCCCCGGGACGGGTCGCCGAATAGAGCTTCTTCCAGTTCTGCACCCGCTCGTCGGGATTGTCCTTGACGAACTCGCCGATCGCCATGCATCCGTCGGCGCCCTCTCCGGCGAGGCCGAGGAAAATCGGCTGCGAGAATGCCGTGTTGCCGGCGATGCCGAATTTGACGCCGAGGGTCTTGCTCTGCTTGGCAATGAGCCCGGCCGGTTGATCGTCAGTCCAGACGATGATGCCGTCGACACCGGCCTGCTGGAAGGCCAGGATCTGCGAGGTGTAATCTTTGGTCGCGTCGGTGTGGGCCTGCACCAGCGCAGGCTCGACGCCGCGCTTGGTCAAGGAGGCCTTGACCACGCCAATGCCGGATTGCCCAAAGGCCGTGTTGACGTAGCCAAGTCCGATCTTCTTCCATTGCAGATCTTCGGTGACGTATTTGACCAGAAGGTCCGCGCCGATCGCATCATTCAGGCGGACGCGAAACACCCAGGGGCTGCCTTGCTGGGTGACGACCGGACCGGTTGCGCCCGTCAGGCACGGGATCTTGTATTTCGCGAGCAACGGCAGGTTCGGCAGGATACCCGGCGTGTAGTGCGGACCCACCAGTGCCACGACTTCGTCCTGGGTCGCGAGCTTGGTGACGGCATTGGCCGCCGCAGTGGGGTTCGGCCCGAGATCGTCGGCGATGCGCACTTCGATCATGCGCCCCTTGATGCCGCCCTTGTCATTGACCTGCTTCACCGCAATCGCGACGCCGTTCTTCATCCACTGGCCGTTCTGGGCGAACTGACCCGTCATCGGTCCGGAAATGCCGATGCGGATGGGATCGGCGGCATGTGCACGGCCGAAGATCGCCGGCATTGCGAGCGGCGCGGCGGCGATGCCCTTGATCAGACTGCGTCGAGAGAAGTGCAAGGTAGAGACCATGGCAGTTTCCTCACTTGGTTTTGCGATGCCGCCTCGTCTCGAGCGGCTGGTTTTGCGAGCAGGATCGGCTCAGTTGTCCGAGCGGAGCGGACGGAGGCCGAAGACACAGGCGGCCGAGAGCAGCGCCATCGCGACCATGTAGCCGGCCACCCAATAGGCCGAGCCGTACTCGGCAAGCAGTGCGGTTGCGATCAGCGGCGAGAGGCCGCCGCCGAGGATCGGGCCGAGCTGCTGCACGAGCGAGAGGCCGCTGTAGCGAATGCGCGCCGGAAACAGCTCCGAGAAGTAGGCGCCCTGCGCGCCGTAGACCGAGCCATGACCAAGCGCGAGACCGAGTGCGATCGCGAGCCAGATCATGCCGGTGTGCCCGGTGTTCAGCATCTGGAAGAAGACGAGCGCGAGCACGGCCTGGAAGATCATGCCGCCTAAATAGACCGCGCGACGACCAATCCGGTCCGACAGCGCCCCGAACATCGGCAGCGTCAGGCATTCGAGCGCACAGCCGACGAGCACGCCGTTCAGGATCGTCTGGCTCGGCAGTCCGAGCTTGGTCTTGCAGTAGGTGATCGCGAACACGGCGTAGATGTTGAACAGCCCGCTTTCGGCGACCTTGGCACCGATACCGAACAGGATGTTGCCCTTGTGATTGCGGACCGCCTCGACCACCGGCACGCAGGCAGCCCCCTCCTCGCTCAGCACGCGCTTGAACGCCGGCGTCTCCGAGATCTTGAAGCGGATGAAGAGCCCGATCCCGACGAGGACGATCGAAAACAGGAACGGGATCCGCCAGCCCCAGGCGAGGAAGTCAGGCTCGCTCATGGAGGTCGACAGGATTCCCAAAAGCGCGATCGGGATCAGGAATCCGGCGGGCACGCCGATGTGGACGAGTGAGCTGAAGAAACCGCGCCGGTCGGCCGGCGCGTGCTCGACCGTCATCACCATGCCGCCGCCATATTCGCCGCCGATGCCAATTCCCTGCAACAGCCGCAGCCCGATGAGACAGATCGGCGCCAACACACCGACCTGCTCATAGGTCGGCATCAGTCCGATGAGGAAAGTCCCAAGTCCCATGATTAGGATAGTGATGAGCAGCGCCGTTTTTCGGCCGACGCGGTCCCCGAAATGGCCGAACAGCACGCCGCCGAGCGGCCTTGCACAATAGCCCACGAAGAACGTCGCGAAAGCGAGCAGCGATCCGACCAAGGGATCGGAACTCGGGAAGAAGATCTTGTTGAAGACGAGCGCGGTCGCCGTCGCGTAGAGCGTGAAGTCGTAATACTCGATCATGTTGCCGATGGCGCTCGCCACAGCAACCTTCCGGATGTCGCCGGACTCCCGACCCTTGATCGAAGCGGTCGCTTGGTCTGCCACCCGGCTGGACCCGCTCGACCTAACCATTCCGCTCATGACGTCGTCCTCCGGCTTCGGCAGGAAGACATCCCCTGCCCGGACTTTTGTCCGTATTGCGGACAACATGAGCAGCGACTTATTCCACATGTCAAGTGGATTTTTCGGCCGCGTCGCCGCTCTCCTCTTAAATTTGGCGCGAAAACTCGATATGTTGCCGACCGCGCTTGACGTCAGGCGTGCATTCGTCATAAAAAATGTCCACATTTCGGACAATAAAGGAGGATAACGTGCCAGCGAAGATTACGGGGATCATCCCGCCCCTCACCACGCCGTTCGATCAGAACGGCGACATCGACGAAAAGGCCTTCCGTCGCCAAGTGAAGTTTTTGCTCGATAAGGGCGTGCATGGCGTCTGTGTTGGCGGCAGCACGGGTGAGGGTCACACGCTTACCGCCGACGAATTCCGGCGTTTGATCGAGGCCTGCGCAGAGGAGCTGAACGGCAAGGTGCCGCTCGTCGCCGGCATCATCGCCAACTCGACGCGTGAAGCGATTGCCCGCGCCCGCGCCATCGAATCGGTCGACGTCGCCGCGCTCCAAATCACGCCGGTGCACTATCTCTTCAAGCCAGACGAGGATGCGACGGTCGGCCACTTCAAGACGCTGTCCGAGTCGGTCAAGCAGCCCGTCATCATTTACAACGTCGTGCCCTGGAACTACCTGAGCCCCGCGCTGCTGCTGCGGATCATGAACGAGCTGCCCGGCGTGATCGGCGTCAAGCAGAGCGCCGGCGACCTGAAGCTGATGGCCGATCTTTTGCTCGACGTGCCCGCGGGCAAGGTCGTGCTGACGGCGGTCGATGCGCTGCTCTATCCGTCCTTCGCGCTCGGCGCGCATGGCACGATCGCCGCGAACCCGGCCGCAGTGCCCGGCGCCTGCGTGGCACTGTGGAACGCGGTCGAGCGCGGTGACCACGCGACCGCGATCGAGATCCACAAGCGCCTGTTGAGGTTCTGGAACACGATCGTCGGCGACAATCTCCCGGCCTGCGTGAAGCATGCCCTCACCCTCCAGGGATCGCCGAGCGGTCTTCCGCGGCAGCCGATGCCGGCTCCGACCAGCCGGCAGAAGGACGCGATCGCGGCTGCCCTCAAGCCCCTGCTCGAGGTGGAAGGCAGCACGAGGCTGGTCGCAGCCGAGTGAGTGCACGACAAAGGGCGCGGCATTGCCGCCGCGCCCGATTCCGTCTAAGTCGGACTTGGTTCGCGTCCTGGATATTGCGTGGTGACGCCACCCGAAAGGTCCGACATGACTAGCGTCGACAGCGGTCGACAGAGCGTGAAGTCGCTCTTCAAGATGCTCGAGGTCCTGGAGGCCTTCTCCTCGACCGACCCCGAGCTGAGCGTTGTCGAGATCGCGCGACGCACCGGCCTACCGCGCACCACCGTCCATCGCATCGTCGATAGCCTGCGCAGCGTCGGGTTCCTGGAACAGGATGCGAGCCGCGATCGCTACCGGCTTGGCATAAAACTGTTCGAGCTCGGCGGCAGCGCACTCATGAACCTGCCGCTGTATCGCGAGGCGCCGCCTTTCGTCGATACGCTTGCCAAGCTCAGTGGCGAGGATGTGCATCTTTGCGTCTTCGACGGCGCGCAGATGGTCTTCGTCAATCGCCGCAGCCAAATTGCTGCACGCCCGCACAACACCGTCATCACGATGGAAGCCTCGCCTTGTCACTCGACAGGCGTGGGTAAGGCGGCGCTCGCCTTCCAGAGCGACGCCGTGATCGACCGGGTCATCCGCGCCGGCCTGCCTCGCTTCACGCCGAGCACAATCGTTGAGCCCAAGCGGCTAAAGGCCGAACTGGCCGCGATCAGGTCCCGCGGCTATTCGGTGGACGATTGCGAGCATGAGCCGGAGCTGCGCTGCGTCGGCGCACCGATCCGCAACAGTGCGGGCCGCGTCTTCGCGGCAATTAGCGTGAGTGGTCCGAGCCGGCGCGTTACGGCTGAATGGGTGCCAGAGCTCGCCCGGACCGTGATGACGCACGCCG
This sequence comes from Bradyrhizobium elkanii WSM2783, assembly GCF_000472865.1. Classification (GTDB taxonomy): domain Bacteria; phylum Pseudomonadota; class Alphaproteobacteria; order Rhizobiales; family Xanthobacteraceae; genus Bradyrhizobium; species Bradyrhizobium elkanii_A. The sequence continues at coordinate 341,566 of NZ_AXAP01000002.1, read as the reverse complement.
AGCTCCTGTCGATCCGCCTGGGCTACCAGCCTGACTCGCACAGCCGAGCCGCCGACGCTACGCCGGAGCGCAACGCCCCCAAACGTCGTCAACGGACCACGGCAGGAACCGCACAAGGCGAACGTGGCGCCTGATCGAAGGGCTTCACCTTCCATCTTCGCCGGTCCGCGGAAAACGCCGACTGGAGCGCGTCTCTCGTGGTGTTACCGCGGGGCGCCGCGCGCAGCTAAGAGGTGATTAGCCCAGACGGTCGCCTCAACTGCCCCGTCGTATCTGCAAGACTCGCGAGGTAATGCGCGGCATCAGTAATATCGGCGACGATCTCGCGTTCGGCGCCATCGGCGTCACCCGCCACGATAGCCTTCAGCGCCGCGGTGTGATGATCCCAGCCCTTCAGCAGGACGACATATTCGGGGATCACGTAGGACAGCACCGGCCCGCAGCGCAGCCACATGTTCTCGATGGTCTCGACGAGCAGCGGGACCCCCGACATCGCGTAAATGCCGAAGTGAAACTTGCGGTGATGCTCGAGGTAGCTCTCGAGCTTGCGCGCAGCGATCAGCGACTGCATCGTCGAGAGCCGGTCTTGCAGCTTTCGCAGGGCGGCCTCGTCATGCCGCCGCAGGGCCGCCTCCCGCGCTGCGCGGCCTTCCAGCGCGCAACGCACCACCGTCAGGTCCGAAAGCTCGCGGCGGGACAGGTGCGGCACGATCGCGGAGTTGCGCGGCCCCTGCTGCAGCACGCCTTGCGCTACCAGACGGGTGACGGCGTCGCGCACCGGCGTGATTGACGTCCCGAAACTTTCGGCCAGCGAGCGCAAGGTCAAGACCGTGCCAGGCTCGAACCGCCCGGCCAGCAGCGCATCCCGCAACTGCGCGTGCGCGAGATCCCACAGCGGTTCACGCTCGATTCGTTTCAATGCCGTCATACAACGCTCGGTATCGCGGCGCGCGACATCGCGCAAATCCCTCCTCCGGTCGGCCGTCTTGACCAACCGACGATGTTTGTTATAACAAACAACAAAACGGGAGGAAATACCACGATGAGAAAAGTTGCCGCGATCACCCTGGCGTGCCTGATTTCGATGCTCCAGGCGCCCGCCAGCTACGGTCAGTCGGACTATCCCCAGCGGGACATCACTTTCATCGTGCCGTGGAACGCGGGCGGCTCGAACGACGTCGCGGCCCGGGCGCTCGATCCGATCCTGCGCGAACATGGGATCAAGATCGTCATCGAGAACGTCGTCGGCGCGACCGGCGTGATCGGGATGCGCCGGATCGCGAGCGCCGCGCCGGACGGCTACACGCTAGGCATGGGGACCAGCTCGACGTTGGCGCTGATGGCCCAGGGCAAGGTGCAGCTGACGAATGCGCAGTTCACTCACATCGCACGCGTCTCGACCGATCCGTTGATGCTCCTGGTCTCGACCAAGGCCGAGCAGAAATCGCTCGACGACTTCATCAAGTACATGAAGGGCAATCCCGACAAGGTCACGATCGGCACCCCCGGTAACTACAATCTGAACCACATCTTCGCCTTGATGACCGCGCGCGCGGCGGGCGTGAACTTCGTCAACGTGCCCTACACCGGCGGATCGAAAGTGGTGGCCGACCTGCTCGGTCAGCACGTCGATTCCGGCGTGTTGAAGCCGTCGGAAACACTTGGCCAGATCCAGGAAGGCCTGCTGAAGCCGATCGGCATCTTCGCCAATGAGCGGCTGGAGATGTTTCCGGACGTACCGACCTTCAAGGAAAAGGGCTACGACGTCTTTCCCTACGGCCCCGTCGTCCAGATGGCTTACGTCGTTGGTCCGGCAAACCTCCCCGACGATGTCCGCACCAAGCTGGTCACCGCGTTTCGCGCCGCCATTCAGGACCCGCGCTTCAAGGAATTCGCCAAGAAGAACGTGTTCCTCGTCGACGACCTGACCGGCGATGCGCTGACCAAGGAAGTCGACAACGTCGCAGCCACGCTCGGCACTGTGGCGTCACAGGTCTTTCCGAAGGAATAGGCTGATACGGCGGAATCGCTGCTCTTAATCCCAACCACTCTCCAACCAAGGTTCACGCGCTTGTCCATCAAGAAGATCACCTGTCACGTCGTCGCAGCTCCGGTGCAACGTCCCTTCACCTCCTCGCGCGGCTGGCTCTACAAGACACGCGGCACCTGCCTGGTCGAGATCGAAACCGCTGACGGCATCGTCGGTTGGGGCGAGTGCTACGGCCCGTCGGCGGTCGCAAAAGCCTTCATCGAGACCCAGCTTGCCCCGCGTGTGATCGGCCACGATCCCTTCGACGTCGAGGTGATCTGGGAAGACCTCTACAACCGGATCAAGGATTACGGGCCGAAGGGCATGTCGATCGCAGCCATCAGCGGCATCGACATCGCGCTCTGGGACATTATCGGCAAAGCCTGCAACAAGCCTGTGCACAAGCTCATCGGCGGCGCCTTCCGCACCGAGGTCGATGCCTACGCCACCGGCCTCTATTTCACCGACATGGACCGGCTGGTCGAGGAAGCGGTCGAGGAAGCGACGGGCTACGTTGAGGCCGGTTTCAAGGCGATCAAAATGAAGATCGGGCTTGGTTCGATCAAGCGTGACTTCGAGCGCGTGAAAGCCGTACGCGAAGCGATCGGCCCCGGCATCAAGCTGATGGTCGACGCCAATCATTGCTTCACTGTGCCCGCTGCGATCCGTCTCGGCCGCAAGCTGGAAGACCTCGACATCGAGTGGTTCGAGGAGCCGATCTCGCCGGAAGACATCGACGGCTATGTGGAGGTCTCGCGCGCGCTCGACATGGCGGTCGCCGGCGGCGAGAACGAGTTCACCCGATGGGGCTTCCGCGACGCCATCGTGCGCAAGGCGATGGACATCGTGCAGCCCGATGTCTGCGCGGCGGGCGGCATTACCGAATGCAAGAAGATCGCGACGCTTGCCACGACGCATGGCGTGGAATGCGTCCCCCACGCCTGGGGGTCCGCGGTCGGCCTTGCCGCCACCATCCACTTCCTGGCGTCGATCCCGAACCAGCCGCCGAGCCTGTTTCCGATGCCGCCGATGCTGGAATTCGAGCAGGAGGAAAACCCGTTTCGCGATCACCTGGCGGTCGAACCGATCGTCCAGGTCAAGGGCAAGGTCGCGGTGCCGACCGGCGCCGGACTTGGCATCGAGATCGATCGCGGCGTGATCGATCGCTACCGGGTGGCGTGAACCGATGGTCCGCTCATGAAATTCGTCACCTTCAGCGAGCAAGGCTTTTCGCGCGCTGGCGTGCTGCTGGACAACGGCAGCGAAACCATCGTCGACCTTGCGCATCCGACAATGGGCGAAGCCCTCGGCGGCGCGGCACCGCAGGTGCAAGCCCTGATCGAAGCCGGCCTGCCCAAAGTCGTGGAACGCATTCGCGTGCACGGCTTCGCTGCGGCAGCGCGGCTTTCGCGCGAGGCGGTCACGCTGATGGCGCCCCTGCCGGCGCCGCGGCGCATCTTCGGAATCGCGCATAACTACCGCGACGCGCTGGCTGAACGCGGTATGGCGCCGCCCGAGAAACCGGTGCTGTTCATGAAGGCACCGCAAACGATCATTGGGCCGGAACAGCCCATCGTACTGCCGGCGACGATTGGCGGGGTCACCTACGAGGCGGAACTCGCGGCCATGATCGGCACGCGCGCCGAGAACGTCAGCAAGGAGCGTGCGCTCGATCACGTCGTCGCCTATGGCTGCTTCAACGATGTCAGCGCAAGCGAGATCATCAAGGCCGACGGCCATTTCGACCGCGGCAAGAACTACCCGACCTTCGGTCCGTTCGGACCTTACCTCGCCTCCCGCGATGAGGTACCAGATCCGCACGCGCTCACCGTGACGCTGAAAGTCGACGGCCGCATGCTGCAGTCCGGTTCGACGGCGAACATACTATTCGACGTCGCCGACCTCGTCTCCTATCTGTCGCGGCAACAGGCGCTCGAACCAGGCGACATCATCGCCACCGGCACGCCGGCCGGCGTGGCCGGGCTGCACAAGCCGCCGGCGTGGCTCAGGCCTGGTTCGACCGTCGAGGTCGAGGTTCAAGGCCTCGGCCGCCTGCAAAATCCAATCATCGAGGGGCCTGCGCCAGATGCCTGAGAAACCCGTCGTCCTCCTGACCAACGCCATGCACCCTGATGGCGAGGCGATTCTCACCCCGCACGTTCGGTTGATCGTCGCGCCGGACACCAGGCCGGAGACACTGCGCCAATGGGCAGCGGATGCCGACGGCATCATCGTGCGCGCGAAACTGCCCGACGACATCGTCGATCATGCACCACGCCTGAAGGGTATCGTCCGTCACGGCGTCGGTCTCGACTTCATCCCGGTCGCCGCCGCCACGGCACGCGGTATCGCGGTTGCGAACCTGCCCGGAAGCAACACTAACGCCGTCGCCGAATATGTCATGTCGGCCTTGATGCATCTGCGCCGGCCGTTGCAGCGCGTGGACACGCTGATGCGCGCCGAAGGCTGGGCGACCAGCCGCGCGATGGCAGACGGCCTCACCGAGTTGAGCGGAACGACGCTCGGCATCCTCGGCGTCGGAACGATCGGGCGCCGCGTCGCCTCCATCGCGAGCAACGGTTTTGGAATGACTGTGCTCGGCACGTCGCGCCGGAAGGGATCGCTGCCGCCTGATGTCGAGGAAGTCACGCTCGTGGAGCTGTTCGCGCGGAGCAACGCCGTGGTGGTCTGTTGCGCACTGACAGACGAGACGCGCAGGCTCGTCAGCCATGATCTGCTGGCGCACATGCGGCCCCAATCCGTCCTGGTGAACGTCTCGCGCGGCGCAGTGATCGACACGGCCGCCATCATCTACGCGTTGCGGTCAGGCAAGCTCGCCGGTGCCGCGCTCGATGTATTCGATGTCCAGCCGCTGCCGCCCGACGACGCATTGTTCGATTGTCCCAACCTGCTGCTGACGCCGCATATCGCGGGGATCACCGCCACCAGCGGCCGTGCGATGGCGGTTGGCTCGGCCGAAGAAATGCTCCGAATCCTGCGCGGCGAGCAGCCGCTCAATCTCGTCAATCCCGAACACAAAGCGGTCTGAGGTCTTAAAATGCGTATCACATCGATCAAGGCGGTCCCGATCTCCTATCCCGTACCGCAGGGCCAGAACGTCAGGTTGGGCATCGGCCGCGCGGTGAAGCGCGACGCGGTGCTGGTCAAAGTCACGACGGATGAAGGCCTCGTTGGTTGGGGCGAAGCCCATCACGGCCGCTGCCCCGGCGCCATCGCCAAGCTGATCGACACCACGATTTCCGAACTTGTCGTCGGCATGGATGCGATGAACGTGGTCGGCGTCTGGCAGCGCGTCTACCAGATGCAGTTGGCGAGCCATGGCATGGGCTACGCCGCCGCGATGGCGCTCAGCGGCCTCGATCTGGCGCTGTGGGATATCCGCGCCAAGGCGGCGGGCTGGCCATTGTACCGGCTGCTCGGCGGCGCCTCAAAGCCGATCAAGGCCTATGCCGGCGGCATCTCGCTCGGATGGCAGGCGCCGGAGTCGCTGGCGCAGGAGGCGCTGGGCTACGTCGCGCAGGGCTATCGGGCGATCAAGCTTCGGGTCGGCGACAATCCGCGCGACGACGTCGCCCGCGCCACGGCGGTGCGCAAGGCGGTCGGAGACACCATTGAAATTCTGGTCGACGCCAACACCGGCTACACGGTCGACGACGTACGTCGCGTGATGCCGGCCTATGACGAGCTGGAGATCGGATGGCTCGAGGAGCCGTTCCCGGCGCAGGATTATCGTTCGTACCGGACCGCCGCCTCGCTCGGCTCGACGCCGCTGGCGGCCGGCGAAAACCACTTTACGCGCTTCGAATTCACTCGCCTGATCGAGGATGGCGCCGTCAGCTTTGTGCAGCCGGACCTGTCCAAGACAGGCGGCGTCACCGAGGCGATGCGGATCGCCGGGATGGCCTATGCGTGGAAGCTGTCCTTCAACCCGCACACCTCCGCGACCGGCATCAACATGGCGGCAACCATCAACGTGCTCGCGGCGGTCGATGCCCCCGGCTATTTCGAGGGCGACGTCGCCAAGCACAATCCGTTCCGCGACGAGGTCGGCGGCGTCCCGTACAAGCTCGACGCCGAGGGTTGCGTCAAACCATCTGAAACGCCTGGCCTCGGGGTCGACATCAACGAGGCGTTCATCAACGCACATCCACTGATCGAGGGCCCCTGCTATGTCTGAACCGCTGCAGGCTGAAGTCAAATCGCGCGCAACGCGTCTTGCTTACTTCGCCTGCGGCGCATTCCTTCTTCTGTTGACGGGCGCGGCCTCCGCGCAGACCCCGGCCGCGCCCGCAGCGGCCGATCCGGACACCTACCCCAGCCACACGATCCGCTACATCGTTCCCTATCCACCGGGCGGGTTCAATGACACGCTCGGACGGATCGTGTCGCAAAAACTCCAGGAGGCCTGGGGCGTTCCCGTGGTCGTCGAGAACCGGCCGGGCGGCGGCACGCTGATCGGGACCGACGCGGTCGCCAAATCCCCGCCCGACGGATACACCCTGCTCGGCGTGGCGTTTCCGTTCGGCTCTAACCCGAGCATTTACAAGAGCCTTCCATACGACACCGTCAAGGATTTCACGCCGCTGATCTTTGCGGGTCAGACGCAGAATCTTCTCGTCGTAAGACCTGCCATGCCGATCCATTCGGTCAAGGATTTCCTCGACTATGCCCGAAACAATCCCGGCAAGGTCTCTTACGGGTCCACGGGCATCGGCTCGTCGAACCATCTCTCGATGGAGTTGTTCAAGAGCATGACCGGAATCGATATCGTGCACGTCCCTTACAAGGGAAGCGCACCGATGGTGAACGATCTGCTCGGCGACCATATCGACGCGGCCTTCGACAATACGCCGAACGTGCTGCCCCAGGTCAATGCCGGCAAGTTGCGCGCGCTCGGCGTCAGCAGCACGGCACGCTCGACGCTCACGGAAGGCGTTCCGACGGTTACGGAAGCAGGCCTTCCCGGCTACGAGGTCACGGTCTGGTTCGGCATCGTCGGCCCCGCCGGAATGAAGCCGGAGATCGTCCGCAAGCTGAATTCAGAACTGAATGCGATCCTCAGGATGGATGACGTCAAGCGCCGCTTCCAGGATCAGAGCGTCGATCCCGTCGGCGGCTCCCCTTCGCAATTCGCTGATCACATTCGCAGCGAGATCCAGAAATGGGCCAAGGTCGTCAAGGACGCCAATATTCAGCCGGAGTGAGCTTTCGTTGGACGTCACTGTGTCACTGCGCTTCGCCCGAATGGTTTGTTCTCGGCGATGAATCTTGCCGCCAGCACCAGGGCGCCCATCGAAAACTCCTTTCCATGGGCGGCGATCATTCGCTCAGAAAGTTCCGCCAGCTCCTTGAAGAATTGATCTTTGCTGTCGGCTTCATTTGGCGATCGGGTAGCTGTCATGATTTCCCTCCTGATGATCGCGGCATGACTCTGCACCTGCAGCCGGATCAAGCTGTTTGAACCGGGTCCGGCTATTTGAAAATGTGCGGCGGAAACGTCACGATCGCCGCCTCCCCGCCGCTTGTTCCAAATGCAAGATGCTGACCATCGCGGGACCATTGCAAGGTGTGTACGGGGCCTCGACCGGGCGGTTTGACGATGAGTTCGTCGGCGTCTCCGATCCTGGCGACAACGACCATGCCGTCGCCGTAACCCGCTGCCACCAGGTGACGCTCCGGGTGCATATCCACCGCCTCGACGAGGACGAATCTGGCGCGGGCGGTCGCGAGGTTGGTCGGCTGTTCGCTGGCATCGCTGAGGCTGGAAACGTCCCACGCAATCACCCGATAGCCCCCGCTCGTAACCAGGACGCGGGAGTCTGCACTCCACGAAAGAGACGCAACGCTGGCAGGATAGCCGGGAATCCGGACGATCCGCGCATCGGAAAGGCGCACCAACACGATGCCCGTTTTTGCGACCGATATGGCCAGCCAGCTTCCGTCGGGACTCCATGACAAGGTTGAGATGGAGCCAAAATCGAATGAAGCCGCCGGCTCGGGTCGTGGCCCGAAGGCACGAACAAGCAGACAGCCGTCGACCCCCATCGCAAAGCGCCGACTATCCGATGATACGGCGATTGCCGATGCATTTCCTCCCGCACGCTCTTGCAGCCAGCCGACGTCGCCATTGGAATCATAGGATATGACCGACCCGCCAGAAGCAGCCAGAATGCCGCCAGCCTGCACTGGGGTGACGAGATCGATAGGGGAACCATGGTTTGCGGCTAACTGCGTGATGCCGGATGTCGACACGCCGACCAATCGGCTGCGATCACTCGCGATAAAGCCGGAAGCTCCGATCGGGGCAAGATGAAACGGAGCGTCGCTGATTGCGACTTTCGTCAACGGCGGCACCGGTTTTCGTCGCGGTGAAATCGTTGTTCGGCCCCCGTCGAGCGCGATACGACAGCGATCCTGCGGCGGCTCGATATCAGTCAGGGGAGCTATCGCCAGCGCCCCATCGGCGAGGGCGAACGCAACTACCTGTCCCGCCAGGTCGAACGCCACACTGGTAACGGGCGCACCTAAAGTCCAGTGCCGGCCAAGCAATTCATAGAGCGTTACGGTCTCTGCTTCCATCGTATCCATCGATCGCCTCACATTCGGAGGGGCTGACCCGCGGCGGCAATCCACCTGTCCAGTTCTTCGAGGCGTTGCTCCAGCGCGGCGCAATGCGCGTCGCATGCCGCCATTTTGGCATTTGCGTTTTGCAGGCGTCCGCGCGCGTCCTCTAGCTCCTTGGCGAGCGCATGCGAGGCGCCTGTTGCCGCAATCTCCTGCTCGATCCGCTGAATCTCGAACTCCGCCCCGCCGCCAAGCTGACGGTTCAGAAGGCTGCGCGATTGAGCGGACGATATCTCCTGAACGACCAGCAACCGCTGCTTCAGCATTTCGGCAAGCGTCGGAGAATCATCACTCATGAATCCGTCTCGACTTGAACCAGGATTCGCTGCAAGCCACCGACATCAGATACAAAGTGTTTCTGCGCATCATTGATGTGAGATTGCAGCGAGTCCCACAGATCGACTCTCAGCAACCGCGCCGGATCTCCGGCCATCGTCTCGAGCGTCTGCAGGCCGAACTGATGTCGCAAGCCGATACCCTGCAAGACGAAATCGGTCAGCTCGCGTGCATGCGTTTCGATGAAGGGACGCAATAGTGGGTGTGCGCCGTAGCTGATGCCGCGCTTTGCGAGTTCGGTCTCGATGAACACGATGAAATGCCGCACCAGGAGATTCTGGCTTTCGCCGATCAGGTGCACCATGAAAGTGACGTCGCTGTCGGCGCGCGCAAGAATCTGCGACGCCAGCGTCGCCGCGGCGACCGGCTCTCCTCCGCTCTTCTGTTCATCCCAGACAGTTGCCATGCCTGCCCTGTCCTCAGCTCCGCGAGCGGTATTGATGCAATTTGCGATACAGCGTGGCACGCGAAAGTCCCAGCTTTTCGGCGGCGGCAGCAATATTGCCGCCCGCGTTTGCGACAGCCCTCTCGATGGCCCGACGCTCCATTTCGTCGAAGCGCGCGATCTCGTCGCCTCCCGATCTAGGGCCATCCTCCGCCGGCGAGCGCGCCTGAAGTGGCTGAGCCGCAGCTTCCCGGAAATCCTCCGGCAAGTCCCTGGGGGTGACGATGCCGGTGAGCGTCATCAGCACAAGGTTCTCGATCAGATTGCGCAGCTCGCGAACGTTGCCTGGCCAGCTATAGCTCCGCAGCAATTCCATCGTGGCGGCCTCGAAACGCAGCGGTTCGGTGCTATAGGTCGCGGCGAACTGTCTGTTGAAGTGATCGATCAGGATCTCGACATCGCCCAAGCGCTCGCGGAGCGGCGGGATGATGAACTTGACGACACCGATCCGGAAATACAGATCCTTTCGGAAACGTCCCTCCGCCACCTCCTGCTTCAAGTTCCGATTGGTCGACGCTACGAGCCGGACGTCCACCGGGCGCGGCTTGCTGTCACCGAGCCGGTATACCGCGCGCTCTTCCAGCACACGGAGCAGATAAGGTTGCAGATCCAGTGGCATCTCACCGATCTCGTCGAGGCTGAGCACGCCGCCATTGGCAAATTCAAACCGTCCAGGCCTGCCCTCGCGCGTGGCGCCGGTGAAGGCGCCTGGCGCATGGCCGAACAATTCGCCGCCGAGAAGCTCTTTCGATACCGCACCGCAATTGAGGGCAACGAAGGGCTCCTTGCCCGTCTTCTGGCTGGCCGCGTGAACCAGGCGGGCAAATAGTTCCTTACCGACGCCCGTCTCGCCCTCAAGCAGGATTGCTGTCCGGCCGAGCGCCGCCCGCTCAACCTTCTCGACCGTTTGCAGCAATGCTTCACTGCATCCGACAATTGCGTCCTTGGCCGACATGAGTGCGGCGTGGGCTGTCGGCGACATCTGGGATACGGCAAGATTCACGCGCGGCCTCGATGCGAGCACCAGCATCGCGCCCTTCACCACGCCGTCGACCACTAATGGCTCGATCCGCTGCTCCCGCAGTTCCTCAGGCAGCCCATTCGCAAGCTCTCTGGCCAAGACGCCGTCGGTGCTCGGGAGAAGCTGCGTTCCGATGCTCAAGTCCTGCGATTGCGCAATCCGCCGCCAGCGAACCGAGGCCATGTCGTTGTGATGAACGACCCTGCCGAACCGATCAAGAATGACGACGCCGTCCGCGCTGTTCATCCCGGGCATTCGAGAAATGCTGGCCTCGAGTAGCTGCATTCTCTCGATGCGAATCTTCTCCGAGAGAGCGAGCTCGATATGATTGGCCGCGACCACCGCGAGCGCGACATTATGCCGGTGAAAGATCGCCTGGGGTCCGGAAAAATCGACAATGCCGATGATGCTGCCGTCGATCGGACTACGAATCGGGCTGCCGACACAGGTCCATGCCTTGATGCCCTCCGAAAAGTGCTCGGCCGCATGGACATGAACCGGTTTTCCCGTGATGAGTGCTGTGCCAATGCCGTTGGTGCCGGTAACCGTCTCGCCCCACGCTGCACCGACTTCCAGGCGAATATCATGGCCTGCATCAATCGTCCGCTGATCGCCCCCCACGTCCAGCACGACGCCGTTCCTGTCTGTGATGACGACCATCGTGGCGGCGTCACCGAGCACCTCCGCGACGCGGCGGAAGGTCTCCGCACTCGAACCAAGCAAGTCATCATTCTTCAGACGCAGCTCGTAGAGATCGTCCGGCGAGGCGACGAGATTGCTGCCCTTGCAATGAGCATTGACCCCGGACTGGACACTGCGCTGCCATGATTCCTCGATGACGCCTCGCACTGGCGCGTTCTCGCGCCTGAGGTCCCCGAACGTCAAAAAGTTTTCCCATGCCCTGTTGGTTTCTCGCTCATCGTATGGCCGCCCCTGCTCCGTATCCGTGGCGCCCGGAACTTTGTAGCCTTCCAGGGAAAACGGCGGCTTGGCCATGAGCGTTTCCGTCAGCATTGGAGCACCATACGTACGTTGGCAAACAGCAACCCGATCGGCAGAAACGACCTGAACCGGACCTGATCGGAATCGTCATCCCCACAGGCCGAGTTTACGGAGATCATTCGACGTTTTTGGCGATCGCATCCAACCCGAGACGGCCGGCGATGATCTGTTCCAGGCGTTCCTCGGACACCTCATCGGGCACGCTCACTCCTTCAAGGTCGGCGAGGACCTTGCAGAGCTCTTCATCCAGCGGATCGAAGATTCCGTTCTCGCGCGTCGCGAGAGCGAAGTATCGCGATTGGCCCGTTCCGCGCAGCTCGCCGACAAAATGGAGTTGCCGCCCCGACGCGAGATCAGCGATGACGACACGGCCGTTAAGGCTGATCCGCACATATGGTTCCAACTCTCTGGGACGGCCTGGCGGCATCAACCAGAGCTTGCCTGATGGCTGGGGCTGCGGCGGGGGTGCGGAATTGCGCAATTCCTGCCAGCGCCCAGCCGTCAGATGATTGGCGATCGCGTCGATCTTCGTGCGGTTCTTCCGAATGAAGTCCTTCGCCGCGACCTCTTCGCGGCGCGGACCATCGCGCTTGGAAATGATGTGGACCATGTTTTCCTCCCGCCCGGTCGGTCGGATGACCGTGGAGGCTTGTGCACTGCCTCCTTCGGCTCACGCCGGAGCTTTTTAAGATTGTAGCCCGTTCTCGCTCATTGTCACCGTCCAATCATTCGACCACAAAGGTATGGATCGTCAGACGACGATGCGGAACACTGACCGCGTACAGTGCCTCATGCACGCCCTAGCTTCTCTGCCCCGCCCCCCAGTGCCGGTCCCTGGGTCGGGTCGATGTACTGCGGCACGTCGGCCACAAGCGTGTTGGTGGTCAGCACCAGCGTGGCAACGGAAGCCGCGTTTCGAAGCGCGGTATACGTCACCCGCACCGGATCGACGATGCCGGCTGAAACCATGTCGATGAAGACACCGTTGGCGGCATCGAACCCCACGCCCGCCGGGGCGCTCAGCAGGTCGGCCACGACTTTCTCCGCATCATAGCCCGCATTCCGGGCAATGAATGCGGCGGGACGGGATAGTGTTTCTCGCACCAACTTGATGCCCTCGCCGAGGTCGCCATTGACGTTGCCGAGCGTGCGCACGACCATCGGCGCGCACTGCGCCAATGCGGTGCCGCCACCCGGCACGATGCCCTCCTCGGCTGCGGCACGCGCCGCACTGAGCGCATCGTCGATCAACTGGATCGTCCGTTTTTGCTCGACGGGCGTCACGCCACCCGCAAGGATCACCGCCGTTCCTCCTGAGAGCTTCGCCAGGCGCTCCTTGAGCTTGTCCTGCTCGATATTGGGTGGTGCCAGATCGTACTGTTTCGCCACCTGCTGGCGCCGCGCCGCGATCGCCGCTTCGTCGCCACCGCCGCGAATGATCACCGTTTCGCGTCCACTTGCCCGAACTTGTCGCGCGGTTCCCAGATCGGCAAGGCTGGCTTCTTCCAGCTTGCCGCCAAGCTCGCGAGCGATGACCCGTCCCCCTGTTATGATAGCGAGATCGTCCATCATCGCCTTGCGCCAGTGGCCGTAGTCGGGTGGATTTACCACCAGAACCTTGCCGCGGTTACCATCGCCAAGCAGCGTGACGACGACGTCAGGCGCGATCTCTTCAGCGACGATGACAAGCGGTCGCCCGGTCGAGGCGACCGTCGCGCGCACCGCCGACAGTTCGCCCGGCGTTTTGATTTTCAAGTCAGTCAGGAGAATGTAGGGCTGATCCAGCACCACCTCCATCTTTTCGACATCGGTCACCATGTGATGGGAGATGTAACCACGGTCGAACGACATGCCTTCGACCACTTCGAGCGTCGTGCTGGTCGTCAGCCCGTAATCGGAACTAATGATGCCATCCTTGCCGACACGCTCCACCGCCTCCGCGATTAGACCGCCAAGATGGGGGTCGGTCGAGGCGATCGTCGCCACCGCCTGCAGTGTCTTGCGATCGGATACAGCAATTGCCCCACTCTTGAGAGTCTCGACAACGACCTCGACGGCCCGGTCAATCCCCTTGCAGAGATCGACCGCCTTGGCACCGCGCTCCAGGGCTGCAACGCCTCCTTGGATCAGGCCGTTTGCGAGCACCATCGCCGTCGTTGTACCATCGCCGGCAACTTCGTTGGTCTGCATCGAGACCTCACGCACCACCTGCGCGCCCATGTTCTCGAAACGGTCAGGCAACTCGATTTCCGAGGCAATTGTGACGCCATCGCGTGACACCATGGGCGTGCCGATTGGCCTGTCGACCATTGCGTTCATGCCCTTGGGACCGAGGGTCGATTCGACCGCGGCGGCAAGCTTCTGGACTCCGCGCGCAAGAGCGCGACGGGCTTCTATGTCATGCAGCAGAACTTTCGCCATTATGTTTCACTCCCACGTGGCTATATATTTTTGTCTGGTCGGGCGGACTTGCTGACCGCTCCGGTTGTTGGCACCCGCAAGCACGAGGCGCGTCACCTCATGCAACCGCGGTGGAATGCTTCTCGGCTGGCCCGGCCGCCCGCACGGCACAGCCACTGCCGCAGCCTCCGCACGGCGCCACGTCGACGGCAGTCTGCCCCGCATCGCCGTCACGCTCGCGATAGCGCGCCGCAAGAAGGCCCCTGCACAACAAGCTGTTAAACTCCATGTTGATCCGCACCCCCCGCAACCGCTGCAGATAAGGGGCAAGCTCGCGGCGCTTGATCGGATGTCCCTCGTAACTGACGAAGACCTGATCACCAGGCCGCCTGGCAAGGCGTTGTTCAACCAAAAGTTCGCGATAGCGCGGCTTCTGGCGCGCGGCTTGCTCCGAACCGAACGCGATTTCGTCATAGGTGCCTAGATTCATCTGACAAATCGCCTGGTCGTCATGACCAGCCTCTCGCAACGCCAGAATCATGACCTCCTGGCGTCGCTCGAACGCCTTGCGGCGGAACTTCTCACGCACCTCATCAAGCGAGCCTCCGGAAGCAAAGTCCCGGAGTGCGTCGCCGAACGATTTGCCCTCGCTGACGCCACGATTGATCTCTTCGGCGACCATGTGATCCCGAAGCTGCAGTCGTGTCTCGCTAACCCATGACAGCGAAGACACCGCCCGCTGCATGTCGTCGGCCATGAGGAAAGCGAAGTTCGCTGAGCACCAGTAGGTCGGCAAGCGGAAGACGATATCGACCCCGCCATCATCATCGACATTGACAAGCTCAACAAATCCAAGCTCGGTGACCGACTCGTCGAGCTCGGGATCGGTGACCAGCGCGAGGCGTTCCCATACCTCGCGGGTCCTTCGGTCATGATGCAGAAGGATAGCGTCCATCGTTGTCACTCCGCCGCGGTTGCGTGCGCGCTTCCCGCGAGCTTGCCCCTCTGAGCCTCGACATCCACCCCGTAGAGGCGCGCGGCGTTGAGACCGAGGATCTTCTTCTTTGCCTGCAGCGTCAGATCGACGCCGTGCTCCTGCTTCAGATCGTCGGGCAGCTCGAAGTTCCAGAATTTTTCGACCAGCCAGCGGGGCGTCCAGATGGCGTAATCGCTGCCGAAAAGAAGCTTGTCTTCGCCGACCCAGAACAGCAGTTCGCTGATCACTTCGGCGAAATAGCGTGGACGGCCATGGATGAACGGCAGCGCCACCGCGAGGCCGCCATAGACGTTGGTCTCCTGCACAGCGATCCAGCAGAAATCGTCCAGTCGCGGCAAGCCGCAATGCTCGATGATGAAATTAAGACCCTGGAAGTCGGTGGCTGCATGATCGACGTCGTGAACATCGAATGCATCCTTGTCCAATGGAATGATGGTCGGCCCCTTGTGGACGTGGATGTTCTTGACGCCAAGCTTTTCGCAGAGCTCGAGGCAACGATAGGCGTTTGGATCGGTCAACTTCCAGCCCCGTGACTCGCCCTTCCACTCCGCCGTATAGAGCTTCACGCCCTTTATGCCGAACGTCTCCTTCATATAATGAATGTATTCGAGCGCCCGCTCTCCATCCCGTGGATCAAAGGCGCCGTTGACAATGAAGCGATCCTTGTACCGCTTCGCCATTTCGGCGTTGCGGTCGATCGTGTTGAACCCGTTCTTGTAGAATTCGGTAAGGTACGTCGACTGCACGATCGCCATATCGTCCGGGCCGTCGACGAACAGATCGTGGTACATCTGCTCGGCGCTGTACTTCTCGAACTGGTCCTTGGGCCAGAGCTTATCCGGCGGGCTGAGCGAGGTATGATAGGTGTAGAAGCAGTCAATGAACTGCTTGCCGTGAATGTTCCGCTGGTTCGCCGGACTGCCGTCCCAGAAATGGGTGTGCCCGTCGATGACGAAGACTTCCTCGCCGGTGGGGGTTATGAACATGATAATCTCCAAGGTTTTGCTAAGCGCTTTTCCATCAACGTCGGGACCGCCGACCGTGCGAGAAATTGGTGGGGCCGCAGTCACCAGGATACGACCCCACCCAGGCTCGGGAGTTGCAAGAGGTCACTTGCAAGAGGTCACTCGATGTATTCGAAGACCTCTTCCATGTTGCCGAACAGCGTCACCGTATTGTCGTCGATACGCACCATTCGGCCATAATGAGTCGAGGTGTTCACTTCGAAGATCTCGGCCGTCATGTCTTTGCCGAGAATTTCGCTGATCTCATCCATCTTGAAGACCAGCCTGCCCTCACCGTCGATGCGGATCAGGGCTGGCTGGTAGGTCACGGTCACGTTCGGCTTCTTCGCCATGAACTCGGCGATGGCACGCGCTTCCACGCTGTCATTCATCGTGACGCCGCACTGATGAGAAATCGTCTGGTCGAAGACGATGTCTCCCATCTTCTGGAAGATGTTCTGGTTGGTCGCAGTTCTGGAAGCAACGGACATTGCAATTTACTCCTTGGGAAGGACGAGACCGAGCTCGCCGAGAATCTTCTTGATGCGTTCGACCGACTGTGCGCGGGCGTCGGCGTACTGCACCGGCTTCGAATGCGGCTGCGACCAGATCGGCTGCAGGCCGGCGGCCGCCTTGTTGGCGAGCGCCACGTGCTTGTCCACCCAGCCCTGGAACAGGTTCTTGTTGTGGGCGGCATGCTGATTGTCGGTCACCAGAAGATGCAGAAGGTCGATCGTGTTCGCGAGATTGCGCTCATAGTCGGCCTCGGCCGCGGAAATGACGGACGGCGTGATGAAGTCGCCGTTCGACGAGGCCACCTGCATCAGGAAGCCGCTACGAAACAGCTCGCCGACGAGCGGCTCGAACACGATGTTGATGGCGAAGTATTGCTCGAGATAGTCGGACGAACCCATGATCGATTCGACCGCTTCCCTTGCGCCTTGCCAGCCCTTGTCTTCCAACCAGGTGCGCTTGCCCGCCGCGTCGTCGAAGCCCGGAATGTCCATTCCGATCTCGGCGAGATAGAGCGTGATGTCCTGCGCAAGGCGAAGCTTGTAGGACGAGTTGGTCAATGTCGCATTGTTGATCATCTGCGTATAGCCGTAGCGCTGAGCCTGCATCAGCGACGTGCCGAGGCCGAACTCGACATGTTTCCACGCCCCGAGGTGGTTTTGCAGAATCTTGACCCACGCTTTGTTGAAAGCCTTCGGCGCGCCAGACTTGCGGCCGTTGGCGATCACCGATTGAACCATCCCTTCGATCTTGGACTGACGCTGGTAGTGGGTGCGCTCCCACTCCTGGTCGGGCGCACGGAATGCATGCCAGTTCGAGCTCAGCGCCGCAGTATTGTCCTTGGTGTAGGCGCCCTTCCCGTTGGGGAAGGAGATGATCCAGTCCTGCAGCAAGTAGCGTTCCGGATCGGGCTGCACATCAACGGTCACGTCCTCGTAGTGCGTCGCCCGCTTGCTGCGCGGCTCGAAATACCTGTACCTGCGGCTGTCCGAATCCGGAAACACCGCAGCGCCTGCTGCACCGGATCCCACTGAAACGCTTGGAACTGCAGTCATAGTCTCCTCCTCCCATTGGTGGCTTTGCACTTGACGGACCGGCACTCGGAAAGTCTCAGTTGGCGGCCGGCGTGAACTTGTCGAAGAAGATGCGGTCCGCTTCGACGTCATTCATCTGCAGCACCGGCGTCAGCGCCTCGATCATCGGCGATGGTCCGCAGGCGTAGACATCGACGTCTTCCCCGTATCCCGAGTTGCGCAGGTGCGCCCCGACCGCTTCATGCACGAAGCCCTTTTCCCCGCGCCAGGCTGTGTCGTCGGCTGCGTGAGAGAGGACAGGCACGAACGTAAAATCCGGATGCTTTGCCGAGAGTTCTGCAAAGCGATCGAGATAGAAAAGGTCGTTCTGCGTCCGGGCTCCGTAGAAGAAGCGCACTGGACGCGCTTCCCCGGAGCTGATGTGATCGTGGAGGATTGACCAGAGCGGCGACATTCCCGATCCGCCCCCGACCAGGATCATGGCTCCGTTTCGGTTTTCTCGCCGGAAGCAGGTGCCGTAAGGTCCCCTGATCCCGACCCTGGTTCCGAGGGCAAGGTCCCCGTCGAGCCGGGAGGAGAAACGTCCGTTCGGGTACTTCTTGATGATGAATGCGAGTTTTTGGCCTTCGAGCGGCGAATTTGCCATGGAAAACGAGCGCGTAATCGTCTCTGCCCCCGCGAGCGTGATGTCGACATATTGACCCGCCCAGAACTTCAGAGGTTGCTCCAGCGAGATCTCAAGGTGCCTGATGTCGTGGGTCAGCGCGGAGACGCTCGTCACTGTGCCCGTGAAGTCCCTGACCGGTATCGATTTCGACAGCACCTCTTCGTCATAGTTGAGGAGCTCTACTTCGAGATCCGAGTAGGCCAACGTGCGGCACAACAAAATGTAATCCTGACCGCGCTCCATCTCGTTGAGCGCGAACGTCGAGTATTTCTTCAGCTCCACATCGCCCTCGGTAAGGACGCATTTGCACGCTGAACATTGTCCCTCCTTGCAACCATGCGGCAACGCGATGCCTTGGCGGAAGGCGGCATCAAGGACGGTCTCGTTCTCCTCGACCTCGAATTCTATGCCTACCGGATGCAGGCGAACGACATTAGCGGGCGCGCCCATGGGGCCTCCTCAAACCAAGGCTTGCAGAACTTTCAGGGATTGAGAGAAGGAGCCGACCGGAGCCGGCTCCTTCCGTTTGGGTCAGTTGCAGGGATTGACGGTGAATCCCTTGCGATACTCGGCGAGATGCGCCTCCCGGTCGGCCGGGCTCATTTCTCGCAGCGTCAGCAGCGGGCTCTTCAAGGTGTGGCCGCGGACATCGTCAAGCGTCCACATCTCCTTCTCGTCGAAGCGCAGGTGTGGCTGCGGCACCAGCGTCTTGCCGTCAGTGCGGACGAAGCCGAGGTCCTTGATCGCATCGGCGAGGTCCCAGCCATCGTAGCAGCTTTCCCATTCCCGCCGTCCGCTGAACCGGCCCATCGCGGGCGTCGGTCGTCCCTCGTATTCGCCGGCGAATGCCTGCACGGCAGTCCAGCGATCCAGCTCATGCGCGAAGGTATAGAGCTTGCCGTCAATCTCGTCCGTAACGATGTCCTCACGGATCAGGCAAGGCACCAGGCACGACCAGCAACGATGCGGATAGACGTAGCCGACATCGCTGTTGAAGAGGATGTTGGTCTGGCCGGGATGCGACAGCTTCTCGTACCATTTCCAGAATTCGCCGAACTGGGCGTACCAGCCCGGATATTTATGCTCGAACCACTCGAAGTCCTTGTCGGTCTGAGCTTCGATCCGCCAGAAGTTCACCGACCAGCCGACCGCGAAGAATTGCGCGACCCTGTGCACGTAGTGCTTCTCGGTCAGGCGCTTCCAGGCTGTCTGGACGTCGTCATGATGGATCTTGATGCCGTATTTCTCGAGCGGCAGCATATAGGTGCGATAATAGTCCTCGAAGATCCAGCGATGCCACATCTCCGCATAGGACTCCTTGTTCTTGTCGCGGTTCGTGGTTCCATACTCGATGAAGGTTCCGATCGCGGCATCGACGATCGCGTGGTTCTGCCAGAAGGCATAGCGCAGGTCCCGTTCGATCAGCAGATGGTTGTCGGGCTCCTTGAGCATGGACATCAGCATCGAATGGCCGTTGCCGATGTGCCGGCTTTCGTCCGACTGCACGGAAAGGAACACGGTCGGAAGCGCGTAGTCGCCGTTGCGAGCGGCTTCGGACGGCATCGCCACGAACAGCGTGTTCGTGAAGGCAGTCTCAGCCACGACGGTCAGATAGATGTTCGCCGAAGTGATTGCGTCACCGGTGATGAAGCCCTCACCAAACTGACGGCCGATCGTGGTGGCGTAGCACTTGCCGAACGCCTCTTCCGTGATATCGAACCCGGCCGGATCGATGTAGTTCTCCATGTACCACCTCTTGAGGTTCATCTGGATCGTCGAGTGACGAAACTCGTCGACCATCTGCATCGTGAAGCCGGTGCGGAGATCCTCACCCGGAGCGAGACGGCCGACCATGGCCATCGAGCGCGCCGCCGAGATCTCGGGGAACGGGATGATTGCCAGAAACAGCTTCATCCACTCGACCCATCGCGGCTCGACGTTGCGGAACATGTCGCCGCGCAGGGCCGCATCAAGCGCGCCATAGACGCGGTTGTCCTTTTCCTCCTGCATCGGGAAATAGGAGCGAAGGACCTGTTTCATCGGGTCCTTCGGCGCCTTCGTGATCTTGTAGTCCGTGGGGAAGGTCATCGCTTCCTGGACGTAGGAAGGATTCCAGCCGAGATCTGCAATCTTCTTTGCAGCGTCACCGACGGAAATGCCGCGCTGGGCGGTGATCTTGTTGAGCGTTAGCGTTCCAGACATCTAGTCTATCCTCCTGATCGAGTCAGAAACCACATCGATATTCCGCCTGCCCTGCGCCTCGACGGGCCGGGCAGTGCTTACCCGTGCGTTACGGGCCACCTCGCGGCCGTTCTCACGACCGGACGTTTGATATCGGCAAGGGTCTCAGGATGACTGTGGAGCGCTCTGCGGACGATCAGCAGCGATCATGGAACCAGCGGCTCGATCGCAATTGCGTTGTCCCGAAGATACGCCCTCAGCTCGACATCCCCTTCCCTCGTTCTTTTCGCGGCTCGCCCCAGACGATGGACCAGTCAGCGTTGTTGTGCTCAGGAGCTTTGCAATGGGCGTGCCAGCTCGTCCGAGCGCCTCGCCAGATGATTTCTGATGACGTGAGCGTGACATGAGTGACGGTCGCGCACGCACGGCTCTCGGCTTGACGACTGATCGAGACGCAAATTGCGACAGGAATTGCAAAATGAGAATCGCTGCAACGCAGAGGCGTCAGTTTGCATCGCAATGTTTGCGCCGCAATAGCGATCACTCGCTTGGACCAAGTCCGCCATGGCATATGACGGGCGGACGCCAAATCCATCGCGAGCAAACGGATGCCCGCGATGGATTAGAACTCTTTGTCAAGGAATCAAAACTGCGCGTCCATGGATCTTGCCGGCATTGAGATCGTGCAGTGCCTTGTTGGCGTCCGCGAGGCGATATTCGGCGGTTGCGAGTTCGACCAAACCCCGATCCGCAAGCGCCATCAACTCCGTTAGCTCGGCCCATGTACCGACCAGGTTGCCGATAATGTTTTTCTCGGTGATCACCATATCCACGGTCGGAACGCGGATGTCTTCACCGTAGCCAACAACGTAGTAGCTGCCCATCGGGCGGGTCATCGCCAGCCCCTTGGACGTCGTGCCTTTCTCGCCAACAAAATCGATCACGGCTTCCGCGCCGTTTCCGGCAGTCAATGCCAGAACGGCTGCCACTTCGTTGCCGTCAGCTTTCACCAGATGGTCGGCGCCCGATTTTTCGGCCAGCTTCAGCGACGCTTCGGACTTGTCGACAACGATGATATCGGCCGCACACATCGCCTTGAGACACTGGATTCCGATGTGGCCCAACCCACCTGCACCGATTACGACGCAGGATTCGCCCGGCAAAAGGTGACGAGAGGCCTTCTTGACCGCGCGATAGGCCGTGAGGCCCGCATCCGCATAAGGCGCCACATCCTTTGGCGCAAGAGTCCGTGGCAGCGGCACAATATTGCGTTCGGAGGTGCAAAGGAATTCTGCATAGCCGCCGTTGCAATCAAGCCCCGGAAACGTGCCGGGACCATGCATATCGAAGCCTCGGCGACAGGCGAGACAGGTGCCACCGGTGATCTTCGGGTGAACGATGACCGGGTCACCCTTCTTTACTCCCTCGACTTCCTTGCCAACCTCTTCGATCCAACCTGCATTTTCGTGTCCCATGATGATGGGTAGCAGTTTGTCGCCGGTCGGATCCATATGCGGCTTCCATACACCTTCGATGATATGAAGGTCGGTCCTGCATACGCCAGCTCCACCGATGCGGACGATGACATCAGTCGATTTAGTCAACTTGGGATCAGGCGCTTTTTCTTCGCTGACCCACTGGTCGTTGGAAAGCTTCTTGTCGTACGCTCTCAATACTTGGGCTCTCATGTTGTCCTCCGTCTGCCCGGC
Organism: Bradyrhizobium elkanii WSM2783; assembly: GCF_000472865.1. Taxonomy (GTDB): domain Bacteria; phylum Pseudomonadota; class Alphaproteobacteria; order Rhizobiales; family Xanthobacteraceae; genus Bradyrhizobium; species Bradyrhizobium elkanii_A. The sequence continues at coordinate 319,583 of NZ_AXAP01000002.1, read as the reverse complement.
GAGCTTTGCGCTCGCCATCGCGGAGGCGCCTCAGCATTTTTCGTGCCAGCGGAGCTGTACAGCACAAGCGCGCGCATCTAAGCACGTCAGGAACGGCGAGGTCTTTGCCGCTGGCGGCTAGCTGGTAAATAGGAGCTCGTACCCACCGGTCGCTTGTCGGGCCAAGGCTTTCGAGGGTTAGAGGTCTTTTTCGGCGAGTTTGCGAAACTCGTCGGGCACGGAACGAGAAATGCCAAGCGCTGCCGGGCCGTATCCGATCGCATCCCATCCGAAGCGATCGCGGATCTTGTCGACGGCGCAATCAGCCGCCCAACGGGCCATGCCTATCCTGGTGCCGGGGCGGCGCGCTTCATCTTGAAGTTCAAGCGGGAGTTCGAGCTCGAGATCCCAGTGCTCCTCAAGATGCGACACGGAGATCGCCAATAGCGAGATGGTCTTCTGGTCCGGATGATCTGCAAGGATCGCTCGCACCAGTTCCTCGGCGATCTCAGCAAGGATCATGGTCGCGGAGATCGGCGCATCGAGCGTTACCGAGCGTGTCACCGAGCTCAGGTCGGCGAAGCGAACGCGGACCGTCACGGTTCGACCGGGCCTGGACTTCGCCCGGAGTCGCGTAGCGATGCGGTCCGCGAGGTGAAGCAGCGTGGGTCGAATAACCCGCTCTTCGGCCGGCTTCCTGCCAATCGCTGACTGCGCCCCTGCCGATCCGGCCCGGCGGTGAGACTTGATCTCCCGCGGATCGCGATTCCATGCCAGCGCCGCGAGTTTCTCGCCTGCAGCGGGACCGAGCAAGCGCTCGAGCGACCATCCCGGTGTCTTTGCCAGATGCCCGATGGTCAGCACGCCGATTTCGGCGAGCTGCGCCTTCGTGACGGGACCCACTCCCCACATCAGCTCGACGGGCAGGCGGTGAAGGAACTCCAGTTCGGTGTCGGGATCCACGACCACGAGCCCATCTGGCTTCGCCACTTGCGAGGCAATTTTCGCCAGATGCTTGGTGCGCGCCACACCGACCGAGATCCCAAGACCGATCTCCATCCGCACGCGTTGGCGGATTGTCTTTGCAATTTCGGCGGGCGTACCGAAGAGATGGGTGCAGCCCGCAACGTCGGCAAACGCCTCGTCGATGGAAATACGCTCCACCAGTGGCGTGAAATCGCCGATCACCTTGATGGCAGCATCACCCAGCCGTTGGTAGTCCTTGAAATGGCCGCCGACAAAAGTGAGTTGCGGACATAGCTGGCGTGCGTGCCGTCCCGGCATACCACCTCGAACCCCGAACGCCTTGGCTTCGTATGAGGCAGCAAGCACGACCCCGCCACCGACAGCGATAGGTCTGCCGCGCAGCGAAGGATCGAGCAGTTGCTCGACCGAGGCGTAAAAGGCATCAAGGTCTGCATGAAGGATGGTGGCCGCCGTTGCCATCCAGAGCGTTCACCGGTGAAATTTGACCGAAATTCACTGAGAACATAATGCGAACATGTTGGAACGCGTGTCAAGCCGGTTTCACAAAGGCTGAGAAGCTATTGGCTGCTCAAGCCTGGGCCTGGTTGAGCGACCGTTCTCTCTTCAGCTCACGGGAACGCGATTGAGCGAAAGGCTCCTGTTGCACGGCCGTCATCAGATCTCCGTACAGCATACCGATATCGAGACGAGACGATCATCCCCAGCGACGAGCGGACGGTACCCGATAAGGGCAGAGGTTGACATGCACCCTGCCGATAGTTGATCTTTTTGCTCGCGGAATTCAGCGGATCGAGATTGGACAGACCTAACAACCAAGGCTAGCAAACGACTACCCCGGTCACGCAAAGGGGAATCAGGCGCGGACATGCCGATCTCTGACAAGGAAATTCAAAGTACGTCCGATGCACCGAGGGACGGAGAGAAAGACACCCGCACCGCGACGCGCGCTCCTTCCATCATTGTCGGCATCGTTGCAGCCAGCGTCGTCGCGCTCTCTGTCTTCTATCTCTTGCGACCGGAACCACTGCTCGTCCAGGGCGAGGTCGATGCAACGCGGCTGGATATAGCCGCGCGTGTCGACGGGCGGGTCAAGGAAATTCCCGTCGAACGTGGCCAGAACGTTCCGGCTGGCGCTGTGCTCGTGCGGATCGACAATCCCGAAACTCTGGCCAAACACGAGCAGATGAAGGCAGCAAAGACTGTGGCCGAGGCTCAACTTGCCAACGTCCTCGTCGGAACACGGGTGGAAACCATTGCCGCACGGAAAGCGGCAATGGAGCGGGCGCAGGCTGCCCAGGTGCTTGCCCAGAAGACCTTTGACCGTACCTACACATTGACCCAGCAAGGCAATGCGCCGCAAGCCCGTCTCGACCAAGTGACCGACACGCTGCACGAAAGCGAGCGCGCAGTCGATCAGGCCAAATCGTCCTACGACCAGGCTGTCAACGGCTACACAAAGGAGGAGCGGGCGATCTCCAGGGCCAACGTCGAAAAAGCCAATGCCGATATCCAGAGCGTTCAATCGATCATCGATCAACTCGTGGTCTATGCCCCCGTCGCCTCGCAGATCTATCAGCGCAATATTGAGCCTGGCGAATACGTATCGCCGGGCGTGCCGCTGGTTACCTTGATCGATCTGGGCGATGTCTGGATTCACTTCGATCTTCGCGAGGATCTCGTCAAGGGCTTGAAGGTCGGCGATCGATTTGATGTCCGCATTCCGGCTCTCGATGACCGCCGCGTCACCGTCGAGGTCAAGCTTATTGCAACCAAGGGCGAATATGCGAGCTGGCGGGCCACGCGTGCTTCGGGCGATTTCGATTTGCGGACGTTTTCGATTCGTGCCTACCCGGTCCAGCCGGTGTCCGAGCTGCGACCGGGTATGAGCGCCTATCTCGACTGGCGGTCGCGGCAATGAGGCTGGCGTCAAGACCGGGATTTCTGCTGGTCGCACAGCGCGAGTGCCAATGGCTGTTTCACGATCGTGTGGCGCTGCTTTTGATCTTTGGCGTGCCTCTCTTCGCGTTCGTGGTTCTCACAACGGTCTTCAGCCATCCGGTCATCCGGGGGCTCGGGGTGACGGTCGTCGACGAGGACAAGTCGGACGCTTCGCGTGCCCTGGTGGAATACGTCGCGGCATCTCCGAGCCTGAAAATCGTCGACCGCTCCGGTACGCTGTCCACGGCCGTGAAGGATATACGGTCCGGAAAGGCGATCTCGGCAATCTATATCCCACCGGATTTCGAGCGCGACCTGCAGGCTCAACGCCGTCCGCAGGTGGTTGGATTCTACAACCAGCAGTTCCTGACGGCGGCCGGCATTGCCTCCTCGGGGCTGAGCGATGCGCTTTCCGCCGCAGCCGCCGTGGCAGCCCCCGCGAAGCACGCAGCGCCCACACCAGCCTCGATCGGAACGATGGCCGGGGAAACCATCGCGCTTGTCAATCCGCAAAAGAACTATGCCCAGTTCCTGCTCCGTGCGCTGCTGCCGACGATCATCCATGTAGTGATCACGCTCGCGGCAGGCTATTCCGTCGGCTCCGAATTCCGCCGGCGCGACGCGCGGGCCTGGCTCGAAAGTGCCGGAGGCGATCCGGTCGTTGCGCTGGCCGGCAAGCTCGCGCCCCTCTTCGGCATCTTCCTCCTCATCATGCTTGCCGAGCCGCTCTTCCTGGAGGGCGTGCTGCAAGTCCCCTTCAGGGGAGACCTTCCGTTGATGGTGGCCGCCGGCTCGCTCCTGATTGTCGCCTACCTCTCGCTCGGTGCCCTGCTGCAGCTCCTGGTCGGCGATCTGGCGACGGGGCTGGGACTTGCGGGCCTCGTTGCCTCTCCTGCATTCGGCTACGCCGGCGTCGGCTTCCCCGCGATCGGCATGAATGCGTTTGCGCAAGTCTGGAGCGCGATACTGCCGCTGCGCTGGTACATGGCCGTGTTGTTGGGCCAAGCGGCACGCGGATTGCCGGTGTCGGACTCCGCCATTCCGTTCGCGGCGCTCGCCGGCCTGACGATGCTCTATGCTGGCCTCGCCTTGCTGCGTATGGCGAGCCTCAAGCGCAGGGGCTGGTTTGAGACGGCGCGACCAGCCGAGCAATCAGAGATCGGCCGCGCGCCCCGCGGCGTCGGCGGCGCCTTCATGGCGGAGTGGCGGCGCGTGCTCGGCGCGCGGAGCGCCTTCACCCTCCTGTTCCTGGCTCCCTTGGTCTACGGCATTTATTATCCGCAACCCTATCTGAACCAGATCCTGCGCAAGCTTCCCATCGCGGTCGTCGACAACGATCTGAGCGATCTCAGCCGCCAGATCGTCGAGACGCTGGATGCGAGCGGAGCATTGAGCGTTGCGGTCCGCACCCGTACACTCGCCGAGGCGCGCACCGCAATCGATCGTGGGAAGGCCTTTGCCGCCGTCGAAATCCCGCCAGACACTGAGCGCGACGTGCTCAAGGGCATCACCGCTCACATTCCGATCTACGCGGATGCCACCTATTTGTTCATATTCAGATCGACCGCCAGCGGGGTCGCCACCGCAATCGGGACATTGACGTCCGAGCTTGTTTCGCGAGGCGCACGCTCGGATGGAAGCCTTGTCAAGGCGAAGCTGGCGAGTTCGAGCCCGGCGGACATTCTGCTGCAGCCGATCTTCAACCCCGTGGGCGGCTATGCAAGCTACATCGTCCCGGCGGCGTTTGTGCTGATCCTGCAGCAAACCCTTCTGATCGGTGCGGCGATGTTGACCCGTACTGCGCTGGCAACCGGCGGCGGAGCGTTCGCCGGCGTGCTCGGCCGCGGCATCGCCCATCTGACGATTTACCTTCCGGCGCTCGCACTTTATCTCATCGTGCTGCCGCGCATCTATGGCTTTTCAACGCTCGGGCATCTTCCACAACTGCTCGCGCTTGCTGCCGTCTTCCTGCTTGCGACGAGCTTCATGGGGCAGGCCGTCGGCGCCTGGTTCACGCGGCCCGAAAATGCAACCATCCTGCTCCTTGCAACCAGCCTGCCCCAATTCTTCACCGCCGGCTTCGCATGGCCGCGCGAGGCGATCCCCGATGTGGCCATCGCCCTGGGCCGACTGTTCCCGGCCGACTTCGCGATTGACGGCCTCGTGCGCATCAACCAGCTCGGCGCCAGCATTTGGGAGGTCGCACACGATTGGCTTGGACTGTGGTGCTTGGCGCTCGCCTATTTCGTGCTCGCCGTGATCTCAGCGCTTGCCGTCAAGAGAGGGCAGACACGTGCGCAAGGCTAGGCGTGTCGCCATCGCCGCGATCGCACTCGCGCTCGTCGCGGGCGTTGTGATCTATTCCGTCCGTGGTTCCGGATCGCCGTCCGCAATCGTTGGCGTCGTGCGGGCGACCGAGGTCAGGGTGGACCCGGAAGTAAACGGCCAACTCGTTTCGATTGCGGTCAAGAAGGGCGCGCAGGTACATGCCGGCGATGTCCTCGCGACGCTCTCGGCGGTGGAGTTGACCGCACAGGTGGACCAGGCGCGCGCCGCGCTCGCCTCAGCAACCGCGAACCGCAACAACGTCTATGCCGGCGTCAGGCGTGAGCAGGTCGACTCTCTGAAAGCTGCAATCGCCAAGGCAAAGTCCCGCCTCGACTATGTGCAGACCCAGCTCACAAGAACCACCACGCTGGCGCGTCAGAGCTTTGAGTCCCAGCAGGCGCTTGACCAGGCCGAAAACGACGCCGCGAGCGCACGTGCCGATGTGGCGGAGGCCCAGGCGAACTACGATGCGGCCGTGGCGGGTCCGACCCAGGAGGAACGCGCGATCGCCGACGCAGAGGTGCAGGCCGCAGCGGCTGCGGTCGCGGTGCTCGAGCGTCGCCTCGACAAGATGGTCTTGCGTGCTCCCGCCGACGGTGTGGTCAGCGTCATCGCCGCAGAAGTCGGCGAGAACGTTCGCGCGGGTCAACCGATCCTGATGGTCGAAGCGGCGGGCAAGCAGTGGCTTTCATTCAATGTGCGCGAAGACCATCTGAGCGGTCTCGCGGTCGGAGAAACAGTCGGCGTGGTGCGGAACGGCGACGACGGCGCGATCAAGAGCGCCATCACCGAACTGCGGCCGCTCGGCGTCTTTGCGACCTGGCAGGCCGAGCGCGTGATTGGCGATCACGACCGCAATACGCTACGCTTGCGCCTCGACCCACAGGGAGAGGCGGCCATCCTCGAGCCAGGTATGACTGTTTGGATCAAGCAGTGACCACAACGCACTGCCTGCCCGCCCCGTAGCGGTCACCACCAACGACACGACATTCCCACGCAGATCGCTCCATGCCAATTATGGAGAGCTTGGCGCGACGACCTGGCGGGTGAGCGTATCGCGCTCCAACGCCGTCAACTGCTTGGTGTCCTCCGCGGAAAATGTGCCGTTGCCAAGAACGCGGACCATGTTGTTCGGGTCATAATTGTTGCTTTGTCTGCCACGGTTCCGCTGTCGTTCGCTATTGGGGCGATCTTCCTCACTTCCTCCACCGAAGCCGAGGAACTCGACGATGATGATGGAGGGTTGCTCGCCGGCGCGCGCCTGCGGCACGGTGGCTTGCTGGGCTGCGGCGCCCGCCGTGTTCGATGCTTCGGTCAGGCCGCCGATGTTGGGTGCCTGGACCTGCGGCACGCCAACGACGCCGCCTTGCGCCTGGATGTTGGCGGCGTTGACGATATGCAAGGCTGCGATGTTGACGAAGCTCGATGCGCGGATCCCCGCCTCGCCTGCATCGACGGTGCCGAGCGGCGCGACCAGATCGACCGTCCCGGGCGGCACCTCCGCGATCTGTCTCAGCGTCGCGATGCCGGCGCCGCTGGACGGCACGACCGGTGACACGGTGACATTGCCGTATCTGTCGTAGGCGCGTTTGGGCGGCGTGTAGATCACCGTGGTTTTGGCGCCGCGGCCGGCGTTGATGTCGCCTTCCGCCGACCAGACGATGATATTGCCGCCGAACGTGGTCATGATGCGCGACAGGCCGAGCAGCACGCTGCCCTTCGAATAGATCTGGATGTCGCCTGCCCCTTGCGTGATAAGGCCGGCATCGGCACCCGGCGACAGCCCCTCGGTCCCGAGCGTGACCTCCCCGTTCGGCACCACGAACTGGATGTCGCCGCCGAAATCGGTGTGCACATAACCGCTTTGAACGGTCGTCTTACCCGCGCCGGCCGCGACCGCCGCCGAGAACATCGTGATATCCCCACCATAGGCGGCATCGTTCGGCAACAACGTTGCAATCGCCTGGCGCCCGCGCAAATAAGAGCCGGCACGTGGGCCGCCATCTTCGTTGTATTCGCGCCCGCCTGCGGTCAGTTCGGCGTAATAGACCTGCCGCAGGAAGATGCGCTGCTGCGCTGCCGACAAGGTGAAGAAGTAACCGAGCGCATCGGCCTTGGCCCCGCTATAGCCGAAGCGTGCCTTCAGCCAATCGTAGAGCTCGGCCTCATAGGTCTTGGCGACTTTGCCGGGCTGGTCGGCGAGTTTCCCCTCGCCCACGAGATTTTTTGGATCGAGATAGAGCTTCGCAAAGCCGGTCCAGTCGACTTGCCCAACACCAATCTCACCCGCACCCACGCCGGCCTGCATGACGACACCGGCGCCGGGCCGGTTGTCGCCCGCGAGCAACGGTCCGATGCTTTCGACCGTCGCGATTGACCCTTGATAGATGTCCTTGGCGGCTGTGATTTCGAGCGTGCCGGGGCCGGCAATCGCCAAGCCTCCGCGCCACCCGTTGGTGGACGAGGGAGCGCCCGCATAGATGATGTTGCCGCCGACCGCGATGGTGGACACGTCGTTCTGATCGGTGTGCAGGATCAGACCCATCGTATTGACGATATCTCCGCCTGCGAGCATCCGCAGCGGCCTTGCAGCCTGATAATAGGTGTTTGCAACGATGCTCTGATCGGGGGCGGTCCAGCTCTGGTCGACGATCCGGCCATATCTGATGCCCGTGATGTCGCCATTCACCGCATAGATGTGTGACGGCTTGCGTTGAGACGGATAGCCTTGGTCCAGCGGGGCTTTATCCTTCGCTGTGCTTGAATCGAAGGCGAAGGGGTGCCCACCACTCGTGTAGGAATAGACGACAATTCCTCCACCGACTTGGTCAGCCGCATTCGCGTAATCGCCGAAATAGTTGGAGGCCGTGATGTTAAGCCCATCATTCAGGATCACCCAGGCCGGCTTGAACGGCGTCGCCAACGCCGTTGTCGGAGTCATCAAGGGACCCATCTCCTTACCGTCGCCGAAGATCGATCCTTGCGCCAGCACCTCGAGTTCGCCACTCGGTGACGGCAACATCAGCCCTCCGCCCGGGTTATAGATATTGCCGTTCGCGGCGATCGCCCGCACGATCGGGGGCAGGTATCGGGAATAGGTTGCGCCGCTGCCCGGCTGGAGCGAGCCCCCCGCGGCAAACATGTTCACGGCGGTTTGCCCCGTCCAGAGCGTGAACCAGCTCGCGCCGTCACCGTTCGTTTGACCGTTATTCGCGTCCGTCCAGGCCGTGAGGCCGACGCGGCCCGGATCGAGGATGGTTCCCACGGCCAGATCGCCGCGCGCGCGAAGATTGATCACGCTGTCGCCCGGCGCGAAATCTCCGCCATAGAGCGTGGTCATCGAATAAGGCGTCAGCGGATTGATCGGCCGCGGGTCCGTCCCGCTATCGTTACGAATGTTTGTCGCGGTGAGACTACCGAAATCTCCCGTCGCGACATCCATGGTCCCGCGCAGGTTGACGAATTGATTGCCACCGGTGCTGATATCACCCGCTTTCACCGACAGCGTGCCGCCGCCCGTCTGGACCATGCTGCCATCGCCCATCACGCGGCCGCTGCCACCGACGGCGATGACCACGCCGCGACCTACGTCGCCGCCGAGCGTGCCGCCCGCTTGCAGCGTGACATTGCCGCCACCGAGCGTACCGAGGCCGGAGAAAGCGGACAGATTCAAAGCAGCGGCGTTATTGGTGTTGATCTGATCAAACGTATAGCTGCCGAAATTGATGCCCCATGCCGTGCGCTGGCCGATCTCCGAACCACCCTGGCGCCACAGCCAGCTTCCAACCTCGTCCGCGCGCGGCGTCAGCGTGCCCTTCACGTCACCTTGCGCGGCTAGCAGGAAATCCCCGCCATGCTCGGTGTAATACATCCGCTGCGAGCCAAGCGTCGCTTCATACGCGGCGTTTGTTGAGCCCAGCACCGTGCCATCGGACAATGTGCCCCGGCTGGCGTTGTAAGGATCGTTGGCCGCGGTCCCGGTCTCCTTGATCGCAGTGCCGGCGGTATAGACCCCGAACGGTGATTTTTGCTCGTAATTGCCGCCGGCGAGAAGCTCGAGATCCCCGGTGCCGGTGCGCACCACGCTGACGCCAGAGGTCGACGTGCTCCCAACGAGCGTGACCTGGAAGGGATCGTTCAACACCACATTGCCTGAACCAGCGAGACTGTCTGCCGTCTTCAGCCCCCGACTGTCGGCGCTTGCAAGATCAGCACCGCCCACAAGCCGCATCGACCAGGATTGCGTCCCCGGTGCGAGCATGGGTGCGATCGCCCACACCTTGCGATCGCCCGGCCCGGTCAGCTTCACGTTCGTCATGCCGGCCGGCAGCACCGCGCCCTTGGGAAGCGGCGTATCGGCATCGAACGTGTAACCCCCGAACAGGGTAAGGCTGGACCCCGCCGGCAACGTCACAGGCTGAAGCACCAGATTGATGGCTGAGTTGATGAAGACCTGCCCGGTAAAATAGAGGCCTTTTTCGAACACGGTGCCGATCGGAAATACTGTGTTGACCAGAAGCGTATCACCCGGGTTGTAGGTCTTTTCCGGCGTGATGATGCGCCCGCCATTCAGCTTCCTGGTCTGAACATTGGGCCCTTTTATAGTGAAGGGCTCCGACAAGGTCATCGCGACGGGAAGTGGATTTGCGGCGTTCGGGCTCTGCACGATCCTTCCGTCGACGAGATTCAGTTCCAGGTTGATTGTGCCGTTGCTCGGAATGGTCGATCCGTTGCCGATTATGACGTCATCCATTGTGACCGTGTAATTTGATCCAAGCATGGTACCTGCCGGGATCAGCACCGTCAGCGCGTCGGGCGATTTCGGCGGCGGTGCGAAGCCGTCGTTGATGCTTCCGTTGATCTTGAAATCGCCGGCGGCACGGACGACGAGCACGCCCGGTTCGCCGGAGCCTGGCGCGGCCGGATCGACCTTTGGTCCATAGCGATAACCGGAGAAATCGAGATCGCCGTTGGTCGAGAGGTCTCCATCTGACGTGATGGCAACGCCCGGCCGCAGATGGAAGGCGGAGCCATAGGCCGCAAGCCCGGCAAGGCGATTATGCAAGTCGCCATTCTGGAGTGCCGCGTTGATGAATGCCTCACTGTCGGCATGCAGACCATCGAGGTAGGCCTGATCGATGACGCTACCGCCCGGAAGTTGATAGGTGCGGAAGCCGTTCATCGCGATGCTGCTGGTTCCGCGGATATCGAGCGGGCCGCGCGCGTCGACGGCGATGTCATTGGCGCCGATACCGTCGTCATTGGTGTCACCGCGCCGCGGCGCATTGAGCTCCAGCTTACCGCGCGCTACGCTGTCCGGCGAGGACATATCGATGGTTGCGCCTGGCCTTAGCGTCATGCTGCCTTGCTTGCTCGTGACCTCGACATGCGCGGTGTTGTTGGCCTCGATCGGCGCACCATAGCTGTCGGTCTGCAGCACGGAGTGATGCACATCGAGCACGGCGTTCCGCGTCAAGGTCAGATCGTCACGCGCCGACAGGCGGATGGTGCCGGGCTTCGTCCCGCTCGCATCGATCCTGCCGTCGACCGTGAGGCTGCCTTGATCGACGGAGACCGTCACATAGCGCGCCTTGACGCCGTTGCCGATGACAAGACTGCCCTGACGCAAATCGAAGCTACGCGCGCTGAAGAAGCCGGCGTCATTGAGCTTCGCGTTCAATGCGGCGAAATCGCCAAAATCCTGCGCCGCCACCGTGAACTGGCCGCTCTCGAAATCACCCGTCGACGCCCCCCTGATCGTGCCGCCGAACGAGACGTGCCCATGTGCAGCGTCGATGGCCTTGGCCGTGATCGAGCCCGCGGCGTTGTTCACCGCCGAGACATCGATCACCGAGCCGGCGCCCTGGATGATATCGCCGCTCGTGCTATTCAGAACGAGATCACCGCCCCAGCTATATTTCGTGACATCGAAGAAGGAGATAGCACGGCCTGACAGGTCGATCACCGCGTTGCCGCCGAGCACGACGTCATGCGCGGCGTTGAAGGTCAGCTTGCCGGAAGGCAAGGCGAATGCGGTATCGACAAAGACGCTGTCGCCGCCAAAGGAGACCGTCCCGCCGAGATCCGTCACGCCACGCGTATCCGCGGGCGCGATCCCAGCTGGCGCGACCAGACGCAAAGCGCCACCTGCGGTAACATCGAGCTTTGCCCCATTGCTCGCCGTGATCAGCGGGGTCGCGACGGTGAGATTCCCGCCCTGCAGTGCGCCCTGGCTGTCCTGGCTTAAGCCCACTTTGAACGTGCCATCGCTGTTCGCCGTGACGCGCCTCAACGCCGTCAGCGCCACATCCGAGAAGCCGAGCGCGAGACGGTTCAGCGTTGCGCCATCGGTCGGCTTGCTCTGTGCAGCGTCGTAGCCGAACAGAACCTCGTTCGCCGTGATGGCGAGATGCCCCAATCCCGTGCCAGGACCGCCGGGCATGACGCTCGCCGGCGCCTGGCTGCCATACGGAGCAGCAGTGCCGGTGCGGATTCCGTTCCAGATCAGCACATCGGCCTTGATGCTCGCCGTGTCGCTTGCGGAGCCAAGACCATAAATGGCAGGCGTATTGAGAACGAGCTTGAGCGGATCCCCGGCCCCCTCCTGCCGCGTGGTGTCGAGCGCGGCGCTGCCGACCAGATTGAACGCGCGGTTTGCCGTGAGAATGAGTTGCTCAAGCGCGGGGACACCGGCGGTCGTTGACGGCCGCAGGAGTTTGTCGAGCACGCTCTGGGTGAGGTTCCAACCCGAGGGAAGCTGGCCCGCGGCCTGCGCCGCGGCGAGCGCAGCCTCCGTGCCGACATTGACCTGCTCCTGTGTGACGTTGAGATAACGTGCGCCGAAATTGACGTCGCCCATGGTGAGCCCGCCCGGCCCGGCCAGCACCACACTGCCGTCAGTGAGCAGCGACGCACCGCTCGCGATGTCGATCTTGCCGGGGCCAACGGCATTCAGGAATTGGAACCAGCCATTGGCGACCGCGAGCACGGCCGGACTGAAATTGGGATCCGCGTACAGATACGGGCTTATGTTGGCATAGACATAACCGAGCGTGGAATCGACGGCGTTGCTGCGCAATCCGCGCGTATCGATGGTCGCGCCGCCCGCCATGTTGACGGCCTTGCCGACCAGGAAGACCTGGCCCGCGCGGATGATGGCGCCATCGAGCAGGTTGACGGCCGCGGTCGTGCCTCCGTCGAAATAAACGTTGGCGCCGGCCCCGGGGTTGTCTTCCTCGAAGTACAGGCTCGTGCCGCCCAGCAAGAGCGTCGATGCTTTGAAGGCATTGACGTCGTCGCTCGAGATGGACGTATGCCCGGCTATGGACACGGCCCCTGGCGCCGTGATGTCGAGCACGGCAGGCCCCAATGAGGTGGCCGACGGCATGACGATCAGCGTCCCGTCGATACCGCCCTTGGCGCCATCGAACAGCGCGGTGCCGGCGAAGGACAGCGACCTCGTATTATCCGACTGCGGCAGGAGACTGATCTCAAGCACCTTGCCGTCCTCTGGCAGACGATGCCGGAGACCGCCGAACTGGGCCGCCCGCGCGCGCTCGAAATCGGCATAGCTCGTCTCGTTATATTGCGAGTAGCGGCGCGTGCTCTGGCCGGAGCTGAAGATCACCCTGGTCGGCAACGCGTCCTTAATTCCAGTGTTGGCGACGCCGAGATAGCCCGATGTGACGACGGAGGCATTGCCGATGGTCACGGGCGCAAACGTGGTGGTTCCCGTCGAGCCAAGCTCGACGCGATAACCGCCGGGCAGCAGCGCATAGCTCGAGGGCAGCAGCGTATAGGTGCCCGCAGCTAGTCCCGACACACCCGAGGGAAGAGTGATCTGCTGACCGATCGCCGGATCGCCGGCGCCGTTGGTCGCGATCGCCGGCGCATATTCAGCGGCGTAACCGGGCACGATCGCATAGACCTTGTTGCCGGCGGCGCTGTAGCTGTTGACCGGATTGGCATTGACGAGCGCTGTCTTCAACACATCGACCGAGCCGCCTCGGCCGGAGATGAAGCCCGCGCCGGTGAGCGTGCCGCCGCCGCTGAGATCGAGCACGGCTCCAACCTCACCCACGACCGACGCGGCATCGATCGAAATACCGCTCGCGATCTTGTAGCCGTGATGGTCATCGTAAGACGCGCCCGCCAGATTGCGCAGTGTGCCGTCCGCGCCTTGATAGGTGATCCCGTCCGAGGTGCCGCCAAAAGGCATGATCAAGCCGGCTGCGCTTGCGGAGGTGATGCTGCCGCTGCGGAACGTGATACGTGCGTCAGGCGGCACGTCATTGGCCGCGGTATCATCATAATTATTGAACCAGATATGGCCCAACGGTGCGCGAAGAACGCCGCCCTGGTCGATATTGGCGGCGAAAAAGGCGACACCGCCGAACACCGAAGGCGGGACCGCCGGTGTCTGATCGTCATTGCGGCGGATGGTAAGACGGGTATCTGGGGCATAGCCGCCATTGTCCAATCCGGCCCGCTGGCCAGCCCTGATAATGGCGACCGCGCCGCTCAGAGGATAAATCTGGTCTGCGATCAGCGTGAGATTATAGGCATTGAGGCCGCCAACCTGTTCGTTTTGGTCAGCACGGATTGTGGCATCGCCGACCCGAAGATCACCGCGGCTTTGCAACGTCACCTGGTCAAAACCATAGGCGACGGCATCTCGGATCAGTCCTGAGCCATAACCTTGCTTGGCCGCCGCGCCGAAATGAATATCCCCGTAGAGATCGATGAGATCGGCGGAGATGGTAAAATGACTGTCCTTCGCGATCAATTGAGGAGCAGCAAGAAGGAAGCCGCTCGGCACATTGATGCCGGGATAATAGCCTCTGGCATTGTCACCCGCTGCGGGCTTTGTCCCACTGTAGTTGAACCCATCCAGGCGGACGTAAGGCGCCGCAAGGCGAATGCTGGCACTGGATTGATCGGGGGGCGCCGTTATCACACCGCCTGACAAGCGGATGCTGCGCGAAAGCTGAAGCTCGATATTGCCGCCAAAAACAAAGAGATCGCGAGTCGAGAGCGAAAGCGATCCAAACCCACCCTGCTCTATCTGGTCGACACCGATCACGGTGCGCCCGAATTGCAATGTCGGATCGTCCTCACCCGGCTTGAGATCGGCGCTGAGGCCACTGCGACCCGCATACTGCACGAGGGTGATATCGCGCGATCTCTGGAAGTCTTCCGTCAGTTCGCCGATGGCATAGGGCGAATTCGCGTTGGGTTGCCCCAACGTATAACCTCGTTCAGCCATCGTCAGATTCAGCGTTCCGCCGGAGGCGCCGCTGCCGCCGCTAGCTGCTCGCAAGGTACCGTCGAGCGTGATGCCGAAGGCGGAATAGAGCGAGATCGTCCCGCCATTGCTGGCGGCAGGCGTCGAGACATAGCCGTTGCCGGTGGAGACATCGACCAGCGCGGAGGTGCCCGATGCATCGATCAAGGCGCCGGGACGAAGGATCACAAACGCATCGCTGACGACGGGCACGCCCGCGTTGTCGACCGCGCCCGTGCCACCGATGCGGATCGTGCCACCGTCCGGCACGGCTGCGTAGGAGACGCCGCGCTCATCGCGTCCCACCGCGCCACGTGCGGAGACATCCAGCACCGCGGCGTTGCCGATCCAGATCGACCGCGTCAGGGCGAATTCGCCATAGCCGGAATTGTACCTGGTGTCGCCGGGCGCGTCCTGCAGGCTCGTGATCAGGATATTGCCGGCGGGAGCCGTGATCGCGCCGTCGATGACGGTCTGGCGATTGGCGAAGATCGAGACGCAGTGCCCCGCATCGACATTGATCGAGGCGCCTTTCGCCAGCGTGAAATCATGCAGGCTCCAGAGCGTCACATCGGCGCCGGCGCGCTGCGTGACGCTATGCGCGACGGGGTTGATGATGAAGCTCGGCGGCGTCCACAGCTCCGCGGCATCCGCGACAGGGCTTCCCGTCGCCGCGTCATAGCTCTTGTCCGTGAAGCGATAGACCGGCACCTCGACGTCAAGGCGCGTTCCCTCGCCGATCTCCATGCCAGTGTTGCTGGAGATCTTGTACGCGGAGAAGCCGGACCGGAACAGCTCGGGGTCGAGCACCAGCGCATCGGCCACGGCCTTGCCGATCGCGATCGCCTGGCCCGCATCCAATGTCAGCGTGCCGCTGCCGCCAAAACCATACGCGCGGATAGCGCCCTCAAGGATGAGCGGATTGGTGAAGAACTGCGTCGAGGCCAGATGCGCATAATCATTGGCGACGAGGCTGACATTGCCGCCCTTGCCGCCTTTGGTTTTGCCATCCACCAGGATCGCGCCGCCTGACGACACGTCAATGAGCGAACCCTTCGAAAGCGTGATGCCGCCTGTGGTCGAGACGGTGAAATTTCCGCCATCAAGATGCGCGAGACGTGATGAATCCGCTGGCGTGTCGCGCTGTTCATTGGTCCACAATCCGCTGAGATCAATGGCAACCCTTTCGCCGATCGTGACCTGCGAATTGCCGTTCGCGTCGTTGAGCGCCCACCATTTCGCGTTCTGCCCCTGGCCGAGCACGGCATGCATGAGATTGGTCAGCGTAATACTGCCGCCATGAGCCGTGACGTCTGCGCCGATATCGACATGCGGCGCCGCGAAGGTCACCTCCGCGCCGGGCGCAAGTTCAAGCGGCGCCTCGACAACGATTTCCTTGCTGCTCGCAAAGTTGAGACCGCCCAGCTTGGCGGCATTGATCGCGTCCGCGTCAAACAACGCGGTGCCGATGCGGCTGTCGGGCAACGCCGATTTGTCGTTCAGCGCCTCAGTGATATCAGACACACGGCCAAAGACGACCCGCGCAGCGGATGCATCGGTGAGACCGATACCCGAGTAGCTGCCCAGCGCAAGCCTGCCCTCGAGCGGCGCGACGTCCTGGGGCAGCTTGTAGCCGTCGGCGGTGCCGGAAGGCCGGTTCCCGGTCTGGCGCTCACCCTTCACGATGTCGGCGAGGATGGTGGCTTCGAAAATCGACGTCGGCGTCGACAGGATAAGGGAGCCGGCGTCGCGGCCGACGGTGTAACCATCTTCCCAGCGGGTGGAGACGCTGCCCTTGCCGAACGGGGACGTCCAGATCTCGGTCAGCGGATCGTAAACCTTGCCCTCGACATAGTGCTTGCGCACATAGCCG
Organism: Bradyrhizobium elkanii WSM2783; assembly: GCF_000472865.1. Taxonomy (GTDB): domain Bacteria; phylum Pseudomonadota; class Alphaproteobacteria; order Rhizobiales; family Xanthobacteraceae; genus Bradyrhizobium; species Bradyrhizobium elkanii_A. The sequence continues at coordinate 303,195 of NZ_AXAP01000002.1, read as the reverse complement.
CCGCCGAGCGCCATGAACTGCATATCGGCGCGCGCATTATTGATATTGTAGGTTCGGCCGTCCGCCCCGAGGAAGTTGGTGGTCCTGATATAGCCGCCCTCGTAGCTGACCGAGCCGCCGGAGACGTCGAACACTGCCCCCTTCCGCGCGACCACCTCCGGCGCCGCCAGCGTGATGGTGCCGCCGAGCGCGGTCCATTCCCCGATGCGATGGGCGGTATTGGCGAGATAGCCCGAGACCTCGAGCAGACCGCCCGGCGTATAATAGCGGTCGGTCGCATAGCCGCCTGTGCCAGCCGGCACCAGCACCAGATTGCGCGCGTCGATCCAGACATCTGCGTTCTTCAGATAATCCTGATCGCGATTGACCGGTGAATCGCGCAGCTCATTGCCTTGCACGTTGACCATGATGTTGTTGGCCGACATCGGCAGCAGCACGCCGCGCACGCCCGAGACATCGATCACCGCGCCATTCTCGGCGAAAACGCGGCGAGCGGCGGAGACGGCAACCTGGCCACCTTGCGCCTGCGTGATAGAGCCACCCTTGAAGACCACGTTGCTGCCACTGACGATTTCGACGCGGCCTTGGTCGAGCCGATCGGCGAGCAGCGAGAGATTGTTGAACTGGGCGTTGGCGGTCGGAACGTGGGTGAAGGCGTTGGAATCGGCGATCAACTGGTTGCGCTGGCTGTCGAGCGCGGTCTCGGCGCTGCCGAGCTCGGGCAGGATGGCGGTCAGGCTGCCGCTGCCGAGCGTGACGCTGCCGGCGGCGTCGGAGGCGGCGTTCAGGAGGTGGATGGTGCCGCGGGTGTTGACCGAGGTAGTGGCAACCAGCACGCCGTCCTGGCCGATGCTGCGACCCGCGAATGTGATATCGCCTTGCTGCGCGAAGATCAGGCCGGAATTGCCAACGACCGCAAGCGCATCGCGGACGATCGGCGAAATCTCGTTGCCGCGCGTGGTCGAGGCCTGGTTGGCGTCGGTGCCGTAGCCTGGCCGCAGCAGGAAATCGTTGCCGGCCGCAAGCTGCACCTGACCGCGCGGCGCGCTGATCGCGCCGGCGTTGCTGACCTCGGTGCCCATCAAGAGGACGAAGCCGCCGCCCTGCTTCGCCGACGACGGCGCGCGGGTCGAGATCAGCGCGCCGGCCTCGACCTTCACGGCCCCACCAGCATCGGTGAAGCTGGGCACGTATTGGCCACTTTCCTGCCGCGAGTAGATGCCGCTATTGAGGAACTGGGTGTCGGTGATATTGGCGGTCGAGGCGATCAGCGACCCGACATTGATCTGGCTCGCACCGCCGAAGATGATGCCGTTCTGGTTGATCACATAGACCGACCCGTCGGCCTTGATGTTGCCGAGGATCTGGCTCGGCGATGTGCTGCCGACCACGCGGTTGAGCGCCACCCAACTGGCGTTGCCCTGCTGGTCGAAGATGAGCGTGGTGCGCGCGCCGACGTTGAACGAATTCCAATTCAGGATTGCCTGCGCCCGGGTCTGCTGGATGCCGACCTGGGTCTGGCCGCTGGCATCGACGGCCTGCGTCGGCGCATTGGCGCCCTGCCATCCAGCCGCCGCCTGCAGGCCGCCCGGCGCCAGCCCATTCGGCACAGCGACCTGCGGCAGCGTCGCGGAGCGCTGCGCGGCCTGCGCTGCGCTGCGCGCCGCGTCCTGCACCGCCTGCATCGCCTGGATGGCGCGCGTGGCCCGCGCCATCCCATCCTGGCTTTGCTTGGCGACCGTCGCCGCGTCCTGCGCCGCCGACTGCGATGCAGCCATCGCCGCCGCCGATGGTGTCGGTGCCTGTCCGCCTAATGGACGTGCCACCACTGCAGTATTGGCCAGGAACAGCGCCACCACGCTGACGCCGGTTCGCAGCGCCGCGTGACGGGCATGGCGGCGCATGGGACCGTTAGCGGTCGAGGGTGAACGGGCGGACATCGGGCGGCTCCTTCAGACGACGGTACGCCCCTGACGCTGCAGCCGGAAGTCGCCGCCGCCTCGGGGGTCAAGAGAGGTCTCACCGCTAAGACCGAATCCCGAGTGGCCGTTGACTACGCTTTCGGAAGATTTTTTTGAGAAATTTTTTACCCGTCCCGTCCGAATCAGCTCAGCAGCACGATTCCACCCGGCAACCGCTGCAGTTTTGCGCCGAACGCGCGCCCCAATCCCAGCAGCGCCTCATTCATCTGATCGATACGAAAGCGACCGCTGAGCTGTTTCTGGCCCAAGGCCGCGTTCATCAAGATGATGCGGCCGGGTCGATATCGATTGATTTCTTCCACGGCTTCGACGAGCGGCGTGCCGCGGAATTCGACGATGCCGCGCTGCCACTCCGAGGCTAGCTGCGGATCGACTGCGGCAATCTCGCTCAGTCCCGCAAGATCATAGCGCACGCGCTGGCCGGGTCGCAGGGCCACAACGTCGGCTCCACGTTCGATCCGCACCGCGCCGTCGAAACAGGTCACGCTGACCGGGGACCGCTCGCCGCTTGCGGTGTAGCGGACATCGAACCGGCCGGATTCGGCGATCGTCCTGCCGTGCGCCGCCAGGACCACGAGCGATCGCGCCGGGCGCATCGATGTTGCAAACGATGCTTCGCCGGAGATCAACTCGATGCGATCTTCGATTCCTTCCGCAGGACGGACGGCCAGGCTCGTCTGCGTGTTCAGGCCGATCGTCACGTCGCCGGCGAATGTGACATGGCGTTGCTCGCCGGTGCCCGTGCGGTAATCCGAATTGAGTTCGGACAATGACGGCCAAAATCCGAACGGCGGGTTGAGCACGCCGTAGACCGACGCCGCGGCAAGTGCCGCGACGCCGGCGCTCAATACCGCGCGGCGGTTCATCCTGCGGCGCCGTCCCAGCGCATCGAGCCTGGCTAGGAAGCTTTCATCCGGACCCGACAGAGCATGGCCGGCGACACCAGCCGTATGCCACAGGCGCTTCGCGTCCAAAAAGGCGGCTTCATGCAGAGGACTGCGCGCGCGCCAGAGTTCCAGCGCCGCCATGTCCTTCGGCGTCATCTCTCTGGATGTGAGCTTCTGCAGCCAGTCGACCGCTTCCCGCTCCACCGGGTCCAAACCAGGGTGTGCCTTGTTCATCTCAATGTTGTGCCTTTCGCCGCTGCCTCCGTGAGACAGCAAGCGACGATCGCAGGAATTCTTACCTCTAAGACGATTCTCGGCGACCGAAAGTGCACGCTCAACCCTTCAATTCCTTATAGCGCGCCAGGCAATGTTCGAGTGCCAACCGGAGTTCTTTCGCAACGAGCTGCCGGGAGATGCTGAGCCGATCGGCGATTTCCTGGCGGGGAACATTGCCGAGCCGGGCCGCCAGAAAGATCACCCGGCGCCGCTCGGGGAGCTCGTTGACGATCGCCTCGAACGCCTCCAGGTCAGACCGCGCCAACATGGTTTGCTCAGGCGTCGGCGCATGATCGGGCAGCTCAAGCAGGCTTTCGATCTCGATCGCCGATATGCGTTGACGCCGCTCCATCCGGCGGCGATCCTCTGCCACGTTCAGCGCGATCCGGAAGAGATAGCTGCGCGGGCTTTGTACGGCGCCAATCGATTCCGCGCGCGACAGGCGCAACCATGTATCCTGCATCGCATCGCCGGCGAGATCGGCCGAGCCGAGGCGTTGAGTCAAGCGCGCCTTGAGGTCGTCATAGCGATCGACAAACAGCCGGCGGATGATCGTCAAGGCGGTCTCGGTCATGGCCGGGTCCCAGCCGATCGGAGGTTGGAATCGGCCTTGCCGCACCCCTGCGCCACACCGGGTCCTTGCGGCACAATCAAGATCAAGACCGGCTGCAGAAAGCCCGCCGGCGGTGGCTCGTCGAAGCGCACGCTGCGCAAGGTCGCATCAATCCGGTCATCAGCGTCAGGCTTGCCGGTGGACCCGATACGTTGGGATCTCTGGACGGTGCCGTCTGGCGCGATCCAGAACACAGTGGCGAAGCGATAGCTGCCCGGACGCGCGCCGCCCGATCGGCAAAGAGCATCCGCAATGCTCGCCTGAATCTGTCCATAGTAACGCCGATGTTCTGGCGATCGTGTTTGCTGCGCCGCCTGCTGAGTGGCGAGTGGCTCCGGCAACAGCACGAAAGTCGTCTCGGCCACGAACTCGGCAGCCAAACCTGTGCCAGACAAGAGCTTTCGGAGCGCCTCGTCCGGTGCAAACACGCCCTGGACATCGCCGGAGAGGCGCCCGGCCGCAAGGCTCGTGTCGTAGAGGGCGTCGCGTCCGGTCGCATCGACATAGCGATTGAGCGCGGCGGCGAGTGGTTGCGAGGGGATATTGAATTCGATCGGCGCATTCGCTGGCCTGGTCTGAGCCGCGGCCACGTCGATACCCGCAGCCATGCCCGCGACGGCCAATGCGCATGCCCAAGCTGCCAGTCGCCTATTGGCCCCCGTAACGACAACACGCTTGGCGCGATCCGGTCTGAGTTCGGCTAGGGCCGATCGAAGCATCACCACTGTCCCCGCCCACGCAGATCAGGACAGCCGTTCCAGCTTCCCAGCGCTACGACCTGCCCGCCGACGGTCCAAATTGCGCGTCAGCGCACATCCCAAGCCAACGCGCGGCGGACGCTAGTGACGTAATATTACGGTTTGACGACAGCCATAGCCCCTAGGCTGTGTCGACGATCCAGCCCAGACACGCGGGTGCCCGCCTCAGTCGCTCACGCGAGACTCGCGAGTGGCAATTCGGTGGTCGACTTGATCTGCTCCATCGTGAACATCGATGAGACGTCGTGCAGGTCAATCTTTGCGATCAATCGCTGGTAGAGATCGTCATAGGCGCGAATGTCGGACACGACGGCTCGGATCAAATAGTCGACGTCGCCGCTCAAGCGATAGAAATCCACGACCTCCGGAAAGCTCGTGACGATTTTCCGGAATTTCTGCGCCCATTCCGCATTGTGCTGGTTGGTCTTGACGGCGATGAAGACGCTGACGCCAAGGTTCAGCTTTTCCGCGTCCAACAGCGCCACCCGGCGTTTGATGTAGCCGGAGCTCTCAAGCTTCTGGATCCGCCGCCAGCAGGGCGTCGAACTCAACCCGACCCGCTCGGCAATCTCCTGCATCGAGAGGCTGCTATTCACCTGCAGCGTCGCCAAGATCTTGCGGTCGAAGTCGTCGAGCATGCAAACCTCCGAATCCAGGAGGAAAAAGAATGTTTTGGTTGCGATGAACCTTGTTTGAAGAATATTATTGTCACGCACGCGCTGCGGCTAGCATGAACTTTCATCAGACGCTGTACAATCTCGCGGCAGCGTGTAGCGTCCCCGCCGCAAGCGCGGCCCCCCTCTTGGGAAATCTGCTGATGAAAAGCCCGCCAGGCGAGGCATCGGACGGCTAAAGCGGCCAATCCTTGCCTGTTCCGGCGGCACTGCGGCTTACAGCCGCTGGCCGCCGCTGGCGTCGATCTGTTGGCCAGTGACCCAGCCAGAATCGTCGGACGCCAGGAACGCGACGACTTTGGCGATATCGGCCGGCTGGCCGACGCGCCCAAGCGCAATCGAATTGGCAACTTCGCGGCTGGCGACGGGGTCGCGCGCATTCGCGTTCATGTCGGTCGCAGTGGCGCCCGGCATCACGGAGTTCACCGTGATTTGCCGCCCGCCGAGATGAACAGCGAGCAGGCGGCTCAACGCCTCCAGGCCCGCTTTTGTCGGCGCATAGCCCGCCATGGCGGGATAAGCGGCGCGCGTTCCCATCGACGAAATGTTGATGATGCGGCCACCATCGCGCAAGTGGGGCAGCAGAGCCTTGATGAGAAAGAACGGCGATTTGAGGTTGGTCTGCAACAGAAGCTCAAAATCTTCTTCCGTGATCTCCTCGATCGTCGCACGCTTGCCGACACCGGCATTGTTGACGAGGATATCGAACGCTGTCTTGCCGTATCGCTCGGTTAGTTCCGCAGTGAACCTTGCGGTGAGCGCCGCAGCACCGCTTCGCGCCGATAGGTCCGCCTGCAATGCAAACGCAGCCCCACCGGCAGCGATGATCTCGTCGACGGTAGCGCGCGCGGCACCCTCGGCAGAGTGATAATGAACCGCAACGATCGCACCGTCCCCGGCGAGCCTGAGTGCGATCGCCTGCCCGATGCCGCGGCTCGCGCCGGTGACCAATGCAATCTTGCCTGCCAGCGCGCTCACACCGACCAGCCTTTCGCCGCCTCGAGCTGGCGGGCGCGATCAATCAGCGATTTGCGGTCGATCTTGTTGGTGCCGGCCCAGGGCAATTCATTGACGAATTCGATGCGGCGCGGATGTTGATAGGCCGGTCCATTGGCAATCGTGAATTTCCGGATATCGTCCACGGTCGGCTTGGCGTCGGCGCGGGTGACGATGAAGGCGACCGGGACCTGGCTGCGCTCCTCGTCCGGCAGCGGCACCACCACAGCCTGCTGCACCTGCGGATGACGCTCCAGCAACTTCTCGACCTCGCCGGGATAGACGTTCTCGCCCGAGCAGACGAACATGTCGTCGGCACGGCCGACGAAATAGTAGAAGCCGTTCTCGTCGCGACGCATCACGTCGCCGCTGTAATACCAGCCGTCGGTGATCGCCTTCGCCGTCTGCTGCGGCAGGTTGTGATAGTGATCCATCAGCGCAGGATTGCGCATCAACAGCACACCCTCATTCTCGGTACCATTGATGAGCTTGACTGCCTCGGGATCGATGGGATAGCCGAGCGCGAGCGGCGGCGTTGGAATGCCCTTCGGATGCGGTCCAAACACTGCCGGCCCGGCTTCGGTGGTGCCGTAGCCGATGGAAAGCGTGACGTTCGGCAGGACCTGCTTGATCTTGTCCCACAGACCCATCGTCATCGGCGCCGAGCCAAGCATCAATCGCCTGATCGATGTGATGTCGTTCTGAGCCAGCAACTCGCGCTCCTTGATCACCCGCGCCCACATGGTGGGGACGGCCGTCGCCGCCGTTGCCTTGTATTTGGCGATCGCCTCGATATAGCTCCTGGTCTCGAACGATGGCAGCAGCACCACGGATGCATTGGTCGCAAAGATCGTCTTGGTCGCGAACAACCCATTCATGTGGAACAGCGGCTGCGCGATGATGTAGCGTTCATTTTCGTTGAGCGCTCCGCTGGTTCGGGTGGAAAGCGCCCAGAGCTGACCGAGATGCGACAACGGCACGCCTTTCGGCCGGCCGGTCGAGCCGGAGGTGTAGAGCATCTGGCCCACTTCGTCCGGTCCGGCCACGACACTGTCGAAGGACTCGAAGGGCTTAATGCTTGCGGCAAAACCGTTCGGGCCGGCGTCGTCGAAGTCAATCACCGGAATGCCCTCGCGAACCTGAGGGCGGTTCGCAGCGTCGACAAAGGCGAGCGCGATCTTGGCATCATCAATCACATAGTCGATGGTGTCGCGCGCGACCTTGATATTGACGGGCACCGCGATACAGCCCGCGCGCATGATGCCAAAATAGGCCGCGACATATTCGGCGCGATTGAATGACAGGATGGCGATATGAGTGCCGCGGGAAAATCCGCGGTTTGTCAGGTACTTTGCGACCCCGTTGGCGAGCTGATCGACGCGCCGGTGGGTATAGATTCTCGGGCCACCGGGCAAAGCGAGATCGATGATCGCTTCCTTGTCCAGATTGCCCCTGCGATCGATCAGGTCGCCCAAATTGTGCCAACGCATCGGCAGAACTCCGTCCTTCGTATCAGCTAACTGGCCGCATTCACTGCCCGCGGCAGTTCGGCGGGCTGCTCAAGCAAGTCGTAATGGCAGGCCACCATTCGGCCGCCGGACACCTTCCGCAGCAGCGGCCGCTCTTTGCCGCAGCGCTCGCGCGCCATCGGGCAGCGCTCATGGAAGCTGCAGCCTTGGGGTGGATTGAGCGGGCTTGGCAATTCGCCCTGCAAGACCTGCTTGGCGCGGCCGCGCGCCAATCGTGGATCGGCGATCGGCGCCGCAGCCAGCAGGGCAAGAGTGTAAGGATGCGCCGGCTGCCGCCAGATCTCTTCACCGCTGCCGCTTTCGACGATACGACCGAGATACATCACGATCAGGCGATCGGAGATATGCTCGACCACCGAGAGGTCGTGGGAGATAAAGAGAAAGGACACGCCGGTCTGCTGCTGCAGGTCCTGCAGCAGATTGATCACCTGCGCGCGGACGGAGACGTCCAGCGCCGATACTGGCTCGTCGCAGATGATGACTTTCGGCCGCAGCGCAAGCGCACGCGCGATGCCCACACGCTGCCGCTGGCCGCCGGAGAACTCGTGCGGATAGCGGCGCTCGGCGTCCGCCGGCAGGCCGACCTGCTTGATCAGCTCGGCAACACGATCGCGGATGTCACGGCGCGACCAGCCGGCGACGCTGAGCGGCTGGCCGATGATGGTGCCGACGTCGTGGCGCGGGTTGAGCGAGCCATACGGATCCTGAAAGATCATCTGCATGTTCTTGCGCACGGATTTGAGCTGCGCGTTCGGCATGCTCGTGATGTCCTGCCCGTCAAGCACGACGCGGCCGTCGGAGCTCGGCACCAGCCGCATGATTGCCTTGCCAAGCGTCGACTTGCCGCAACCGGATTCGCCGACCAAGCCGACGGTTTCTCCGTCTTCGAGCTCAAAGCTGACGTCGTCGACTGCGCGCACAGTGCCCTGCGCGGTCTGGTACTGAACGCAAAGGCTAAGTACGGACAACAGCGGCATGTCGCGACAGCTCCTCTTCGGCGGCGAAACACGCGGCGGTGCGCCCCGGCAATAGCGGCATCAGGCCGGGCCTCTCCGCACCGCAACGATCGAATGCGTCGGGACAGCGGTTCTGGAAGGCGCAGCCGGCCGGCAGATCCGACAGCGGCGGCACGCTGCCCCCGATCTCCGCAAGCCGCGTGCCGCCCCGGCGCGTCGCCGAAGGCGTGGCACCAAGCAAGCCGCGGGTGTAGCGATGCAGCGGCCGTTCGAATAGCGCCTCTACCGGCGCCTCCTCGACCTTCCGGCCGGCATACATCACCACAACACGGTCGGCGGTCTCGGCCACGACGCCGAGGTCGTGCGTGATGATGATCAGGCCCATGCCCGAACTCGCTTGCAGTTCCTTGAGCAAGGCAAGTATTTGCGCCTGGATCGTCACGTCGAGCGCTGTGGTCGGCTCATCGGCGATCAAAAGCTTCGGCCCGCAGGCGATCGCCATTGCGATCATGACGCGCTGGCTCATTCCGCCGGACATCTGATGCGGAAAATCGTTCAGCCGTCGCTCCGCATCGGGGATGCGCACCTGCCGCAGCAATTCGACGGCGCGGGCATGCGCCTCTGCGCGCGAGACGTCATTGTGCCACCGGATCGCCTCGATCAACTGGTCGCCGACGGTGGTGACCGGATTGAGCGAGGTCATCGGATCCTGAAAGATCATCGAGATGTCCTTGCCGCGAACCCGTCGCATCTCGCGATCGGACAAGGACGTCAGCTCGCGGCCCATGAAACGCACGCTGCCGCCGACGATCTTCGCCGGCGGATGTGGCAACAGCTGCATGACTGCGAGCGCCGTCAGCGATTTGCCGCAGCCGGATTCCCCGACAATCGCCACCGTCTCACTCGCAGCCACCGTCAGCGACAGCCCGTCCACCGCCGGCAGCACGCCGCGGCGCGTGAACAGCGACACCTGCAGCCGATCGATCTCGAGAATCGGACCGTTGCCAGCCGCCATGTCAACGATCCCTGAGTTTCGGATTAAGCGCATCGTTGAGACCATCGCCAACCAGGTTGAGCGCCAGCACCGTGATCATGATCGCAAGGCCCGGCACGGCGCAGATGTACCAGGAGGTGCGGATCAGGGTCCGGCCATCGCCGATCAGCCGCCCCCAGCTTGAGACGTTGGGATCGCCGAGCCCGAGGAACGACACTGCGGATTCGAACAGCACGGCGCCGGCTATCACGAGCGAAGACAGCACGATCACCGGCGGCAGCGCATTCGGCAGGATCTCGCCAAGCATGATGCGCAAGTTTCCCATGCCCATGGCGCGGCAGGCCTGCACGAACTCGCGATCGCGTAGCGCCATGAATTCCGCCCGCGTCAGTCGCGCAATTGGAGTCCATGTGACGATGCCGACAGCGACCGTGACATACTCAATCTTCTGGCCGAGGATCGAGACGATGGTCAGCACGAAAATCAAATTCGGAATGGTCTGAAACAGCTCGGTGAAACGCATCAGCATTTCGTCGATCCAGCCACCGAAATAAGCGGCGGTGGCGCCAATCGTGATGCCGATCAGAGTCGCCGTCAGGCTCGCGCATAGCCCGATCAACAACGTCGTGCGCGCGCCGTAGGCGATCATCGCCGCGATGTCCCGGCCAAGCGAGTCCGTGCCCAACGGGTAGCGCGAATTGACAAAGGGCCAGATCTCGGGACGGCCGACGATGCGCAAGGGATTGCGCGGAAACAACCAGGGCGCCGCCAGGGCGACGCCGACCACGACAATGACCAGCAGAAGACCGATCAGCGCGGCGCGGTTGCGCGCGAAACGGCGGGCGAAATCGATCGCGAGATTAAGCATCCGCCTACCTCGCCCGGATGCGCGGGTCGAGCCGCAGATAGAGCAAGTCAACGGTTGCGTTGGCGACGGCCACGAGCAGCGAGCCAAGCACGAGTACGCCAAGCACCATCGGAAAATTCCGGCTCATCACGCTGTCGAACAGCAGGCTGCCGATGCCAGGCCAACTGAACACAGCCTCGATCACGACCGAGCCGCCCAGAATGGTGCCGAGTTGCAGGCCGAGCAGCGTCACGATCGGAAGCAACGCGTTGCGCATGACATGCGCGAGCACAACGCGTGCCGGCGAGAGCCCCTTGGCGCGCGCGGTGCGGACGAAGTCGAGCCGGAACACCTCCAGCATCGAGGCCCGCATCACCCGCGCATAGGTTGCGGCATAGAACAACCCGAGCGCCGTCGCTGGGAGCACTAGGTGGTGCATGACATCGAGCGCATCGGCGAACGGGCCGTTGCCGGCTCCGATCGTCCGGATCCCTCCGACCGGAAACCAGCCGAGTTTGACCGCGAACAGCACCGTCATCATGATGCCGAGCCAGAAGCTGGGCGCGGCGAAGAAGAACACGGCAGCAAGCGAGATCAAATTGTCCCAGATCGTGTTGACTCTGACGGACGCCAGCACGCCCGCCGTGACCCCCACCAGCAGTGCAACGGAAGTCGCCGCCAGCATCAGGATCACGGTCGCCGGCAACTGGTCCATGATCACGTTGAGTACCGGCGCGTTCTGCCGGTAGGAGAAGCCGAGATCGAGCCGCATCACCGACCAGATATACTTGGCGAGCTGTACCCAGGTCGGTTGGTCGACGCCGTAGGTGTGACGGAGCTGATCCAGCATCGCCGGATCGGAGATCTGCTGCTCGGCAGTCATGACGTCGAACAGGCTGCCCGGCGCGAGATGGATCAGCACAAAGTTGAGCACGATCACCGCCAGGACTAGCGGGATTACCTGAGCCAATCGGCGAAGCACGATGCGGTTCAAGTCGATGCTCCCTTATCTAGCGATCGAGCCAGAGTTCGGCCCAGCTTTCCCCCATGAAGTCGGCGGTAGCGGAATGATTGCGGACGTCCGATCGGACGATCGTCACCGGCTCCAGATCGACCATCGGAAGCAGCGGAGCTTCTATCGTAGCCAGGCGATCGAAGTCCTTGGCCAGCGCGACGCGCTTCGGCTCATCGGTTTCGACCGTCATCTTGGCGACGATCTCATCGAGCTTCGGATTGGAATAGCCGGTCGCGTTGCGGAACGCGGCGCCCTTCACGATGCCGTCGGTGGTGTAATATTGCGTCGTGCTCGGGATCAGTTCGACGCTCCCGGAATTGTTGGAGATCGCGACGTCATAGTCGTAGTCGCTGTAGATTCGTTTGAGCGAGGTGGCGCGATCCGGCACCGCGAGATCCACGGTGATATCGAGGTCCTCGAACGCCTGCTTCACATATTGGCCGATCTTGATGTTCTCCTCGAACCAGCCGGCCGAAACCAGGCTGAGCTTGAAGCGCGAGCCGCCCTTCACCGGGAAACCTGCAGCATCCAGAATCTTCTCTGCTTTCTTGACGTCGAACGGATAGTCCTGGACGTCCTTGGTGAAGAAGATGGAATTCGAACTCGCCACCGCGCCGATCGAGGGACGGGCGCGGCCGAAGAACACCGTGTCGGCGATGAACTGCCGGTCGATGGCCTGCATCAGGGCCTGCCGCACCTCCCGCTTCTTGAATATCTCGCGGCGCTGGTTGAACTCGATCGTCGTCACCCAGGCCGAGTTCGAATAACCCTTGGTCTCGGCAATGAACTTGCCGCCGGAGGTGAGCCGCGCGATATCCGGCATCGGGATCGGATTGAAGGTGCCGATGTCGAGTTGCCCCGCCTCGAAAGCAGCAGCCCGTGACGCCGGATCGCGCCACCAGCGGATGACCAGGCGGTCGAGGTACGGCAGTCCCGGGTTCCAGTATTTCTCGTTGCGCAGATACTCGACATGGCTGCCACGCACCCATTCCTTGACTTTGAACGGGCCGGTACCGATAGGCGCGTTGTTGATCGGATTGGTGATGATGTTGCTGCCGGCATAGATGTGCTTCGGGATCACCAAACCGGATTTGCCTGCTAGAACGGACTTGAGGAAGAACTCCGGGACAGGCGCCTTGAACTTCAGCACCACGGTGAGCGGGTCGGCGGCCTCCGCGCCCTCGAGCGCGTCGAGCGAGACCCCTGCCGAGATCGGCTTCCAGTACTGCATCGCGTTGAAAACGACGTCGTCGGCAGTGAAGGCATTGCCATCATGCCAGGTGACGCCCTCGCGCAGCTTGATCGTATAGCTCTTGAAGTCGGCCGATGGCTTGATGTCGACGGCCAGCACCGGCTCGAACTTCAAATCGACCGTCAGGCGGATCAGGCGCTCCAGTACCTTGGTCGAGGTGAAGTATGGACTTGAGCCGCCGCCCGGCGGCACGAACAGGGATTGCGGCTCAAAGCCGCCCCAGGTACCGATCAGTGTGCCGCCACGCTTTGGCGTTTCGAGCCCAGCCAGCGCAGGTCCGGCCATGCCTGATGCGAGCGCCGCACCCGCCGTGGTTATCAGAAAGTCGCGTCTTGAAAACCTGCTCATCGTGTAGCCCCTCTATGATTGCGTCGAACGGGCTCTTATTGCAGCGCCCGTTTGCCCCGTTCCCGCTGTTACTTTGCATCCAGCGTCGAATAGGTGCCCCTTCCGATCGCGAGCAGTGAGCCTTTCTCGTCGAACACGTCGACGTCAGCGACGCCGACGCTCTTGCCGGCGCGGCGCACGCGTGACACCGCAACCAGCGCCGTATCGACCGCAGGCTTGAGATAGTCGACGCGGAAATTGACGGTCGGCAGGCCCCGTCCGACCATCATGCCAACGGCAAAATCGCCGACAGTGTCGATGACAGAAGCGATGACGCCGCCGTGCCACTGCTTCGAGCCGGGGCGACGCTCGAATTCCGGACGCATCGCCGAGCGCATGGTGACTTCCTGCTTGACCGGATCGGCGTCAATGACGGTCAGGCCGAGGAACAGATTGAACGGCGAGACATCCAGCATCTTCTGGATGTCGGCGGCCGTAAGGGTCGTGACTTCTGTCTTGCTCACGGCGTCACCACGACTTTGCCGAACACCGCCCGATCTTCGATCACGCGCACGGCTTCCTTGGCCTGTTCGAGCGGATAGGACTTGTCGATCAGGACCTGCAGCTTGCCCGCCTGCACCAGATCGAATAGCTTTTCGATGTCCTCGCGCTCCCAGCCGTTGGAGCCGAGAACCTGCAGTTCGAAAGTCCAGATGAAACGGATGTCCTCGGTCGGCGCATACCCGGCCGTGGCGCCGCAGGTCAGCAGACGCCCTCCCAGCTTCAGGCAGCGAAGCGACTTCACCCAGGTGTCGCCCCCGGTAAAATTGACGACGACGTCGACGCCGCCGCCTTCGACGAAACGGCGGCGATGCGGCTTGCCGTGGCGCTCGAAGACTGCCTTCATGAAATCGGTCTGGGTGTAGAGAATGATTTCGTCGGCGCCGAGCTCCTTGAGCCGCCGCCCCTTCTCCTCGCTGCCGGCACAGGCAATCACATAGGCGCCAGCCAGTTTGGCGAGTTGCACGCAGCAGACGCCGACGCCACCGCTTGCGCCAAGGATCAGCACTTTTTCACCCGGCTTGATCTTGCCGATCGTGTTCATCATGCGGATCGCAGTGCCGTAAGCCACCGGCAGCGCCGCCGCCTGCTCGAAGCCGACATTGTCGGGAATCTTGACCAATTGGTGCGCCTTGGCCCGGCAATATTCTGCGAGGCCCCCGTCCTGGGTCTCGCCCATCAGGCCACCCTCGACGCGATTGACCGGGTCAATCAGCACGCGATCGCCGACCTTCCATCCGCTAACGCCCGCGCCGATCTCCGCGATCTCGCCGACCACATCGAGGCCGATGATGACCGGCAGCGGCACCTTGATGCCGGGCATGCCGCGGCGGGTGAACACATCGTGGTAGTTGATCGAGGAGGCCTTGACCCGTACGACGACATCACCCTCCGCCGCCCTCGGCGTTGGATAATCAGGCACGAATTGAAGCTTGTCGTTGTCGCCATGTTCGCGAAGGATTACGGCACGCATCTTGTCATTCAGCTCCGTGTTAGGCCGCCGCGGCAAGCGACCAGGTCGCCAGTCCGTCGATCGCCTGTTGGGTTATTGAGATTGCTTGTTCGGTGGTCTGCTCGCGCCAATTGGCCGATACCGGCACGAAGCAGTCGTGAAGATCGGCTCTCAAAAGCCGCACCCGTTCGCTGTCGCGTTCGGCCTTGAACTTGAGCCATAGATCGAGTTGCAGCGCGCGCCGGACATGGACGCCGCGGGTGCCGAACTCGACGACCGCGCCGACCATCGGCCGGCGGCCGAGGAATGTCGTCAGGCCGTGGAACACCAGCCCTTGATAGTTCGGCCGCGCCATGTTGTGTGGCCGCTGGCCGATGATCCGCTCCTTGCCCCACCAGCGCACGGCCTCGGCGTGCAGCGGCCCGTTTTCGTCGTTGAAGCAAAGGAAGAAGGACTGAGCCCAGTCCCCGATCCCGGTATGCCAATCGATGAAACCGACACGTTCAGCCTTGCCGAGATGATCGACGACGATCTTCTCCAGCGTAACGTTCGACCACTCGCGAGCGACGCCGCCGAAATTATTGCCATTGGGAAAGTCATACTGCCCGCTCGCCAGCACATTGAACAATGCATCATCGCCGTGCGCGGCACGAAAACGATCGAGCGCTGCGGCATAGGCTTGAAGGGCGGGCGGCGTCCAATCGTCCGGGACCAGATCCGGGTACAGCGTTGCGTAGCCGGGATTGGCAGGATGCGGCGCCTCGTGATCGACAAAATTGCGGTTGAGATCGACGTTATTCTCGGTCGTGCGAGTGCCCCACGCGAAACCATACGGATTGATCGCATGCACCAGCAACACGGAGACACGAGGCGGCAGCGCGCGCGCTTGAGCGCTTTTCATCCAGGCGATCTGTGCCGCAGAGCCGCTGAGACCTTCAAGGCCGTGCGTACCGCTGATCACGATCAACTGCGACGGGGCGGCCGCATCGCCGAGCCGCGCGACGTCGACCACGAGATCCTGGCCGTCAGGCGTCTTTAGGGTCGGATGACGATAGTCGGAAAGCGCGCCACCCAGTTCGGCCGCAGTCGCGCGGAACTTGGCGCGGGCGCCCGCATAGTCCAAGGCGAAGCTCTCGGTGAAATCGATCATCATGGCGCCGTGAACCCGAGCGCCACATTGGCTGCGTCGGCATGGCTGACGATGATCCCGTCGACATAGGGCCGGTAACCGATCCCCGACCTCTCGAACACCGTCCGCGGAGCCTCGAGCGAAGGCACCTTGAACACCAGGGCGACCATACGATCCGAACCGTTCTCGTCGACCAGCGCTGCACCGGCATAGCGTTCGGCAACTGCCGACGGCTCCAGTAGACGGATGATGGCGGTGCCGGCACGGAACGATACGCCGCCAGGTACCTCAGTGAGCAAAGGTGCGCCGAACACCCGCTCGTACAGGGCAGCGGTGCGCAACGGCGCTTTCGACGCGATGACGAATTCGACGATGTCGGTGACACCGTTCGGGTGCGCACGCCATTCCGATCGGTAGACCAGTTCCGGAGTATCGTGGTGGCAGAAGAAGGTGCGGCCGTTTTGCACCTCTTCGCCGCTGACGCGAACCACCCTGAAGCGCGCGTCCTGCGCACCACCCGGAAGCGACACCGGGCGCGAAAAGCCCATCGGCTCCTCCGCTGGAATGCCGCGCTGTTTCAAGGCGGCAAAGACAAGGTCGGGGTCGACCGATTTGAACACCAGCCCGGTCAACCCGGGCGGATGTGCCCACAGGTCGGCGCGCCTGATCTCGTTCCCCGGCAGATATCCGAGCAGTTCCAGGTAGTTCTCGCCGAAGATCGCGAGGTTATTGCTCGAGCCGAGCGAATGATGACCACGTTCCGTCAGTTTGAAGCCGAGCCGGTCATATTGCGCGGCCGCCTCGTCGAGCTTCCCCATCACGTTAATGACGGCGTGATCGAGAACGGGCTTCACCGCATCGATAGTCAGAGCCATTTCACTCACTTCCTTACAGACCTACTCGCGGCTCGCTGATTTTCAGGCAAGATCGGTGCCACTTCAGGATTTCATTCCCTGCGCTGCACGCGGATGAGACGCTTGTTTCGTCATGGAGAAATCCACGGCAGCGTCGGCGTGCAGCATCGTCGAGTCGAACACTGGAAGATCAATGTGTTGCGGTCCGACCAACAGACAGATTTCGGTACAACCGAGGATCACGCTGTCGGCACCGTTTAACTTTCCGCGCGCGATAACATCGAGGTAGCGGCGGCGCGACCGCTCGCTGACGACGCCTTGGCATAGCTCATCGAAGATGATGTCATGGACAGCGATGCGATCTGTTTCGTCGGGAATGATCGGATCGAGCGCAAACTGCTCGCGCAGCCGCTGCACATAAAAGTCCTGTTCCATGGTGTAGCGTGTCGCCAGCAGCAACGGGCGCTTGCATCCGCCGGCCTTGATCGCGCTGGCGGTAACGTCGGCGATATGCAACAGCGGGATCGATACCGCCCGCTGCACCTCGTCCGCGAGCTTGTGCATGGTGTTGGTGCAGATCAGGAGGCAGCCGGCGCCGCCCTCCTCCAGCTCGCGGGCGATATTTGCAAGAATCCTGCAGGCTTCGTCCCAGCGTCCCTGCTTCTGCAGGTTGACGATGGCATCGAAATCGACCGACCTCATCAGGATTTCGGCGGAGTGAAGCCCGCCCAACCGGGTTCGGACCTGTTCATTGAGCCGTCGATAATAGACGGCGGTACTCTCCCAACTCATTCCGCCGATCAAGCCAATCGTTCGCATTTCCTGTTGCTCGCTCCACGCGACATTTCTGCCTTGTGGAAAGACTAGCAACGCCGTTGCGCAATTCGGTTGCGTATCGAGGACTTATAGGAGCTTCGAGCTGAAAATAGACTTCATAGTTCGAGCGAATTCTGGAATAGGATTTCACAATCTTGGGGCGTCCCGAATCAGACATGCTGCGGGACTCATTATTCGTTGTCCTCAGCGCGACAACCTGTCTTCCGTACGGATTGATCGACGGTTCTTCCGTCTGCTCGTCGAGGCTTAGTCGTTGGCGACGGACCCGTGGTCGTTCAGGGCGAGCTCGGCGCTAGCCCTTTGAATAATTGTCAAGAATGTCGTTAGCCGGGCGATCACCCTGCACCGAGAGCGTCTCAGCCATCGGTCGCGCGATCTGTCGGGCATCATCCTTGCCGGTCTCGATGAGCCCCACGATGGCGCCGCGCTTGTCGGCGTCACTGTAGTGCCGCTTGATGTTGAATTTGGGTTCGAGCCGCGTCACTGCCATCGAGAACCCAACGATGTGCGGCATCAAGGCGGCGCGGCGCTGCGGGCTGTAGTCCGCGATCGACCACTGGGTGGGAAAGCGGCTTTCATTGACACGCACCAGGTCATCGACAACCTGATCGAGCCCAGCGCGGTCGAGCAGGCGCACGTCACCATGGGCATGGACCACCGCATACGACCAGCTCGGCGCCGCCGGACATTCCTTCGTGTACCACTGAGCCGACACGTACGCATTCGGGCCGTTGAAGACGAACACCGCCTTCGGCTGGCGCTCCAGCGATGCGGGCTGTCGCAGTCGGCGTTCAGCACCCGCATTTCGTCGCTCGAACACGCGTTAGGAGCCAAGCTGTTCGACCGGACCACGCGGAGGGTCGAAATGACTCCCGATGGTGAGGTCTTCGAGCCTTTCGCTCATCAGTTGCACGCGGATTTGTCCGACGTTATTCAGATTTTCCGCGACCGGGCGGCGCGCCGCCGGGGCCGGGTGTCGATCGCGGCACTGCCATCGGTCTCTGCCGGTTGGATGCCGAAAATACTATCACGGTTTGCAACCCGGCATCCAAACGTTCAGTTGTCGCTGACCGATGCAATAGCGGAGACGTGCGTATCATTGGTACGCAACGGCGACGTTGACTTTGCCCTGTCGACACTTGACGGTGCAGAGGACTTGGACGGGCAGGTCGTGGCAACCGATCACTTCTACCTCGTGTGCCGCACAGACCATGAGTTGCTGGCGAAAAAGAAGATCGCTGCCGCTGACATCGCGTCCTATCCGTTTATTCACCTGACGCACAACAGTAGTGTTCGCCGCGCTCTCGAGGCCGCCTTTGAGCGCGCGAAACTAAAAGCCCATCTCGAAGCGAATTACATGGCGACGCTTGCCGGCATGGTGGAAGCAGGTCTGGGCATCACAATAGTTCCGTCGCTTAGCGTCCACCAGTTCGAGCGTCCGACACTTGGTGTCAGAGTTCTGCAAGCACCACGGATCTCTCGTCCGATCTATCTGATCCGCCGGCGCAGTCGCACATTATCGGCAGCCGCTGAAGCACTCTTCAATGAGATCCGCCGGACAGACTTCGAAGAGCCTTCGATCACGCGCAAGCGCACCTAGGGCGAACGCAGTCTTAAACAATTGGCCCGGGCGCCACGTCGAGTTGCCTAGTCCAGCACATCCGTCTCCCTGCCACACGCTCCACATCGCAATTCGGCGTTCGGAACAAATGTACCTCATAAGTCACAAAAGTGTCGTCGGCTTCCGTTAGGAGTCGCCTCCTCTCAGGCGCAAACGATGGAACGACATGCAAAGTGGTGAACCGACGCCGATCCGGCTTGCTCAGGACGTAAACGGAAAACTCCGCGCGTGGCCCGAGCGGCCAAAGATGGCCAAACATCGGTTGAAAGCCGGTCGCACCAGCGACCCAGCACGGCTGCTGCGCGAATGTCGCGCCTCTTTCGTGCCGCTCAACGACGTGGATGCATGAACGTGCGCCGCGCCATCCTCGTCATCCTCGACGGCTTGCGCCGGGACCTCATCAGTCCCGAGACTACGCCGCACGTAGCCGCCTTCGCCGCGCACGCCGAGCAATTCTCAGACTACAGCACGGTCTTTCCTTCATGCACGCGCGTGGTCTCCGCCAGCCTCGCCACCGGCTGCCTGCCGGCGCACCACGGGCTCCAGGGCAACACCATGGTCCTCGTTGAAGACGGCCGCCTTGTGCGTCACGATGCGGGGCGGCCGGATTTTCTCCAGCACAAAAGACGTGTCACCGGACGGTCCCTTGGCGTTCCTACTCTGGCCGAGCGGCTGCGTGAGCACGGTGGTGCGGTGATCTTCAGCAACGTGTCGCCTGGTGCGGCCTATGCTCACGATCCCGACGGCCATGGACGCATCTATCATCGCGCTGGCTCGTTCGGGCGAGGCCGCATTCCTCTGCCCGAAGCTGAGCAGCTTCGCGTGAGCCTGGACGTGGCTGGCGATCGAGCCATGACCGAGCGTTTCATTGCGGAAACTGTGCTGGCCGCGGGTCCTCCGGCCCTCACTCTGATGTGGCTGGGCGAACCCGACTCGTCCCAGCACGCACTGCCGCTGGGCTCGCCCGAACACCTGGCTGTCCTGACGGAAGCCGATCGGAACGCGAAGCGCGTCATGGACGCTGTGGCGCAATTGCCCGACCGTGAGGATGTGCTCTTTCTCCTTGGATCCGATCACGGTCATCAAACCGTGAGCGGCGTCATCCACATCGAGGCCGAGCTGGTCGCCGCCGGCCTCAAGGAAAGTCTCGATTCCGACGAGGTGGTGGTCGCCTCCAACGGCACTTCGGCACTGATCTATCTTCACCCGGACGCCGCTAGGCGCGAGGCGGCGATCGCAAGCTTCCTGGCCGGCCAAGATTGGGCCGGCACCGTACTGACCAGGGCCGAGTTGCACCGTATTGGCCAGTCCACCGACAACGGACTCGCCTGTGCCGTCTCCATGCGCGACACCGAGGCTCCCAACGCTTTCGGCATCGTCGGGACAAGCTTTGCCGCCAAGCGTTCCGAAGGCAAGGAAGATGTCATCGGCGCAGGTCAGCACGGTGGGCTTGGGGCTGCCGAGCAGTCCCCTTTCCTGATGATCTCAGGTCCGGGCTTCTTGGCCGGAGCGGTGCGCTCCAAAGCAGCCTCGGTTATCGACATCGCACCGACCATTCTTGCTCATCTCGGTCTGCCCGGCTCCGGCACAGACGGCAACGCGCTACAGCGAGGCGGCTGTGGCTGAGATCGAGCTGCGCGGCATCGAGAAGCGCTATGGCGAGGTGCCGGTCCTGAAGGGCGTCTCCCTGAAGATTCAGGACGGAGAATTCCTGACCCTGGTGGGACCGTCCGGCTGCGGCAAGTCCACCTTGCTGCGGATCATCGCCGGGCTCGAAGATCAAGACGCCGGCGAGGTGAGCGTGGGCGGCCGGACCGTGGATGGTGCCCGTCCAAAGGACCGCGACGTCGCCATGGTGTTTCAGTCCTACGCCCTCTATCCCCATCTCACCGTATTCGACAATATCGCGCTGCCATTGCGCACGCGGAGACTCTCCTTCGCACAGCGCCTGCCGCTGATCGGAGGGCTGCTGCCGGGTCGCACCGGCATCGAAAAAACCATTCGCGTGGAGGTGGAGCAGGCCGCCGCCATGCTCGACGTGGCCCATTTGCTCCACCGCAAGCCCGGCCAGCTTTCCGGCGGGCAACGCCAGCGCGTCGCCCTTGGGCGCGCAATGGTGCGGCATCCCACCGTCTTTTTGATGGACGAGCCGCTATCCAATCTCGACGCCAAGCTCAGAGTGCAGATGCGCGCGGAAATCACCGCGCTGCACCGCCGCCTCGGCGTCACCTTCGTTTATGTCACGCACGACCAGTCGGAGGCCATGACGATGGCGGACCGCGTGGCCGTGGTGATCGGCGGCGAGTTGCTCCAGGTGGGCCCTCCAGACGAGCTCTATCGCGACCCCCGGGATCTGAAGGTGGCAGAGATGATCGGCAGCCCCAAGATCAACGTGGTCGCTCGCGGCCATTGGGCGGACGATCGACCGATTCTGTCGGCAGCCCTTGCACCGCAGACCAAGCACCTCGCATTTCGTCCTGAAGCAGCCGTCCTGACCACGCCAACCGCTGGCCTGCCCGGTGGCACCGTGACGGATCTTGAAAATCTCGGCTCGGATATCTTCGTGCATGTGGCGCTCCGCGACGGCTCGGAAACCGTCGTGATCCGCACCGCACCCGACGAACCGCGCCTTTCGCTCGGCCGCGCGGTTGGGCTCAAGGTCGATGCCGCGCGACTGCTGCAGTTCGATGAGGCTGGCAGACGCTGCGGCGATATCGAGCAGGTGGCAGCATGAGCGTGATGGCCTTGGCCCACCGCCGTGCTCGCCCCGCTGCCCGTCGTCGGCAGCATCAGGCTGCAGAGGCCACCGTCGGCTGGCTCGCCGTCTCGCCGGCCTTGATCCTGCTCATCTGCCTGCTCTTTGGCCCGGCCGCGGCGGTGATCCTGTTCTCTTTCACCGACTGGCAATTGGGCGCCAGCACCTTCCGTTTCGTCGGTACCGAGAATTTTGCAGCGTTGTGGGCGGACCCGCCCTTTTGGAAGGCCCTGATAAACACCTGCATCTATGTGGCTATCGTGGTGCCGGGGACGGTGGGGCTTGGCCTTGCCACAGCTTTGCTCATCGAAGCGAGCCCTAGCCTGCGCGGCTTCTATCGCGCGGTGCACTTTCTGCCAGTCATGTCCACCATGTCGGCCATGGCCGTGGTGTGGGGCACAATGCTTCATCCCAGCATCGGCCTGGTCAACCGGACGCTCGCCGTATTCGGCATGACCGGCATCAATTGGCTGCGGGACGAGCATACCGCGCTCCTCGCCGTCGCCCTTATTGGCATTTGGCAAGGTTTTGGCTTCGCCATGGTGCTCTTTGTCTCCGGCCTGAAGGCGGTGCCCCAGCAGCTCTACGATGCCGCTGCAGTCGATGGCGCGGACGGCCTCTTTGACCGGCTGCGCATCGTGACTCTCCCCATGTTGGGGCCGGTCACCATGTTCGTCATCGTCCTCACCGCAAGCCGCGCCTTTGAGGTGTTCGATAGCGTGCGCGTGCTCACCCAGGGCGGTCCGAATTACGCCTCCGAGGTTTTGCTGAATCGGCTCTATTCTGAAAGCTTCGACTATCTGCGCACCGGATACGGCGCGGCCCTGACGGTGGTCTACCTTGCTATCGTGATCGCCCTCACGATTGCCCAGGCGCGGTTCATCGAACGCCGGGTGCACTATTCATGAGTGCACACCGCCCCCGACGCCGGCTCGCAGGTCGCATCGCGCGCCACGTCTTGCTCGTCGCTTCCGCAGCATTCGCGTTGCTGCCTTTCGTATGGATGGTCAGCTTATCCCTGAAGCCACCGGACGAAATCTTTCAACCCGACTTCCATCTTTGGCCCCAATCCTTCCACGGCGTCGAGAACTATCGCGTTGCGCTGACCGCGGCGCCGATGCTCCGTTTCCTGCTCAATGGTGCCTTCGTCTGCGCGGTCATCTTCGCGCTGCAGCTCGTGATCTGCGTGCCATGCGCCTACGCCCTCGCCAAACTGCGCTTCCGCGGGCGCGACACCTTGTTTTCCGCGGTGCTGGTGGGGCTTCTCGTACCCCCGCAGGCGCTGGCCATTCCCCATTTTGTCCTGCTCTACGTCTTCGGGCTGCTCGACACCTACGCGGCTCTCATTCTTCCCTGGATCATCTCGGCCTTCGGCATCTTCCTGCTGCGCCAGTTCTTCCGATCCATCCCCGACGAGATCATCCACGCCGCCCGGCTCGATGGGCTCGGTGAGTTCGAGATCATCTGGCGCATCATGATGCCCATGAGTGCGCCCGCGCTCGCCGCCTTCGGCATCTTCTCGGTAGTGGCCCACTGGAATGACTTGTTCTGGCCACTCATCGCCGTGCGGAGCGAAGAAATCTCGACACCGGCGCTAGGCATTCTCCTGTTCCGCGATGACGAGGCCGGCCAATTCCTCGGCGCACTGATGGCCGGCGCCACGATCATCGTCGCCCCGCTGCTGCTCGCTTTCCTCTTCGCCCAGCGCCGCTTCATCGACGGGCTGGCGACCACCGCCATGAAGTAACCAAAGGACACCATCATGTTCGACAGACTGCTGCCGCGCCGTGTGTTGAGGGTCGTGGGTGCCACATTGCTGGCCGCCTTCGCGCTCGCGCCCGCCCATGCCGAGGTAACGCTCGACGTGCTTTACACCACGCCGGGGACTTTCAACGCTCTTCACCAGGAGCTGGCCAAGCGCTTCACCGAGACACATCCCGAGATCAAGGTAAAATTCCGCAACCCGGCGGCCGGCTACGAGGAGGGGGCACAGCAGATCCTGCGCGACCAGATCACCGGACGTCTTCCGGATATCGCCTTCAACGGCATCAACCAGATCGGCTTGTTCGTGGACCGCGGCCTCGGCGCGCCCCTCGATGCCTTTGTGGCGGCGGATGGTGGTCTCGACAAACTCGGCTACTACTCAACGCTCGCAGCGCTTGGCCAATGGAAAGGCAAGCTCTACGGTCTGCCTTTCGCGGTCTCGACACCGGTGCTCTATGTGAACGCCGACCTCGTGAAGAAGGCCAGTCTCGATCCGACTGCGCTGCCCAAGTCCTGGCCCGAGCTCGTCGCCGCAGGTCAGAAAATTCAGGCAAGTGCCGGAGCCGGCGTGACGGGATTCTACTACCAATGGGACCAGACCGGAAACTGGCTGCTGCAGTCGCTCGTCACCAGCCGCGCTGGACGCATGCTGAAGGCCGACGGCTGCACAATCGCCTTCGATGACGATGCCGGCATGTGGGCGCTCAAGACCTTGGAGTCTTTTGGCAAGTCAGGAATGCCCAACTTCGGTATCAGCCAAGTGCGTCAGTCATTCGTCGCCGGCAGCGTCGCCATCCTCGTCGATTCCACGTCCTATGTCGCCGCAGCGGATCGCCAGATCGGCAACCGCTTTGATTTCAAGACCGTCGCGTTTCCGTTGTCGGCACCTGGCGGCAAGCTGCCTGCCGGCGGAAATGTCGCTATGGTCTTCGCGAAGGATGCAGAGCGGCAGAAGGCGGCATGGGAGTATGTGAAGTTTGTCACCGGCCCGATCGGTCAGACGCTGATGGTGAACTATACCGGTTACATGCCCGGCAATGAGATTGCAGTGAAGTCACCCGAGCTCCTCGGGTCATTCTATGCCAAGAACCCCAACCACATGACCAGCATTCAGCAACTGCCGGTGCTGACGGACTGGGCGTCCTTTCCGGGTGGAAATTCGCTGAAGATCATCGAAGTGATCAAGAACCACACCGAAAGCCTGGTGACGGGCAAGCGTTCCGCCGCGGAAGTGATGCCCAGCCTGGTGCAGGATGTGAACGGCCTCATGCCCAAATGCGGCGGCTAGAGCAACTTCGGTTCTGATTGAATCAGAACCGAAGTTCTAGATTCTTGTCTTGACGCGTTTTCTGCGCAGATAAGTCTACGCAATCTGCGTAAACTTGATTGCTACGCGAACCGATGTCCACCCTCGGATCAAGTCCGAGGGCACGCTTGGCTCGAAAACGCTCTAAAGCCAAGAATGTGTCAGGCAAGAATGAGAAGCTATCGCCCTCTTCCAACTCGGCCGTCCTTTTCGCTTTGAACCGGACCATGTTCGTTAATTTCAGCGTCGAGGCCGGCACGATCAAGGCAGTCAAGAACCCCGTCGCTTTGTTTCACTCCCGTGGGTAGCGACACCTGCGCACCGTCGGGACAGATGTGGAAATCGCTGACGTCTCCTTGGAACCTAAGCGATGCCCTCAACTGCGTGAACCAGCTCCTCATGGAAGGCGCCCTCAACAAACCGGCGTGCACAAGTGGTGGCAATCAATTACTATGCGAATTCGTATGCAGGCGATCTAGGCACCCCAGACTTCGCGCAAGACCGACAGCCAGTTTTCTCCGATCACGCCCTCGATTTTGCTTGAATTCCAGCCGCGTTTCTCCATCGCGGCCGTGAGATTTGGCCAATCACCGATGGTACGCATGCCCTGCGGATTGATCACGCTCCCGAAGTCCGTGAGCTTGCGTCCGTATCCTTTGTCGTGCGTGATCCAATCGAAGAAGGGCTGCCCGTAGCCTTGAGTGAAGTCGGTCCCAATGCCGACGTTTCGCTCGCCGCAGATGTCGATCACGTATTCGATCGCCTCGACGTAATCGTCTACTGATGCTTCAGCCCCGCGTTTAAGGAAGGGAGGAAACATCGTAACGCCGACGAACCCGCCGCGATCGGCGATGAACTTCAGTTGCTCATCGCTCTTGTTGCGCGGATGGGACTTGAGCCCGGCGGGCAGACAGTGCGAGTAAGTCACGGGCTTCTTGGAAGCAAGGATCACGTCTGTGCTCGTCTGAGGACCGACATGCGAGAGGTCGCACAGGATGCCAAGTCGGTTCATCTCGGCAACCACCTCGTGTCCAAAGTCGGACAGCCCACCGTCCTTGCTTTCATAACAGCCGGTGCCCACGAGGTTCTGGGTGTTGTAGGCCATCTGAATGATGCCAACGCCGAGCTCCTTGAAGAGGCTGAGATAGCCGATCTGATCCTCTATACCGGTGATATTCTGCCACCCCAGTACGATCCCGGTTCTGCCTTCCTTTTTCGCAGCCATGATGTCCTGGGTTGTATAGACCTGCTTGATCAGATCGCCATGTTCGCGGAACCAGTGTTTCCACTGCATCACGTTCCGCATCGTCTCGGTGAACCCCTCCCAAATGCAGCACGTGCAATTGGCGGCCGTAAGCCCCCCCTTTCGCATATCCTCGAATATATCGCGGCCAAAATTGGAGATGATCAGACCGTCAATGACGATCGAGCGCTCGTGCAGTTGCGACGACATATTCTTGTTCTCCTGACGCAAATCGATGTTCGAACGCCGGGCAGCGATGGCGACGCCGCCGGTACCAAGTGGTGATGGTCCGTTACGGCTCACCCTCCAGGGCCTTCGTGCCCGGGTCGGCATTGAAGAGAAAGCACCACTCCGGAGCAATCGTGAGCCTGACCGCCTGCCCTGGCTGTACCGCTTCCGGCACGTCCCGATTGGCCTGCTGAACCAGAAGCCGTTGCTCGCCGGGGACCCTAATCTGATACTCGGTGAAAGGTCCGAGATAACTGATGAGCTCGACCACCCCGTCGATCTCGTTCGCATCGGCGAGCACCGTTGCCGCCGATGCCGGGCCGACCGCAATCTTGATTTTCTCGGGCCTTACCCCAAGCAGCGTCGCCCGCGCGATTTTCGGCGCAACCCTGAGGGAAATTCCCGTATCGGTCGTGAACCTGTCGCCCGCCAGCGTTCCCTTGAAGAAGTTTGTCTTACCAATGAAGTCGGCGACGAAAGGCGTAGCCGGTCTTTCGTAGAGATCGGCGGGGCTCCCGATCTGCTCGATCGCGCCACCGTTCATCACCACGAGCCGATCGGCGAGGCTAAGCGCTTCCTCCTGGTCGTGGGTGACAAACACGGTCGTCAGCCCCAGCGATTGCTGCAATTGTCGGATCTGCAGCCGAACGTCGTGTCGCAGCTTCGCGTCGAGAGCCGACAGCGGCTCGTCCAGCAACAACACATGCGGATTGATGACCAGTGCGCGGGCCAACGCGACCCGCTGTTGCTGCCCTCCCGACAATTGTCGTGGCATGCGTTCCGCGAAACGGCCGAGCTGCACCAGGTCCAGAACCTTGGCCACGCGCTGTTGGATATCGCCTTTGGGAACGCGGCGCATCTCCAGTCCGTAGGCGATGTTCTGATGGACGTTCATATGGGGAAACAGGGCAAAGCCCTGAAACACCATTCCCGTATTGCGCTTGTTGGGCGGAAGATCGGTCACATCCTGATCGCCGAACAAGATCCGGCCCGCGCTAGCCTCGATAAAGCCCGCGATCATCCGAAGCGTCGTGGTCTTTCCACATCCGCTGGGCCCAAGCAGCGCCAGGAATTCTCCGTTCGCGATATCGAGCGACATTTCCCTCACAGCGACGACGGAGTCGTATTGCTTCACCACGTTCTGGAGAGTGACGTTGGACACTGTTAGCCCTTTTGTTCTTCAGAATGTTCGGCCGAGACGCACGTATCGGTCGGAAACGATGAGCGCGATCGCGATGATGAGAACCTGGATCGTCGCAACCGCCATGATCGTCGGATCGGTTCGGTATTCCAGATAGTTGAGCATAGCGATCGGCAGCGTGATACGACCAGGACCGACCAGCAGGAGCGACTTCTCAAGATCGCCGAACGAAGCGATGAATCCGAACAGAACGCCAGCCGTGATACCCGGGCGTATCAGCGGAAGGGTTATACGGAAGAAAGTCGTAAGCCGCGTCGCGCCGAGACTAAGTGATGCTTCCTCGATCGCAGGATCGAGCCCGGCCAAGGATGCGACGAGCAGCCGCAACACCCAAGGTATCGCGATCAAGGCATGGGCCAAAGTCAGGCCGTAAACCGTAGAGGCGAACTGAACGTCGCTCCAGATCTGGAGCTCAATGTAGAACAGATAGATCGCGCTGCCGGCGACGATGGCCGGGATCATCAGCGGCGACATCAGCACAGTGTTGATGAACTCCCGGCCGCGGAACTGGTATCTGCCGATCGCGAGCGCTGCGGGAACGCCCAGGCATAGCGCGAGCACCGATGCACAAATCGCCACCTGAAAGCTCAGGAAGAAGCCGCTCCTGAAGGCCTCGAGGCTCCAGGCCTGAACGAACCAGGTTCCCGTGTATCCCTCGGGAGGAAATGAAAGGATTTTGTTGCTGAAGAACGCGACCCATATCGTTGTCGCCAGCGGGACGAGCACGAACAGGATGGTGGCCCATACGAAGATCAGATAGGTCCACCTGAGCGGGCTCGCCTTGCCGATACTCGTCATCGGACGGCACCTATCCGTGCCGTCCGATTGAACATTACGGCGGACACGACCGTGAGCACCATCGTCAGGGAGATCAGCATGAACGCCAGCGCCGAGGCGAACGGCCAGTTCATGGCCGCCGATATCTGCTTGTAGATGGTCGGCGCCATCATGTAGAACTTTGGCCCACCGATGAGGATGGGCGTCGCATAGGCATTCATCGACAGGATGAAGCACAGCACGCAGCCTGCGAAGATACCCGGCATCAGAAGAGGAAGGACGATCCGGCGAAACGTTGTCAGCGCGGAAGCCCCCAGGTTGAGTGACGCTTCCTCCAGCGATACGTCGATATTGTGCATGACGCTGTTGAGCGTCACGATCATGAATGGCAATAGTACCGACGTCAGACCCGTGATGACCGCGCCGGACGTGTAGAGTAGTTGCAGCGTTTCGCCTCCCGTGTCGAGTTGTTGCAGCAGGAAATTCAATAAGCCCTTGTTATCGAGGATGATGATCCATCCGGCGGTCCTCGCCACGTTCCCCATGAACAGCGGCAAGACGATAGCGATGATCAGGTAGCGCTTCAGTATGGCTGAAGTCGTCCTCGCCATGAAATACGCAACAGCCAATCCACCGATGAGGCACAGCAACGTCGTGACTGCCGAGACCCAGAGGGTCGTCCACAACACCTGACGGTAGAATTCGTCCTTGAAGAACCTGACGTAATTATCCAGCGTGAACGCCTGGATGTACATCTGTGCCGCGTCGTACTGGTAGAAGCTCAACCGCAGCATCATGAGGAGCGGAAGCATCAACAGTAGCGAGACAAAGACGAAGGCCGGTCCCGACAACGCGTACGGAGCGGCCCATCTGCCACGTTTCGCGACAGCACGCATGCCGCTGGTATCTGGCGCAACTACTAGCGTGGTCATCTAGACGCGTTCAGCTCTTGAATTCTTTGTTCCACCAATCGAGCAGATCATTGCGGTTCTTCAGCCAGAATGCATGGGGCCGGTTATGGATCGCCTTCTTCTCTTGCTCAGTGAATTCGATCTGCTTGGCGGCAGCTTCGGGCAACAGCGACTTGGTGTTTGATGGCGAATAGAATGACTTCTGGACCAGAGCCGTGAGCCCGTCCGGGTCTAGCAACGCATTGCAGTAGAATTTCGCCGCCTGAGGATTCGGTCCCTTCTTCGGCATCACCAGACCGAAGATGATGCCGATGCCGCCCTCCGCCGGATAAGCGGAAACCACATCGACACCCTCCGAGGCGAATTGCAGGATGCGCGCCTTGTACTCGGGAGCGACGAGGATCTCTTCGTTCTTGAGCGCCTGCTCGATCTGCAGATGGTTCGGATAGATACGCGGGCTGGCCGCTTTCTTCCATTCCATCATGCTGGCTTTCACGGCCTCGATATTGATGTTGTCGAGGGACTTTCCGAGCTTGAGTGCCGTGGACTCGATGTGGTGAAACCAGTGGGCGTCGCTTAGGCCGACGATGCCCTTGTACTTGGGGTCCCAGAGATCGGCAAAGCTCTTGGGAGCTTCCTTCAATTTCTTGGGGTTGTAGCCGATGATCCAGGCGCTGTATTGCCAAGGGACGAATGTGGGCGTTCGCAGGATGGACAGGGTATCCTTCAGTCGCGGGACGGCCTGTTCATCGATCGCATCAAGCGCTTCCAACGAAGCCAGTTCGAACGCGGTCGCGTCGTCCATGTGCGCGACATCCATAGGCGCACGCGGCAGCCTACGGCTTGCAATGATCTTTGTTCTGCGTTGGTCAAACCCGTCGAGGTCGCGGACAACAGTGTAACCGGCTTTCTCGACAATGGGCGCTTCGAAGAACTGGACCGTGCGGTCGTTCCAGTCCCCGCCCCAATTGGCGACGATGATTTGGCCACCTTCGGCGCGAACCCCGCCCGCGCTGGACATGAGCGCCATCGCGCTCGTCGCACCCGCAAGAAACCCGCGCCGGTTCATCAGATAGCTCATGCGTCCCCTCCGTGGTGCCACTCGCTCTTTGGCGCCATTGCCAAAGGCTGCGAATGCCCTCCCGCTTCCCCTCTTGCTCTCGTCTTCGAAAGTCACAAAAATGTATACGTGCACTGCCAGCCGGGGCTTGTATGAATGCGACATGAAAATTGTAGCTGTTGGAAGACGCGAGGGACGTCGCGTCGTACGACCCTGGCAATGTGCAGTAAGTATGCAAACGGCCGCTTATCTACTAAGCAAATGGCGTGCGATCGCATCGCAGTCGACTTTGCGTAGTTGTGCGATTCCGAAATAGCGCCCAGGTTGAGTTGCGTTCGCGAGCACCTCAAGTCACGGCGGGAAGTTGCTTCGCGGCGCCGCATGACGTCGAGGGCTAGGACGACTCGGATCGCCATTCCCTGTATTAGAATGGCCTTTGCTCGAGCTTCATCGGCGAAGCTCGCTTTCCCCCCACTCGACATACCCACGGAACAATCGCTCATGCTGCAGATAAGGCCGGCCACAGTTGAGGATAGCGCATCGATCTGGTCGATCATCGGCCCTGTCATTCGCGCCGGCGAGACCTACACACTCCCCAGGGACATGTCGGAAGCAGACGCTCTCCGCTATTGGATGGGGACGGATCGGCAAACCTTTATTGCGGTGCAAGACGGAAACGCGGTGGGGACCTACGACCTACGCGCCAATCAGGCCGGCGGCGGATCGCATGTCGCCAATTGCGGCTACATGACGCACGTGAGCGCTCAGGGAAAAGGTATCGCACGGCAGATGTGCGAACATTCCCTGCTGCATGCGAAGAGCCAGGGATTTTCCGCGATGCAATTCAATTTCGTTGTCAGCAGCAATGAGCGCGCCGTCAGCCTCTGGCATTCTCTTGGCTTCCGGGACGTCGGTCGCCTGCCACTCGCCTTCCGTCGGCCCTCAGGCGACTATGTTGATGCGCTTGTGATGTTCAAGTTGCTGTGCGACTGAACCGTTCCGTATGAGCAACGGCGGGACGCTGTCCATCTCGCCGTTGCTGCGGGAGCGTTACTCGGCCGCCATGCGCGTCGATCCCACACTGTCCAGGTAATCGACGCATTCATCGACGCTGTGGACGTCAGCGAACTTGGCGTCGATGTCATAGAGATTCCAGGCGACAGCGCCGGGCACGCGGTCACCGATGCACTCACGGACCGCGATGGTGCGAAAGCCGTCTGCGAGGCCATCGCAGATCGTCGTGCGGACGCAGGCCGTCGCGGTCACGCCGGTTACCAGGATCGTATCGACGCCGGCAGCGCGCAGAATTCCCCCAAGGCCCGTACCGTGAAATGCGCTCGCCCGCTTCTTCAGCAAGGTATATTCACCTTCGACCGGAGCGATTCGCGCGTCGATAGCCCAGAGTGCCCGATCGTTGAGATTGACGACCTCGATCGGTATTTTGCAGTGCCACAAGCCCATGTCGGTGAACGGTGCGTTGCGATCGGTGATCTCGTAGGCCGTAGTCACGTGGATCACCGGATGGCCGTTCGTGCGGCACGCCTTGAGCAGCCGCTGCATGCCCGGCATGATCTCGTTGTCCATCGCTTCCTGATCGCAGGTGAAGGGATTGCCGGGTCGCGTCCAGGCGTTGGCGAGATCGACGCTCACCAGCGCGGGACGTCTTCCAAATCCGATACGACGCTGGAAACCGCGCTCCTGATAGATCTTCGTGGAAGCATCGAAGGCCTGCTGCAACATGCGGTTAAGTTCGCGATTGTCGATGTCCTGCACGGTCAATCTCCTCGTTGTCCGGCCGTCCTGACCGACGGCTCCATATCCCGACCCCGCCATCATGACGAAACACAGCGCGCGCGGAAGTGATCGTTCGCCAATTGTTGTTGCACGGCCTGCATCAATCGATATCCTTCACTCGCCCGTAGGGAAGGCGCCGAATGTGCGGAGACGGAGGCCTCGAACTCACGCAGTCGTTTGTGGTAGTCGCCGAGGAACTCAGTTTCCGACGCGGCGCCCAGCGCCTCAATATTGATCAGTCGGCGCTGACCCGTCGTATTCAGCGATTGGAACAGCAGCTCGGATTCAAGCTGTTCGAGCGTACCACCCGAGAAGTTTCGCTCACGCCGGCGGGCCGCTGCTTCTACGAAACAAATGTCGAGCTGTTGCGGGGTTACGAACGGGCAGTCGGCGCGGCGCGTCTTGTCGCGCAAGGCAAGACCGGAGAGCTACGGCTGGCTTATATGTCCTTCGCGGCAACGACGCTGATGCCGTCGGCAGTCTCTCGATACAGACGGCTCCATCCGCATGTCGCGCTGAACCTGCGTTACATGCGTACGCAAGGTCAGAAGCTGGCGCTCGCGCATGACGAGATCGACATCGGCTACATGATCGGGCCGTTCGACCATCCCGATTTCGAGGTCCTGGTGGTTTCGGTAGAGCCGCTTTATCTCGTCGCCCCGCGGGATCACGAGTTGACCCGTGCGCCAAAGATACGTCCAGCCGACCTTGCCGGGCAGGATCTTATCCTCGGAGATATGGGCGAGTGGGAAGCGTATCGCTGGCGCCTCAGCGACATCTTCGCGGCGGAAGGCTTGAGCATGAAGGTCTGCCTGGAGGCGTCGAATCCGATGGCCCTGCTCGGACTCGTCGCGGCCGGTCTCGGCGTCACGATCTATCCAAAGAGCTTGATCGGATTCGCCGGTCACAATGTCGATCTGCGTCCCATCGACGATCAAAGATTTTGTCTTGAAACGGTTCTAGCCTGGAAAAGAACGAACAGGTCCAAGACCGTCCGCGCCTTCATTGAGCTGGCCGGGCAACGGCACTCATCTATCGACTGATGAGCGCGCACTGTGTCACTCAACGGCCAAAGGCGTAACCCTGCATGTAGCGAGGGTTCGCCGCCGCGCGCAGCACCCTCCCTCTTTTGGAAACCGCCGAAAGCCTTCCGAGCGACCAATCGTCGACGATTTCGATGCGATGTCCCCTGTCCGCAAGCTCCTTCTGCACCTCCATCGAAAAACGACCTTCCATCGTCAGCGAGCCGGGTTTAGCACGTCGTGGAAAGAACGAGCTCGGCATGTGGTCGTTGTGAAACATCGGTGCGTCGATCGCGCGTTGCAGATTGAGATTGTGATGCACGTGGCGCAGAAAGAAGACCGAGCTCCACTGGTCCTGTTGATCGCCGCCCGGAGTACCGAAACTCGCATATGGCTCCGCGTCCCTGTACACCAGGGAAACGGAAAGGGTCGTCCTGGGCCGCTTGCCGGGCGCAAGCGACGATGGAAGCCCCGGCTTGAGCCAGAACATCTGCGCTCGCGTCCCGAGCGCGAACCCTAGTCCGGGAATTACCGGCGAACTTTGCAGCCAGCCTCCGCTCGGCGTTGCCGAAACGATGTTGCCGTGCCGATCGATCACGTCGAGATGGACCGTATCGCCGCGCACCGCGCCGCGGCGGCTGATCGCGGGCTCGCCGCTGTCGGCCGTGGAGCGAGCAACCGTAGGCTCGCCGGCGCCCAGCGCCGCGCTCCCGTCCTCGGCGTCGCCGATGGCATAGGGCACGGCATGATCGAACCCGTCGATCGAGCCCGGCCGGAAGTCGAGCGAGGCAGCACTCCCCACCAACTCTCGTCGCGCGTTCGCGTATTCCTCGCTCAGAAGCCTTGTCATCGGCACATCGACAAAATTCGGATCGCCGTAATACTTCTCCCGATCGGCGAACGCGAGCTTGGAGCACTCGGTGACGACGTGAATGAAGTCGGCGCCGAGGGGATCCATCGAGGACAGATCAAATCCCTTGAGCAGGGCGAGTTGCTGGAGGAACACCGGTCCCTGCGTCCACGGTCCCGGCTTGAGCACCTGAAAGTCGCCATAGCTCAAGGAAAGCGGATCCTCGTACGTCTCTTGCCAGAGCGAGAGATCCTGTCCGGAGATGATTCCGGCATGCCGCGATCCCGAGGTATCCATCACCGGCGTCCGGACGAACTGGTCGATCGCCTCGGCGACGAACCCCTGGTAGAACGCCTTGCGCGCTGCTTCTATTTTCTGTTCTCTCGTCCCTCGCGTTTCATCGGCGACCCGCACGATCCTCTCATACGTCGACGCAAGGTCCGGATTCGCAAACAGTGCGCCTGCCGGCGGAATGCCGTCCTTCAGATAGACGTCTGCTGATGTCGGCCACTCCTCCTGGAAAAGGGGAGCGACCGTTTGGATCGCAGCGGCGATCCTCGGAAGCATCACGTAACCGTCGCGAGCGTGGGTGATCGCGGATTCCAGGACGTCACCGACGTCCATTGTCCCGTAGTCGCGGAGCAGTCTCATCCAGGCGCCGAACGAGCCGGGAACGCATGCCGGAAGAAACCCGCTTCCCGGAATGATATCGAGGCCGAGTTTGGCGAACGTCTCAATCGTGGCGCCTGCCGGCGCAACCCCTTGCCCGCACAGCACGCGCGCGCGTCCCGATTTCGCGTCGTGGAAGATGATCGGGACCTCGCCGCCGAACCCGTTGAGATGCGGCTCGACGACTTGCAGCGCAAAGCCGATGGCCACCGCGGCGTCGAAGGCATTGCCTCCCTTCTCGAGGATCCGCATGCCAGCGGCAGTTCCCAGCCAATGAGTCGAGGCGACCACCCCGAACGCGCCGACGATTTCCGGCCTCGTCGTAAATGCGCCCTCGCCGGCATCAGGACCGTAGCTGAGCCGGAAGTTCCCCAGTGCCAAATTGCTCGACATTCTCGCCTCTCTTCAGCCCAACGGATAGATCGGGAACGCCTTCGTCAGCTCTGCGACCTGTCCTTTCACGCGCTGCTCGACAGCCGGAGCCGCGTCGGTATTCGCGGCGGAAACGGCGTCCAATACATCCGCGATCAGATTGCCTACCGCCTGAAATTCTCCTTCGCCGAAACCGCGCGACGTCGTCGCCGCGGTTCCGAGCCTGATTCCCGAGGTGACGGTCGGCTTCTCCGGGTCGAAAGGTATCCCGTTTTTGTTGCAGGTGATGTTAGCCCGTCCGAGTGCGGTTTCTGCCGTCTTGCCGTTGAGGTTCTTGGAACGCAGATCGACCAGAAACAGATGATTGTCGGTCCCACCGGAGACGACGGAGTATCCCCGTTCCATGAGGGTATTCGCGAGCGTCCTGGCGTTCCTGACGACGTCGCTGGCGTATCGGCGAAATTCCGGCGTCAGCGCTTCGCCGAATGCGACCGCCTTTGCAGCGATCACATGCATCAGCGGACCGCCTTGAAGGCCCGGGAAGATCGACGAGTCGATCTTCTTTGCCAACACTGCGTCGTTGCACAGGATCAGACCGCCGCGCGGACCGCGCAGCGTCTTGTGGGTGGTCGAGGTGACGACATGCGCGTGAGGAATCGGCGATGGATGGACGCCGCCGGCGACCAGACCGGCGAAATGTGCCATGTCGACCATGAGATAGGCGCCAACCAGGTCCGCGATACGACGGAATTCGGCGAAGTCCCAGAAGCGCGAGTAAGCCGACCCGCCGGCGACAATGACCTTCGGCCTGTGCTCCAGTGCGAGACGCTCCAGCGCCTCCATGTCGATCCTCTGATCTTCCGGACGCACGCCGTAGCTCACGGCGTTGAACCACTTGCCGGACATGTTGGGCTTGGCGCCGTGGGTGAGGTGGCCTCCCGCGGCCAAGTCCAGTCCCATGAAAGTATCGCCTGGCTTCATGAGAGCCATGAAGGCGCCCTGGTTGGCCTGACTGCCCGAATTCGGCTGCACGTTGGCGAAGGCACAGCCGAAAAGCTTCTTCGCGCGGTCTCTCGCGACCTCCTCCGCCACGTCGACATGCGCGCATCCGCCATAGTAGCGTCGTCCCGGATAACCTTCCGCATACTTGTTCGTCAGAACCGAGCCTTGCGCCTGCAGGACCGCGTGCGACACGATATTCTCGGAGGCGATCAGCTCTATCTCTTGCTGCTGTCGCCGTAGCTCGTCTCCGATGGCGGACGCCACTTCGGGATCCAGGATCGAGATGTCGGTGGTGAAGAACTTGTTCGCCGCAACTTGTCCCATGTGTGTTCCTTCAGCATTCCGCCAGATTCACCGCGAGTCCTCCGAGCGAGGTCTCCTTGTATTTGGATTGCATGTCCCGGCCGGTCTCGCGCATCGTCGCGATGACTTTGTCGAGTGACACCACGTGTGTCCCGTCGCCCTGGAGCGCCAGCGAGGCAGCGCTGATGGCCTTGATGGCACCGAAGGCGTTTCGCTCGATGCAGGGGATCTGCACCAGGCCGCCGATGGGATCGCACGTCATGCCAAGATGGTGCTCCATGCCGATCTCGGCGGCGTTCTCGATCTGCTCGTTCGTACCGCCGAGAACCGCCGCCAATCCCGCGGCCGCCATCGAGCAGGCGACACCCACTTCTCCCTGACATCCGACCTCCGCGCCGGAGATGGACGCATTCATCTTGAACAGGGCTCCGATCGCTGCGGCGGTCAGCAGAAAGCAGCGAAGCCCTTCCGCGTCGGCATCGTCGCAATGGTCGCGGAAGTAACGCAGCGTGGCCGGAATGATGCCGGCCGCGCCGTTGGTCGGCGCGGTGACGACGCGGCTTCCCGCGGCGTTCTCTTCGTTGACGGCTATCGCATACAGGCTGACCCAATCCATCACGGCGTGTTGCGCGCGATTGTTCGCTGCGGATGCCACCAGGAGCCTCCGATGGAGCGCAGGCGCCCGCCTCCGCACTTCGAGACCACCGGGAAGTTCCCCTTCCGTCACCATGCCGCGGTCTATGCAAGACATCATGACCGCGACGATGCGATCGAGATGCGCCTCGACTTCTTCGCTCGGCAGCCGCGAGGTCTCGTTGGCGAGGACCATCTCGGCAATGGACAGGCCGGACGAAGCGCCCATCGTGAGGAGGTCGCGGCCGGAGCGAAACGGATAGGGCACCGGCGCCGACGAGGCGGGCGACGGCTTTCCTACCTCTTCTTCCGGCACAACGAAGCCGCCGCCGATCGAACACCATCGCTGTTCGAGGAGCCGCTCTCCGGCAAAATCGAAGACCATAAGCGCCAGCGTATTTGGATGATGGACCGGAGGAGTGATGCCGTCGAATACGATGTCCGCCTCGGGATCGAAGGCGATCCGGTACTTGCCTGCGAAACGGAGCGCCTTTTCTTGCCGGGCCGACGCCACGATCTTGTCCGCATCATCAGGATCGACCGCATCAGGACGTTCGCCGGCAAGGCCGAGAATGACGGCTTTGTCCGTGCCGTGCCCTTTACCGGTCCAGGCGAGCGATCCGAACAGATCGACTCGCACCCGCGCCACACGTTGCAGCAGGCGCGAACGCTCTACGCTCTCGGCAAAGACGGCCGCCGCCTTCATGGGGCCGACCGTATGGGACGACGATGGGCCTATGCCGATCTTGAAGAGCTCGAACGTTCCGATCATGAAATCACGTGGGTGACCTTGCCGACTGATCGTGGAGGAATTCCTGGCGGGCTTCGTCCAGGAACGACCAGACGTAAGGCGAGAAAGAGCGCCAGACGTCCAGATGAAACACCTCCTGCTCCGTTCGGGAGAGCACTATCGGCGACTTGCCGAGAATGGTGCGCGTGCACATCCCGACCGGAAATGCTCGTTCGGAGAGATCGAGCGGGCAGCCGTGGTTGAGCACGTATTCGCTCATCGGTCCCCTTATCGCCATGGAGTCGGATCGATGACTGACATCGACGAGGGAACAGGAATGGGAGGCGAGCTTTTCCGACATCGTTGAGAACAGCTCAGAAGAATCCACTCCGATCGCTTCCAGCAACCACTCGTCCGGACCCAACCAATAGGCTTTGCGTCCCGCCGCCTCGCGGAAGCGGTTGGCGGTCTGGGGCAACTCGACGCCGAATGCCTCTCCGGCGGCGCCGATCGACGAGGGTCGTCCGCGAAACACCAATTTCGCCGCATCGGGCAGCACCGCTAGCGAAACCTGCGGAGAACTGGCGCTGTCGCGGCTGACGGCCGCCAGCGAGTTCACCCTGACGATCGTTGCCTCAACCATCAAGACGCTTCCCTTCCGGATCGTAGAATATCGGCTGGACGACTTCGACCGTCACGGGCCCGCTTGGTATCGGAACGCTCAGGCGTGAGCCGATGCGCGCCCGGCCGCCTTGCACCAAGGCCAGGGCGATCGAGCGGTCGAGCGCAACGCTCCAGTACGACGACGTAACGTGGCCGATCATCGTCATGGGGACAGGCTCGGACGGATCGGCGACGACCTGCGCCCCCTCCTCCAGCACGATGTTCGGATCGACAGTGAGCAGCCCGACCAGTTGTTTTCGATCGCTTCGGCTCATGGCGGGCCGCGCCAGCGAACGTTTGCCGACGAAGTCCTTCTTGGCCTTCCCGATCGCCCAGGCCAGCCCCACGTCATCGGGGGTCACGGTGCCATCAGTCTCCTGACCAACAATGATGTATCCCTTCTCAGCCCGGAGAACGTGCATCGTTTCGGTGCCGTAAGGCGTGATGCCGAACTCGCGTCCCGCGGCGTAAATCGCCTCCCACACCCCACGGCCATATCCCATGGGGACGTTGACCTCGAAGCCCAGTTCGCCGGTGAAGGAGACCCTGAAAAGTCGCGTCGGCACCCCGCAGATATGCCCCTCCTGCACGCTCATGTGCGGCATGGCCTGCTGGGAGATGTCGATGCCGTGCACGAGCGGCTCCAGCACCTTGCGTGCATTCGGTCCCTGGACGGCAATGACGGCCCATTGCTCGGTGGTCGACGTCAACCAGACGTCGAGGTCCGACCACTCCGTTTGCAGGTAGTCCTCCATGAGGGCGAGCACGCGGGCGGCGCCACCCGTCGTCGTCGTGACGTGGAAGCGATCTGGCGACATTCGCCCGACGACGCCGTCGTCCATGACAAAGCCGTCCTCGCGCAGCATAACCCCGTAGCGCAGACGCCCCGGCTCAAGCTTGGTCCATGCATTGGTGTACATCCGGTTCATGAATTCGGCAGCGTCCTTGCCGACAACCTCGATCTTGCCGAGCGTGGTAGCGTCGAAAATCCCGACCGATTCCCGTGTCGCCTTGCATTCGCGCCTGACCGCCGCGTGCATGTCCTCGCCCGGTCGCGGGAAATAATGAGCTCGTTTCCAAAGGCTCACATCCTCGAAGACGGCGCCGTTCTCGCGCGCCCATTCGTGGATTGACGTTTTCCGAACCGGATCGAACAGCTCTCCTCTGGACTGGCCGGCGAATGCGCCGAAGGTCGTCGGCGTATATGGAGGGCGGAATGTGGTCAGGCCGACTTGGGAGGCGGGCAACGCCAGCGTTTGCGAGACGATGCCCAACGCGTTCATGTTGGACGTCTTGCCCTGGTCGGTCGCCATACCCGTGGTCGTGTAGCGCTTGACATGCTCGATGGATCGAAAGCCTTCGCGCGTTGCGAGTTCGATGTCTTTTGCGGTGACGTCGTTCTGAAAATCGACCCAGGCCCGTGTTCGTCGCGATTTGCCGCCGCTCGGCGGTGCACCGATGAAACCGTCCCTGCCCAACGATTGAGCGAAAACCGAAAACTTGTGCTCGGCCGCCGCAGTTCCTCCCAACGCCTTTGCCGCACTGAGTCCTCCCGCGAACCCGTCGGCGAGAGATGCGCCGAGGTCGAATACGCCTCGACAAGCTCCGACGGAACGCTCGCGCTCGACCGAGGTGCCCGGCAGATATGCCTTCAGATCCTCGTCATAGACGAGCTTGCCGCGCGACTGCGAGAACAGGTGCACACTCGGCGTGAAGCCAGCCGACATCAGCAGAAGGTCACACGCGAAGGTTTCGGGATGCCCCATGGTTCCTCCGGAAATCCGCGCCAGATCGGCATGCGAGATGCGCAGACGGCCGTAAGTGCCGGCGATCACCGTGGATGGACGCACGTCGATGCCGGCGGCTCGCGCCCGCTCCATCCATCGGCCATTCGGAGCTGATCTCACATCCGCTATCGCAGCGATCTCAACGCCCGCGCTCTTCAACTCAAGCGCCGCGCGATAAGCGCTGTCGCAGGCGGTGAAGACAACCGCCCGGCTGCCGGGCAACACTCCGTAGCGATTGAGATATGTCCGCGCTGCCTCGGCCATCATGATCCCGGGGCGATCATTGTCCGGAAACACCAGCGGCCTTTCGATGGCGCCGGTCGCAAGGACCACTTCCCTGGCCCGCACCTGCCACATTCGCTCCCGCGGCTGCTTTGTGATTGCCAGTCCCAAATGGTCCGTGACGCGCTCACATAGCCCAAGGAAATTGTGCGGATACCAACCGAACGCGGTGGTCCGCCGCAACAGGACCACGTTCGTTCGCGACTTCAATTCCCGGATGGTCTGCGCCAGCCAATCGGCGGCCCCCTGCCCGTCGATGGTTGCTTCGCGCTCCGACAGCAGCGAGCCTCCCATCTGGTCCTGCTCGTCGCAGACAAAGACCTTCACGCCTGATCGCGCCGCCGCCAGCGCGGCTGCGAGGCCGGCCGGCCCCGCACCGACGACCAGGACATCGCAATGCCCGTACACTTGCGTGTAACGGTCGGCGTCAGCGGCTTCCGGGGCGCGCCCCAGCCCGGCGGCCCGCCGGATCATCGGCTCGTACAGCTTCTTCCACGCAGACGCCGGCCACATGAAGGTCTTGTAGTAGAAGCCCGCCGGGAGAAATCGGGAGAACAGGTCGTTTGCGCCGCTGAAGTCCAGCGACAGGGACGGCCACCGGTTCTGGCTCTCGGCCACGAGGCCGTTGTACAGCTCGATCTGGGTTGCGCGAAGGTTCGGCGTATAACGCGCTTCCTCGCTGCCCACGCCTACCAGCGCATTCGGTTCATCCGCCCCCGCGGACATGATGCCGCGAGGACGATGGTACTTGAACGACCTGCCGACGAGATGCGCGCCGTTGGCGATCAGGGCCGAAGCGAGCGTGTCGCCCGCGAACCCGGAATATTTCTTGCCGTCGAAGTGGAACGACAGCGGCTTGCTGCGATCGATGCGGCCGCCCGCGGGAAGCCGGTATCTCATAGCGCCGCCCCGCTCCTGCTGGACCACTCTTCCAACCCCGGGTCGACCGGTTTGGGAGGCTCCTCGCCGATCTTGTAGGTCGCCACGATCGCATCGGAGGCCGTATTCCGCTGTACGTTGAAGAAGCGCGCACAGCCGTGAATGTGCCTCCAGCGTTCCGCGTGCAGCCCTTTCGGATTGCTTCTTATGTACAGGTACTCCGCCCAGGACTCGTCATCGAGAGACGCCGGATCCTTCGGACGAGCAATGTGAGCCTGTCCTCCGTAGGAGAACTCGAGTTCTGGCCTCGGACCGCAGAAGGGGCACTTGATGAGAAGCATGTGACTGGATTTCCAAAACTAGTGGGCCACCGCCGCAGCAGCGGCTTCGTCGATCATCACGCCATCGCGAAATCGCTCGATCGTGAAAGGCGCGTTGATCGGATGAGGATCATCCTTCGCGATCGTCCACGCGAAAACGTCGCCTGAACCTGGCGTCGCCTTGAATCCTCCAGTGCCCCAGCCACAATTGACGTAGAGCCCAGGCACCGGCGTCTTCGCCACGATGGGGGACCGATCGGGGGTTACGTCGACGATGCCCCCCCAGTTGCGCAACATCCGTAGTCTTCTGAACATCGGCACAAGCTCGCAGATGGCGTCGAGCGTATGGGTTGCGATATGCAGCGCGCCCCGCTGTGAATAGGATGTGTAGGCGTCGGTGCCGGCGCCGATGACCATCTCTCCCTTGTCGGATTGCGAGATGTAGGCGTGAATGGTGTTTGACATCACCACGCAGGGAAAGGCCGGCTTGACGGGCTCTGAGACCAGAGCCTGGAGCGGAAAGCTCTCCAGCGGCAACCTTACCCCGGCCATGTTCATGACGACGCTGGTGTTGCCGGCCGCAACGACTCCGATCTTGCCGGCCCGAATGAAGCCCCTTGACGTCTCGATCCCTTCCACTCGGCCCGATGCGGCGCGGCGGATGCCGAGGACCTCGCAGTTTTCCAGGATGTCGACGCC
Source organism: Bradyrhizobium elkanii WSM2783 (assembly GCF_000472865.1). GTDB lineage: Bacteria > Pseudomonadota > Alphaproteobacteria > Rhizobiales > Xanthobacteraceae > Bradyrhizobium > Bradyrhizobium elkanii_A. The sequence goes on along the minus strand of NZ_AXAP01000002.1, from coordinate 260,885 downwards.
ACGCGCGTCCGCGGCTCTCGCGTATCCCCATGCGACAGCATCGTGCCGGGCCGTGCCGCCTCGCCGCTGCAAGGCGCCGCCAAGGATCGGATAGCGCATGGCGCCGCCAACGTTCAGCGGAGGACAGAACTCCTTGCACTCTTGTGGCGACAGCCATTCATTGTCGATACCGTTGAGCCTGTTGGCATGGACATGCCGCTTGAAGCTTTGGACGTCGTGAATGTTGTGCGCCAACATCAGGACGCCCCGCGGGGAGTACATCACATTGTAGTTCAGCTGCTGCGAGAGCCCTTCCCACAGTTTCAGGGCATGCTCGTAGAGCCTGGCGCTCTCGTCAAAGAGATAGTTCGATCGGATGATCGTCGTGTTACGGCCCGTATTCCCGCCTCCGATCCATCCCTTCTCTACGACCGCGACGTTTGTTAGTCCGTACCGTTCGGCCAAGTAGAATGCCGTCGCCAAACCGTGCCCACCGCCTCCGACGATCACAACATCGTAGGCAGGCTTCGGCTCGGGCGAACGCCACTGCCGCGGCCACGTCTCATGCCCCCCGAGAGCTTCGCGAAACAAGGAAATTGCAGAGAATCGTCTCATGGGTGCCCGTGCCAAATGACTGCAATTTATTATCGCCTGCCGATACGATCTCGCCAGCATCCGCTCGCCGTGCTTGTTGGATGAAAGCGACATCCCGGCGATCGACGCCGTCGCCGGGGCGCGTCGGGCTTTCGGATTGGACGCTCTCGAACCGGGCGCGCCACACTGGGCGGAAGTGCGGCATCACCACCCCTGGTCATGGTACGAGCCGGGATACCTCGGCCTCATCCCACTGCTCGGAGAAGCCGATCAGGACGAGCCTCGAGGCATGCTGGGCAATCGATGAGGGAGCCGATACGGCTTCAAGGCTCTCGCGCTTGCCGACCCGCTGATAGACGAATCTTCGTTGTTCGTCGTCCTTGAAGCAAAAGATACCCTTTGCTCGTATGACATTCGGCGGAAGCTCGCGCAACGCGCGCATGATCGCGTCCCTGTCTGCCGGCGTCGACCAGCTACGCGTTGTCGAGGCGAATGAGGTGTGATGGCCGGTGTCTGAGCATCCGAATGTCGACGAGGGACTAGCGTTCACACCCAGCACGATATCGGCAGGAATGTCGCCGTGCGTCGCCTCGAGGACGGTGCGGCCCGGAGCCGCTGATTCGATCAGCCCCTTGATCATATCCCGCCGATCCTCGATGAGGTCGGATTTGCTCATCACGACGATATCGGCCGCAGACAACTGCGCCAGCATCGTCGGCCGGGTTCTCTCATCCCTGATGCGCTCGGGAAATGTTTCGCAGTCCACCAGTGCGAGGATAGCATCGAGCCGTATTGCAGGATTGGCCAATGCGACCTGCGCGATGCCGCGCGGATCCGCGAGCCCACTCGCTTCAAGGACGATGGCGTCGGGAGGTTCTTTTCGCTCGACCAGCCGCTGGATCGCGTTGACCAGATCGCCGTTGATGGAACAGCACGCGCAACCGTTCGTCAGGCCGATCGTATCCTCGCTTTGAAAGCGGATCAGCTCCTCGTCGATGTTCACGGCCGCAAAATCATTGACGAGTACGGCTATCCTCCTGCCCCCGGGCTCGGAGAGCAGACGGTTCACCAGCGTCGTCTTTCCCGCCCCCAGGAATCCGCTGACGATCGTCAAAGGCAGCGATATCGGGGCGACCGCGCGAGGAACGACCCTCGCGGCCTCAAAGATGCCCATCAACATGGCCAGCGTTTCTTTGCCGGCTGTCGGATTAACCGGCACAGCGACGTCGTCGGCTTGATCGCGGGATTCGGCTGTCATGCGGGTTGCGGCTTGCCGCCGAGAACCGTGCCCCAGATATTGATGTCCTTGAGATCGACGGGATCGACCTCGAACGGATCAGCTTCGAGCACGGCAAAGTCGGCGAACTTCCCCGGCTCCAGACTGCCCAATCGCTGTTCGGCGCCCAGCACGTAAGCGGCATCGATCGTGATCGCACGCAGCGCTCGTTCGACGCCGATCCGTTCGCCCGGCGCCAGCACCGTCTTTCCATCCAGGGCGATGCGATTGACCGCGACCCAGGCGGCGGTCAACGGATGGAGCGGAACGAGGACCAGCGAGTAGTCGGAGTGAAGCGCGAAGATCACTCCTTCGCGCTCGAGGGACCCCAATCGCGCCACCGCCTCGGAACGATCCGGCCCGAACCCCTCTTCGGCGTGAAGCTGACTGCGATAGTGCACGAAATAATTGTTCACGCTGGCGGCGCCGCCGAGCGCCTTTAGCCGGCGGGCCTGGTCGGGCGTGCTGATGCAGTAGTGCTCCAAGGTGAAACGATGGTCGAATTGCGGCTGCGCCTTCTGAAGCTTGGCTAGGGCGTTGAGCGACGCATCCACCGCTTCGTCACCGTTTGCGTGGCAGTGGATCTGGATACCCGCCTTCCAATACGGAAGCATCCGCTCGTGGAGCTCATCCCACGGGACATCATTGCGCAGGCCGTTGCTTCCGTCGAGATAACCAGGAAAATTCAGCCGCAGGGACATCGCCGGGAATGACCCGTCAGATAGAAACTTCACGCCATGAAAGAAGAGCTTGTCGCCACTCCTCTTCATCGCATCGAGAAGAAAATCTGCGCCTTTGCTGCCGTGATCGGCGTAGAGTGCGAGCTCGAGCGAAACAAGGCCCATGCGTAGCGGAAAGCTCTCGTCCGGAACCACCTTCGCATGGAGCGCCCATTCGTTCTCGAAGTTTCCCTTGCCGAAGATCATTTCGGCGGTCGTGGTGACGCCGGCCTTGCGCGCGATGTCTCCCATTCGCTTCAGGCCATCGACGCCGCCACGCTCCGCGATCGCTTCGCGCATCGCGCCGAGCGCGAGACGTCCCGCCTCCAGCTCAACGAACTGTCCGTTCAACCTGCCGTCCGGATACCGCATCACGCCGTGCACATTGGTGTTGTCGGGAACCTTGGCCCGTTCCAGCGCCGCGCTGTTCAGGTAGATAAAATGCGGAGCGTAAGAGATGACCCACATCGGCCGATCAAGGGAGATGGCATCGAGCTCGTCGCGATGGAGATGTCCGCCTTGAGATGCGGGATCCAATCCCCAGGCGATGAGCGGTGCACTCGGATCAGCGTCAGTCTTGGCAGCTTCGCGAAGCTTGGCGAGAACCTCCGCGCGGGTGGGCAGTCCCTTGTTGATGCCGTGCGGTCCTGGCGAGTCGATCGGGCCGATGTAGTGCATCGCGAGATAACCGGCCGAGAACGCGAAGTGCGTGTGGGGATCGATGAATCCCGGCAGGATGACTTTGTCCGCAAAGGTATCGTCGATCTTGTAGGGGTACCGCTTCAGCCAGGGCTGCATGGTCTCGATCGTGCCGGTCGACAGAACACGACCATCTCTCACCGCCACGCATTGGGCGAAAGGACGACCCGGATCCATCGTAACAACCTTCCGCGCCAGATAGACCGTGATATCTCCCATTTGATCTCCCCTGAGTGTCTGGTCAGCTCGCCAATGAGCCGAGCGGCCCGGTTACTCGAACCGTGGAGCAATGTGCACTTTCGCTTCCCTTCGCGGTTGGAAGCTTGCGACATCGCTCGCGTAACGACGCGACACGTACGGCCCCGCATCTTGCCTATGGACGTGTAGCCGTGATGATCGGCCCTCCTGCTCGTGCAGCTTGTCGCGGGCGTCAAAACGACAGGACTTCGGGATTTTCAGATGGCCGATAGCGACATGCGCGGAGATGCCTGGATGCTACCGCCGAGCCGGTACATCCGCGGCAGGCCTGGGACCCACAAGGTAACTCTGCCGAAGTCGATCTACTTGAAAATGAGGGATGGCTGCCGGCTCGCCGTCGATGTGTATCTTCCCGGCGGGCCGGAACAGGGCGGAGCCTGGCCGACCATCCTGATTCAAACTCCGTACTACCGGCGTTTCGCAGTCGATCCCGCGACCAAGAATGTCGAACCGTCGCCGAACGTTGCCAAATATCGCGACACCTTCGTCCCGCGAGGATACGCGCTTGTCGTCGCCGACGTCAGAGGCACGGGAGCGAGCTTCGGTACGCGCGACATTTTCAGGTCTCCCCGCGAGCGAGACGACGCCTACGAGGTGGCCCAATGGATCGTCCAACAACCCTGGGCGAACGGCGCGATCGGCGCGACCGGGATATCCTATCTCGGGGCGGCCAGCGATTTCCTTGCTTCGACATCGCATCCTGCCGTCAAGGCGATCGCCCCACTATTCTCTGTCTGGGACACCTATCTGGATAACTATTACCCCGGCGGGATACTTCTGACCAATCTCGCCGATATCTACGATCGCCTGATGGCCGGCCTCGACCAGGATAAGCGCGATCTGCTCAAGGAGTTCGTCTACTACTCCAATCCCGCCTTCAGGGGACCGCATCCCGTCGATGACGATCCGGACGGCTCCGACTGCAGAGCGGCAATCGACGAACACTCCGGCAATTTCCGCATGCCGGAGCTGATGCGCGCCATGGAATTCAGGAGCGCCCCCCTTTCCCAATTCGCCGGGCACTCGTCCGATGCCATCAGCCCGGCGAACTATTGCAAGGGCATCAGGGGAGATGTGGCGGTCTATTCCGTCTCCGGCTGGATGGACGGCGCTGGCTACGCGAACGGAGCGATCAGCCGGTTTCTCACCTTGCCGAACCAGAACAAGTACCTTCTCCTCGGCCCGTGGGATCATGGCGCACGCATCAATTGCTCACGGTGGCGTGCGGACGAACTCCCGGAATTCGACATTCTCGCTGAGGTCTTGAGGTTCTTCGACGAGCACCTCGCCGGACATGACACCAGCCTCCGCTCGGAGAAGCCGGTGCACTATTTCTCTGTACATGACGAGAGGTGGCGCTGTGCTGATACCTGGCCGCCGTTCGACGCATCGAAAACGCTATTTCTGGCGCTCGACGGAAAGCTCGCCGATGCGGCAGGCAAAGCGGCGACCGACTCTCACGAGATCGACTTTGGCGCGGGAACAGGCAGACAGACGCGATACGAGCGGATCGCGGCGATCGACAGCCGGCAGTATTATACGGACTGGGATGGCCGTGACCGCTCCATGCTGAACTACACTGGCCCCGAATTGCCTCACAACACCGAACTGAGCGGCCATTGCCTGGTCAATCTCTGGATATCAGTTCCGGCACCCGATTTTGCAATCCACGCCTATCTCTCCGAGATACTTCCTGACGGAGAATCTCTCTACGTCACCGAAGGGTGCCTTCGCGCGCTCCATCGGGCGGAAAGTCCCATGCCAAGCAACTATCAGACGCCTGGCATATTCCACGCTTGCACGCGAGATCAGGCGCGAGAGCTGGTGCCTGGCCAACCTCATTTGTTTCGTTTCTCATTGCTCCCTGTCGCCTGGACCTTTCTGGCGGGGAGCAGGATCAGATTGTCTCTCGCGGGCGCCGATGCGGACCATTTCCAGCGCATCCCCGCGACAGGTCCACTGCGGATCGAGGTGCTTCGTGGTGGCGGCAATGCCTCACACATCAAGCTGCCATTGCGGCCAGCATGAGCAGCGGCTAGAGGAAAGCGGTCTATGAGCAGCAGCATGAACCAAAGCGACGAACTTCTGGCCTATCTCGAGAGCAACGGCATCGAGGCACGCACTTTCCGACACCCGCCGGTACACACCGTCGAGGAGTCGAAGAGCCTTCGCGGCGATATTCCCGGCTTGCACACCAAGAACATGTTCCTGCGCGACGGCAAGAAGAACTACTTTCTTTTCGTGACCGACGAGGACGCAGTCATCAATCTCAAGCAGTTGGCTCGAAAGATCGGCGCGAAAGGAGGCCTGTCGTTCGGATCGGCCGCTGCCCTGCTGGAGTTGCTCGGCATCCAACCCGGCGCCGTCTCGGTGCTGGCGGTTGTCAACGACAAGGAACGAAAAGTCAAGGTTGTGCTGGACCAACGATTGGCCGGCGTGGCGACGATCAATTGCCATCCCCTCAGCAACCAGAGGACGACGTCGCTGTCACGGGAGGCGCTCGAGAAGTTCCTGGCCGTTACAGGCCGCGATCCTTCCTACATCGATCTGGACGACGACAGCCCGACCTGAGCGATCGAGCTGCTGCGGCCCCCCGCTTGGGCAGGTCGCTGGCGCAGAGCCCGGGTTCGCGGCCTCCCGAATGGTCTTGTTTTTGCTTTCGTAATAACCGCAATATGGCGCCCCGATCGCGAGATTGGGGAGATGCGGTTCCACGACAAGGCCGAAGCCCCGGCCCTCGCGCGGATACGCTCGGAGGCAAGGATGGAGAGAGCGATACGACCGCTTCGCGTCGGCTTTATATTGTCGAACAACTTCACGCTGACGGCGTTCTCGAACTTCCTGGATGTCGTGCGATTGGCGGCCGACGACGGGGACAACAGCCGTCCAATCCGATGCCAATGGCACATCATGTCCGCGGGCGGCGATCCAATCAGGTCCAGCAGCGGCGTGCTGGTCACGCCCACCTCCAAATTCATCGACCCGTCCGAGCTCGACTACATCGTTGTGGTCGGAGGCCTGCTTCACGACGGTCCGCAGATCGACGAGCGCACCGGCAAATATCTTTTGACGGCGGCCGAGTCCAGCGCGGCGATCGTCGGTGTCTGCACCGGCAGCTTCATTCTTTGGCGCCTGGGCCTCCTGCGCCAGAAGAAGTGCTGCATCAGTTGGTACCACTATCGCGACTTCCTGGAGGAGTTCGGCGACACGTTGCCGATTGCGGACCAATTGTTCGTTGTCGACGGGCGGCGCATCACGTGCTCGGGCGGGATCGGCGCAGCCTATCTTGCGGCGCATATCGTCGAGTTGCGCCTTGGCCTGTCCAACGCGCAGAAAGCGCTTCACATCATGCAGATCGACCGGATGCGACCGGGCTCATCGGCTCAATCGGCTCCGCCTACGGAGTTCGTGGGCAACGATAGTCGGATCTCGCGCGCCTTGTTGATCATGGAGCAGAACCTGTCGTCCCCCCTTTCCATTGCCCGGCTGGCCGCTAAGGTCCGCCTCAGCACGCGTCAACTCGAGCGGCTGTTCAAGGACGAGACGGGTCAGTCTCCCCAGAACGCCTATCTGCGCTTGCGGTTGAAGCATGCACGCTGGATGATGAAGACCGAGATGACGCTTGCGGCCATCGCTGCGGAAACCGGATTTGTCGACGGATCCCATCTCAGCAAGGCCTACAAATCCACGTTTGGGAGCAATCCGTCCGAGGATCGCAAGAGATCTGTCGGTAGCGTCCCGGATCTCGAACCAAGCGCGGAAGGTCGCCGGGTCTATGACCCTGCCTGAGTTCAGTCTCTCAAGAGATTGATTGCTGCGCTCAGTCAGCGGCGTGTTGATCAGACCGGCGGCCGAAGCCCCAGCCGCCGGTCGACGATACCGGGAGAGTCGCCGGTCATATCAGCCACATTTGGGGTCAGCGCACCTGCTTTTTCTTCTCGTAGATCAGAGCCTCGGTCTGCACATCCGACAGCGCACCGGCCCCCAATACTTGAACCGGACTTGTCTGATCGTAGTTGTAACTGCGCCGATCGTTCCTACGACGTTCTTCCTCCTGAGGCGGCTTTTGATCGCGTCGCGGCGTTTCCTGATCGCTCTCGCCGCCAAAGCCGAGCAGCTCGACGATGATGATCGACGGCCGGTCATTCGCGGGCTGCTGCGTCGCGTCCTTGACCGCGTCGGCCGCTGCCTTGTCCTTGGTTTCGACAGTCAGATTGACGGCCGGGGCCTGCACCTTCGGCACGCCCTTGGTCTCACCGCCGACCTTGATGTTGTCGGTGTTGAGCACATACATCGCCGCCACGGTGAAATTGCCGCTGACCCGGATTCCGGCGTCGCCCGCATCCACCGTGCCGACCGGAGCGATCAACGAGACGTCGCCGGCCTCGACACCGGTGAAGCCGATGATGGTGCCGATGCCGCTGCCGGAAATGTCAGCCTTTTCCATGACCTTCGTAACGGCGTCGGCATCGGTGGCGATTTCCGGCGCCGACGGCACGCGCGTGGTCTTGGCGCCGCGGCCGGCGTCGATATCGCCGAGCGTCGACCAGATCACCTCGTCGCCGCCGGCGAAGGTGAGGATGCGCGAGCGGTTCACCGTCACACTGTCGCGCGCAAAGATGTTGATGTCACCATAACCAAGCGTGACCAGGCCGGCGCCCGGCGGCACCACCGTGCCGAGCGCCGCCACCTGTAGTCCGCCGCCCGGTGTCAGCGTCTCGATACCGCCGCCAGCCATAGTGAGGAACGCGGTGTTGCCGATCTTGATATCGCCGCTCCAGTCCTTGCCGGGGAACAGGGTCTCGATCGCGGTGTAGCCACGCTTGTAGCCGCCGTGGATCGGCCGACCATCCGCATCGAGCGTGTTCTGATCGTCGCCGGCAGCCTTCAACTCCTGAATATACACCTGGCGCAGGAAGCGCTGCTGCGTCAGCGCAGGCAATGACTGGAAGCGCGTCCAGGCGCCGAGCGGCGACAAGGTCTCGCCGGTGATCTCCTGGATGAACGAGACCAGGCCGGACCTGACCTTGTGCGAAGATCCGCCGCGCGTTTCGAAGGCGTCGGTCAGGTAGATTGGCAGCATGACGCCATCGATCGTCGCCTTCAGGTAATCCGGCATCGCCGTGACATCGGCAGGATCGAGATAAGCTGCCGCCAGCGCATCGTAGGAGGGCTGCTTGCCTTTGAGGCCGGCCATCACGGAGATCGCGGCGCCGTCGCGCGGCAGTCCCCGAATCTCCGAGGTCTCGACCGGGCGGTTGTCGGCGTAGGCGTAGTAGTTACCACGACTGTTGATCACGAAGTTCGTGCCATAGACGTCTCGCCCCGCTGCCAGTGCAATCATGCCCGGGCCTTGGATATCGATGTTATAACCGATGATATCGTTTCCGGCCTCGAGCAGCGAAACATCAGAACGATGAACGTTACGCAGGTCGTAGCTGATATTGCGAATATCGGCCCCGGCACGGAACCAAGTCTGCTCGTTGGTGGTGACCTTTCCGAGGCGCATCACGTTGCCGGCAACGATCGGCGAGCCCGATATTGTGCCACTTCTTGCAAAGATACGGCTGGGCTCCTCGTCGCCCTCGTTAGCCAAATGATCCGGATTGCGAACGCCTTCGATATAGCTGCGATGCGGACTGTCGCTGTGACTGATCGGATTCTCGAACGTCATGGTATTGAACAGGAGAGCATGAAATCCACTGTTCGCAGGTGACTGGAAATCGAGCTCGAATGGATACTTCACGAGCTGGATAGCCGCACCTGCGCCTCCGCCCACAGGCCTGAAAGGCGAAGGCATCATCTCGAGGGTCGCCCGTGACATGGTTATTTCACCGAGCATCACATCAGTTTCGGCGAGGATACGGAGTTCGGGATGGCTTCCGGGAGCCGTGTAGAGACGATTGAGGTTGGTCACCGATCCGTTGAGAGCAGCGATGCGCGTCATCGAGGGATAGAGATTGGTCGCCATCAGTCCGATGATCGAATAGTCGATATCGGCCGTGTAGACGCCGCCGCTGGCCAGATCGAGCTCCTTGGAGAGAAATCTCCCCTGGTTGGCCAACGTGACGTTGCCGCCTACCGCCAGCAGGTCGAGCGCCGTCCGATCGGTGTAGCCGCTCATATGGGCGTTGTAGAAATCCTGACCGCCGAGCATCAGGGAGTCGGAGCTGAGCAACAGGGGATCCATGACCGTCTGCAGAAGCAGGTCACCTGCGGTTCTGACCTTCATCGTCGCGTCGCCAAGCGCAATCACGGGCGCAATGGCATAGACATCGATCTGCGTCGCCGACTGCTGTGCAAACACCGTGCGTCCGACGGTGAATTCGCCCGCGCTGATGCTGCCGGCGCCACGTCCCACATAATAATAGCCTGCGCGGATCGCGCCGCCGGCTTCGACCTCCATCAGGCCGCCGTTGCGGACTTCGAGAAGCTTGCGTTCGCCGCTCGACAGTCCACCGCGGACGCGGCCGTTGGTGGGCAGCGCCACCAGCAGGTTGAGCAGATCACCGCCGGCATTGACCGACACGTTGCCGCCGCCGAGCGCACCGACGCCTTGCTGGAAATTGCCGTAATCGACCCACCATGAGCTCTGCTGGCCCGGCAGATAGACATAGCTTCTGTCGGTCGTGCCGACCTTCTTCAGCCACTCCACGAACAGCTGGTTGTCGTCCGGATTGGACGGCAGCACCGACTGCACGCCGCCCTGCGCCGAAATTCTGAGATTACCGCCGTTGATGCCATAGGTCGCGCTCACCGGCGCGATGAAGTCGGCAAACGAGGTCGAGTCAGCTCGTCCCGCCGTGTAGACGACGGATTCGTTGTGCGCCAGAACCAGATCGCGGCCGGCCACGACATCGATATCACCGGTGCCGGTGCGGACGACCTTGCCGGCGGCGGCATCGCCGACAATGAGCGAACCGCTGCCTGATGGCAGAGCGGCCAGCGGAGCGACCGCAAGCGCGCTCGCCGATGTCAGATCGGCACCAGAGACGAGCCGCAGATCCCACGACGCGGTATCCTGCAGTACACCGCTCCGGTCCGCCGCCGAGAAGCCGTCGCTGAGATGGCCAAGGATGGTGAGATTGCCGGCCGCACGCAGCGTCAGTCCGCCGGCGCGGGCGTTGGCGCCGAAGTCGGCGAACAGATTCCAGTCGGTTTCGGCGACGAGGTCGCCCGAGCTTCGGATCTCGATGCCGGGCATCACGGCAAGGCTGCCCGAGGCATTGAGGCGTGCAGCAATCGCCGCGGCACGGCCAGCGAAATTGTTGGCATCGGCAATCGCCGCCGCGCGGACCGCGTCAACCGAGCTGCTGTCATAGACGCTGACGCCTTCGAGCACGGCGGAACGTGCGCCGACAATATTGGCCTGGAGATTGCCGACCGCGATCTCGTCGTGACCGGCCGACTGCCGCGCGCGGAAGCGTACACGGCCCCCCTCGGCGCCGGAAACGTCGATGCTTCCACCGCGCAGATCCAACTGGCCGCCGCTGGCTTCCAGCGTCACGCGCCCGCCACCGAATTCGCCGTTGGCGCCGGCCTGCAGCCGGGCGGAGCTCAGCATCGTCAGCCCGTTGCCGGCGCTGACTGCGATCGTGCCGCCATATTCCGAGCGAGCATCGATCACGCCCGCCAGGGTGACTGAGCCCCGGTCAGCGACCAGCGCGAAGTCCGCGACGTTGGTGATGCCGTCGATCACCACATTGCCCGAGCGTATCCGGAACTGCCGCGACGCGGAGAAGCCCGACACGTTCAGCGTCTGGCTCATGGTGGCAAAGTCCGGCAGCGTCGCGATGTCCAGCGCAAACGAACCGCCCTTCTCGCCGACTTTCGCCTGGGCCTGGATGCGCCCGTCGAGCACCACGGTGCCGCCATTCGATGCGGCCATCGAGAGCTTTCCTGCCGCGCCGCCATCGGCATGCGCGGCAAGATTGAGCGTTCCGCCCGAAGTCAATAGCACCGAGCCGACCGCCGTCAATGCGATGCTGCCTGCATCGGCGAACTGCGCGACGTCAAAGAACTCCTTCCTGGAGCCACCGACATCGACCAGGCCGCCTTGGCCGATCACGACATTGCCACCGGTCGCAGTCAGATTGACGGCACCTCCAAGCGCCACGATGCGCCCACTGAGATCGACGCTCGATCCTGTCAGCGAAAAGCGGGTGCCGAGGCTGAGTTCGGGACGATCGATGGCGCTATCGCCGCCGCCGATCACCCGAAGCGCGCCCTGGGTGACGATCGATTGCGATGCGCCGCCGCGCCCGGTCACCACCGGACCGGCTAACGTCACGGTCGCCATATCGGCTTCGATGCTGCCGTTGCCCTGCCCGACGATCTGGCGGCCCGCATTCAGCGTGACCGCATCGAAGCCCCGCAATACCTTGTTGCCGCCGCCAAGAACGATTTCGTCGGCGCTCAGTGTCAGCTGGAGATGACCGGCCCCGACGGGGCTGCTGAAGCTGCCGCCGCTGTTGTCGAGCGCGATGCTGCGACCGCTGATCGCGATGGCATCATTGCCGTAACCAACCAGCCCGGCAGAATCCAGCGTCACCGCATTCAGACCGGCACCGCCAAGATTGACCGAGGTGTAGACGTCAATCGTGCTGTAGCTGCGCAAGGTGAGAGCCTGCGTATTGGCCAGTTGCGCCAGTGACACCGCGTCGAGAATGAGGCCGGAGGTGCCGCCGCCGACGCCGATCCGGCCGCTCGACAGTGACAGCGCCACGCCCGAAAGCTTCGCATTGCCGGCGACCACCGTGTTCTGCGTCGCATCGATCAGCAGCGCATTGCCACCCGCAAGTGTCGCATTGGCGCCGATCGTCACGATCCCGCCGGTCGTGATATCGACATTCTCGCGCAGCACCTTGACGGCATTGCCGGTGGAGACACGAAGCAGCGCACCGTAATCCCTCGACGGGCTCAACAGCACATCGTTGTCGGGATTGCCATCGCTCACGCCGCCGATGTCGCCGTAGACCGCCTTGACCTGCGGCGCCATCACGAGATCAACGCTGCTGCCCGGGGCTGTTCCGCTTGCGAGGATGACGCTGCCGTCGCCGACGCGAATCGTACCGCTCGCCGCAAAGAGGATTTCCGATCCCGTCAACGCGCTCGTCGCATCGTTGCGAATGACAACGTCGCTCGCTGTCACATCGATACGCAGGCCTCTCGCGTCACCACTGCGAACGCCACCGATCAACAGGCTGCCGGCGCCGAATTTGCTGAGCGAGTTCGCGTCGACCACCAGATAGCCGGTCAGATCGCTGCGATCCTGACCGCTGCCGACGATCGCGATCCTGCTCCCGGCGATATCCACCAGACCGCCGCGACCGCCCGCAGCCGGTTGCGATTGCAGCAGACCTTCCAGCACGAGCTCGGTCGTCGCCTTGAACACCACCGATCCGCCGTCGGTTGGAAGCCGCGGCGTGACGATATTGACGCCGGTGAGACGGTATTGCCCAAGCTTGAACGCGTCGGATGCGAAGTAGGTGTTGGCGAGGGCTTCGTTGTACTCACTGTAGCTGCGCAAGGTCGTGCCCGAAATTACCCGCCACGTCGAGCGGAGCTGCTCGAAGCCTCCGCCATAGGCATCTGCCCGGTAACCGCTCATCAGCGACGAACCATCCGGCATCGGCACGGAATTGAGGACCTCCTTGCCCGCGGATCCCTTCACGACGGACACCGCGTACGCCCCGGGCAGCAAGGCATAGCGCGCCGGCAGCAAGGCGTACCAGCCAGCGGCGAGGCCATTGCCCCCGGCAAGCCAGACTTGATCCTGTGAAGCCGTCGATACATTCAGCCCCGGCATGATCGCGTAAAGTCCTGGCTGGGTCAGCACGTCATGCGAGCCGCCCGGACCGGGGACATGCTCCCAAGCATAAAGATCGCCGCCACCGCGAATGTCGACAACCGAACCGGCCGCGAGCGTGACGCCAGGCGCATTGAGGACGATATTCTTTTCCGGCAGCTTGCTCAGCGTTGGCGTCGGATTGCCCGTGGTCGGCTTCGTGATCGGATCGTTCCAAAACTCGTCGTTGCTCAAGGTCCCGTAAGGGAGCACGAGACCTTCGCCGGATACCGACGTGATACTTCCTGCGCCCAGTGCGATGCTGTCCGTGGCGGTGAAGGTGATGCTGCCAAATGGCGCGCGCACCACGCCGTTCTGCGCGATCACCGGCGCCTCGAGGTTCAAAGTGCCGGCGGCTGACAGTGGCAGCCCTGTATCGCCGTTGCGCTCGATGACCAATTGCGTGCCGGCCTTGATCGAAGCAAGGATGCCGGTGGCCGGATAGACCTGCCCGACCTTCAGCTCGAGACGGCCGTCTGCATCGAGCGACGAGGTGCGGTTTGACCGCAGATCGGTCAGCAGGCCGCCCATCCGGAGATCGCGCGCCACCAGCTGCGTTTCAGCGAATCCGCTAAAGGTCGCTCTGGTGATGTCGATCAGATCGGCGGTCAGCACGACCTTGCCGACGCCGGCCTGGCCGGCTGAACCGGATCCGCCCAGGAGCGCGATATAGGGCGCGGTCAGCTTGGCCGTTCCTGCGCCGCCGCTGTTGATCGCGCCCTCGATCGAGATCGATTTTCCGAGCGACAGATTGATTGCCGGCGCAACTATGAATCCGCTGGTATTTGCCTTGAGATTGGCGAAGCCGCCGTTGTTCACGGTGTCGGCCGAAATCTTCGTGACCTTGACGTTGGCGGTCGGCAACTCCAGGCGTTGAGTGGCGTCAGGATCCGTGAAGAAGTATTTCGACAGCAGCGCGATCTGGTTGGTGAGTTGTGGCGTAACCGATGCCAGCGGCTGAAGGAGGCTGCTGGGCGTCGAGTCCGCGTTGAGATCGACGATGGCCAATCCCCCGCCGCGCGTGAGAGCGGTCGTCGCGTTCTGAAGGTCGTTTCGTACGGTAGCGAACTGAAAGGCCAGGTCCGAACCGGAGCTGTATTCCGCGTAGATGTCCAGGTTCCTCCGCGGGTTGACCGCGACGATCGCCCCGGTGTCCCTGTCAACGTAGTACAGCGCCGGGAGCGTGAAGCCCGGCGTTGGCTCCGAAGAGCTTCCCACCGAGATATCGATCGTGCCTCCGACCGATCCAGCGCCGCCGGCATATCCCTGGAATGATCCTGCGACGACATCATTGGCGGCGCCGCTCAGCTTTAGTGCAATCGTACCGCCGTTACTGGCGAGGCTGTAGGTCGAGACCGCGCCCCGTCCCATCGCCAGATCGAAACTGCCGCTCGCCCCCGAGACATCGATCAGCGAACCGGCTTCGATCTTCATCACCGCCGCATCAGCGAGGCTGACACCGCCTCCGGCCAGCACCGTCCCGGAGCGCAGACCTCGCGCATCGATCTCCGTCACCGATGTGCCGCGTGCCAGCAGTTGCGCTCCTGCCGTGAGCGCGAGCTCGCCATTGGCGGACACGGAGATCGAGCCCGCCGGCGCGTCGATCACGCCACGCACGATCACGTCGCCGGGGATGGTGGTATCGGTCAGATCCTTATGACCGATGGCAGTCAGCGTGACGGAGCCGCGGATATCGGTCCGCACCACGGAGCCGGCGCCAACGGCGACGTTGTCGCCGATCAGGGACAGAGAAGTTGGCTTGCGATCCAGCCGATCCGCCGTCGGGAGCAACGCGAGCTTGCCAATTGCAGTGATCGGTGTGCCCGATGCAAAGGCGGAAACATCGACGCCGGCGAGATCGACATTCAACGGAAGCTGCGAAATCGTGGCGTCATCCGCGACGGTGATGTTGCCCGTACTCGTCAACGACAAGGCGCGGAAACCACGTTCGCTATAGAGCGTCTCCGACAGCCGCAACACGGCGGGATCCGCCGGAGCGGTGCCGCCTACCTGGACCGATCCTGACGTAATAATCGTGAGTGAGCCACCCGAACCTGCCGCGTAGCCGCGCAGATCGAGTTCCGACAACTGATTGGCATCCGTGACCGACAGCGTGATGGCGCCGGCATCGCCGAGTTTCAACTTCGGCTTCGCGCCGCTCGTGTCGTACCAGCCGCCGCCGGACACGTCCAGCGTGATGCCCGGCGCGAAGTCGCCGGTGAGCTGGATCGTGCCGCCCTTGATCACGGGAAGCCGCGCGCCACCTGGGCCGTTGATCCATTCACCACTGACATCGATCGCGGCGCCGCGACCGAAGGTCGCCGTCTCCGCGCCGGCAAACCAGACATTGCCGCCAGCAATGCGAATGCTGCCGTCAACTTGAAAGCTGGCCGGATTTACAGTGCCAACATTGGCAATCACGTTGAACGTCGTGCCCGGCGCGAGCTCGAGTTTCTCGTCCTCGTCCAGCGTGAAACTGTTGGCCACATAGAAGGCAAGCTTCGACATGCCGGCGTCGGCCAGCACATCGGAATCGAGGTAGGTTGTCTTATCGCGAACCGATGTATCTCTATCCTGGGTGCCGTGGTACCATTTCGCATCCAACGGGCTGCTCGCGGTAAAGTTGGCAGGCAGCGTTTCCGGCTCGGCAGCGATAATGAGATTGCCCAGCAGCCACTGGCGATGCTCGTCGGCGTTGCCGCCAATCGTGAACGTGCCGGCGGTGGCGAGTTGGCCGGACGCCGCCTGCCGTTCCCCCGTGATGACCCCGCCCCAGTAGCTACCCTCGAGCACCATGGCTTCTGCAGCGAAGAACTGGATCGAACCGGCATCGCGGCCTTCGGTATAGCCCCGTTCGAACCGCGTGCCGTTGCTGCGATCCAACGGGTTGCGCCAGGTCTCGGTGATGCCGGCACGCTCATGCCTGCGAGTGAAGCCACCCGCGAGACCGACATAGAGACGATCGGGCGTCGCCGCACCGATATCGTAGACTCGACCGTCCGCCCCCAGAATCTTGGTCGTGGTGATCCAGCCGTCCGCATACCGCACCGAGCCGCCAGAGACGTCGAGCAATGAACCTTCGCGGGTTATGATCGAGCCACTCGACTTGATGAAGATCGAACCTGCCTTGGTGGACAGCTCACCCAGCGTTGTCTTGCCAACCCCGATCCAGCCGGAGAAATCGCCTAGCGGCGTGCCAACCCATTTGCCGGGCGAACCTGCGATCCAGTTGACGTCGGCCATGGGCCCGTCCCCGAACAAGCCGCTGACGCGCTTGTCGACGCTGACTGTCAGTCCGCGCAGCCACGAGTCACGATACAAAGGCGAATCGCGCAGTTCGTTGATACGAAATTCACCGGTGACGACGTTGCTCTCCATGGTGAGCAAGACGTCCTGCAGACCCGCGACGCTGAGATAGGCATCTTCGCCGATATACACGCGGCTGCCGTCGCGCTTCGCCGGCTCCCCTGTGATGGGAACATTGCCTGACAGGGCCGATGTGCTGGCAACGATGCTGATGGTGCCGGCCGGCACGATGACGCTGGCTTGGGCCTCGATATCGATGAATTTCCCGCGCATCTCGATGCGACCGGGACTGTAACGCGTCGCCAGCGACGTCTGTTCGATGTCACTGGTATCAGTGAGGTCCGGCATCGCCGTGGTGACGCTGCCGGGGCCCAGAACCAACGTACCAGTCGACCAGTAGCGCAGCGGCGGCCCCTCCGGCATCGAGCTGCCATAGGACATCATGCCCTCGCCCCAGGCGCGCAGCCGGATGGAGCCTTCGCGGTTGTTCAACGCGGTCGAGGCCTCGAGCGCGCCGTTCTGCACGATCTCGCGGGACATCAGGGTGATGTTGCCGTGGTCGGCCTGCACTATGCCATGATTGACGACGTTGTAACCGACCGAAGCGCCACGCGCGGCCATCTCCGGGAACACGACGTTCTTCAGGCCCCGCGTATAGTCATTGTCGCTGCTCCAGGGTCCCCGATCGGTCACTGTCGCCATATGGTAATAGTCGAACATCCAGCGCATCGGCGCCGAGACGGCGACGTCGAGACCACGAACGCCAGATTGATCGGTCATGAGGTAGATCTGTTCGCCCGCCGCCATGATAACCTGGCCGTCGGGCGCCGAGATACGGCCGGAGTTAAGGACATGCGGCGCAAAGATCAGGGCCTTGCCGCCGCTCGCCATTGTGATCTGCGCCCCGGCCTCAATCCGCACATCGCCTGGAGCGTCACCGATGATCGCGCCTGCGACCTGGCTGGGATCGTTGAGCCCGACAAATTGGTTCGGGTTTTGTTGTCCGAGATAGCCGAATTGCGGCTTGGCAATACTGCTGCCCGATGGATCGTCGAAGACCATCAGCTGTTTGTTGATGCCGGCGCGGAACTGTTCATCCGACAGGCCCAACGACGAGGCGACGAAAGTGTTGACGTTGATCTGGCTCGATCCGCCGAAGATGATGCCGTTTTTGTTGATGACGTAGACTTGTCCTTCGGCCTTGATCGTGCCGAGGATCCGGCTTGGAGCAAGCGTCGGATCGGTGACACGATTGAGCGCAATCCAGTTGGCGGCGTCGGCACGACCGGCGGTCTGGTTAAAATACAGATCGGTCTCGCGGCCGACATTGAAGCTGGACCAATTCAGGATTGCTTTTTGCTCGGTCTGCCTGACGGTCACCGTGGTGCGGCCTCCGCCCTGCGCCTGCGTCGGCAGATCGGCGCCGGTCCAGACGCCCGGGACGGCTCCGGCCCCCGGCGCCGTCACCAGTCCTCCGGGCGACAGTCCGTTCGGGACCATGCTTTGTGCCGCCAGCGCCGCCGCACGCGCGGCGGCTTGACCGTCGCGCAGTGCCTGCAATGAAGCCGCCGCGCGCGCCATCGACTCCAGCGCCTGCTTGGCCGCGAGCGACGACTGCTGAGTGGCCAACTGCGCGGCTGCGGCAGTAGCTGCCGCAGGCGAACCCGAACCCGTGCTTGTGCTCCCCAGGCTGCGCGCCTGCGCCCCCGCAATGCTGCCGAGCAGCAGCGCAGCGGCACTAACCCCAACGAGCAAGTTGTTCTTGAGGGTGGCGCGGCGGGATCGGTCGGCGGCAGGCTGGACGGACATGGGTTGATCTCTCGGCAAAGACTTTGACGTGAAGCTGATTTCACGTAGATGACGTCACTCGAAGCGACGCTTTTCCTCTGCGTAGAGACATGCCGAAGCGCGGCACCGAAAAAAAATTAAGAAATAGTTCGAGCTCAGGAATTCCCAAGCAATCGACGGCGTTTAGCTCAGCAGGACGATGCCGCCCGGCAAGGATGTGACGGTCGCGCCAAACAGTTTCTCGACTTGCTCAAGGACCGCATCGACGTTGCGAACCCGGAAATTGGCGCTGAACAGCCGCGCGCCGAGCGCAGAATTCACGACGATGATTTTTCCGGAACGATAACGATTGATTTCGGTGATGACTTCACGTAGCGGCTTGGAGTGGAAGATCAACAGATCGTCTTGCCAGGCGGTCACGATCGCTGCATCGACGAACGCGGGCTTCCCCAAGCCTGATCGACCATAGGTGATCTGCTCGCGGGCGCGCAACGACGCTGTCGCCGCGCCGTACGAGACGTGAACGTTCCCCTCGATGCAGGTCACGCAAACCGCGTGCCCATCATTCCGTATGTTGAATTTCGCTCCAATTCCGCTGGTTTGGCCTTGACGGGACGTCACGACAAAGGCCGGCCCCGCACCAGATGGCGTCGCGACCAGCGCCTCGCCCGAGATCAGCTCGATCCCGGCGGCCTCCTTCGCGACCTGGCGCAGCGCAATGCTGGTCTGGGTATTCATCTCGACGAAAGTCGAGTCGGCCACCACAATACGCCGCCGCTCGCCGGTGTGCGTCCGATAGTCGGCCGCCATTTCCGACCAGGATGGCCAGAGGCCGAGCGGCGGCTGCACGACGAGATATGCCGCGCTCGCGGCGATGGCGGCGGCGGCCCCGCCGCCGAGCACGGCACGACGTGACATCGAGATAGAGGCGAACGTCCGCGCGGCCGGGCGATTCCCCTCAAATGCCTCGGGCCCCAAGGCCTCCCACATCCGGGTGGCCTTCATAAACGCGGTGCGATGCGCCGGATCGCGCTCGCACCACATCTTGCCTTCCCGCACGTCAGCAGGTCCTGCTTGCCCCGAGGTGAAACGGACCAGCCAATCGTGCGCTTCGCGCTCGATCCGCTCCAACTTTTCGCGTGGGCTATCGGTCATCCCTGTCATCAATACGTTTGCCGGCCCCCTGTCCATGCGATTGCTGAACGGGCTGAGGACCGAATCTTTGCACGAGTTGCCGATCCAGACGAAGCGCGCAATGGGCTAACGCATGCTTCAACTCGATCTCAACCAGTCTTTGTGATATCTCCAACTGCACTGCAATTGCGTGCAGGGTTTTTCCTTCAACGCGCGCTGCATGCAGGATAGCGCGCCGTCGCGGGGTTAATTCCCGGATCGCCTGTTGAAAGGCTTCGAGCTCGATCTTCGCTTCCAGGCTTCGTTGGGGACCGGGCGCTTCATCGGCAATGTCGAAGGCGATCTTCGCGTCATCGAGCGAAACCGTGTATTTTTCCGAGTGCAGTTTCCTCAGGGCGATATTTTTGGCCATGCGCAACAAGTAAGAGCGCGGCCGCTGCACCGGGGGCAGATCCGCGCCCCGGCAAAGCTCCATATACGTGTCCTGCAAGGCGTCACCTGCCAGCTCCACCGAATTCAATCGACGGGCCAACCTGGCTCGCAAATCATCATAGCAGAGTGTCAAAAAACGGCGCAATTCGGCGCGGCTGCTGTGGGTCATGCGGGATCGCGACGCTGGACCCTTGTCCCGCAAGCGTCGTACGCGCCCCCTGCCTCGCGCACCGACATACTAGCGCGCGGCCTTCTGGTCGACGGGTGATGCGCAGAGCCTCGCATCGGCCGCTGCTCCCGGCAGCGCAACCATGGTGATCGGCTGCGGCATCTGCGCCGGTGGCGGTTCGGTCATGCGTGACTTGCCAAGCGTCGCCAACAGCATCCGGTGACTTGCCTGTTCGCCGGCCGATCCGTCCAGTTCTGCGTGCTGCACCAATCCCGACGAACTGATCCACAGCTTGATCACCAGCCGATAACTCACGGGACGCATGTCGGGATACCGGCACAGAATACGCAGGATATCGGCTTGCACCACGGCGAAATAGCGCTGATATTGGCCATCCTGGGCGATCCGTGCCGTAGCGAACGCATGCGCCGCATCATCGCCGGGATGAATCAGCAAGTAGCTGTTTTCGCGCGCGCGCAGTGGGACGAGTTCTGTCCCTGCAAGCAGGCCTCTGAGAGCATCGTCACGCGTAAGGGCGCCGGTGACCGCAGAGGATCGCTGTCCAATCGCCGCTGCGCCGTCGTAATATACCTCGGTCCCGGTCGCCGCGCAGAACGCGTCTATGGCAGACGCCAGAGGTTGCGCGGGGATGTCGAAGGAAGTCGCTCCCGCCGGCGATGCATGCGACAGAGCCAAAACCATCATCAAATGCGCGACAACAACGGCAAGATCCCGTGTGATCACGCACTTCCACCAGCTGACGATGTTCATGAAATGCTGGTTCACCTTGGCAAACACGAGATTCACGGATGGCTGCGGATCGGTCCGTTACGAATTGAACCAGAGGCCGGTCAATCAGAAACTCTCCCCAACTTACGACGCTGCGCAAGACGGTATTGTGACACGCTTAGACTACGGACCTAGTGTCACCCAATGCTAAACGCCGTCGTTAACTCGAAAGGCGTCGTCTCATCCCGAACTAATCATCGATCTGGATGCTCGATGCGCGACGCAGTATCAGGCCTTGCAGCGGTAGATTTGCACCTCTTGTGCGAGATGTGCTGACATGATGCCGCCCGCAACGGGCCTCACTGATCCCTACATGGGGCGATTGTTTGGAGCACCTGAACGACATAGCGCTGTCGTCGAGGTCTTGAAGATAGAGAGCTTCCGGCGATACGGAGAAGGCGATCGGCGAGACTCACGAAGTCGAGTGTGATCCGGCCGCGCGGATCATCAGCCGCGCGAGGCTGTCGAAAGTTGAAAGAGGAAAGCCGAACTATTCCGATTGCGGGCAAGATTGCTCGCGGGCTCGGGCTAAGCCCTTCTTTGATCGTTGGAGGCGCTGAAGCATCCGGTGACGCGATCCGGGTAGTGCCATCCAGCGCTCGATTGACGTTCGTAGACAAAGCAAAGGCTTTGAGCGCGAGTTGCCTTCACCGCCTTCAGATATTCCAGGTATCGAAGTGCTGCGCCACGAGATCGCGCGTGAAAAGGCTGGTGCAGGTCGTACACCTCGACCTCGGTCCGAGACCCAACTGTGAAGTCTCAAGCAGAGGGCCGGACACAAAATCCCACACCGCGAACTGTATGAATGATTAAGAGTCTGCGGCTTGGTCATTTGACCAAGCCGCTCCATGACAATCCGATACTATTTCTTCAATGGCGCATAGAACGTTCCATCGACCTCGGCGATGTCATCCTGATCGAGCTTTCGAACCTCGAGAACAGTACGTGGCGGATAGGGCCCTTTATCCCAAAGATCTTCCTGCACCTTATTCACCACAGGGCGTAAACGCACGACATCAGATACATAGATGGTCAAGCGTACCGCATCTCTTAGTGACGCACCCTCGGCAGCGGCGACCTGCTGCATATTGACGAACATCTGGCGGATACGTGCCTCCTCGCCTTCAACGAGCTTGTTGGTGGCAGGATCGATACCGCGCATGCCGCCGACAAACACAAAATCGCCAGCGCGAGCACCTGCGCTCCACGATCCGGTCGGCTTCACACCTCCGTCGACGGACGGGATGATCTTCACTCCGTCAGCACAAGCCGGGCTTCCTATGAAAACACAAGCCAGAACGGTGGCGAGCAAGCGTGAATCAACAGTCATACATATCCTCCAGGTGAACAAAGAAAACTTGGCTTTCGCGCCTCAGCAACTGAGAACGACTGCATCGATCAATTTTCCAACCACGGACCTCGTCGTCGCTGCCAGAATGGCGCGTCAATAAAGCGCTGCTCGGAGGCATACATCGCCGTTTGTGCAGCAAGGTGCGATGCGATGCCTTGCAGGAACTGCTGCTGATACCGAACCGCTTTCGTCCCGTCGTTTTCCGTAAGAAGTCCGACAACGCTTTCGGCGGCCTGAATTCCGCTCCACAGGGCGGTAGCAAGTCCGTTCGCGCCGAGCGGATCCAACGCACTGGCAGCATCGCCAGCTCGAATGATGAATGGCTCAACAAGGTCCGATGTTGTTACGGTGCTGGCTGCGGCGAAATGCAGTTCGGGCGCCGCGGCCAGATCCATACCAAGACTCGACAAGCGCGGAGAGATCGCTGTTGTTTGCGACGCCAGGTCGGCCCACAGGCCGGCATTCTTGCGCAATCCTGCCGGCAGCAGATCGGAATCAGTAAAGAGTCCCACCAGCATACGGCCCCTGGGCAGCAACGACATATACCACCATCCTATCGCCACAGCCTCAACAAGCGTAACCGGGATGGCCTCAACGTCCTCATCAAGCGTGAAGACGCCGTAGCAGGCCACGAGCTTGTTGAGGCGACGGAGCGTCACCGCCGAACCTGCGGTCACAGCGGAGCGGCCTGAACAATCGACCAACAGCCGCGTATTCACCGATGATCCGTCAGCAAGCTCAACGGCGATTCCGGTTTCAGATCTCGAGAACTGGCGGGCTTCACAGAAGTCGCGACTTACGCCATCGGCTTCGAGTGTTTCCGCCATCCGAGCCTCAAGCCGATAACGATCGATGTGCCAGCCCGACATTTCTTCCTGGTGGAACAGACCACGACGCAGCGCTCTATTACCCCACACGGAATAGCTGCCTTGACTGACCAACGCCGTCTCTGCATCAAGCAGGCTATGCCACCCAAGTGTTTCCAGATGGGGCCCGGCCCGAAACGACAGCGTTTCGCCCCGACTGGCAACATCCGACAATGGGGCGACAAGAAGGGCATCAATCCCGCGACGCGACAGGATGCGGGCACATGCCATTCCGGCCATGCCCGCCCCCAAAATGACGGCCTGACGTTCTGTCACTACTTCAGTTCTTTGTTCGCGGCCAAATCCGTCGAACCGCGCTGCACCTCGACGAAGACTTCTGCAGGAACGCCAGGAATATCCTTGGGGCCACTGCGACGCACGACAACGCCCATCTGCGTCCAGAGCTCGATCATCCGGCGCAGGCCGTCTGTATAGCTTGCATCGACGTGCAAGCCGACGCCGGCCGCGCCGCGCGACCAGGCGACACGCGCGTGATAGAAGCGCAGGCGCTCCTCCATCGGAAGGTCGGTACGCATCATCTGCTTGTAGAACCCTTCCGGCAGAACATCGACGGGCAAAAGCGCCGGCCACCACACTGGCGTCGGGAACCCCTCGCCCGTCAGCACAGATTGGCAGCTGAACGCATCGCCCTGCCACGGAACACCCATCCAGCGCGTGAGGTCGCCAGGCGCCTGCGGTCCAACGGGAGCCCCATCCTGCGGTCGCTGCGGATCGCCTGAGAACACATTCTGCGGATTGAGTTGTAGTCCGATGTTTTGAACCAGCTTCTTCCGGTTCGAAATCGCAATACGGAACGGTAGCGACGTCTCCTTCGTCGAGCGGTAGAGCGCCGCATGACGGATAGGCCAGGTGATCTCTACGCCGGGATGGAAGGCTCCGCCGGAACATGCATCGAGCGCAGCGCGCGTCAATGCTTCCGGACGCAACGACAATGGCAGGTCATCGAGCTGCTTGACGGCATCTGCTGCAGGATCATCGAGATCATTGATAAAGTCGCCCTTCGCCCAGTCGCTCAGAATTCCGTATTGGGTGGATGTAAGCGTGAGCCAACCGGTCGGGCTGCCCGGGAAATTGACGCCGTCACCGAGCATCGGAGGCAGGGCGTCCGAACGGGTATCGTCCCCACCGGGCTTACGGAACGCCGCGAGCACCTTCTCTCGGGCAGGGCGTGCCTTTGCTCCCGTATCCGCCAACGACTTGATCACCGCCGGATCCGAAAGATCGTCGAGGTCCATCCAGGCCTTGCCGAGATAGGAGGCCTGCGCGACCCACTGCATCATCCCGGAGCGCCGCAGAATAGGCAGCACGTCGCGACGGAAGGAAACCTGACCGGCGACCGCCTTCATATGTCCCGTAGCGATCATCGCTTCGCGCGCGGCATCATAAAGGCTGACGATCGGTTCGATCTGGGGAGCGAACTTCGGTCCGCAGCACACGACCCACGCCGGTTCGCAATCGATATCTGTATCGCCGACGCGTACTGTGGCTTTCACCCAGCCATCGCACCAATCGTCGTGCCATCCATCGTTGTTGGTGAAGTCGCGCACCGGATTCTGAGCCAAAGCACTGTTGGATATTCCGTCTCCCGGGAACACCAGCAGGCGGCCTGCATCGTCAGTGCGGAGATGACCGAGTTTCACCGGCAGCTTTTTCCAGAACTGACCTGCCATTTGATAGGCGGTATCCCGACCATCCGTATTCTTCGATGCGCCATCGATGCGGACTGCCCCCGCGTCAATCGCCAGCATTTGTTCGCGACGGGCCGGTTCGATGAAGGCATTGCGTTGTGCACCCGGAATACCGGGAGCCTGCGCTCCTCCATCCATAGCATTCGAATAGCCATACCAGGCAGCCTTGGTGTTCGCGACGTGCACCGTCCAGCGCGCGCCGTCGGACGCTCCCAGCTCGCGCACCACGCGTCCCTGATCGTCATAGCCGTACACGCGGAAGCGCTGGACCTGTTTCTTGATGCTGCTTGGTCCCTGCTTGAATCCTCCCGGAGGCTCGTTCATCAGACCGGGAACCTCGGGCGCCAGAAACCACTCATCACCGTTGCCGACGCGTGAGAAGCCAATCGCGGGAAAGATTGCGGCGCGAACAATGCGTGCTCCCGCGGGTGCGGCCTGCTGCGCGTCCACTGGCGATACGGCGGCCCTAAAAAGCGCAGGCGCAGCCAAACCGAAAGCGGATGCACCAATCAGAAAATCGCGACGCTTCATATATGACAGTCCTTCTATTCCATGTAGCTCGTGCAACTGCCTGCGACGGCGCGGGGACGAAATTTCGTTGCATCGCAATCGACAACGATGCCGCAACACTCCAATCAAATGCCGCAGCGATCGATGGCCTACATGAACGCCGAATTCTTTAAAATGTGATTGCCGCGAGCAGCCGAGTGGGTTTCACGACTGCTCAGCGAGAACAAACACAAAGAACTTCGCAAAGTAATTCCCAGTAATGACCCCACATTGATGCGCCAGAGTCACATCTTTCGTTACATTTCGTTACGTTACGTCACATTCGTTACATTTAGCTGCGCGCGTTTGCCAAACAGCATGCGACAATTTTTCCGAAACAATTTGAGAGATGTCGCTAACGCTGCCTGATTTTCGAGGCCGCAACTCAAAGCCGATAGCGCCATGACAAACCCTCTCACGCAGCGCGTATCGGCACATTGCCGAATGGGCGCGGCAGAAACAGTTCGACGAGCTCCCTTATCCGGGCAAAGGCTGCGCGACCCCCGGCAATCACGCGCTGCGCCTCAGCAGCGTTGAGGCTGAGACCGTCCAGCGCGTCCTCGACCACACCGCCCGAGGGGTGGCCGCCCCTTAGCGCGGTCGCTCGCTATCCAAATGGGGGAAGGCAAGCGCGGCTTCACGGTCTTCGAGGACCAGGCCACGCCACGGCTCCTTGGCGTATCGAGCGTGGAAGCCGCCGGGCGCACGCATCCAGTTGCCGAGATTAATGCCTATGAAGCGATCGGGTTCGACGTATTCATGTGTATGTCGATCGCCGTCGAAGAGGTGACGAAGATAGCCAACGCGCCGGACGCCATACCGTGGGTAAAGCAGACCCGCTGTGTCGATCACGAAGGCAGTCGAAGGCACCCAGATTTGCTGGAGGTTATCGAGCGGCCGGTCGAACCAGTGAGCCGCGGTGGCTGCCGTGACGAGCGCGAGACTGCCATCCGGGAATGGCAGGTCTTCAGCGGCTCCAGCCACAAAGGACAGATTGGGCACCTCACGCGAGGCCGCTTCCGCTGCGCGCCGCATACCCGCACCCGGCTCGACGAAGTCGTGGCGCGGCTGATCCATAGCGGTGACCTGCAACGTCAGGTCCAGTTGAAGCGAGCCGAAGCGGCGCGGCGCAATGCAATCGCCGACGAAGTTCTCGCCGATTGGCTTCCGGTCGTCTCGAGCGCACCAGGCTTCCATCGATGGCTGCCCATTCCAGCCGCCCGCACGCTGATCGCGCTGGTCGCACAGGCCGCTCAGGCGAGCATTACGCTCGCTCCCCCCGGCGCATTGCAGCAAGTCGACCGCGGAACGCTCGGCGTGCGGATCTGCCTGGGTCATCCGGCAACGGGCGATGACCTCAAGAGAGCCTTGCTGCAATTGAGGCGCATCCTGCAATCCGCCGAGGAGCTTTCCTTCGTTTGAACGATGGTCGATGCGCATCGATGCTCATGATTGCGCTTACTGGCTGTTGAAGCGCACTGGCGCTGTGATGGCCCGATTGGCGTCAGCCGGTGGCGTTGGCACCGGCGACGCGCGGCGAACCAACGCGAGCACCTCCTGATCGAGTTCGGCAAAGCCGGACGAGCGGGCGAGGCTCGCGGACAGCACATTGCCTCTGTCGTCAATGGTGAAACGTACATAAGCGACACCACGCTCCCCACGCGATTGCGCACCCGGCGGATAGCGCTTGCGTCGTTCCAGATGCGCCATCAGGAGCGATTGCCAATTGGCCGGTGACACGGAGGAAACGCCGGATGCCGTTTGTGCGGCAGCGGAGCGGTCTGATCTGTGAACTTGCGCCTGTGCTTGAACCGCGGCGTGCGATTGGGTCGACGCCTGTTGCTTGCGGGGCTTTGGCTTCTCTTTCGGCTTTTCCTGTTTTGGTTGAGCCGCCGGAAGCGGGACCTCGACCTTCTCCCGGGATAACGGTTTCTCTTTGACCGGCTCAGGTTCGGGTTCGGTGACCGGGTCGGGAGGTTTCTCCTCGGACGCCTCCTCTTGCTTCTGCTCAAGCTGAGCGACACTTTCCTCGGCAGATCTCAGGTCCGGGGTGATCTCGTTCATTTCCGTCATTGTCGCCTGCGGCGTGTCGGCCAATTCGATCATGATGGCGGCAGGCGGCGAACTATCAGCGGCGACGACCGACTCCGGCCGGAGCAGCCAGGTCGCGATCCCGGCATGGAGGCCGAGTATGAACAGGAAGGCGCCGGTCCAGACTACGGTCTCTGCAACCTTGACGTCGCGCGTGACGAATCCGCTTGCATAGCTCACGGCGCACCTGCCGCCGACGGCGTCGGCTGACCATTCACGGAAGCCGCGTTATCGTGTTGGGCTGATGTGGGTCTCGTTTCGAGGCCGACCAGCGCAATTTTCAGATAGCCCGCTCCCCGCAGGAGGTTCATCACCTCCATCAGATGGTGGTAGTCGACGGTCTTGTCCGCCCGCACGAAGATTCGTGCGTCCTTGTCGCCATGCGTGATGGCGTCGATCGCCGCCTGTAGCCCCTCCCGTGTCACCGGATCGTTCTCGAGATTGAGTGTGAGGTCGTCCTTCAGCGACAGATAGACGGGCTTGTCGGGACGCGGCGCCGGTTTGGCGGTTGACGCCGGCAAATCAACATGGACATCGACGGTCGCGAGCGGCGCCGCCACCATGAAGATAATGAGGAGCACCAGCATCACGTCGATGAACGGCGTGACATTGATATCGTGGTTGTCCTCGAGTTCATCACCGAAGCGCTCACGAATGCCGCCCGCCATGACGCCTCACTTCGCCGCCAGCGCACGCGCCGCCGGCTTTGGATTGGCAGGAACCTTGCGGAAGTCGAGATCGCGGCTGATGAGGCGCTCGACGCCGGCCGCGGCATCGGCGAGCAGTTGCCGATAGCCGGTGATGACACGGGCGAACACGTTATAGATAACGACCGCCGGGATCGCCGCGACAAGGCCGAGCGCCGTGGCGAGCAGCGCTTCGGCAATGCCGGGGGCAACCACCGCAAGATTAGTGGTCTGCGTATGCGAGATGCCGATGAACGAGTTCATGATGCCCCAGACGGTCCCGAACAGGCCGACGAAAGGCGCGGTCGCACCAATGGTGGCCAGCAGCCCCGTGCCCCTTGTCAGCCGCCGGCCGGCCTGGGCTTCGATACGGGCAAGCCGGGAAACGACGCGTTCCTTGACACCGCCGTCACCGACATAATCCAGAGCGGCCGCCGATTGGACCATCTCCTCGCCGGCCGACCGAACCATGAATGCGACAGGCCCGCCGCGGTTGGCAAGTGCATGATCTGCCGCAGCGAGGTTTTGAGACACCGTAATGACGTCGAACGCCCGCCTGGCCCGGGCACGGGCGCAGGCGACCTCGATGGCCTTCGCGAGCAGCACCGTCCAGGTCATAAGCGAGGCAAAGGCAAGCCCAGTGATCACGACCTTCACCACCCAGTCCGCCGCCATGAACATGCCCCAAGGTGACAGGTCATGTGGCAGGTCGGCACGCCGATCGACAGCAGCGGCAGCATTCATCTGAGCTCCGGCCGCCTTGTCAGGTGACCGTTCGACAGCTGCGGATGTTGCGTTCTCCTGGGGCGCGCCGCCGGTCGCCGGCGGGATGTTATTACGCTCCGAGGCCGTGGGCGCGGATGTGACCGCATCCTGCGCCGAAGTGATGGAGGCACCGGTCATTTGTGCAACGACAAGCGTTATGATGAGAGGCGAGGCTCTCAGTATGGCAATCCGCCTCGTTGGATTCATCACTTCTTTTTCTCCGCTGGCGGTGCCCCCGGGTGTGCGAGCGCAGCCAGGCGATCGAGGGCCAATGGCAACCCCTTGAGCGAAACTGAAAGCGCGATCTTCTTGCCCTCCTCGTTCGTGGTCGCACCGACTTTGAGAACGGTGCCGGCACGCAGAACGCCGATCATTGTCTTGTCAAAACTGAGTGGAATCAGACAGCCGACCGGCAGGCAGGTCGAGAACGCGATGGCCGACGACGGCGGCTGATCGTCGATCTGCAGAACCGCGCCGTCGGCGAGACGTAGCCCGAACGGCAGCACGACAAGCCCGTTCAGCACGCCATTCGCATTCGTCGTCAGTTCGACCGCGAGCACGAGTTGATTGGTTTCGCGGTGTCGCTGCTGTTGCTGGGCATTGCAGACGCGTCCCTTGTCGGTCGCGGCGCAGCGCACCGTCCAGTTCTCGAAGCTCTCCTGCAGGGACGACGAGCCGCCAGGGAGCGTCGCTTTCTTCCCGCTGTCGGTCGTCTGCGCGTTGCTGCCCGCTGCCATCGCGAAGATGGTGACGGCTGCCACGATGATGGTGGTGAGCTGCCTCATGGTCAGAACTGGGAGTGGCCTTCGTTCTTGAGCTCGGCGATGTCCGGATAGGTCTGATTCATTTGATGATGCCTCGTTGTTTTTTGGTGGCCCTTCAGCCGCCAAGATTGAAGACGCGCGTCATTCCTCGCGGAACGCGCGGCTGACTTGGTCCGAGAGCGGCTTGACGATGTATGACAGCGGCGTTCGATCGCCGGTCCCGATGAGCGCCTCGGCCGGCATTCCCGGCATCAAGGTTAGCCCACGCAGCCGCGCCAATTCCTCCGGCGAGATCGTAATGCGCACGAGATACCAGGACAGGCCGGTGCGTTCGTCGCGAGTGAGATCGGCCGCGACACGGCTGACATGGCCATTGAGTTCCGGCGTCGTGCGCACGTTGAAGGCGGACATGCGCAGCACGGCTTGCTGGCCGAGCAGGATCTGATCGATATCCTGCGGGGAGATTTGCACTTCGAGGGCGAGCCTGTCCCTTTCCGGCACGATCATCATGATGGTATCGGCCGGCGAGATCACGCCGCCGATCGTATGCACGGCAAGCTGATGCACCATGCCGGCCTGCGGCGCAATGATGTCAACGCGCCGTAACTGGTCTTCCGCGGCGACCTTGCGTTCGACAAATTCTCCGGCTTGCGCCTGTATCTCGCGCAACTCGCGACCGACCTCGGCCTTGAGATCCTGGTCGATCTGGAGAATCTGCAGGCGGGCTTCGGCGATCCGTCCTGCTGCCTGTGCCTGCATGGCGATCTTCTCGCCGCGTTCTCCGCCGAACGTCGCCGCTTGCGTTTCCAGCGTGTTGAGGCGCACGGTATTGACGACGCCTTTCTCCAGCAACGGGCGCAGTGCCGCGATTTCTTTCTCCAGCACGCCGATGCCGCGATCGTAAGCCAGTTCCTGCGCCTTCAGTCCCTCGATCTCGTGTTCGCACTGGACGATGCGCTCGCGAAGCTGAGCCTTCCTGCTTTCACGAGACTCGCGGCGAAACTCGAACAGCCGACGTTCGCTGTGCATGGCCGCATCGACTGTTTCGTCACCGGCGCGAGCAAGGAGCGCTGCGGGAAAGGTGATTTCGGACCTGTCGTCGCGCTCGGCATCGAGCCGGGCCAGGCGCGCCATGAGTTCATCGAGACGCTTGCTTACGATGGCGAGTTGGGCGCGGGTCTGGGTTGCATCCAGCCGCACGAGCACGTCGCCTGCCGCAACGCGCTGGCCGTCGCGCACCAGGATCTCACCGACGATGCCGCCGGTCGGATGCTGGATTTTCTTGACATAGGAATCGACGACAAAGGTGCCGTTGGCGACAACGGCGCCCGCGAGATGCGCGCTGGCCGCCCACCCACCGACTCCGCCGACGAGTACGACGCTCGCCAACAAGCCGACCGCGAGATGACGACGGATCGAGTGTGTCAGGAAGGCTGCGGCGTTGTTCGACATTGCGTTCCTTTCTGGCTTGCTCGGCCCCCAAGCGCGATCAATGAGATGCCTCATGGTCAGAACAGGATGCGCAGACGCGCATTGACGGCATTTTCGGTCGCACGCGCGCCATATTGGCCGACATAGGAGAGTCCCACCGTGCCGGTCGGCGATACGCGGAAGTCCAGTCCACCCTCGAGAACCGCCACGTTCTTGTCGATTGGCACCCCCGAAACAGTGAACGCCTCACCGGTCGCAAAGGCGTTGGTCGACGATGGGATGATGTCTCCGAAGGCGTGCCGCCATCCGAGCGTACCGCGCGCCCGCGTCTGGACCGCGCCGACGGTGAAGCCCGAGGATGCGTGCAATCCCAGCGTCGTGAAGGTCGTGCTGGTGGCGTCCCCGCGCACCGACAACGCAGCGGTGGCGCCCGACTCGGTGAACGCCTCGGTCTTTAGCCGGACATAGGCAAGATTGGCGAAAGGCTCGAATGCTGCGAAAGTGGTATCAACGCGGTAGCCGAGCTCACCGAAGGCCTGGACGCTGTCCGCCTTGTAGGCGCCGGTCAATTGGTCGGTAAAGGTCGCATTGGTGATAAGCGCGATCCCGACGCTCCGATCCGTCTTGAAGTCGTGCCACGCATAGGCGACGCCCGAGCGGAAAGCGAACGAGTCCCATGTCGCGCCGGCATAGGCACCGACGTGATAGCTGTCGCTATCGCCGCTTGCATTGCGCGTGCTGAAATTCGACCGGCTGTAACCAGCGAGTGCGCCGACACGCCAGTTATCGGACACGAGGCGATCGATACCGAACAGGAAACCGGCAGCTTCGCGATCGACCTTGCTGGCATTGCCGTCCGATTCCATCCTGCCCCATGCACCGAACGCGGTGCCCCACATGGCGAAGAGCTCTGCCTCCCGCGGCGCGGGCCTGGGCTCAGCCTTGTTGAATGGACCAAAGCCTTTCGTCGCGGGCGTTTCGGAGGCGTAGGACATGACGGCCATCTGCGGGGCTGCGACGCTGTCGAAAGCGCCGCGAATGCGATCGTTGATCGCATCGCGCACGAAATGACTGTCCTGGATCACTGCTGACTTCGCCGATCCATATACTTCTCCGGAGAGCTGATCGAGCGCGGCAGCCGTACCGCCAGCCTGCACAAGATACGTAGCATTAAAGAGCTTGCTCGACGGATCGACCGTGTTCAACGCGCCCGCCGTGGCGAACTGGTTCGGTGTGACGGCCTTGGTCCGAAAATCCACATTCACGGTCGGGGTCGAGTTTGGAATGCTGTCGATGTGCAGCGTGACCGTCGTCGGGTTATAGCCGACAGAGAAGTTGGCGAAGTCGCCGACCACGGTCGGGGTGTCAAAACGGCCGGTCACCGCTGCTGCCTGGAGGATGGTGTAGTTCCAGCCCGCGGCGAAGCTCACGCCCGCGATCGGAGCGATGGATAGCTTGGCACCGCTCTGGATCGTGGCAATGCCGTCTGTGATCACCCTGTCGCTTCGGCCATTAGTGCCAACATCGACAACGTAGGTTGAACCGGGCGTGAGCCTGATGTCGCCCGAGAGGTTCTGCGTCGAAATGGTGCCTTGGCCTCTCGGCGACAGCGAGCCGGTGATCGGCGTTCCCGGTGGGGTGACGCCGGCGACAGTCAACGTCACGTCGGTGCCGGTGTAGCCGACCGTGAAGGTGGCGAAGTCGCCCGTCACCGTCGGAGCGTCGAACCTGCCGGTCAGCCCCGCCGACTGCAGGATGGTATAGTTCCAACCGTTGGCGAAGGTGACGCCGGACATCGGGGAGATCGAGAGCTTGGCGCCGCTCTCGATCGAGGCGTTGCCGGTCGCGACGACCTTGTCGCTCACGCCGTTGGTGCCGACGTTTACCGCGTAGGTCGAGCCGGACTTGAACACCACGTCGCCGGTGTAGTTCTGCGTGGCGACGGCGCCCGTTCCGCCTGGCGACAATATGCCGGTCACGTTGGTCGTCGGCGTGGGAATGCCGGCGATCGTCAACGTCACGTCGGTGCCGGTATAGCCGACCGCGAAGGTGGCGAAGTCGCCCGTCACCGTCGGCACATCGAAGGTGCCGGTCAGCCCCGCTGACTGCAGGATGGTGTAATTCCAACCATTGGCGAAGGTGACGCCGGACATCGGCGAGATCGACAGTTTGGCACCGCTCTCGATTGTCGCGGTGCCGGTCGCGACCACTTTATCGCTGTTGCCGTTGGTGCCGACGTCGACGGCGTAGGTCGAGCCGGACTTGAACACCAGGTTGCCCGTCACGTTTTGTGTGTCGATGACGCCAGTTCCACCCGGCGCCAGCCTGCCGGTGATCTCGGTCGAGGGGGACGGCGCGGTCACGCTGTCGATCGTCAAGGTGACATCGGTGCCGGTGTAGCCGACCGAGAACGTCGCGAAGTCGCCAGTCACCGTCGGCGCGTCGAATGTGCCGGTCAGCGCCGCTGACTGCAGGATGGAGTAGCTCCAGCCATTGGCGAAGGCGATCCCGGCGAGCGGCGAGATCGACAGCTTGGCGCCGTTCTCGATCGTCGCATTGCCGGTCGCGACGACCTTGTCGCTCACGCCGTTGAGACCGATATCGACCGCATAGGTCGAACCTGACCTGAGGACAAGATTGCCGTTCACGGTCAGCGTGCCGATCTCGCCGACGAGTCCTGGCGCCAGTGTGCCGCCAGACCCGATCGTGGTAGCAAGACCAGATCCACTGATGGTGCCGGTGCCGCCCAAGATGCCGGTGCCGGAGACGTTGAAGACGCCGCCGAGCGCGTCCGTCACCACGAGCGTGCCGCCGGTGACATTGGTGGTGCCGTGGAAGGCGGATCCGTCGCCGCCATAGGTCGTCACACCGGACAGGTGCTTGATGGTGGCGGTGCCGGTATCGCTCGTGAGGTCGGCAGCGAAGCCGTAGTTGCTGTTTGTGTGATTGAAAACAAGTGTGCCCGTTCCCTGCTTGAAAGCCACGATGTCGGCGCCGATCGAACCAGCAGCCCTTGCGGCGCTGCCCTCTGCCGCACCAATGTTCAGTGTGCCGCTGGCAAATGACGTCTGACCAATGGCAATGTTAGGAGCGGAAACCGTTGCGCCGTCAGCAACGGTCAGAACACCGGCACCAAGCGAACCAACAGTAAGCTGTCCCGCGGCATTCCAGGCCGAGTTCTGACCTGTCACCACCACGGTTCCGCTACCACCCAGGAAAGCCCCGATCGAGGCGGCCGCGGCAGTGGTGCCCGTGGTTACCAACACAGCGCCATCCTGAATGGTTAGCGCTCCAGGCCCGCTCCATCCGACAAGTGCAGCATTAATGCTGACACTCGTTCCGGATAAAACCGGTCCGGCGCCATTGATGATCGCGTCGTCGGCGGACGTCGGTGGGGCGCCTGTGTTCCAGTTGCCCCCGGTGAACCAGTTGGTCGTGCCTGCGCCGCCCGTCCAGGTCACGTCAGCTGCATGTGTCGGAGACATCGTTGCCAGAGAAGTCGCGACGAGCGCCACCGCAGTGCTGCGGAAGATTGTTGGAGTTCGAGGTGTCACGAGCGCGGAAACACTCGATAGAAGAGCGTGTCTGCTTCGAGTGTGATATACCGTCCCTGCCCCCCGGCATCTTGCTCGACGTTCAATGATGGATGGTGCCATGGCGATGCCCCCTGCCTTTCGCGAATACATTTACTTTTTCTCGGTCTCGGTCGTTGTTTCCGTGTTGACCGACAGTTCGCGATCTTGATCGCCGACGGGATCCGCAATCACACGAAGAGGCGCGAGAGATCTTCCGGTTGCCTGGTAGGCGTGACCACCAGGCCTGCTCCCGGAGCGTTGCTCCATCAAGACTTTGGAAAGGACGTCCTCGCGCGACCCGAAGGCCTTCTGGCGCCCGCCTTCCATCATCAGCACAAGATCGACGGCGTTTATGGCGCTGGGCCGGTGAGCGATGACGACGGCGACTCCCTTGCGTTCGCGCACGGCAGCGATTGCTTTGACGACCGCCACCTCTCCTTCAGCGTCAACATTTGCATTGGGCTCATCGAGAACGACCAGGAAGGGATCGCCGTAAAGCGCCCGGGCGAGCCCGATACGCTGCCGCTGGCCCGCGGAAAGCGCCAAACCTGCATCGCCGATATTGGTCTCGTAAGCGTGCTCAAAGCGCAGGATCAGTTCATGCGCGCCGGCTGTCTTGGCGGCCTTGACGACAGCTTCAGAAGTCGCCTCCGGATCGAAGCGCGCTATGTTCTCGGCAATGCTCCCGTCAAACAGTTCGACACCTTGCGGCAGATAGCCGATATGCCGGCCGCGCGCCTTCGGCTCCCACTGATCGAGGCTGGCTCCGTCGATGCGGACTTTGCCGCTGGCCGGCGTCCACGCACCGACGAGCACGCGCGCCAGCGTTGACTTGCCGGAACCGGAAGGGCCGATGATGCCGAGCGCGCTTCCGGCCGGTACGGAGAAGGCGACATTCGAGACAGTGGGGAGCTTCCGGCCCGGCGGTGAGATTGTCAGATTTTCAACGCGAACATTGTGTTTCGGCTGCGGCAGCGCTGTAAAGTGCGCCTGCTCCGGGATCCGGACCAGAAGCTCTTTCAAGCGCGCCCAGCTTTGCCGCGCCATCAGGAAGGGCTTCCAATTTGCGATGGCGAGGTCGACCGGCGCGAGGGCGCGGCCCATCATGATCGAAGCGGCGATCATCACGCCGGCGGAAGCCTCCTGATGAATGACCAGCCAGGACCCGACTCCGAGAATCGCCGACTGCAACATGATGCGCAACGACCTGGAAACACCACCCAGGCCACCTGCGATGTCCCCGGCTCGCCGGTTGGCGGCGAGGTAGTTCGAATTTGCCTTCTGCCATCGGGACACGATACGCTCGTCAAGACCCATGGCGGCGACGACTTCGGCATTGCGCCGCCCTGCCTCCGCGAGCGCGTTTCGCATCATCCCGTGCTCGACGGTCTGCCTGGCGGGCTTGCGCGAAAGGGCGTCTGTGAGGATGGTGAGTGAAATGAGAACGAGTGCGCCCGCGAGCGCCGTCAGTCCGATGTAGACGTGGAATAGAAAGCAGATGCCGAGGTAAAGCGGCATCCACGGCAGATCGAAGAAGGCCGTCGGACCCGTGCCGGCCAGGAAGGACCGAACGTTGTCGAGGTCGCGGATCGGCTGCAAGCCATCGCCAGGCATTCTCGCCAGCAGAGGAAGCCGAACAATCGTAGCATGAACTCGGCTCGAAAGCTGATGATCGAATCGTTCGCCCACCCGAAGCAAAATCCGCATGCGCACGATGTCGAGGAAGGATTGGAACGCAAACAGCATGCCGGCGAGCACGGACACGCCGACCAGCGTTGGCACGCTGCGGCTTGCAAGAACGCGATCGTAGATCTGCAGCATGTACAGCGGCGAAGTCAGCGCCAACAGATTGACGACGCCGCTGATGACAGCGATTCCGACCAGCGCGGATCTGAGGGATGCGGCGACCGCCGCAGCCATCGGCTGCGGCGGCACTTGCCGTAACGTATTCGACGTCACAGCGATCCCTCAGATCAGAATATTGTCGCTGTTGATCAGGTTCAGGAACTGGTTGCCCGCCACACCGTCGACCGTGATGTGGTTCGTTCCGTCAGAGATCACGAGATCGCCCGAGCTCATCAGGTTGGTGTTGAGAAACACCAGGGCTTTGTCCATGCTCGAAAGACCCCTGAGGTCGATAACGTCGTTGTTGCCGCTGACGCTGCCGAAGTCAGTGATCGTGTCGTTTCCCCAGCCGCCGGCGTAGAGAAACGTGTCGTTTCCGATGCCACCGGTCAGGCTGTCGTTTCCGATACCGCCGGTGATCGTGTCATTGCCGGCCGCGCCGTTGATGACATCGTTGCCCGCACCACCATTGATGACATCAGCACCGGCCCATGCGGTGATTGTGTCGCCACCGCCCGTGCCGTTGACGGTCGTGCCATAGGTGTCGAAGTAGGTGTTGAAGCCGGTAAAGGTGAACGGCGGGAACGGCACCGACCCATTGTCGAGGGTACCCTGATTGGACAGCAGGTAAATCGCCTCCGTGAGGGCCAGGTCGGATGAGGTGACATTGTTGTCGAAAACGATATCCAGGCCGCCTGTTTGGCCGAAGCCTGCCGAGGACGAACCCGTCAGGCTATTTCCCAGCGTCAACGTATCGACATAACCATTGAAGCCGCCACCGGTGGCGTAGGTGAAATCGCCGGTGAGGATAGCGGACGACGAAGAATTGCCCGTATTGCCGGCCGCCCACTGATCGTACTCCTTGGCCGGGTCGGTCGGGTCAAACGCCGGGCTGAAGTACCCGCTATTGAAGGCTGAATATCCGCTTTCCCAGTCGCTGATATATTGCTGCAAGTTGCTGCTTGCGGTGCTGAGATTGATCGTTGCAGATTGAAGTGCCATCGTCATCTCCTTTGCTTAGCGCTCATTTGTTCGCTTTCGTGCGAACCTCGGTTCCGGTTTTGAACCGGATTTCTCTCGAGGCCGGGACGTCTTGCCGTCCTGTCCTCAGAACTGGAAGCCCAACGCGGCGCGCGCCGTCCTCCCCGGCGCGGGTATCCCCGCCGAGGCGAGCGCGCCGAAGTAGTATTCGTCGGTGATATTTTCGATGGAGACGTTCAGGATCGCGTCGTCGGTAAACTTGTAGCTGGCGAAGACGTCGAAGACCCTATAGCTCGGCCAAGTGATGCCCCCGTTGCCAACCTGACCTACGAAGCGGTTAGTGTATTCCCAGGAATAGCCGAATCTGACCCCCGCGAAATGCATCCGGCCGCCGAGCGTCAGTTTTTGCTCGAACAGACGGACGCCAGCGGTCACGCTGCCGGAATATTCCGGAGGGATGTAGTTGGTGGCATAGTCGTGCGTTAAGGGGTTCGTTCCCCCGCTTCCGGGCGTGTAGCACCGGCCGCCCGCCGGGCAATATTCAATCGTCAGGTACTTCGTGAACGCAGCCTCGGTGAACCACACTCCGGCGTCATAGGAGCCCGATAGTTCGAACCCTTTGTAGTTGGCGTGATCGATATTGACGAAGTGATAGGGTTGGCTGCCGTCTCCATTGACTGAATCGCGAAAGATGTAATCGTCGTAGTGGTTATCGAAATACGATGCCTTGAACCGCAGCTTGTCACCGCTCACGAACACATCGTCACGCAGAAGATTGACGCCGAACTCCTTGTTCTTCGAGATTTCCGGTTTGAGCCCTGGATTGGCGACCAAAAGATTCTGCCAATTCCAGTAGGATTCGCGCAGCGTCGGCGCTCGGAAGCCTTCCTTGTACAGCCCGAAGAACTGGACGCCTTTGACCGGTGTCAGCGTGATGCCGGCGTTGGGACTCAGCCGCGACCCCGATGCCTCGGGATACTGCGCCATGTAGCCTTCGCCGTTCGACGTATACTGATCGTAACGGAGACCAGCCGAGAGGGCGATCCAATCGGTGACGTCCAGCTTTGCACTCGAATAGCCGCTTGCCGTCGTGCGAACGCCCGAAGGGCCGTAACTTGTCCCGAAAACAAAGTCTCCAAAATCGTAGTTGATATCGGCAGATTGTGGTGCCGTCGCATGCTCGCGCGCAACAGCGAGGCCGTAGTCGAGTGTGAATTTGCCAAAGGCTGAGTCGAAGATCGACGTGTTGCCGAGATCGCCGCCGGTTGTGCGCATCTGGTTGTTGCCGTAGACGACGGACTCGGTATTGATGTTGCTGAGCCAGAGGTTGGCGCGAAAGTTGAGGAGATCGTTGTCAGACGGATTCCAGCGATACTTCGCGGTGTAGGTGTCGACGTCAGTCTTCGACAAAGGGCGCTGCACATGAGCCCAGTTCGGGCCAAACAGGAGCTCGTTGATTTCACCGTATTCGCTGTCGTACCGGAGATAGCCGAGCTCCAACGATTGTCCGTCTCCCCACTTCAGCTTGCCCTTCAGCAACGCCGACTCGGTATTTTCGGACGTGTTGAACGCTTCGGTGCCCGGAAAGACGATGGCGTTGGCGTTTGGCTGGCCGGGAAAGCGCAGCCCGTCGGGCACTTTCGTACCGACGAAATAGTTTCCCTGGTTGCGCTTGGAGAAGGCGGCGACGCCCTCGAAGTTCTCAGTATTGGTGGCGACAGCAACGTTGCCCGACCACGTATCACCAGTGAAAAACGAGGGTCGATCAATACGGTCGCCTATTCCGCCCAGTTGGTCCGAAGGCGTTGGCGGACTCGCGGTGTTGTTGCCAAGACCGCCCTTCAGGCGCGCGCCCCAGGTCTTGCCGTCCTTCACAAGGTCGTCCGCCGATAGTGTGCGGAATGCAACGGTGCCGCCGATGCCGCTGCTCGGACCATTGCTCGGCCCTTTGGTGATATCGATGCCGCCGATCATGTCGGGGTCGACATAGGTTTCGTCGCGGTTACCGATGTAGCCGCGATAGGAGCTGGTGGTCTGCTCGGCGCCATCGACTGTGACCTTGACGCGCTCCATGCCCTGCAAACCGCGGATGTTCGGATTGATCGACGTGCCGATGCGGTTGCCGGCGGCGATGACGCCCGGCGTGTTGATAAAGACGTCGCCGGCGGACGCCGGCGGCACGCGGTCTATCTGCTCGCGCGAGATGTGCGAGACCGAACCCGGCGTTTCATAAGGTGTGTCCGATGTGAAGCCGTCGCCGCGCTTTGCGGTAACATCGATGGGGTCAAGAACAATCGAGCCGTCCGACGGCGGCAGTTGGGTGCTTGCGCTGCTGGTCGGATCGAAGATCGTCACGGCATTGCCGCTCGTGACGCGGTAGGACAAGCCGGACCCGGCCAGAAGCTGCGCCAATGCCTGCTGCGGTGTGAACGCACCGTTGATGCCGCTGCTGCGGCGGCCGCGCGTGACGGTGCCGCTATAGATCAGTTGAAGCTGCGAAACATCGGCAAGGCGATTGAGTGCGTCTGCCAGCGGGCCGGCTGGAATCGCATAGCTACGAACGGCACGCGTCAGGTTTTGCGCCGTCTGCGCAGCTCCTGCTGCCGGCAACAGCGTCGCTGCCAGCACTGCAGTTGTTGCCAGCAGCGCAATCTTGAATCGTTTCCTCGCCCTCGTTTCCAAGCCCACGCCCCGCCATTTGTCCGTCGGCGAACTGCGCCGGCTGAGTGCCGGTGCAGTCGCCTTCCGTCCTTGAGACGCGGAAGCTTCGGAAATGAGGAGGTCGGCCGAGCAAAAATTTTTCTATCAGCGGTGCAGTAGTATCAGGAGGTTGGTCAGCCGGGTCGAGTGCAGTCCGAGGGTCCGCTCGATGACGTCCAATGCACGCAGGGGGTTCTTGGTATCGAACACGCCGCTGACCGGGTGGCCGCTGATGGAATCGTCAGTGATTTGAATCCGTCCAGATTGGTAGCGATTCAACTCCGCGATCACGTCGCCGAGCGGGCGGTCGACGAAGATCAGCTTGCCGCGCCGCCAAGCCGTCACCGCATCAGCGTCAACGGACCTGACTGCACCCAGGCCGCGGTCCGAATAGCCAACGGCCTCGCCCGGTGAAAGCTCGATCGCCGATGGCGCGCCGGCCGGATAGGATACGCCGACCCGGCTTTCCAGCACGGTGACGGTGGCAGCCTCGTCCTGCTTTCGGACTGCGAAAACCGTACCACGCGCAACCGCCTCGCCGGAGGCAGCATCCACGACGAACGGGCGCGCGGCATCCTTGGCGACGCTGAAGACGGCTTCGCCACGCAGAAGGTGAATTCGCCGTCGGTCGTGCGAGTAGTCGATGGCGATGGCGCTCGCGGTATTCAGGATGACATTGCTGCCGTCGTCGAGCGCCACCGACCGGGTTTCGCCGGTCGCCGTCATGGCGTCCGCCTGAAACCGCAGGGGGAGATCGAGGACATAACCGGTGGCGACGACCACCATCACGAGCGCCGCGGCAGCACGCAGCCAACGACGGGTCGAAGGCGAACGACGCCCCGGGGCCGGATGCCGACCGGCACGGGTGTCGTTACGTCGCGTCGCCGGACTCAACGGCGGCCTGGCAATTCGGCCAAGATCGTCCCAGGTGCCGGCGATTTCCTCATAGGCGGCCCGGTTGGCCGGGTGCATCAGCCATTCCCGGAATCGCGCTTCCTCCCCGGCATCGAGCGACCCGGCGTCGCGCCGCACATACCAGTCCGCTGCCTCGTCGAGCGCGGTTGGGTGCTCCCCGTCGTTCATGAATTGATTCGTGTTTCCAGCATGAAAGCAGCGCCGTGAGAGTGGCGGTCGCCCCGCCGTCTCACCCTCTATGACGGACAAGTTCTAAACAAGAGGAGGTCGGCTGGAAGAAAAAATCAATCGCCTTCGCGCAGGCGTTTGGTGCAGTGGACAAGCGCCTGCCGGAGGTGCTTTTCAACCATGTTTCGGCTGATTCCCATGCGTTTGGCGATCTCGTCCGGGTCGAGATCGTCGAAGCGACGCAGGACGAAGCAATCGCGGCACCGAGGCGGCAGGTCGGAAACGGCCTTGGCCAAAAGCGCCAACCGTTGTCGCGCCATGAGCTGTCGCTCCATGTCGGCCGTTTCGTCAACGACATCGAAATGACTGGCAGGCTGGACAGCGGCGCGCGCCCGGATCTGCTCGCGGCGCCGCTGGTCGATTATGAGGTTTCCGACGAGCCGGTAGAGATAAGCGCGCGGATTAACGATGGCCTCGCTGCCGGAACTGGCGAAGCGCAGACAGGCTTCTTGCACGACATCTTCGGCCGCTGCGGCATTGCCAAGCTTCCGCGATGCATACGACCGCAATTCGCCGTAATACGCATCGATGAGCGCTGAGATCGAAGCAACCGCTACGCTGGACATCACGAACCCGAAGCACACGACGTCCGCAACAACTGGCACGGACCCTTGTGTGTTTTACAAGGCTGGCGATTAATTACGCAAGATCAACATGTTAGAGAACTTCCAAGTTGCAGGCTGGGAGGTCATAAGTTTTCGAGCGCGAGCCAATAAAATCAGCGGGCTTGGCGCGTTCTAAATTCTTGGACACCGACCTCATCAATCGACATCTCGTCGCGGTCGCCCGTGATCTGCTTCGGGTGGCTGCAGCGCCCAGAGAACGTCATCGCCGGGCACATGAAATGGAGCGGCTATCGCACTGGTCCAAAGCCGACGATCCGCATCGAGCACTGCAGGACCAGCGAGATCGTCGATCATCCACTCGAAGATGGCGATGGTCCAATTCGCGGCCTTCTTGCTGGATGTTCGATCGCAGAGCGTTCCTTTAAGTTGCGCCGTGCCTGGAAGTGAAGTGACACGGTATTCTGCCCGGCGAAGGTGTATGATTGCGGTATTGGTGCTGCGGGAGTAAGGACAGAACTGCCCGTCATCGACGTATTGACGTGGGCCCACAACACTTCACTCGAGAACGTCAGGTTCTTCATTGGGGTCCAGCGCGCGAACCAAATGGGGGGACAACTGCAACCGGGCTTTGGGCCCTTAAGCGCCGCATGAATATTGGGCTAAGGCCAGAGCTACTCGGCAGCTTTATTTGGCATAACGGAAAAATCCTTCGACCTCTGGCCGTCTACGGCTTCCGCAAATCCTTCGGCGGCCAAGCCCCGTTTGAGCAGCTCTCGGATTGCGGCGGCCCTGCTCGGCATCCGCTTTGCGAATCGCCACGTATCGATGATCCGCAGTTCCGCTGGCGTCAGCATAATTTGGAGCCGCTCGGCCCTGTTGAGCTCACCCATGTGACTTTCCCCGTCAGCCGCGTACTCCTTCAACCCATGAAGCCTAAAATAAGTTCCTAGCTCATTCTACTCACTTAATGCCGAGCGGGGATTAGACAGTCATAGCTACAAAGACTTTCTTTGAGGAAATAACCTATTGAACTTACTACAGTTTTGTTGATTTCCAACGTCCTCAGGCGCACGCTATCGTTTGGAGGACGAGAGAGATGTCAATTCTGATTCAACATGAGTTTGTCGGGCTGGCTGAGGCCGATCACCGGATAGGCAACAACTTAGCTAGCTTGAGCGGGGTTATTCGCCTTCAGCGCAACACTATCTCAAAGGGCGGCAAGACCTTTACGACTCCGCAAGTCTGCATGTTGCTCGATGACATCAGTGCGCGCATTGAGGTCATGGCGAAACTCCACAAATGCTTGGCTCTGACCATAAACAGCAACGGAGTAAGACTCGGCGATTTCTTGCGAGAAATTTCCGAAACGATCAGCACGCTTGGCTCGGAAGGAAGAATGGACCTAACGGTCGAAAACGCTTGCGACGGCGACATCGACCCGCGTCATGCGCTCCATGTCGGACTTATCACCGCAGAGCTCCTGACAAATGCCAGCAAGTATGCGCATCCGTCGGGTCTAGTGG
Source organism: Bradyrhizobium elkanii WSM2783 (assembly GCF_000472865.1). Classification (GTDB taxonomy): domain Bacteria; phylum Pseudomonadota; class Alphaproteobacteria; order Rhizobiales; family Xanthobacteraceae; genus Bradyrhizobium; species Bradyrhizobium elkanii_A. The sequence continues at coordinate 217,350 of NZ_AXAP01000002.1, read as the reverse complement.
TTAAGGTCAATGTACGCTGCGAAACGAGAAACGATGGCTCATTGATCGTAGAAGTGACGGACGACGGGGTCGGTTTCCCGGAGAATTTCGATCCGTCCACCGATGGAGGACTTGGATTTAAGCTAATGCGATCTTTAGCAAATGGGCTCAATGCAGAACTTCAATTTGAACACGACAGCCTTGGTGTTCGTGCGCGGCTGGTAAAGCCGAAGCAAATGCAATGCCAGCCCAAAAACTGATCGAGCGACTGCAAGCTTCGATCGGTTTGTCCGAGGACGACCGAAGCAAGCTAGTGAACATGCCGGAGACGGTGAAGACGTTCGCTGATGGCGAGTATGTCTTGCGCGAAGGCGAAAGAGCATTCCACTGCGCACTCGTGATGAACGGATTTCTTGTTGGTCAAAAGATCGTGGGGACTCGAAACCAGATACTGTCAGTTTACGTGCCGGGCGATATGCCGGACTTACACACTTTGCATCTATTGCGCATGGACCATGACCTATGTAGTGCCGGCCCATCTACGATTGCCTTTGTACAGCACGATTTTCTCAGCCACCTACTGATGAATTCTCCGACGCTGACGCATGCTTTCTGGCGTGAGACATTGGTCGATGCCGCAGTCCGCCGCGAATGGGTCGCCAACTTGGGATCGCGCGACGCGTTATCCAGAGTGGCGCATGTGTTCTGCGAGCTTGCGACCCGACTCGAAGTCGTAGGGCTTTTGCAGGACGATCAGTTTCGTCTTCCGTTCACTCAGCAGAATCTCGCTGATATTTGCGGCCTTTCGACTGTGCACATCAACCGCACCATACAGGAGCTTAGGCGTGGCGGCTTGATCGAATGGAAAGGCCGCGTCGTGACCCTGTGCCGGCGCAAGGAGCTTGAGCTCGTGGCCGAGTTCCTGCCGGACTACCTTCACCTGTCGGAGGCCAAACAACCTGAGAGTCGCATGCGACATGCGCATTCTAAGACTGGGCCAAAGCGGGCAATGCTCTGACCGAGCAGAACGTTCTGCATATCGCGGATAGCGAGGATCGGAAGTATAAGCGCGCCCTTTTCCGCATGCATAAAGGAAGCCCCGTAAATGAACGGGGCTTCCTCGGTTCTCATTGCTTGTCGGTGGCTCCAGGCTTCGAGCCGCCGCTCTGGGAAGAGCCAGTGCCACTCAATGACGTAGGCCCGCCGGAAGTACCGTTTGCTCCGCCGGGCCCGGTGGACGAGCCTGCGGTGCCCGTTCCTTGTGAGCTGCCCGTGGTGCGGCCAGCGGAGCCAGCTGTACCGCCCGTTCCAGAAGACGAGCCGGCAGATGCACCAGCGGAGCCGCCACCCGCACCCCCACCACCGCCTCCTCCTCCGCCTCCCTGAGCGAACGCGATCGACGTTGAAAGCGCGAAAGCGGCAGCCAAACCAATTGTGGCCAACTTCATGTTGATGTCCTTTCCAGTTAGAGGCGCGTCAACTGCTTGCGCATGACAGCGTTCCTAAGCGCAGCGGTCGCTAATGGTACCGCCGGCCGTTCCCCAAGATCAGATGAACGGTTTGCCGCCTGTGACTGCGATGGTGGTGCCGGAGGTGTAGCTCGACAGGGGATCGGCCAGCATTACATAGGCGGTAGCGAGTTCAGCCGGCTGCCCTGCCCGCTGCATCGGCACCTGCTTGCCGAAGTTCTTCACCGCCTCTTCCGGCATGGTGGACGGGATCAGGGGAGTCCAAATCGGACCGGGAGCAACCGCGTTCACGCGGATGCCCTTTTCAGCGAGCATCTGCGCCAGTCCGCCAGTGAAATTCTGAATTGCTCCCTTGGTCGTCGCATAGGCCAACAGCATGGGATTCGGCATGTCAGAATTCACCGACGCCGTGTTGATGATTGCACTGCCGGCCTTCATGAGCGGCACCGCCGCCTTCGCGAGATAGAACATCGCGTGAATATTCACTTCAAAGGTGAGCCGCCACTCCTCGTCACTGATATCGCCAATATCGTCGAACGTCGCCTGGTGCGCGGCGTTGTTGACGAGGATATCGACGCCGCCGAGTTCGCTTGCAGCGCGGCTGACTACTTGCCTGCAGTGCTCCGCATTTCGGAGATCGCCTTCGACAAGGATTGCCTTGCGCCCCTCCTTCTCGATGAGTTGTTTTACTTCTTGAGCGTCTTCCTTCTCGTTGAGATAAGCGATCAGGATATCTGCCCCCTCGCGCGCGAACGCGATGGCTACCGCGCGGCCAATACCGCTGTCGCCGCCGGTTATGATGGCCTTCTTTCCCTGCAGCCGGCCTGACCCTTTGTAGGTGGCCTCGCCGTGGTCCGGAGGAGGCTTCATAGCCTGCGTGGACCCCGGCATGGATTGCTTCTGGATGGGATATGGTGGCTTTGGATAGTCGATCATGTGTATCTCCGGTCGAGGCGTGCTTGGTCCTTGAATCCAACCAGGACGATCTGTGGCGCGCTGAACTGTGGCCGCGAAATTCCGCCTTACGCGTCGCTACGATTTCGCCGTGCCCGGCTCCGCCATTTTGCGATGTTGCCGCGCCAGCACGCCAGCGGGCAGCACGTTGGCAACGGCCGATTGGATCCTGTTCTTGATGCCTGTGACGATGTCGCCCTTGCCGCTCATCATCGCCTCGAAGCCGGCCTTCGCGACCCCAGCCGCATCGTCCTTCTTGGCGGTGCCGACGCTGGTACCATCATATCGGCGCGGCGGAAGAACTCGGTTTCGGTCGCACCCGGCATCAGGCAGGTCACGGTGACGCCGGTGCCGCGCAGCTCCTCGCGCAGCGCAAATGAGAATGAATCCAGAAATGCCTTACTGCCATTGTACACCGCCTGGAAACTGCCCGGCATGAAACCCGCGATCGAGCCGGTGATCAGGATGCATCCAGCGTTGCTGCGGCGCATATCATTGCCAACGCGGTGGATGAGATAGACGGTCCCGGTGATGTTGGTATCGATCACCCGTCTGACCCGGTTGAAATCCTGATCGAGGAACGCATGGCCGAGCCCGACGCCGGCATTCGCAAGCAAGGCATCGACCCGACGCCCCTTGGTCGCCGCATAGAGCCGGTCGACGCCCTCTGTGGTCGACAGATCGGCGTCGACCGCATCCACCTTTCCACCATGGCCGCGAAGCTCTTCGGCCGCGGTCTCGATCGCGGGCTCGTCAGCCGCGATCAGGAGATCGAAGCCTGCGCGGGCGCAGCACCTGGCAAGTTCCAGACCGATGCCGGTGGAAGCGCCGGTGACGACGGCAAATTGTCCCTGAGACATGTGAACTTCCTCAACTTGTGCGTTTGCCAATCAACCACCATCGCGAACCGCCGTTCCTATTACCTCCGCAGTGCGCCCAGCCGGCTCAGCAAAAAACTGAAAGGCAGCTAGCAACCATCGTCGGTGATCCGACTTTGGAATTTCGTTCGGATACCGGAGGCAAGGCATGAGAGCGCTGGTCTGGCACGGCAAGGAAGATATTCGTTGCGACACCGTCACCGATCCCGAGATCGAGGATCCGCGCGACGCCATCGTCAAGGTCACGAGCTGCGCGATCTGCGGCTCCGATCTTCACCTGTTTCACAACTTCATCCCGGGCATGCTGCCGGGCGACATCATGGGACACGAAATGATGGGCGAAGTCGTGGAGGTCGGCCACGGCATGGATGGAAAGCTGAAGAAGGGCGACCGGATCGTGGTGCCCTTCACTATCGTTTGCGGACAGTGCGAGCAGTGCAGACGCGGCAATTTTTCGGTATGCGAGACCACCAACCGCAAGCGGCATCTGGCCAACAAGGTATTCGGTCACACGACTGCCGGCCTGTTCGGCTACACTCATCTGACCGGCGGCTATCCCGGCGGCCAAGCCGAGTATCTGCGCGTTCCCTTCGCCGACACCACGCACATCAAGATCCCCGACGCCGTTTCCGACGAGCAGGCACTTTTTCTGGGCGATATCTTCCCCACCGGCTGGCAGGCCGCCGCTCAATGCGACATCGAACCTACCGATACGGTGGCGATCTGGGGATGCGGCCCGGTCGGTCAGATGGCGATCCGCAGCGCGCTTCTACTCGGCGCGAACCAGGTGATCGCAATCGATTGCGTCCCCGAGCGGCTGAGCATGGCGGAAGCAGGCGGCGCGACCACCATCAATTTCGAATCCGAAAGCGTGGCCGAGCGCCTCAACGAATTCACCGACGGCAAAGGTCCGGAGAAATGCATCGACGCGACCGGCATGGAAGCGCATGTGATGGCCTCGCAGCCGGATACGCTGCTCGACCGCGCCAAGCAGATGCTGATGCTGGAGAGCGACCGCCCGCACGTGCTGCGCGAGATGATCTATGTCTGCCGGCCCTGCGGGGTGATTTCGATTCCGGGCGTCTACAGCGGTCTTTCCGACCACGTGCCGATGGGCGCCCTGATGAACAAGGGACTGACGGTCCGGTCCGGCCAGACTCACGTCAACCGCTGGACCGACGACCTGCTGCGGCGGATCGAGGAAGGTCAGGTCGATCCGTCCTTCGTGATCACCCACACCGTCGATTTGGCGCAAGGGCCCGAGATGTACAAGGTATTCCGCGACAAGCGCGACAGCTGCGTCAAGGTCGTGCTGAAGCCCTGAATATAGCGAGGCGAGAACATGTATTACGTTGCCAACATCATGCGATCCAAGGGTGACCCGAAGATCGTGCGCAGCGGCCCGAGCTCGATCGAGCCGGCCGACCGCCTCGCGCGAAGGCTTGGCTGGTTCAGCATCGGTCTTGGTGCGATGGAAGTGCTCGCGTCGCGGCGGATCACGCGCGCATTGGGGATGCGGGGAAGCGAAGGCCTCGTCCGCGCCTACGGCTTCCGCGAGCTGTTCAGCGGCGTCATGTCGCTTTCCGTGGACAAGCGTGCCGGCATGTGGAGCCGCGTTGCCGGCGACGGGTTGGACGCCGCTACACTGCTGTCCGGGTTCAGATATGACAACCCGAAGAAGCACAATGTCGCGCTCGCGCTCCTGATGGTCGGAGGGATCGCCTTCCTCGATTACAAGGCTGTTCAGCAGACGGTGGCGCGCTCGCCGAGGCGTGGCGGGGGACGGCGCCTCTATGCCGACCGGAGTGGCTTCCCGAAGGGGTTAGAGGCCGCACGAAGTTCCGCGAAGAACCTCCTTGGCCGGGCAGCCGTCGGAGCGTCGTAGATGAAATGGGCGTGACGCCTTGCGGCAACACCCGGACGCGAACGGCACGCAGAACGAAATCGCACTGGCTCGCGGCGGCCGAACTTGGCCTGATCAGCAGCACGTTCTCGACCATCGTCAGCCAGCTGTTCGCCGCTCGCATCGGCCGCGATGCCTCGGTCGACTGGATGACGGTGGCTGCGATCCCCGCGCGAGACTGGGCGATCGGCGCCGAGCCGTCCTGGAGCGCGATCCTGGCTGGGATCGCGTTCCATCAATGGGCGGACTTCTCGTGGGCGATGGTGTTCTTCGGCCTGCTCGGGCGCTGGACGGCCGAGCTTCGGCCGCTGACCATCCTCTTGCTCGCGCTACCTTGGGCACTGTTCTCGTCAGCGACGGAATGGTTCGTGCTGGTCCCACTGCTTCCGTTCTGGCAGCCGCTGTTCACGTTGCAGCAACCCTACTGGATTGGCCTGCTCGTTCATGGCGCTTCCGCCTTCATGTATCCACTGTTTGCTTGGCTGCGCTGGCCGCCGGGCGAAGCCCCCGAGAGCGATGCTCGGTTCGGCAAAGTATGGCTGAGCGGATCACTGGCGATCGTCATCGTGCTGGCCGGCATAACACTATTGTCCAGCCTCGGCCGCGAGCTGCCTTGGATCGGCCGCGACAAGGTGTCGGATCAAACCTACATCCGGCACATGACCGCCCATCACGCACAGGGCATCGAGCTGGCCCGCTTGGGCATCAAGCGCGCCCAGGACCCACATCTGCGGTCGCTGAGCCAAACCGGCGAGAACAGGATTTTCGACAATTGGTGGCAAAGCTGGTTCGACACGGCCATGCCGGGCTGCTCGGCCGAGGAGCGCTCCGACATGCCGGGCTACCTCACCTCCGTGCAGATGCAGCAGGTCAGCGCCGCTTCACCGGACCAGTTCGATGCACTGTTCGTTGAAATGATGACCCTGCATCACAAGGGCGCGGTGAAGATGGCGATCAGCAATGGCGCAGCGACGGCGACCCGCGCCTGCGCATCATGGCGCATGCGATCCGCCACGAGCAGCAAGGCGAGATCGCGCTGATGCAGGGCGCAGCCGGCATCGCGGCCGTCACTGCGGCGTTTCGAAACATGTTCGCCGACAACGTGAACTAGAGCATTTTCTGTTCTGATTGAATCAGAACCGAAGCTCTAGATTCTTGTTTTGACGCGTTTTCTTCACGCGAACCGATGTCCACTTCGCTCGAAAACGCTCTAGCGTAAGGCTCCGGCTTGCGGCGCGACGGTTTGATGACCTTGTCAGTATTGCGGTCGGTATCGTCGAGCGGCGGGCCATCATCGGGCCTTGGCGGCATATGGTGGCCGCCCTGCTTCTCCTGGATGCGCTTCTGCTCCTCTTTGTCGGACATGATCACCCTCCTCACGCCGCACGCACATCGGCCCTGACCCGCACCGGAATCGACTTCGCCGCCGGCGTCTTGGCCTTCTTCTCGTGATGCCAAAGCGGCAATAGCGGATTGCATTCGGGATAGTAGCCCGCAATACACCCTTCCGGGATGTTGTAGGCGACAACCCGAAGCCCGCCGACCTCCCGCTTGACGCCGTCATTCGCGGCCGTGGCGAGCGTGACAACGCTTCCTTCCTTCAACGCAAAGCGATCGATGTCGTTGGGATGCATCAGCACGACATATCGCGATCCGTGGATACCGCGGAAGCGATCGTCGTAGTTATAGATGGTGGTGTTGAACTGGCCGTTGCTACGCAGCGTGATGAGCTGAACGATGTCGCGATCCACGGGCCGAGTATCGATATCGGTTGCAAGCGAATCCGGCGTGATGAAGTTCGCCTTGCCGGTCTTCGTGTTCCATCGGCGCTCGCGGGCGCCGAGTGGGCGATGAAAACCGCCAGGCTTCCAAAGCCGCGCGTTGAAATCGTGGAAGATGTCGGGATAGGTCGCAGCGATTGCCTCGCGAACCCGGCTATAGTCCGCCACCCATGCATCCCATGGAATGGTCGAGCGGGTGGGCGCCGCGGCCTTCGCCAATTCGGCGATGATCCTCGGCTCGGAGAACAAGTCGGGGCTTGCCGGTTTCACCTGCCCCCAGGAACCGTGCATGCAGCCGGTGGAATCCTCCATTGAGACCGCCTGCCGCCCACTCTCCTGCTCGTCGATCTCGATGCGGCCAAGGCATGGCAGGATGTAGGATATCTCGCCATGCACGAGCGCCGTGCGGTTGAGCTTGGTCAGGATGTTCACCGTCAGGCGCAGCCTGCGCCAGGCAGGCTCGACCCGTCGGTGGTCGGGAACGGAACGAACCAGGTTGCCGCCGAGCAGCACCACAGCGCGCACAGAACCGTCGATGATCTTCTCGCAAGCTTCGACTGTCGTGGTACCTTTCTGCGCAGGCACATTGATGCCGAACAATTCCCTGATCTTGTCCTTCGGCACCATGTCCGGCTTCTCGGTGATCCCGACGGTGCGCTGCCCCTGGACGTTGGAATGCCCGCGTACTGGGCAGATGCCGGCGCCAGGACGTCCGATATTGCCGCGCATCAGCGCGAGGTTGACCATGGTCTGGACGGTTTCGACGCCCCGTTCGTGCTGGGTCAGGCCCATGCCATAGATGAACATCACTGATTTGGCATGCGCATAGACTGTGGCGGCAGCTTCCAGTGCATTGCGTGTCAAGCCAGAGCGGCGCTCGATCTCTACCCACTCGCAATCCTTCACGGCGGCGGCGAATTCATCCCAGCCATGCGTATGCTCGCGGATGAAATTCCAATCAATCACCGGATCGGAAGGGCCGGCCTTCTCGTCAAGCGCCAGCAGCACCTTGGCAATGCCGATGATTGCCGCGGTGTCGCCGCCGGTCTTGACTTGATGATATTGCGAGGTGATGCGGGTTGACGATCCCATCAGCATTTCGCCGGGCGCCTGAGGATTGACGAACTCCTCCAGACCCCGTTCTCGCAGCGGATTGAACGTCACGATCGGCACGCCACGACGCGAAGCCTCCTGCAGCTCGTGCAGCATCCGCGGGCTGGAGGTGCCGACATTCTGTCCGAAGAAGAAAATGCAGTCGGTCTTGCTGAAGTCGTCAAGCGTACAGGTGCCGACCGGTACACCAATGCTCTCCGGCAATGCCACCGACGTCGTCTCGTGACACATGTTGGAACTATCGGGCAGGTTGTTGGTGCCGTAGGCACGTGCGAACAGCCCGTACATGAAGGACGCCTCCAGTGAGGCTCGGCCGGAGGTGTAGAACACCACGCTATCGGGCTGCAGCGCCTTCAGTTCGCGGCCAATCTCGCGGAACGCCTCCTCCCAGCCGACCGGCACATATTTGTCCCGCGCAGCATCCCAGCGCATCGGGTGGGTCAAGCGGCCGGCAGCCTCGAGGTGGTGATCGTCCCAGGCCTCAAGCTCGGCCAGCGGCTTGTCGGCGAAGAATTCCGGTGTCACGCGTTTGTGCGTGATCTCCCACGTGGTCGCCTTGGCGCCGTTCTCGCAGAACTCGAACACGCGCGGATCGGCCGGCTTCGCCCAGGCACAACTGACACACATGAAGCCGTCGGGTTTGTTCTGGCGGAGCAGAACGCGCGGGCCCGTGAACGGCACGTGATCGCGCGCGAGACTCCGAGCAAGGGGTCGTACCGACCCCCATCCGCCAGATGGGTGCTCATACGGCTCGACTTCGAGGTCTGCGCTTAGTTTGCGTTTGGTGGACATGGCTGTTCCTTGGCAGAAGCTTGTCTCGCGAATTTTCCAATTCAAGCTCCATCGGCGAGGTTCGTTCCTAACCTCTTCACTCCCTTGGCATTTCCCGGCGTCGTTTACAGGAACTTTGCTCCACGACATCGATTACGAGTCCGAGGTTTCCTGTATTCTCAGCAGATTGAACCATGCGGATGGCCACGCTCCTGATCGGCATCGCGATAGCTGTGGCCGGATGTCAACGGGAGGAACGACAACTCCGGCTCGATCCACCGGTCGCGGAGGCGCTCGACAAAGTAGCGCTGATGCCGAACGGCATCAGCGGTGCGCCACCTAATGTGTATTTTGCGCTGGAGAAACCTTACGAGGCCAATGCCTACAATCTCAGCCAGGGCAAGCGGCTTTATTCATGGTTCGGCTGCAAGGCCTGCCACCGCAATGGCGAAGGCGGCATCGGCCCCGGCTTCCTCGACGGCTGGTGGTACTACGGCCCCGAGATGGTCTCGATCTTTGCCTCGATCCGCGATGGCCGGCCACACGGCATGCCGGCCTATCGCGACAAGATGACCACCGATCAGATCTGGCAGCTCGCGGGCTACGTGCAGACGATCGGCTCTTATGCCGGCAAGACTGCCGCCCCGAGCCGCAACGACGAGAAGCATACGCGGCCTGCGGAAAACCGCGCGCCGGCGAAAATCCTGTTCGACCCGGGACCGACGCCGCTCCATCCGGATCAAGGGCCGACGCCGTGATACGACACGCGACCAGGCTTGTATGCGTCGTTACACCTGCGCTCCTGCTGGCCGGCTGCAGCGGCTGGCAGTCGGCGCTGGATGCGCATGGCGCACCAGCGATGAGCCTGAAGCAATTGATCATCTTGATCGTAGCGGTGTGCTCCGTGGTCTGGATGCTGGTGATGATCGCGCTGATCATCGCCTTGTCGCGCAATCGCCGGGAACGTCCGTTGCCGATCGCACCGCAGCCTTCGACGCAACGGCGCATGACAATCACCATCGTCGCCGCGGTCGCGGCCACGACCGTCGTCATCAGCGGATTCACCGTCATGAGTTTCTTTGCGACGCGCGCGCTGGGCGTTACCGCCAACGACGAGTTGACGATCAAGGTGCGCGGCCTGCAGTGGTGGTGGAGCGTCGAATATTTTGGCACGAGCCCGGAGGAACGGTTCGAAACCGCCAATGAGATTCACATTCCCGTCGGTCGCAACGTACGTCTCCGGCTCGAGGGGCTCGACGTCATCCACTCCTTCTGGGTGCCTAGCCTAGCCGGCAAGCAGGACCTTGTCCCGGGCCGCGCCAACGAGCTGCTCATTCGTGCCGAAAACCCTGGCACCTATCGCGGGCAATGCGCGGAATTCTGCGGAATGCAGCATGCGCACATGGCGTTCCTGGTCATTGCGGAAAGCGAGGCTGAATTCGACAGGTGGACAAGCGCACAGCGGCAGCCGGCCATCCAGCCATCCGAAGAAGAGCTCGCCGCAGGCCAGCACGCGTTTCTCGCGAAGCCATGTGCGGCTTGCCACACGGTTCGCGGCACGACGGCATCGGGCACGACCGGTCCCGACCTGACCCATATCGGCGGCCGCAAATACATCGCTGCCGGCCTGTTCGAGACAACACGCGGATCGCTCGCGGCGTGGATCGCCGACCCGCAAACAATCAAGCCAGGCAATAATATGCCCACGGTTCCGCTCACGCCCGAGGAGCTGCGCGCGGTGTCGGCCTATCTGGCGAGCCTGAAATGAAGGCGAACATAACCGGACCGGATACGCGCGACACCGATCTCGAGCGAAGCCAGCTGAGGGCCGAGCTCGCGGAAACCTGGAAGACGCCTCGCGGATTGTGGGGTGCGCTTGCAACGGTCGACCACAAGATCATCGGCCGACGCTACATCCTGACGGCCTTCGTGTTTCTCGCACTTGGCGGCATTCTCGCCGCGCTGATGCGCATCCAGCTCGCACAGCCGGAAGAGCGCTTGATCGGGCCGGACCGCTATAATCAGATCTTCACGATGCACGGTGCGAACATGATGTTCCTGTTTGCTGTGCCCGTGATGGAAGCGATGGCGGTGTATCTGGTGCCGCTGATGGTCGGCACGCGCAACATCGCCTTTCCTCGGCTAAATGCGTTCTCCTACTGGATCTATCTCGCCGGAGGTGCGCTGCTCTGGCTCTCCTTTGCGCTCGACATGGCTCCCGACGTCGGCTGGTTCGCCTATGTGCCACTCTCCGGCCCGCAATACGGCGCCGGCAAGCGTGCCGACATCTGGGCACAGATGATCACGTTCACCGAGCTCTCGGCGCTAGCCGTGGCCGTCGAGCTCGTCGTGACGATCTTCAAGCAGCGCGCGCCGGGCATGACGCTCGACCGCATTCCCGTGTTCGTCTGGGCAATGCTGGTAACCGCGTTCCTTGTCATCATGGCGATGCCGGCGATCATGGTCGCGAGCACCAGCCTGATTCTCGACCGGCTCGTCGGCACGCACTTCTACAATCCCGCGGAAGGCGGTGACGTGCTGTTGTGGCAGCATCTGTTCTGGTTCTTCGGCCACCCCGAGGTTTACATCATCTTCCTGCCGGCGGCCGGCATGGTCTCCACGATGATCGAGCCGTTCGCCCGTCGTCCGGCATTCGGTTATCTCGCGTTGGTGATGGCCCTGATCGCAACCGGCATCCTGTCGTTCGGGCTATGGGTACACCACATGTTCGTCGCTGGATTGCCGAGGCTGGGCAACAGCTTCTTCACAGCTTCCAGCATGGCCATCGCGATCCCGGCCGGCATCCAGATCTTTTGCTGGCTCGGGACATTGTGGGATGGCAAGCCCCTGTTCGCGACGCCGTTGCTGTTCATCATCGGATTCATCGTGACCTTCGTCATCGGCGGACTGACCGGCGTGATGGTGGCCTCCGTGCCCTTCGACACCCAGGTCCACGACACTTATTTCGTCGTGGCGCATTTCCATTATGTGCTGATCGGCGGCGCCGTCTTCCCGCTGCTCGGCGCCGTCCACTATTGGTTTCCCAAGATCACGGGACGGATGATGAGCGAGACACTCGGGAAATGGTCGTTCTGGCTGATCTTCATCGGATTCAACCTCACGTTCTTTCCCATGCATATCCTTGGCCTGCAGGGCATGCCGCGCCGGATCTATACCTACCAGCCGGACATGCCATGGCATGGCATGAACCTGTTCGTCAGCCTGAGCGCAATCATCCTGGTCGCCGGTTTCCTGCTTTTCTTTCTCAATGCCATTCGCAGCGCCCGCTCCGGGGCGGCAGCTCGCGACAATCCGTGGGACGCGCCGACGCTGGAATGGGCGACGGCTTCGCCGCCGCCGAGCTACAATTTTGCGCGCATACCAGCCGTGAGCAGCTCCCATCCGCTCTGGAATCGCAGCGACATCCTTGCCGTCGCGAGCGGCTTGCGCACCGATCGGCGCGAACTGGTCGTCACCTCGCTGGTCACCGCCGAGCCGCAGGCGCGTGAGGCTTCGCCGCGGAATTCGATCTGGCCATTGTGGGCGGCGATCGCAACGACGGTGATGCTGATCTGGTCGATCTTCTCACCTTGGGCGGTGGTCTGGGGTTCGATCCCGATCGCGATCACCCTCATCGGCTGGTTCTGGCCGAAGGGCACGCCGGAGGACGAGTCATGAAGGAGAGAGTTACACTCGATCTCTCAAAGCTCCCCCTGCACGGCATGGGCACCGCCAGTGTCACTTGGTGGGGCACGCTCGCCTTCATGCTGATCGAGGGCACCGGCTTTGTGCTCGTCCTCGCGGTCTATCTCTATCTCATGAGCCTGGCTGCGATCTGGCCGATCGATGCGCCGAAGCCCGACCTGCTGCCGGGCACGCTAGTGACGCTGATCCTGCTGGCAAGCCTCGTCCCGAACGTCTTGATGTCACGCTGGGCGGAGCAACAGGACCTCCGCAAGATCAGGATCGGAATGGTTGTGATGTCGCTCTTCGGCGTTGCGCCGCTGATCGTGCGTATCTTCGAATTTCCCGCACTCGGGATTAGCTGGGACGCCAACGCTTATGGCTCGATCGTCTGGACGCTGCTGGGCCTGCATACGACCCACATCATGACCGATCTCGTCGATACGCTAGTGCTCGCCGCGTTGATGTTGACCCGCCACGGCAACAATGCAAGGCGGTTCGGCGACGTCCAGGACAACGCGATGTATTGGAACTTTGTCGTCGCCACCTGGCTTCCGATCTACGGCTGCATCTACTGGATCCCGCGGCTATGAGCACGTCAAGGATTGCATCCCATCTTCTGCTCTGGGCCGGCCTCTGGCTCGCGCCGCTCGTCTGGGCCGTGAACATGCAACTCGGACAAATCCTGCCCTATGCTGACTGCCGCTCGCAACTGCATGCATCCGCCATTGCCTCGTTCATAGGTTCCATGATCGCTGCCCTTGCGGGGCTTGCCTCATGGCGATCAGCGAGGCCGGCATCTGCGGAGACTGCGGCATCCGGCGAGACGGCTTCCTTCGTCGGCGTGCTCAGCAGCCTTGCCGCGCTTGTCTTCACTTTTGCCCTGCTTATGCAGGGCATCGCTTCGACGGTGCTGACCGGATGCGAAAGATAGTCTCTTCCCTGCTCATATTGCTGTTGGCAACCCCGGCGGATGCCCATGGCGTCGGGCAGTCTCTCGACGGCGCGAGCTGGACCTTCGACTGTTGGATCATTGTCCCTCTTCTCACATTCGGCGGAATGTACGCCATTGGTGCGCTTACGCTCTCGCAGCGGCGAGGATGGAACGGCGGCGCCCGGAACTGGCGCGATATCGCCTGCCTCGTCGGCTGGCTTTCCCTTGCTGCCGCCCTGGTTTCTCCGCTGCACTGGCTCGGCGAACGTCTTTTCACGTTTCACATGGTGGAGCACGAGATCATCATGGCCGTGGCGGCACCGCTGATTGCCATCGCCCGGCCGGTCGGAACATTGTTGTGGTCGCTGCCGCGACGGACACGTCTGAATATGGGTCGCCTGATGCGGCATCCAGTCACCCGTACGACATGGAACTGGCTGAGCGCTGGACGCAACGCCACCTTGCTGCATGGCGTTGCGATCTGGGCATGGCATGCGCCGGTGCTGTTCGACGCCGCGGTCGACAACCTGCTGCTGCATCGACTACAGCATCTCAGCTTCTTTGTGACGGCGGTGTTGTTCTGGTGGTCAGTATTTCGCCGCAGCGAGACAGGCGCGGCGGCCTGGCACGTGTTCGTCACCATGCTGCACACTAGCTTGCTCGGCGCGCTGATGGCGCTGGCACCGCGGGTGCTCTATCAGCAGCAGACGGCCGCGTCCGCGGCTTGGGGCCTGACGCCGCTGGAGGATCAGCAACTCGCCGGGACTATCATGTGGGTGCCGGCAGGTACGATCTATGCTGGCGCCGCGCTGGCGCTGATCGCGATCTGGATCAAGGGAGCGGGAAAGACTGCAGGACAAGCCGATGTCGTCGCTCCCTAGACCTCGCGTGTGGGTACTCGTACTGATAGCAATCTGCGTCGCTGCAGCTATCGCGGCTCAGCTTGCGTGGAACTCCCAACATCGGACGGAGAGGGTTGCCCGTGCAATGACCGGTGGCGATCCTTCGCACGCGCCGGAAATCATGCGCCGTTACGGCTGCACGGGATGCCACACGATCCCGGGTGTTGCCGGCGCCGACGGCCAGGTCGGCACGCCGCTCGCAGGTCTGCGCGGCCGTGTTTACATTGCCGGCGTCGCGGCGAACTCGCCCGACAACCTGGTTCGCTGGATCGTGGCGCCGCAGGCCTTTTCGCCGCGCACGGCGATGCCGGCCACCGGAATCACCGAGGCTGAGGCGCGCGATGTCGCCGCCTATCTCTACGCTCGGTAACATGAGGAATAGAGTCATGGGGTCGGCGTCGGCCGTGCCGGCAGCGATTTGATGTAGAACGCGATCGCCTCGCGATCGTTCTCGGGCAACATCGCTGTGTTGGTGACGACATCGGCCATCGACGACCCAACGCGGCCATGGTCAGGCGTTTTCCCGGTTCGGAGCATCTCGATCAGATCCTGTTCCGGCCAATGGTCGAGGCCCTCTGGCGTGATGTTCGGGTAATAACCCGCTCCCTCCGGATCCTGACCGCCGGCATAGCGTGTCTTTGCCTTGATGCCGCCGAACATGTCGCGCGAAGAGTGGCACTCGGCACAATGTGCGAGTGCTTCCACGAGATATCGGCCCCGATTCCATTTCTCGTCGCGAGCAGGATCAGGCGCGAGCGGACCAGGCCTGAAATAAAGAATTTTCCAGAATCCGATGAAGCGGCGAACGCTAAACAGCGAGACCAGCTCGTGCGGAGGCGGCCGCCCTTTGACCGCCGGCAACGTCCGCAGATACGCCATCAGGTCCGCGACATCTTGCGGGTGCATATGCGTAAAGCTGGCATAGGGAAATACTGGATAATAGTGCGTTCCGCTCGGGGAAACGCCGTTGAGCAGCGCGTCAGCCAAGTCCTTCGTTTGCCAATTGCCGATGCCGTCCACCGGATCCATTGAGATGTTGGGCACACGAAACGTCCCATAGGGCGAGGCGAGAGCAAGTCCTCCGCCCAGGTGCAGTCGATCAGCCTGACCCGGGGATGCGTGGCACGAGGCGCAATCGCCCGCAGCAAAAATCACCTTACCGCGGAGGGCATCCCCAGTTTTCTCCTGAAAACGGGCAAGGTCCGCGGAAGCGAAAGGCTGTGGCGCGGTGATCAACCAGGCGCCAACCGCGAGAACCACTGCGGTCGCAATTCCTGCGCTAAACCATATGCGCGCGCGCATCTAACCCTTACATGATTGTCTTCCCGGCTGCACTAACGCGCCCGATTTCCTCGCCGTTCCCTGGCGTCTCGATCTGCCACTATGGCGGCACCGAAGTGGTAGCCCGTTGTAGGGGTAAATTGGCCTGGACCTGTACGCCTCACCGGTAGAAAGGGAACGGCAGGTCCATATGCGCGTTCACGCTCTCGTCATGCCGCACTACTTCTTTCATATTTCGAATGGTCATCCATTCAAAGACACATCAGGCGAAGAGCTGCCGGACGACAATGCCGCTTGGCAAGAAGCGCTGAGGACCGTGCGGGATATCGAGGTGAACTTGGATCTCGATGGCGCGAACGTCTGGTCCGTTGAAGTCAAGCGCGAAGACAGGTCGATC
This sequence comes from Bradyrhizobium elkanii WSM2783, assembly GCF_000472865.1. Lineage (GTDB taxonomy): Bacteria > Pseudomonadota > Alphaproteobacteria > Rhizobiales > Xanthobacteraceae > Bradyrhizobium > Bradyrhizobium elkanii_A. The sequence continues at coordinate 201,304 of NZ_AXAP01000002.1, read as the reverse complement.
TTTCAAATCCATGTATCCGCGCGCAGGACTGATCTTGATCCAAGTTAAAGATCGGGGTGTTGATGCAGATAGGTTGGGTCGAACCCAGCGAGCTGCTCCAATTTCTTCCGTTCTAGGAGATGGAAATTGGCCCGGTTGACAGTGAGAAGCCCCTCTTTCCGCAGATCCTGAAGCACCCGGTTGACATGCACGGTCGAGATGCCGAGGCAATCGGCCAGCTCTACCTGCGTAATCGGAAGCTCAAATCCTCCGTCTCGGGTCCGGCCTACAGCCTCGAGGCGCCGGAAAAGCTCAATAAAGAAGTGCGCCATTCTGGCAGTCGCCGATCTGCGCCCGACGTTGACGATCCATTCCCGGAAGATTGCCGCGTCGATCAATGTTTCCCGCCAAAGCGCCGACGCCACGTTCGGGCGCTCTCGGTTCAATTGCCTCAAAGCATCATGCGGAATGAAGCCGAGCTCACAAGGCGTGAGCGTTACGAGATCATGGTCCATGACCTTGAGGTGGAGGCTCTGGAGATCGGGAATCTCACCGGGAACATGCAATGACAGGATCTGCCGTAGCCCGTCGAAAGTCGTTTTCGAGCGAAATGTAAAACCTTCAGCGAGCAGGCAGCATTCTGCCGGACGCTCGCCATCGGCGACGATGATCTGACGAGCATCAAGCTCCCGGAAGCGAATCGGCAATCTCTGAATCGCCTGGATGTCCTCCCCATCCAACACGTTGGAGGTTGTCAACTTCGTGAGGAGCGCGGTCGCTACTGGTGCCATCATCAATCTGTCCAGCGAAAAGGATGTCAAACCGGGTGCACGCCAAACCTGTCTCTGGGCGGTGCCTGAGCGCAGCTGCCGCGGCGGCGGTCCCGGCCGAGTCCCGACTAACGCTGGTTATGAAAGCGAGTCTTTAACTTATCATCGTTCTTTCAATCGCGAGCTCCGGGGAACTGCATCAATCTTAACATGAGTTGGAATCCGAAGGTTCCGAATGGGGGCCGGGAAGGATTTGGCCGCAGGTATCGGTCCAAAGATGCCATGGGATTGACCAACTCGCCCGTCTATTCAATCCACTTCGGAAAAAGTATGTCGCGAACATAGCGCGAGGTCGGCGTCAAGCGGGCGGCTCCCGGCTTGAGCCACGCCACTCGATCGATTTCCTTCTTGTCGCCGATCGTCAGCTTGCCTTTCGCGTTCTTGGCAATAAAGATTGCGTCGCTCATCCTCCGGCCAGAGCGCTTGTTCTTGGCCTTCAGTTCTTTCCAGAGCCGCAATCTGCCGACTTTGAGACCCGGAAGCTCCTCCTTGATCTCCCGGCGCAGGCATCCTCTTTCGGTTTCGCGCGGCCGCTTACGCCCACCGGGAAACATCCACAAACCATCGGACCGACGCCTGACCAGGAGAACGCGGCCGCGCCTGGTCGCAACAAGTTTGGATGACTTCGCCATTCCCAGCTATCCCGCTCCTGCTGCGAACCGTCAATCAATTCTAGCGGGAACGCTACCCTGGAGGGAACAAGCAAAGACGAGAGCGCGAGACTTTGCGAGCGACGGCATCGACAGCCTCGACAATCGGGCGCGAAAGGCCCCAGCTCAGGAGCTGGGGCCCCAACACGGCGCTCTCGTGTGCCTAGCCTTGGATAAGACCAGACCGAGCAACCTGGCCTGCTCCGCTAAGCCACGCATTATCATTTGTTGGGTGATGAAACATTGATCCCGCGATCGAGCCGCATTCCACAGCTTTTGCTGAAGAAAAAAGCCCCGGCCGCGCGGCGGAGGCCACCACCACATAAGTTAGGCTCGATAGTTCCTTTAGGCCCACGCTCAACGTCGCGGAACCACTCGATCCGGACGAGTTTGAATCAATCGCAGCCGGAAGTTTGTTGCGTCCCCTTTGCGCCATTGCTTCTTCAAAAGGCTGCGAGAGGATCTCCGACATGAGATGGTGCGCTCGTTGCTGCAATTGCCACTGGATTTGCGAGAACCATCCGATGAAGCCGTGGCTCGGTCGACTGGCGTGCAACTGCGGCGGCCCTGGTGCGCCCTGCCCGGCCTGCAATTCGAGCGATGACGCTAGCAGGCCTGAGATGCCGGAGGGCTTCGAGCCAGCATGATCAAAGACGACGATCACGACTGAGATCAACAAGCGTCGTTCTGCGGAGCAAAATCCGGTCAAGTGACAACGGCACAGATCCGGAGACTATCCGGAGCCGGTGGCGGGTGCCCTCCCCAGCGGCAACGGGCTGACCAGGCTGATTTGAGCTTACTCCTGAGGTGAACGAGAGCGCGACGCCTCACGTACGTTAGCGCTCCGAGCGTCGTCTTGCCGCCGCGCGCAGCCTGGATAAGCTGCTCGGCGATATATTTCCGGCTGGTGTGGTCGCCGCCATTCGGCAGTTCGGCGCAAATAGTCTGTTTTGCGCGATTGCGCCTGCGCTTGACCCCGCCTATAGCGAAACCATTCGCCAAGGCGGCAAGGTACATTCAACTATGTAAATACCCCTTAGGCGCGAAAATGTGCCACCTGGGCTGATCAGCGAAGGGGCGCGGCGCGTCCGATGTCGTTGGTCCCGATGGAAAATAGGAACTTTGATCTTCATCACGAGTCGCTTTGCAACGGACTCGTTGTTCACCTTCGGGCATCACAGGTTATCCAGTCAGCCACGAGCCGGTGCGGAACGCGGTAGTCATATGCAAACCGGATTTTCATTTTCGAAATTAGTCGACCGCCTTGCGAGCATTGTCGAACTGTCACCCGATGATCTCGACTTGCTGGCGAGAATGCCGAGCAGCATTAGCCATCTTGGCCCCCGCCATCATCTGGTCCACAGGGACTATCAGCCCGGCCACTGCCATCTGCTTCTGCAAGGCTATCTTTGCTGGCGGGATCTCGAGAGCCCCGATGGCCAGATCACGTCGATCTACGTGCCCGGTGACGTACCCGACCTTCACACCATCTATGACGGCCGGGTCGATCGCGAGCTGCTCACGCTTGGCCCGGCCGTTGTCGCATCCGTGTCTCACAGGTATTTTCGAGAGATATCTGCGCTATCATCGTCGCTGTCGCGGGCGCTGCTGCGTCTGCTGCTCACTGATGCCTCTTGTTTGCGGAACTGGATCGTCAATCTGGGCAGCCGTGACGCACTGACGCGGGTCGCGCACCTGCTTTGCGAGATCACAATCCGCCTCCGCGCGGTCGGTCTGGCAAAAGACTTCCGAATACCTTCGCCCTTCACGCAATCGGATCTGGCCACAGCCTGCGGCATTTCCGCCGTCCATGCCAACCGGATCGTTCAAGAATTGCGCCGAAGCAATCTCCTGCAATGGCATTCCAAGACGATCACGGTCACTGACTGGAACGGCCTTGTTCGTCTTGCCAGCTTCGATCCGGATTATCTACGGCTACGCGACTACGACAGCATCGAGCAGCAGTCGGCACCGACCGTTGCCATGAACCGCATGGGGGCCGACACGTTAATGACCTAAGCTCGGGGATTGGCCAAGAACGGCCGGTTTCGTTCCTTCGCGCTTGCCAGATCGGCGAGCGCCAGCCCGACCTCTTCGATGACGCCGGACCATTCTCCGGGAGCCGACTGGTGAAACAACCGCAGGCTCGGATACCAGAACGTCTTTTTGCCGAAGGCAGGCCATCGCCAGTCGCAATCGCGGTGCAGCAGCACCCAGGCGTCGCAGCCAAGCGACCCCGCGAGGTGAGCAATCATGGTGTCGACGCAGACGACCAGGTCCAATTGCTCGATCGTTCGGCCAAGCATGCCGATATCCGGTGTACTGATGTCCACTGCACCGATGCCCGCGGCCTGCGCGGCCGCCGGACCTTGCTGCAGCGAATAGAGGTTCACGCCGTTCCTATTGAGACGCTGTAGCAAGGTGGCTGGGATCGCACGCCGCTTGTCCCACTCGCCAACTTCCCAGACCAAGCCAACCGCCAGTCGGTCGCCGGTCCGGGATATCGCTCGGCTATCACGGCCATCCGACGTCAGATAGGGCCTCCGCATCGCGATCGAGTCATATTCAGCCCTGATGGCATGGGGCACTTCCATGATCTCGATGTCGACGTCGAACTCGGCATCGGGTGTTCCATCATTGAGCGGCATGGCGCGGTCGACGCCGTCCATGCGCTCCAACAGTGTCAGCAGCTCGGGCTGGCACCAGAGCGTCACTTCACGCGCAACGGCGCGAAGCGCCGGCATGAAGCGAACGAACTGGATGGTATCGCCGAGACCGTGGTAGCAGCGAACCAGCACCCGCTTGCCGCACAGCTGCTCGCCGCGCCAGATCCGTTGCAGATGGCGCGGCCCGGTATGCTTGTCGGGCCAGATCTGGCAGAAGCGCGCCAGGTCGCGATCGTTGATCGCCCAGGCACGTTTGAAATCGGCCGCTCGCATCGCCTCGATCCAGCTGCCTTGCCCCACGTCCGCGGGCAATGAACCGGCCGGATCAATTGACGCTGCGGATGCAGAACTCATCCGGCGGCGGAGCGCCGCACGAATTTATGAAACCGGCTCGGCTTGCCGTCGCTGGTCTCGTCCTGGTACAGGAACGCCAGTTCGGACTCGTCGAACTTGCGGAAGAACTCGTCCCAGCTGATCTCGTCGAGCCCCTCATCCTTAGGGGCGAAATCGATACGCAAGATGCCGGCGTGCCCGTCCTCTTCGGTCGCCTTGACCGTCGCCGGATGGCCACCTCGCTCTTCCGCCCAGTCCCGGATCACCTCGTGATCTGTGGTCGTATGCGCTTTTCCTTCCGCCGTCCTGGTATGGCTTGCAGTCATTGGCAGCTCCTCATTTGTCGAACCTGGCAGACAGGGCCAGCTTCCGCATCAGGCTGTTCGCCATGAACTCTCCGATCGCGGATTGGTTCTTCCGAGTACGCGACTGCGGCTCATCGCGGACGATGTCTCAGGATCATCATCTTCTTCATCTTCATCCAGGATACGCTTCGTTCCTGCGCGATCCTAATCTGGGTTAAGCTTTCTCGATTTTGTTTGACCCAAACCGTGCTCGTGTCGCACCGACAGCTTTGCGGCAGGAACGAACATACCTTTCACACGTTCGCCGACCTGCTTACGTCCGCGCCACGTAGCGGCTTGCTCCCCGGAGGATCGCGATCCATGCATTCACGTCTTCAAGACAGGCGGCGCGTTCGCGTCGGTCTCGTGGGAGTTGGAAATTGCGCAAGTTCCTTCGTCCAGGGTCTGAACTACTACCGGCATGCCAAGTCGAACGAGCCGGTCCCCGGACTGATGAACGCAGATGTCGGCGGCTATCACGTCAGCGATATCGAGATTTCTTCAGCCTTCGATGTCAACGCTAACAAAGTCGGACGCGATGTGTCAGACGCCATCCTGGCAATGCCAAACAACACCCACCGCTTTTCGGATGTTGCAAGAACCGGCGTTATCGTGCAGCGCGGTCCCGTGCTCGACGGCGTCGGCCGCTACCTGGAAGATGATATTCCGATCGCCGACACGCCTGTGGCCGATGTCGCCGACGTTCTCGCGAGATCGCGCACGGATGTTCTGGTCTCCTATCTGCCGGTCGGCTCGCAAGCGGCGAGCGAGTGGTACGCGGAGCGCGCTATCAATGCCGGCTGCGGTTTCGTCAACTGCATTCCCGTCTTCATCGCGTCCGACAGCATCTGGCAGCGCCGCTTCGAGGAAGCGGGTCTGCCGATCATTGGTGACGACATCAAAAGCCAGGTGGGCGCCACAATCCTGCATCGCGTGTTGGCCAACCTATTCCGGGACCGCGGCGTGCGGCTGGATCGCACCTATCAGCTCAACGTCGGCGGCAATACTGATTTCAAGAACATGCTCGAGCGAGAACGCCTGACCTCGAAGAAGATCTCGAAGACACAGGCGGTCACCAGCCAGTTCGAGGTGCCAATGGATGCCGACAATGTGCATGTGGGGCCAAGCGATCATGTTCCGTGGCTCACGGATCGCAAGCTCGCCTTTATCCGTCTGGAAGGCACGACTTTTGGCGGTGTTCCGTTGACCGCCGAGGTCAAGCTTGAAGTCTGGGATTCGCCCAACTCCGCTGGAGTGGTGATCGACGCCGTCCGCTGCGTCAAGCTCGCAATGGACCGCGGCCTCTCGGGGGCACTGACCGGACCGTCGAGCTATTTCATGAAATCTCCCCCCTGCCAGTTCACCGACGAGGAAGCACGCCGCCAGACGCGTACTTTCATCGATGACAAGGCGTGAGCCAATGGTGCAGACCATTCACCTTGTTCGCCACGGTCATCATGCGCTGCTCGGGCAAGTGCTTTGTGGCCGGATGGTCGGCGTTGAGCTCGATGACTTCGGCTGTCTGCAGATGGCGTGCTGCGCCGAGCTGATCCGGCACGCCCCTTCCGCGGTTCAGGCGAGCCCGCAGCCGCGCGCGCGACAATCAGCGGCTATTCTAGCCTGGCGTTTCTGCCTGCCGGTCGAGATCGTACCGGCGGTCGACGAGATCGACTGTGGCGACTGGACCGGTCAACCATTCGCGTCACTCAAAAACGATCCGGGCTGGGCGCGGTGGAATGAGAAACGAGGTGCAAGCTGTCCGCCAAACGGCGAAAGCATGCATATCATGCAGGAGCGGGTCGTCGAGCATGTGGAACAGCTCGGTCGCGACCGGACCGACGGCACGGTTGTCATCGTCAGCCACGCCGAACCGATCCGCGCCGCACTCCTGCATTATTCGGGAACCCCGCTCGATAACTTTCTCTCGATCGAGGTCGATCCTGCCAGCGTCAGCACCCTGGTCGTCGACAAGGCGGGAATCCGCATCGCGCAAATCAATCAACGGGTGCCGACGTGAAGATCGTGATTTTCGGCCTGACGATCTCATCGTCCTGGGGCAATGGCCATGCCACGCTGTGGCGTGGCCTTTGCAAGCATCTTGTGCGATCCGGCCACACGATCGTGTTCTTCGAGCGCGACGTCCCTTATTATGCCGGCGCAAGAGACATGTTCGAGTTGCCGGGCGGGCACCTGGAGCTGTTCTCGGCGTGGGACGATATCCGTGCCAAGGCGCGTGACCATATCCTTTGCGCCGATGCGGCGATCGTCACCTCCTATTGTCCCGATGCCATCTCGGCGACCGAGCTGATCCTGGATCAGAGCCACGCCATTCCAGTGTTCTATGATCTCGATACGCCCGTCACGCTCTCCAAGCTGCAGGCGGGAGAGGCGGTACCTTATATCGGTCCGGGTGATCTCGGTAGATTTGAGCTTGTCCTGAGCTTCACAGGCGGACCCCGTGTATTGGAGGAGTTCCGCCACAAGCTAGGCGCGCGCAATGTACAGCCGCTCTATGGGCACGTCGACGCCGACGTGCATCGGCCAGTGCCGCCGCAACCGCATTATCGCGCTGCCCTCTCCTATCTCGGGACCTATTCGGAAGATCGGCAGCTCGCGCTAGAAACCCTGTTCGTCGAACCGGCACGCGCAAGGCAGGACCTTCGATTCCTGATTGGCGGCGCGCAATATCCGGACAGTTTTCCGTGGTCACCCAACATCTACTTCGTTCGGCACCTGCCGCCGTCCGAGCACGCGCCGTTCTTTGCCTCGTCTCGGCTGACGCTCAACGTCACACGCCGCGCAATGGCTAAAATGGGCTGGTGTCCGTCAGGCCGCTTGTTCGAAGCGGCGGCGTGTGGCGTACCTCTGCTCAGCGATAGCTGGGACGGTTTCGAGGCATTCTTCGCTCCGGGCGAGGAAATCCTGATAGCGCATGATGAACGCGACACCGCTGCCGCGCTCGAGGCGGACGACGCGGAGCTCCTGCGCATCGCCAAGCGCGCACGCGAGCGGGCGTTGGACCAGCATAGCTCCGGGAAACGCGCCAGCGAACTCATTGCGCTACTGGAGCAAACGGGGCGCCGAGGCGCACGCCAAACGGAAGCCGAGGAGACCTGAGATGTGGGGCATCGTTCCGGCCGCCGGCCGCGGCAGTCGCATTCAGCCACTGGCGTTTTCGAAGGAGTTGCTGCCGGTCGGGAGCCGGCGCGACAACGGCGCCGACCGCCCCTGCGCCGTCTCCGAATATCTGATCGAGCGCCTGATCCTCGGCGGGGCCGACAAGATCTGCTTCGTCATCTCCCCCGGCAAATCCGACATCCTTGAATATTTCGGCGACCATTACGACACCGCTCAGCTCGCCTACGTCGTGCAGCCGGAGGCTTCGGGACTTTGCGACGCGGTGTTCAGGGCGAGCACCGTCATCGGACATCATGACAGTGTCATGGTCGGGCTGCCCGACACCGTGTGGTTTCCGAAAGGGGCGCTGAAGACGCTGCCGGATGTCGATCTGTCCTTCCTGTTGTTCCCGGTCGAATGTCCCGAATTCTTCGACGCGGTGGTGCTCGACGGCGACAACGTACGGCAGATTCAGGTCAAGCAAGCCGACGCGACTTCGAACTGGATCTGGGGTGCATTCAAGATGTCAGCTACCGGATTTCGCGATCTTCGGCTGCTCTGGAAGCAGCGGAGCTGCCGCGACGAATATTTTGGGACACTGGTGAACGCCTATCTCGATGCCGGCGGGCACGGCATCGGCGTTAGATCGGGAGAGTCCTACGTCGATGTCGGCACTGTGAACGGCTACCGCGCCGCGATGGCATTGCTGGCAAACGGCGACGGGGGCGACGACCGATCGAAACTATCGGCCGGTTCACCGAACGATGCCGTTCGATCATACGTAAACGCGAACAGTGAAGGGGTCTTATGACCAGCGACACGCTCTCTCAAGAGGAAATCCGGCGCCGCGTCGACGCGCTTGGCCCGTGGTTTCACAACCTTGACCTAAGGGGCATCAGCACGGCGCCGGCGCATTTCCTCGGCGATTACCCCGCTGTGAAATGGCGACGGTTCTCCCGCGTCATACCGGAAAACCTCGAAGGAAAGACCGTACTCGATATCGGCTGTAACGCCGGCTTCTATGCCATGGAGATGAAGCGACGCGGCGCCGATCGCGTGCTCGGGCTCGATACCGACGAGGAATATCTGGCGCAAGCTCGGTTTGCCGCGGAAGTGAATGGGCTCAAGATCGAGTTTCGCCAACTATCCGCCTATGACGTCGGCCTGCTCCGGGAGAGATTCGACCTCGTGATTTTCATGGGCGTGCTCTATCACCTTCGCCATCCGCTGCTCGCGCTGGACCTGATCCATGAGCACGTCGCCAAGGATCTTATGCTGTTCCAATCGATGCTACGCGGCGACAATCGGATCGATCCCGTGGACAAGAACTACGATTTCTGGACAGCGGACCAGTTCGATCGTTCGGGGTATCCGAAATTGCACTTCATCGAGAACAATTACGCTGATGATCCAACCAACTGGTGGGTGCCGAACCGCGCTTGCGTCGAGGCGATGCTGCGCAGCGCCGGGTTCGTCATTGTAGACCATCCCGAAGATGAGGTCTATTTCTGCCGGAGGGCGACACGGCCCCAGGACGAGGGTCCAGTCTATCCATCGCAGGGCGCAATCCGATGATTGAAGCGGCGAAGATCTGGAACGAGCCGAATAACAAGTCGCATTGGGATATCCTGATCGATCCAGACTGGGTGAAGTTCGCCGAGCTCGCTGTCGCTGCGGGTAAGGCGATCCGCGCCGTTCATCCGGTACTGCCGCGGGTGCTCGGCGGCATTTCGCCGATCGACCCCTCCTTTATGCGCAACATGCAGACGCGCGGCGTACTTGAGCATTTCGAGGCGGTCGCCGTACACGGCTTTCCGCTTGACTGGAACCTGTGGCAGATCGACGAATGGCCGAATAAGCTTGCGGAAATCAAGGCAATCGTCTCGCTGCCAGTGTGGGTGACGGAAGTCGGCGTCTCCTCGTTTGGAGCCGAGGAGGTGCAAGCCTGGGGGCTCAAGCGCACCGCGGAACTACTGATCGGCCGCGCGCCGCGGATCCACTGGTACAGCCTCTACGATCTGCCCTCCACCTGGGAGGCGACGACGCGGCACAGGGAAGCCGAAGGCTCTTCTTATTACCGGCATTTCCACATGGGGTTGCTGCGCGAGGACGGCACGCCGAAGGCAGGACTGGAGCTGTTCGCCGACTATTCGCATGCGATGGGACTATGCCAATGGTTTCACTTCGACGATCATCGCCTCCATGACGCGGTGCGCTGGATGCGCCGGCTCGGCGTCAGGCATCTGCGGACCGGCCTGTCCTGGGCCGACAGCTTTCGGCCCAACGCGACTGACTGGTTCGATCGCCAGATGGACGCGCTGGCAGAGTTTGACGTCACCCTTACCTTCTGCTTCACGCCGGAACACCGCGGCATCGCCCCGCACCATACCAGCCCGCCACTTGACCCAAACGAATTTGCCGACTTCTGCGCTGGAATGGTCGAGCGCTATGCGGCCAAGACGGGGCTCAAGACAGGGCTCATGGCTTCTCCGGCACTCATCGAAGCAAGAGAGCAGACATGCGTGCCCTGATCCTCGTGATGGACTCCGCCGGGATCGGTGCCGCTCCGGATGCGAGCCTCTACGGAGACGAAGGAGCCGATACGGTCGGCCATATCGCACACGCCTGTGCACTCGGTCACGCCGATAACGACCGACGCGAAGGCCCCCTTCGCATACCCAACCTCGTCGATCTCGGGCTCGGGGAGGCATGCCGTCTTGCGACCGGCCGTGTGCCGCCTGGTCTCGATGGCATCGACGCTTCGCCTCGGCAGTTTGGCTGCGCCAGCGAACTGTCCAAGGGCAAGGACACGCCCTCCGGCCACTGGGAGATCGCCGGCGTTCCGGTGCCGTTCGACTGGGGATATTTCCCAAGGACCATCCCCTGCTTTCCTTCAGATCTCGTCGAACGTCTGTGCGAGGAAGCGGCCCTGCCCGGCATCATTGGAAACCGACACGCCTCCGGGACCGAGATCATCGATTCGCTCGGCGTGCAGCACATGCAGACCGGCGAAGCGATCTGCTACACTTCCGGCGACAGCGTCTTCCAGATCGCAGCCCATGAAGGATCCTTTGGACTCCAGCGGCTCTACGAGGTGTGCGCGATTGCGCGTCGGCTGCTCGATCCCCTGAACATCGGCCGCGTGATCGCGCGCCCCTTTGTCGGCACGTCGAAAGGCGACTTCAGGCGAACGCCGCATCGGCGGGATTTCTCGGTTCCCCCTCCCGAACCGACCCTTCTCGACGCCTGTGTAGCAGATGGCCGTGATATCATCTCGATCGGCAAGATCGACGACATCTTTGCCCACCGCGGCACCGGCCGGAACAAACGCGGCGACAACAACGACGCGCTGTTCTCTTGCACGTTGGACAGCTTGAACAGCCTTGCGGACGGCGGGCTTCTGTTTGCCAATTTTGTCGATTTCGACACCGTCTACGGGCACCGACGCGATGTCGCCGGCTACGCGGCGGCGCTCGAGGCATTCGATGCCCGGCTGCCCGAACTGACGGCGCGGCTGAAGAGCGACGACCTGCTCGTGATCACCGCGGACCATGGCTGCGATCCAACCTGGAGCGGCACCGATCACACGCGCGAGCAGGTGCCTATCCTGCTCCGCAGCAGCACCCAAAGATCACCGATCGGCAAGCGCGTCGGCTTTTCCGATATCGGCGCAACGGTCGCGGCGCATCTCGGGCTAGCTCCGCTTCGGCATGGCCTTCCGTTTTGAGCAATCCGCCCACGATTTTCACTCATGTTATTGATCGAAGTTAGAGAAAACATTGTTTGTACATTTTTGAGGAACGAACATTCGTTGCACCGCTTCTGACTCCAAATGTGACTGGCGCGTCGGTCGATCGGCCATCGGAGCGCGCACCCACTTTCATCCCTGGCTGGTCGCAAGACCCGGTCTGACATTTGGCAAGGAAGCGAAGGCGAATGACACGAGTATTGATTACCGGTGGCGCTGGCTTCATCGGCTCCCACGCGGCGGACGCGCTGCTTGGCGCTGGTTACGAAGTCAGGCTGTTCGACAACCTCTCGCCCCAGATTCACGGTGCGCAACGCGAGCGTCCCTCCTATCTCCATCGGGAGGCTGAACTTGTCGTCGGAGACATCACCGACGTGCTTGCCGTCGAACGTGCCTTGCGCGGCGCCGATATAGTCCTGCACCTGGCCTCGGCAGTCGGTGTTGGCCAGAGCATGTATGACATCGACTCCTATGTGCGGACCAACGAACTCGGCACCGCGACCTTGCTGCAAGCCTTGACGAGACGTCCGGTCGAACGTCTCGTCGTCGCCTCCTCCATGAGCATCTATGGCGAAGGCCTTTACCGCGCCGTAGATCATCATGCCGAGCTGGCGCCGGATGAACGGCCGATTGACCAGCTCCGAAACGGTGAATGGGAATTGCGCGACGCCGCAGGCCACATCCTCGATCCCGTGCCGACGCCCGAAACCAAGCCGCCCTCCTTGAGCTCAATCTATGCGCTGAACAAATATGCGCAGGAACGCATGTGCCTTATTACAGGCAATGCCTATGGCATTCCGACCATCGCTCTGCGCTTCTTCAATGTGTTCGGCCCGCGCCAGGCGTTGTCGAATCCCTATACAGGCGTGCTGGCGATCTTTGCCGCGCGCCTGCTCAATGGCCGCCGTCCGCTGGTGTTCGAGGATGGTTTGCAACGGCGCGATTTTGTTCATGTGAAGGATGTCGCCCGCGCCTGCCGGATCGCGATCGAGACCGATCGGAGGAATGACGTGTTCAACCTCGGCTCGGGCCAAAGCCGCACGATCGTCTCGGTCGCGCGGGATCTCGCCCGGGTCATGGAACGCTCGGACATTGCGCCAGAGATCACCGGCAAATATCGCGCCGGCGATATCCGGCACTGCTTTGCAGATATAGCCAAGAGCCGCGCTCTGCTCGGCTTTGAGCCAAGCGTCAGATTTGAAGACGGCCTTGCGGAGTTGGCTGATTATCTGGCGGACCAGATTGCCGATGACCAAGCCGAGCAAGCCGCGGCGGAACTGTCGCGACGAGGATTGGTCGCATGACGAACAGAGACAACAGGCCTGTGCTGATTACCGGCGGGTGCGGCTTTATCGGCTGCAATCTCGTCGACCGGCTCGCTGACCGCGGTAATAGTGTCCTCATCCTGGACAATCTCGCCCGCGCCGGCGTCCGCGAGAATGCGCAGTGGCTCAAGTCCAGACACGGCGACCGGGTCAACATCGTCGTCGCCGATGTCCGCGATCCGATTCCTGTCATCGATGCCGTGAGGGAAGCTCGTGCCGTGCTTCACCTTGCGGCCCAGGTCGCCGTCACCGACAGCGTGGCGGATCCGGTCGGAGATTTCGAGATCAACGCCCGCGGCACCATCAATGTGCTCGAGGCCGTGCGCCTTCACAACAAATCCGCGCCGATGCTCTTTGCGTCGACGAACAAGGTGTATGGCCGGCTGATCGACGACACACAGATCATGCGAACCGGCGCCCGCTATGCGCCCGTCAGCAAAACGCTCTCGGACGGAATATCCGAAAACGCTCCGCTCGACTTTTATAGCCCCTATGGTTGCTCCAAGGGAACGGCCGATCAATATGTCCGCGACTATGCCCGCGTGTTCGGCCTGCAGGCTGTCGTCATACGCATGAGCTGCATCTACGGACCGCGACAGTTCGGGACCGAGGACCAGGGCTGGATCGCCCATTTCCTCCTGAGCGCCATCCGCGGCACCCCGCTGACAATCTATGGCGATGGCCTTCAGGTCCGCGACGCGCTGCACGTCTCGGATGCCGCCGATGCTTGGCTGACGGCGCTGGACCGGATCTCACTGGTGCGCGGCCGCGTGTTTAATCTGGGGGGAGGCCCGTGCAACTCGGTGAGCCTGCTTGAGCTGATCGATCACATCACGCAACTGACCGGTCGCAAGACGAAATACACATTTGCGGATTGGCGGCCTGGCGACCAGCCCTGGTACGTCACCGATACGCGAGCGCTCTCCACCGCGCTTGGCTGGATGCCGAAGATCTCCCTACAGCAAGGGCTGTACACCCTGCACGCATGGCTTGACAGCCGTTTTGGACAATCGATGCCGAACAGGGAGGCCTCAGCATGAGGCGTGTCGCCCTGATCAATCCAAACTGGAATTTCGACGGCAGCATCTATTTCGGTTGCCGCTCTCCGCACCTGCCCCTGGAACTCGGGATCTCCGAGCACTATCTGCGCGAAGCCGGGCATCCGACGCTATTGCTCGATGCGCACATGTTCGGCCTTTCGCTCACGGGAATCGAGGCCGAACTCCACGCGTTCAAGCCGGATATAGTCGTGGTCACCACGGCGCCAACGTATCTGTTCTGGCGCTGCGCGCCGCCCGAACTGCGCGTTCCGCAGGAGCTTACACTTTCACTGCGGGGACTTGCACCGAAGTTGGTCGCCGTCGGGCCGCACGGCTCGACCACGCCGAGGGTGGCGCTGAAGAAGCTTGGCGTCGACGTCGTCGTGATGGGCGAGTGCGAGCACTCGCTCCTGCGGCTCGCCAATGGTGAACGCGATTTCGCTGGGCTGTGCTTCACTGACGGCACTTCAATTCGCATCAACGGCGGACCTCAGGCGGTCAACTTCAAGGACCAGCCGTCGCTGCGCTGGCCGACCGAAATGATCCGACGGCATCATCATCACCATCATCGCTTCGAGGCGCAGCCGACCGGCCCCGGCGCCGAGGTAGAGGCATCGCGCGGCTGTCCGTATAACTGCACGTTCTGCGCCAAGGAAAATTTCCGCAACGCCTATCGCAAGCGCCCTGCCGCCGTCGTTCTGGAAGAGATCGACCGCTTGCGAAGCCAGGGCATCGAGTATCTCTATTTCATCGACGAGATCTTCCTGCCGAATGCCGAATTACTGCAGGGCCTGACTAGCCGCGGGCTCAAATTCGGCGTGCAGACACGGATCGATCTGTGGCGTCCCGAGATGCTGGAGCTGCTCGGCCGTGCCGGCTGCGTGTCGATCGAGGCGGGCGTCGAGAGCCTGACGCCGGAAGGACGGGCAGCGCTGGCAAAGAACTGCAAGATGACCACCGACCAGCTTGCCGATCAGCTGGTCGAAGCGCGCCGGCATGTGCCGTTCGTGCAAGCCAACCTGATCGAGATGCCGGAGGATGAGGATCCCGTCGTCCAGCGCTGGCGCCGCCGGATGCAGGATGCCGGCGTGTGGGCCAACGATCCGGTGCCGCTCTATCCATATCCCGGTTCGCCGGATTACCGGAAGCTTTGGGGCGAGCCTGATGATTTCGCCTGGGAGCGTGCCCACCAGCACTACCTTGCGATGTTCGACCAATTCAGCGACGTCCAGGAGGAACGTCCCGTTCCACTCGCCGCGCTCGAGCTGCAGGTTGCATCATGAGCCGATCCGCGAATCTCAGGATTCTGATGACGTCGGATACCGTCGGCGGCGTGTGGACCTATGCTTCCGCGCTTGCGACAGCGCTCGCCGCTTCCGGCGCCGAGGTTCATCTTGTGACGATGGGGCCGCGCGCGAGAGTGGATCAGCGCGCAATGCTGAAGGATGATCGCGTGCACCTGATCGAGACCGACCTTGCACTCGAATGGCAGGATCCGGAAGACAGCGATCGACCGGTCGCCCAGCGCGCCTTTGC
Organism: Bradyrhizobium elkanii WSM2783; assembly: GCF_000472865.1. GTDB lineage: Bacteria > Pseudomonadota > Alphaproteobacteria > Rhizobiales > Xanthobacteraceae > Bradyrhizobium > Bradyrhizobium elkanii_A. The sequence continues at coordinate 185,736 of NZ_AXAP01000002.1, read as the reverse complement.
CGAGCTGGAGGAAGAGGTCCGGCCTGACGTCGTTCATCTCAACAGCTTCCGTGAGGCGGTGTTTGAGTGGCATGCGCCGGTGCTCGTGGTGGCGCACTCCTGCGTGAAGTCATGGGGTCTCGCCTGCCACGATACCGCATGGCTCGATGGGCCGGCCTGGCGACGTTACACGGCCGCTATCGCCGCGGGCCTGAGCCGGGCGCAAGCGTGGGTCAGCCCGAGCTGTGCGTTCTACGACGTCATTTCCGATCTGTACCACCCCAGCGCGCCCGGCTTGGTGATTCGGAACGGCATCGCACCTGCTTCTCCACCAGACAAGAAGGAAGACTACATCCTTGCGGCGGGCCGGCTATGGGATCGCGCCAAGAACATCGCGACGCTGACCGACGCCGCGAAAGGCGTCCGTTGGCCGCTATACATCGCGGGCCCCGCCGATGATGCCGCCTCAGCCAGCGTTTCTTGGCTAGGCCATCTTTCCCACGACGAGTTGCGCGCCCGCATGCAACGTGCGGCGATCTTCGCAAGTCCGGCGCTCTACGAGCCGTTCGGCCTTTCGGTCCTGGAAGCTGCCTCCGCAGGATGCGCACTGATCCTATCCGACATTGCAACCTTCCGCGAGCTATGGAGCGGCGCTGCCGTATTCGTTGATCCGACGAGCAGAAAAGGCCTACGTCGCGCCCTCGATGCGTTATGCGCGGACGACGACAAGAGAGCACAATTGCAACGCGACGCCTGGGCGCGCTCGCAGCGCTACCCCCTGGCGAGGACGGCGAGCGCCTATCTGCAACTCTACACGAATCTGGTGGCCAACGCGCGGCGGCCCGTTTCAAGGCATGAGCTGGAGATGCACGCATGAAATGCATCCTCTTCTGTCATGCGTTCACATCCTGCTGGAACAATGGCAATGCCCATTTCCTCCGCGGCATCGCCCGCGAGCTCGGCGCGCTCGGTCACGGGGTCGTGGTCTACGAACCTGCTGACGGCTGGAGCCGGACGAATGCGATCCGTGACAGTGGTTCGAATACCTTTCACGAGGTAGCGGATCTTTTTCCCAGCATCGATATCCGCCAATATGACGCCTCACTCGACCTCGACGAGGCGCTGGATGGCGCTGGGCTTGTGATCGTCCATGAATGGAATCCGCCGGAGCTGATCGAAGCGATCGGCCGCCGCCGCGCGCTCGGCGCACCCTACGCCCTTCTGTTCCATGACACCCATCATCGCGCCGTCACCGCCCCCGACGAGCTTGCGCGGTTCGACCTCAATGGATTCGACGGCGTACTCGCCTTCGGCGAAGCGCTTCGTCAGATCTATCTGCGGCTCGGATGGGCCGAGCGTGCATTCACCTGGCATGAAGCGGCTGATACAAAGCTCTATCGCCCGCTGCCGCATATCACGCGAACCCATGACGTGGTCTGGATCGGCAATTGGGGCGATGGCGAGCGCGCTGCCGAACTCAGCGAGTTTCTGGTTCGGCCAGTATTGGAGTTGAGCGCCCAGACACGGATCTACGGCGTCCGCTATTCGGAAGCCGCGCACCGCGCGATTGAGCAAGCCGGCATCGAATACCGCGGCTGGCTTCCGGCGCATCGCGCGGCTGCGGCCTTTGCTACCGCGCGTTCCACCGTGCATGTGCCGCGTGGCCCCTATGCACGATCGCTGCCAGGCATTCCAACGATCCGGATGTTCGAAGCCATGGCCTGCGGCATTCCCATCGTCTCGGCCCCTTGGGACGACATTGAGAATATGTTCCCGCAGAAAGCCTATCTGCGAGCCGAGAACGGAGCGCAGATGACCCGCGTGCTGGCGACGCTTCTGAACGACCAGGCGTTCGCGGCTGAAACCGCCGAAATCGGTCTCCGAGTGATCCAAAGCCGTCACACCTGCGGCCATCGCGCTATGCAGCTTCTCAACATCGTCGATGAGATTCAAGGCGCGCGTCCGTCATCGCAGCCCGCCGAACACGAGGGAGCCATCGCATGAAGATCTGCTTCTTCGGTTCGAGCCTCGTCTCGTCCTACTGGAACGGCGCCGCGACCTACTACCGCGGCATGCTGAAGGAAATCGCAGCGCTCGGGCATGACATCACCTTCTTCGAGCCCGATGCATTCGAGCGACAGGCTCATCGCGATATCGACGATCCATCGTGGGCCAAGGTAGTCGTCTATCCGGCGACGCCGGAGGGATGGCAGCGCTCCCTGGAGGTCGCCGCTCGTTCCGCGGACCTGCTGATCAAGGCGAGTGGCGTCGGCGTGTTTGACGTCGAATTGGAAAAGGCGATTGTTGAGATTCCATCAAGCGCGATCCGCATCTACTGGGATGTCGACGCGCCAGCGACGCTGGATGCGATGTCGAGCCATCCACGCCATCATCTGCGCAAAGCGATCCCGCGTTATGACATCGTACTCACCTACGGCGGCGGGGATTGCGTCGCGGCAGCTTATCGCGCGATGGGCGCCCGGAACTGCGTTCCTATCTACAATGCGCTGGATCCGGCGACGCATTTTCCGGCGCCGGCCGACACCAAATTCGAATGCGATCTCGGTCTGCTTGCCAACCGCCTGCCCGACCGCGAGCAGCGCATCGATCAATTTTTCCTCGATGTCGCGACCCGGACGCCCGGCAAGACCTTTACTCTGGGGGGATCCGGCTGGGAGAGCAAGGAGGCACCGTCCAACGTTCGCAAGGTCGGGCACGTCGGCACCAGCGATCACAACGCGTTCTTCGGCTCTGCTCTTGCGACGCTGAACGTCAACCGCAACAGCATGGCCCGTTACGGGTTCTCGCCGCCCACCCGTGTGTTCGAAGCGATCGGCGCTGGCGCGTGCCTGATCACCGACGACTGGGAAGGCATCGACCATTTTCTCGAACCGAATCGTGAAGTGCTGGTGGCAGCCAACGGCGCCGAGGTGGCAGAGCACCTGAATTCACTGAGCCCGGAACGCGCACATGCGATCGCGGAGCGCGCAAGGGCACGTATTCTCAGCCTTCATACCTACCGCCACCGGGCGCGCCAATTCGATGACCTTTTCGCGGGAATGGACAAGAGAATCGAGGCAGCAGAATGAATCTCAACATTGTGGTCATCGGGCTCTCGGTCACGTCTTCCTGGGGCAACGGTCATGCCACCACCTACCGTGCCTTAATCGACGCCATCGCGAAGCGCGGCCACCGCGTCACATTCCTCGAGCGGGATACACCATGGTACCGCGATCATCGCGACCTTGCAAAGCCGTCGACATGGACCGTCAAGCTCTACCAGTCGCTGCCGGAGCTTCCCCGACGGTTCGGCAAGCTGATCCGCGATGCCAATCTGGTGATCATCGGCTCCTACGTGCCGGACGGAATCGCGATCTCCGAATGGGTGACGACGCACGCGCGGGGAATAACGGCCTTTTACGACATCGATACGCCGGTCACCCTCGCTGGACTCGATCGAGGACTAGGCTACATCTCCGGCGCCATGATCCCGCGCTTTGATCTCTATTTGTCCTTTAGCGGTGGACCGGTGCCGAAAATGATCGAGGATGACTTTGGCAGTCCGCTCGCCCGCGTCCTCTATTGCAGCGCCGATACGAGCCTCTACCGCCCGCGGGAGGCGCAAATAAAGTGGTCGCTGGGTTACCTCGGCACCTATAGCGAAGACCGGCAGCCGCTGCTGGAGCGACTGCTGCTTGCGCCTGCCGGAATACTGCCGGATCAACGATTCGCAGTCGCGGGACCGCAATATCCAGAGCATCTCGCCTGGCGTGAAAATGTCGAACGGATCGAGCATCTCGCGCCGACCCTGCACGCACAATTTTATTCGGAGCAGCGCTTCGCCTTGAACGCCACCCGCGCTGACATGCGCACGCTCGGTTTTTCACCGAGCGTGCGGCTATTCGAAGCCGCCACCTGCGGAACGCCGGTTATCTCCGATCGATGGCCCGGCATCGAAACGATTTTCATGCCATCGACGGAAATCCTCCTGGTCTCCGAAACGCGCGAGGTGGTCCAGATCCTTCGCGAGATGCCTGAAGAACGCCGGCGGACGATCGCCGAAAACGCGCGCAGGCGCATCCTGGCCGATCACACGCCCGAACATCGCGCCCGTCAGTTGGAAGCCCATTATCTCGAGGCAACTGCGCGGCGCTGCCGCAAATCGACCCGGCCGTCCATCAGCCCGCAGATGCAGGTCACCGAGATATGAGAGAGGAGATGCCATGACGTTTCAGGTCCGCCTTCGGCCTTCCCGCCACACCAAAACCGTGCTGATCGCCGGGGGCGCCGGCTTCATCGGTTCGCATCTCTGTGATTCGCTGTTGCAGCGGGGCGCGACTGTGATCTGCGTCGACAATCTGCTCACCGGCACGGTCGACAATATCCGCCCATTGCTCAATCATCCGAACTTTCGGTTCGTCGAATGTGACGTGCGCGATCCGCTTAGTATCAATGACGACATCGATCAGATCTATAGCCTTGCCTGTCCGGCTTCACCGCGTCACTATCAGGCGGATCCGATCGGTACGATGAAGACCTGCGTCGTCGGCACCATGAACGTGCTGGAACTCGCGCGGAAGAAATCGGCCCGCGTCCTCCAGGCCTCGACCAGCGAGGTCTATGGCGATCCCGAGGTGCACCCGCAACCCGAATCCTATGTCGGCCACGTCAACACGATCGGTCCGCGTGCCTGCTATGATGAGGGAAAGCGTGCTGCGGAGACGTTGATGTTCGATTATCAACGGACCCATGGCCTCGAGGTGAAAGTCGCCCGCATCTTCAACACCTATGGGCCGCGCATGCTGGAGAACGACGGGCGCGTGGTGTCGAATTTCATCGTGCAGGCCCTGCGCGGCGAACCGATCACGATCTATGGAAAGGGAACGCAGACACGAAGCTTCTGCTTTGTCGACGATCTCATTCGCGGGCTCGAATTGCTGATGGAGAGCCCGCCCTCCATCAGCGGGCCTTGCAACCTCGGCAACCCGCAAGAAATCACCATCGAGTCCGTGGCGCGTGAAGTTCTCGCCTATACCAATTCGGCCTCGCCGCTGCGTTTTGAGCCGCTGCCGAAGGATGATCCCAAACGGCGCAGGCCGGTGATCGACACTGCCGAGCGGTCGCTAGGCTGGCGTCCGCGTATCGCGCTGAAAGAAGGCCTGCAGGCAACCATCGCCTATTTTGCGTTGCGTGTTGCGACGGCGATGCCAGTGCTGGTGCCGGCGAATGCCTCGCGGAACATATCGCGTGCAGCGCGCGCTCGATTGACCATCGCTGCCCAGCAGTAACGCCGACGGCAGCTTGAACAGGTGGACGGCAACGGCCGGGGAGCAATACCGAAGACCGGACCTCGGCTGACGTGCACGTTGGGACAGGAATCATCACAGCAGCGGCCGACTGCGACTGCTCCGCCATCGGCACCTACGCCGAGCGCCGGAGCGCAAGTTGCGCTACGCCTTTCTGGACGGCGCCAATCACCTTTCCGATGATGTTTGCGGTCGTCTACCTCTCGGCCCTTCCACCAGAATAGGCGTTCAGGAACGATGTCGGTCCGCCACGATTGAATCGGAAACGTTCTGATGCGCCATGTCCAGTATTCGCTTTCCAGATCGGCCGAGAAACAAGGCAGGTCAAGCACGTGAAGCCCGCGATCGGCTCGGAGGGCCTTCGGCGGAACAGGATCATCGCGGCCGCGGCGCGACATCTCCCTGGCAAATTCCGTGGGCGGGATGGAAGGACATCCTGCTCAGGACCTACGAACAGATCAACAAGGACAGGGTTCTCGCCGTCGCGGCGGGCGTCGTGTTCTACGGACTGCTTGCGCTCTTCCCCGCGATCACGGCAATCGTATCCTCCTATGCGCTGTTTTCTTCGCCAACGACCATCAATGACCATCTGGCCGCGTTGGCCGGCCTCCTACCTCAGGGCGCCTTGGACATCGTGCGAGATCAGGTCGATCGCGTAGTTGCGAAGGGGGATACCAAGCTTGGGTTTGCCTTTGCGTTCAGCTTCCTTCTCGCGGTGTGGAGTGCAAACGGGGGCATGAAGGCGGTCATCGATGCGCTCAACGTCGTGTATGAGGAGGACGAGAAGCGCGGCTTCTTCAAGCTGAACGCCGTCTCGTTGGCGTTCACCTTCGGCGGCATCATCGCCGCACTTGTTGCCATCAGCGGCGTGGTAGCTCTGCCTATCATCCTCGGGACATTCGGGGCGAGCTCGGTTGTCGATAACCTACTACGCATTGGCCGCTGGCCTGTCCTCGTCCTGGCCATGCTATTCGGACTGGCTATACTATATCGGTATGGGCCAAGCCGGCGTTCCCCACAATGGCGGTGGCTGACGGTCGGAAGCGTCTTCGCGACGTTGAGCTGGCTGGCCGGATCTGCGGCCTTTTCCTTCTATCTTGCAAATTATGCCAACTACGGCGCGACCTACGGCTCGCTGGGGGCAGCGATTGGCTTGATGATGTGGATGTGGATGTCGGCCATCGTCATACTGGTGAGCGCAGAGCTCAACGCTGAAGTCGAACATCAGACGGCACGAGACAGCACCGATGGTTCAGGCAAGCCGCTCGGCGCGCGAGGCGCACGCATGGCGGACACGGTAGGAGAACAAAAGACGAGCTGACATCTGCGTAACAGCGGACGCCTCGTTGCTAGGAACCTACGACCATCGCTGGCAATCTCCTAGTCGTTACGGTCTCGGCGCCCGTGCACGGGCGAGTTCAGCGACCACCCGCTCTCGGCCGCCCGCGTCTCCTAGATCCTCGCGCGTCGCGTCAGCCTTCGCGGATGCCCCCTGCTCCGCTGCGTCGACCACGCGCTCGAACTTCGCGGCCATCTCGTTTGCCGCCGACCTGGCTCCCTCGATCGTAAGACCCTGCTTGCGCGCCTCGTCAGCCGCAGCGTGAACTGCCTTTCCGGCTGCTTCACCCGCTCGAGCTACCTGCTCGGCCGTGAACTCGTGAGCTTTTTCCTTCACCGCCTCGCTCGCTTCGCCGAGGTACTCCGCTTCGGCCTTCGTTGTCGGGAACGCTGAAGCGATGCACGCGCCCGCGGCAATACCGACAGCCCCAAGCGCAAGTGGTTGTCTTCGAAACAGATCAGCCAGGGCGGACCCCACGCTTTCGATTGTCCCAGCCGCCCCATCAGGAACCGTCTTCGCATATCCGGAAAGCGTGTCGGCCTGCCGGCGGCCCAGGTGCGCGGTGCGATCGATCACTCCGGCAGCACTGTCCTGAAGCGTTTCAGCGGCCGAGCCGACGCTGGACCTAACGGTCGACCCGGCGCCTTCCAGCACACCTTGTGCAGTATCCGTGGCACGATCAAAACCCGAACGCACTGCGTTCGTCGCACGACCCACTTCACTGCGGCTGAATAGCCATACCACACCCATGCCGATCAGCGCAGCCGAGAGCGGGTTCCGGCTCGCCGCGTCGCCGAGGTCGCGCAAAAAATCCGATCGTGTCTCTGAAACGTCCCTCATCGCATCATCTCCTTCGCTGCCGCCTTGTCCCGTTGAACCTGCTCTATCGTGACCGTTGGCTTGAGGGCATCACCCGAGAGCCTGCTCAGCCCAATCCAGACTAGCCCCGCCGAGACTAAAGCTGAGACGCCCCCGACGAGGAGATAGGCGATCGGGTCGGAAAGCCCGGCATGCATCAGGCCAGCAGCTGCTGACATCAGCAGCAACACCAGGGCTGGAATGAAAATGACCGCTCCGGCGCCGATCATCGCTCCTGCCCGACCCGCCTGGCTAATTTTTTCCGAGAATTCAGCCCGGGCAAGCTCGAACTCATTGCCGATCAACTTTGCAAGCTGGCTGACGGCATCACCGACAAGATCTGGAATCGAACGGCTAGCTTGATATGCCATCGTGGTACCCTCGAGCTTCGGACTGGCGGCTTATTCCATCCCGCTGACCAACCCCGGACATTACGCGGGGGCCAGTGTCCTCTGAATGTTCGGCTGAGCTTTTCAGAAACCGCACCACGCCGAACCCCGCAAGCGCGGCTATGCCGAGGAACGCCGTCGGCTGCCGGCGTGCAAACGTCCTCGCGTTGCGCAGAAGATCATCGAAATCGCCGTTCCTCAGCGAGGCCGACACGGTTTCGACCTGCGACGCCGCCTTGCGCATGTAAGTGCCGGCAACTGGCAGGTCGCCGTCAAATTCGCTGGCGGCCCTTCGCATCGCTTCGGCAATGCTGCTGATGTATTGAGCGCCGGCATCTTTCCGATCGTCGACCTTTTCCTTGACCCGATCGGCAGCCTGCGATCCCAGATCCTTGGCGGCGTCGACAAACTCCGAGGCCTGATCCTTGATGGCATCCGCCGAGGAACTTGCCATCTCCGCCGCCCGATCCTTGAGGTCGCGCCCGGCAGAGGCAGTTTGCTCGCCCGCGCTTTTTGCGGCGCGGCCTGCTTCCTGGAAATCCTGTTCCGCGGGATCGGAACTCTTTTCGATGAAAACCTGGTCAGCCATGACTATCTTCTCCGTGGAAATCTGATGATTGATTGTCCTCTGGCGGCTCGAAGGCTGTGGTCACGGCAGCCTCTGCCACTCGGCGGACACGTTGCCCCAAGTCATTCGCGCCCTCACGCACGCCTTCCGCGCTGAGCCCCTCCGCTTCGGCCTGCTCCGCCGCGCGCCGGGCGGCTTCTCCGGCAGCATCTTTTGCGGCTTCGAAACCGCGGGAAGCAGCGGTTTGTGCGCGACGCTTGACCGAGCTGCTGGTCTCACCGAGCATGTCGTCCTCCAGCTCCGTTCGCGGAAGCGCGCTGGCGATCACGCCGCCGATGAGCAGCCCGATGCCAGCGACCAGAAGCGGATTCTGCTCAATCGTCTCGCGGAACGTTTTGGTTACGCGATCTCCCAAATCGGAGGCGGTCTCCCGTCCCGATCTCAACGTCTCGCTTGCCGAATCCTTGGCCGCCCCTGCAAGGCTCTGGCCTGTCGAGGTTACGCCGTCTGCAATGTCCCTCACGGAACCAGCAGCAGCACCAACCTTTCCGGCGATCTGATCTCTCAGCTCGGCTCCGCCGCTCCTGACCGAGGCGGTGGTCGATTCTGCTGCCCCGCGTAGCTGCTCAGAGTCCGACATCAGCGAGGCCTGAGCGGTGCTGCCCGCCTCGCGTGCGTGGTCGGCTTCGGCGGAGGTTACCCGATCAAGATCGCCTATGACGGCTTCTTTAGCGCTATTAGTGGCGTCGCCGATTTGGTCGCCGAAGCGGCGTGCGCGACGGACAACGTCGTCAGACAAATCAGCGGCGATGGCGGAAGCCTTCTGCGTCGCTGCCTTGCCGCTGTTGGAACTCGCCAGGTAGAGGCCGGCGCCGATCATCCACACCGGCAACGGCACGGTTCGAGCGAGGCGAAACAACGGATAAGCAAGACTGGCGCCTACGGCGACTGCCTGCATCGGGTTCTCCCGTGCCGCGGTGGTGATATCGCCGAGCAATTGCTCACCGCGGGAACGGACGAAGCCGGAAACGTCGGCTTTGATAGCAGCCGGACTAATGCGCTCCCGTATGTCCTGAGCCGTGTCCGTGACACTATGGCGAAGCTGTTCGACCGTCTGCGTAAGACCGGCCCGGGTCTGCTCGGTCTCCCGCCTGATCTGCTGAAGCGAACGCGTGTCAGTTTGAGTCATGTTTGTACACCTAAATTCATCTGGAAGCCGAACCTGTATTCACCGCGTTGGTTCCTCAATTAGCCGCTTTATCTCGTCGCGAGCGAAGCGCCGATCGATTGGCAAATGCCGCGGTACGAGCAAAAAACATTGACCAGTTCGCTCTCTCCAAGCAGTCCCGGCAGGGTAGCCGAGACTGTCTGGTCGGAGGGACTCTCGACAGGAAGCCGAGAGAACGAACGACCTTACTCGTCGCCGGCCCTTTCGTTCCTATGAGTGCGATCGCGGGGGAGGATCACGTTGAGGATGGTTGAGCACACGATCGGCCTGATGCTCCGTTGAGCCGCCGTAAGTGACAACAGCATTGTCCCAAGACCACTCGGGTGCCCATCTATCCTTTGAGCTCGTCCAGAGCTGAGCAAGATCAGCAGTCCGACTGACGTTCAGGAACACTCCGCGGTTGTCCGGATTTTCATCCCATGTTCATGCCCGAAAGGACGCCGCGCGCCCGCGATCAGTCCGCGCGATCGAGACAGTGAATCACCGGCCGAAGGCCGCTTGCGGTCAGCTCAAGAATGGCCAGAGTAACAGGCAACTTAAAGCGCCGCGGCCCAGCGCTTCCGGGATTGAGATAAAGCACTCCGTCAATGGTCTCGATCTGCGGTCGATGCGAGTGGCCGCAAACGACCACGTCAATTCCGCACAAACCGGGATCGAACCGTAGTTCCTGGAGGTTGTGCAGGATGTAGATGGACCGCCCGCCGAGCCTTACCGTCTGGGTGTCAGGATAGTGCTCCGCCCAGTCGCCGGTGTCGACGTTCCCCCTAATCGCAGTCACAGGCGCAATCCGGCGGAGCCGGGCGATCACGTCCGGGCGACCGATATCTCCGGCATGAATGATATGCGCCACCCCCGCGAGCCGTGGCTCAACCTCGGGACGCAGCAGGCCGTGGGTATCCGAGATGACTCCGATCCTGAGCAATGCGTCAGTGTCCCTCTACCCGGTCCTTGAAGAGTTAGTTGCTGCGTCCAGCGATGCACTTTGGTTCGTCCTAGCGGACACCTCTCGTTTGTAGAAAAATCAGTCCATTCGATGTCGCGTTGTTACGAGCCGATACTTTTCCCCACACCAGCTGAGCACACTGAAGCTTCCTCAACCCTCGGTCCGCGCTGGTTGGTTGAACCTGGTTCCTGACTCGATGCTTGCTTTTCCATACGAATCGGGAACGCCGCCTCGCTCCTTGCCGGACTCGTTGTCCAGGTCCAACCGCCACGGAAGGTTGATCACGGTCACATCAGGTTGTCCGAGTCCGATTAATCGAGAGCGCAGCCGGAGGGCGCGATGCGTATGCAGCAGGTGTTGGTACCAACGCCGTTTAACCACTTCTGGGATCAGCACCGCGAGTCGCCTACCGGGAAATTTGTCTCTGATCTCATCGATCACCCTCAACATCGGCTGTTGAATCGCGCGGTATTGCGCCTGGAGAACGACAAGGCGTGGAGGCAGGAGTCCCGCTTGCTCTGCCGGCACCTCGACATCTCTTCGCCATTGGTCGCGAAGAATTCGCTGTTCATCCGCAGCATCTGGACCTGACAGCTGTAGGAGATGAACGGCGACGACTTCCGGCGAGATGCTCAACGCAAATTTCAAAGCGTTGTCGCTCAGCCTGTTCCAACTCTCGAACGCGACAACGACAATAGGCGGAGCCAATCCGCTGAGATCCAAAGGGGCGGGATCGCGGAGCTGGGTGGCAAGCTCGTCATAGTAGGCGCGTATCGTTTTGAGCAGAACGATGACGAGCGGAAGCACCAAAATGGTGATCCAAGCTCCCTCTATGAACTTGGCGGCGATGATCACGATGAGAGCAGTACCTGTCGTGATCGCGCCGATCGCATTGATCACGAGATGGGCTTTCAGTTCCTTCTTGGGTGCTTCCTCCTCGGCAATGGCTCGGCGCCAATGCCATACCATGCCAGTTTGCGAGATGGTGAAGGTGAGAAATGCACCGATCGCAAACAGTGGGATGAGCCTGTCGGTTATGCCGCCAAAGACCGTCAGGAGAAATCCCGATGTGAACGCCAGATATAGGATGCCGACGTCAAAGACCAATCGTCGGCCCGCAACTGCGAAGGATTTTGGCAGGAAGCCGTCCTGGGCGACTACGCGGCAAAGGCGAGGGAAATCCACGAAGCTCGTATTGGCCGAAAGAGCCAGCACGCACAGCAGTGAACCGATCGCGACATAATAGAGAGCGCCGTTTCCCACAATGGCGGCCGCAAGCTGGGACAGAATACTGCGGTAGCCCTCCTGCTCCTGATCCATAGCGCCGATGCCATAGGCGCGAGTGAGAAAGGCGATGCCGATCAGCAGCGTGCCGAGGATGACGACGATCGCCGTCAACGTACGGTGACCGTACTTAATCGTCGGCTCACGAAAGGCGGTCATGCCGTTGGACACAGCCTCCACTCCCGTCATCGCCGTGCAGCCGCTTGCGAAGGCGCGCAGCAGTAGCCAGAGACTCGCGGTTTCGATTGCGTGTCCCATTGGGGGCGGCGGGACAGCCGGCTGGGGCGATCCGTTGGAGATCATGACTTTATACGCTCCGACAGCGAGAATGATGCCGAAGGTGGCCACGAACAGATAAGTAGGCAAAGCAAACATCCGGCCAGCATCGAGCGTGCCGCGGAGGTTCACAATCGTCACGAGCGCGAGAATACCGAGACACAGCGGGAGAATGTAGGCGTGCAAGGTCGGCACCGCCGAAACCAGCGCGCCAACTCCCGCCGCGATGCCGACGGCAACGTTCAAGACGTAGTCGACCATCAGAGCCGCCGCGGCGAGCAGACTAGGATTGGTACCGAGGTTGTCCTTGGCAACGACATACGCACCACCGTTGTTCGGGTAGGCTCGGATGGTTTGCCAGTACGAGGCAAACAAGATCGCAAGGAGGACCACGATCGGCGCCATGACCCAGCCGATAAAGGACGTCGCGGCTGCTCCGAGCGGAATGAGGATGGTGAGGGCCGCTTCAGGACCGTAGGCGGATGAGCCAAGTCCATCGAGTCCCATTGCCGGAAGGCCCTCAAAGGCCCCGATCTTGCGCTCCTTGAACTCCCGGTTGGCCAAGCGTCGTCCGAGAAGAAGATCAAGCGCGCCCACACTCACTATCCCGACCAACAAGAGACATCATACCATTCTTCAGCTTACCCACCGAGGGACACAGCCGAAGTCGAGGGCGCCCCACGGCCTGCCGTATTCGCAAGGTCAGGCGCTCCGAACACCAAGACTTGTAAATTTCGTAGGTTCCTAATGGGTGGAGTGTTGCTGACTCTGAGAAGAGCAGCGCACGAATCTCGAGATGGCGCTTTGCGGCCGTCGCAGGCGAAGACAGCGCTGCTTTTTCGAGGACTTGGTTAGCGAGATTTTTCGCCCGTTCCGGAGGGCGAAGTGCGGCTCGTGCTACTGGTGGATCCCGTCGTCGGCTGGTCGGCGGGTCGTCCAGGGGCGTGGGCGGAAGCACCCGGCTTCTCCTGCTCACCGACATAGCCTGATTCGCCGGACTGACGGGTCTTGGCGCCCTTGTCCGCCTCCTCCTGCATCTGCGGGTTCGGCACGGTCTGCTGCTGCGCCATGGTCGGCAGCGCGACCACGGCTCCCAAACCGACGACTAGCGCGAAAATCGAGGTTCTCATGAGATATCCTCCCATACTGGGCTCCACGCTCAAACCCGCAAAGCGGCGATCGTTCCCGGGAGCTGGAGCTATTTGCGACGGCACGGCAGGCCATTTCGACGACGAATGATCCGGCGTAAACTAGGACCGATCCGCGCCGTAGTTTCTGGGCAAAAACCGCATCGCGGCGGGGATCCCGGATCACCTGTCGTTGTCATGTTCTTCAAGCCCAGCGCCATTGGCCAGCCGCGCGGATGCTCTCAGGAACGGGCGCAACGCGGGTGTGTTGAGCTCCCATTCTGGGAGTGACGCCCTCAATGGCGCTGACGATCCCGGAGAGCCCTTCAACTGGCTTTGCCCCCGGGCACCCACAACATCTTTGGAAGAAAAATTAGCGCTGCTCGCCCTGCGCGCGATGCCAGCTAGGAGAGCCGGCGATATCGGCGCAGCATCAGGTCAGACGCTATTTCAGCTTGCCGAGCTTTGCGAATAAGCTGCTCTCTCTCGCTCCCAGCTGGCCTGCTTTCGGCCATTTTCCGCGGATGCTGCACCTCGCCCGCGAGCAACTCTTCCAAGGTGGTGTTCTTAAAACGACGCCGCTTTAACATGGCGCAACTCCCTCGTATGCAGGCGGGAGCGCGATCGGTCTTTCGACCACCGGCGCCCACCATGCGTAGTGTCATGCCAGTGATGGAAGATAACTCGCAAGCCGCCAGTTTGTTCGCATGGCGGTACGCCAAAAGACCGCGCTGCACATCAGCGCGTCGAGCTGGCAACCTGAGAGACCCGGGCCCGATCGCGTCTCAACGGTCAAGATCTCGTTCAACTGTCCCGTTCTTTCATTTACTGCGCCTCGAGCGCGCGCCGCTCATTCGGCGTCAGCTTTTGCTGCCTGATCTGCAGTGAGTTTCCCGATGCCGACGAATTGAACCGGATTTCCAGGATCGTAAGCCGGCGACTGACCGCTGCGTTCGGGCGCCCGACGCGACCTGTTGTCCTCGTCCTGCCGCGGCTCGCCGTCACCGCCGCCGTAGCCGAGAAACTCAACAATGATCACCGAAGGCCGATCCGAGGGCGTTTGCTGGGTCGCATCCTTGACCGCGTCCGCTGCCGCCCTGTCCTTAGTATCGAGGGTCAGTGGCGCGATCTTGACGTCGTCCTTTGGGATCCCCTTCACCTCTCCCTTCACGGCGAGATTGTCGATGTTGACGACGAACCGCGCGGCGACGTTGAAGTTGCCCGACACGCGAACACCGGCGTCCCCGAAGTTCACGGTGCCGACCGGCGCGATCAGGTCGACTTCGCCGGGCTGGACACCGGTAAAGGCTTCGACGGTGCCGATGCCCGATCCGCTCATGTCCGCCCTCTCGATCACGCGGGTCACCGCGTTGGCGTTGGTGTTGACGTCGGACGCGGCCACCACACGGGTGGTCTTGGCGCCGCGGCCGGCATCGATGTCGCCGAACGTCGACCAGATCATCTCGTCGCCCCCGGCGAAGATGAGAATGCGCGAGCGGTTCACGGTGACGCTGTCGCGCGCGAAGATGTTGATGTTGCCATAGCCGAGCGTGACCACGCGCCGTCGCCGTCCGGAACCGGCGTCTGCAGCGAAGCGAGTTGGAAGCCGCCGCCGGGTGTCATCACGGTGATGTCGCCGCCCGACATGGTGCGGAAGTAGACCGACGGACTGACGACGCTACCCTTCCAGCCGCTGCCTGGAAACAGGGTGCCGATGGCGGCATAGCCGCGGTTGTAGCCGCCGGTCAGCAATCGATCGTTCTGGTCACGACCGGCCTCGCGCAGCTCCTGCATGTAGACCTGCCGGATGAAACGCTGCTGGATGAAGGGCGACAAGGTTTGAAACGCCGTCCAAGCCTGCGTCGGCGACAAGGTCTGACCCGTGACGTCAGCGACGAACGAGACGAGCCCGAGCTGGATCTGCTTGCCGTCGCGTGTGTCGTCATAGGCATCCGTCAGGTACAGCGGCACGATCTGGCCGTCGACGGTCGTGGTGAGATAGGCGGGCATTGCGGCGACCTTCGCCGGATCGAGATAGGCGGCGACGAACGCCGTGTAGTCCGGGGACTTGCCGTTCAGGCCGGCGATCACGTCGATCGAGGCGCCGTCGGCGGGAAGGCCGCGGATGTCCGTTCCCGTGATCGGGCGGTTGCTGCTGTCGAACCGGCGATTGCCGATGCTCACCGTTCGCGGATTGTAAACGTCGCGTCCGGCGGTCAGCAGCACCGAGCCGGGCCGCTCCACCGAGAGGTCGGCATTGATGATGTCGTTGCCGGCCTCCAGCCATGTCGTGTCGGTTCGGTGAAGGTTGCGCGGGTTCAGCGTGACATTGCGGATGTCCTTGCCGGCACGTAGCCAGGTCTGCTCGTTGGCCCACATCGTCGCGCTTCGAGACGTCGTCGTGGTGGCAACCGGGCCGATGATCGAACCCGAGCGGGCATAGATCCGGCTCGGCTCGTAGTCGTTGTCGTTGTCGTTGGAAAGATGCGCCGGATTGCGGAAGCTGGCGAGGTAGAGGTCGTGGGCGCCTAGGCGATTCGATCAAGTCATCAACTCGGATAAGGTTTTCGGTACACACACCCAACCAAATCCGCACGGCAAGCCCGTCGGCGTTAGCTGGTCGGCAAGCGCGCCACGGCATCCTTCAAGGCGACTCCGCTGGTACCTGCCTTCAGCATATCCAAAACCAGCGACACGACGGCATCCGCGGCGTTGTCGGCGCTCAGTCCGCCGTTACGAATATTCGAGATGCAGTTCCTCCTTGAATCGGGCGTACCCGCCTTCGGCAAGCATGTCATGTAGGCGCCTAGACTATCCGCTGAGGAAAGCCCGGGTCGCTCTCCGATGAGCACAATCGAAACCCGAGCACGGATGATTTCCGCCACGGGATCACCGAGCGCGACGCGCGCGAGCGATGCCAAAATCAGCGGTGCGATGGAAAGCTGCCGAGATGAAAGACGTTCGACGATCGCTTGCACCAGCGGCACGGCATTGATGTTGATGGCGCTGGCCGACAATCCATCCGCCACCACGATCACGACATCACAACCCGGATGGATACCTGCGAGGCGCTCCGCGGACTCCGGAGAAAGTTTTCGGCCCAGATCAGGGCGTCGGATATAGGTGCCGCGATCGCCGGCCTGGCTTTCGACATCGACCGTTTCCGGACTTAGATCAGCAAGCTTGGCTCGAAGTGAAGCCCAATCGACTGCAGACCAGACGGCCTGACGCGCGCGTGCATGATCGAGTAGAAACAACTGCGCGGCGCGCGTTGGCAGCCCGGCACCAAATCGACCCAGAAGCACGCGCGCTTCCGTCACCTGCCGCAAGTCGACCGACCCTGCCGTTTCCTTTGCCAGATCATCCTTCACGTCACGCTCCGAGCAGCCTGGCATCCGCAATGCGATCAGCGAGCCTCGGCGGGGCGTCCAAGAGGCGGCCGGCCATGTCGGTCAACCCGATATCCACCAGCCATCGCTCGAACTCCGGTGCCGGCGGACGCTTCAGGATTTCTCGGCAATAGACCGCGTCATGATGCGCGAGTGACTGGTAGTTCAGCATCACATCGTCCGCGCCGGGAACGGTGATGACGAAGTTGACGTTGGCCGCGCAAAGCAGGGTCAGCAGCGCGTCCATGTCTTCCTGATCGGCATCGGCGTGGTTGGTGTAGCAGACGTCCACTCCCATCGGTAAGCCGAGCAGCTTACCGCAAAAATGATCTTCCAGGCCGGCACGAATGATCTGCTTTCCATTGAAGAGATACTCCGGGCCAATGAATCCAACCACGGTGTTCACGAGCAAGGGTCTGAATTCGCGCGCAACCGCATAGGCGCGGGCTTCCATGGTCTGCTGATCGACGCCGAAGTTCGCCTCGGCCGAAAGTGCCGCCCCCTGTCCGGTCTCGAAGTACATCAAATTCGCATCGATCGCACCGCGCCCGAGGTCACGTACAGCCTCATGCGCCTCCTTGAGCAGCGCCAAACTGACGCCGAAACCGTCATTTGCCTTCTGCGATCCGGCGATCGACTGGAACACGAGATCCACCGGAGCCTTCGCAGCGATTGCCTTGATGGCAGTCGTCACGTGACCCAGGCAGCATGTTTGCGTCGGAATCGAAAGGCGCATGCGCAGTTCGTCGAGGAGCGAGACAATGCGCACGTAGTCGTCCACGGTGTCGGTTGCCGGATTTACCCCGATCACCGCATCCCCCGACCCCATCAGGAGCCCATCGATTGCGGAGGCGGCAATGCCGTAGGAGTCATCGGTCGGATGGTTTGGCTGATTGCGCGTCGAAAGCCGCCCCTTCAGTCCAATTGTCGACCGGAAGCGGGTGACGACCTCCCGCTTGGACGCCACTGAGATCAGATCCTGCAAGCGCATGATCTTCGAGACCGCGGCCACCATCTCAGGCGTCAGGCCGAACGTCACCGCCTCAAGCTGCCGCTGGCCCGTTTCCGGCTTGAGAAGCCATTCGCGGAATTCACCAACGGTCAGCGACGAGATGATCTCGAAAGCCGCCGGGTCATGGCGATCGACAATCAGGCGCGAGACTTCGTCCCAGTCGGCGGGGATCAATTCCTCGGCGAGGAATGTCTTGAGGGGAACGTCCGCCAGCGTCATCTGCGCGGCAAGCCGCTCGACCGGTCCGTCCGCAGCGATGCCGGCAAGCTGGTCGCCCGATCGCTCGGGCGTCGCCTTGGCCAAGAGATCCTTGAGGTCAGCGAAACTGAAGACCGTCTGCTCGATCGTCGTCTTGTAGGGCATGATCGCTTGCTATCGGTTGATGAGGGCCAGCTTCCGCGTGAAGTTTCGGCGTGGCAGACGCCAACACGCGCCCCTCGGAATGAATTGAAAGCGGGCTTCCCTTCCAGTCAGTGATGCATCCCCCCGCCCCCTGCACGATCGGAACCAGGGCCATATAGTCATATGGCTGCAGTCCCGTTTCCAGAACGATGTCACAATGTCCCGACGCGAGCAGACCATAGATGTAGCAATCGCCCCCAAAACGCCGCAGCTTGGCGGATCTCGAAAGCCGCTCGAACACTTCTGCGTCCTCGTTCGCGAACATATCGGGTGACGTCGTATAGAAACGGGCATCTGCGATGGCTTCGCAGGCGCTCGTCCAGACCAATCTGCCGCCGAACAACGTCAGACCGGGCTTCGCCATCCACCGCTCGCCGGTGGCCGGGGCGTCGATCAAACCACAGAAGGGCTGCCCCTCATAAGTCAGCGAGATCAGCGTACCGAACAAGGGAAAGCCAGTGATGAAGCTCTTGGTGCCGTCGATCGGATCGATGACCCATGTGAAGGCGTTGCCGCGCTTGACCCCAATCTCCTCACCGATGATGCCGTGGTCGGGATAACGCGCCTCGATCCGTTCCCTGAGGTGCAGTTCGACGGTTCGATCGGCAATCGTCACCGGACTCGCATCAGGCTTGGAAATGACATCCAGTGGGGTGCGGAAATAGGACAGCACGATGGGCCTGACCGCGTCAGCGAGCTCGGCGGCGAAGGAAAGGTAGACATCCGCATCGTCTACCGCCACGGCAAGTTTGACCATCACAGCGCCTTCAGGAATGACGGCCAGCGCGGGTCATAGATGATGGAACGCGCGCGCATGTGCTTCCATATGCCATATTTGTAGAAATCAAAATCCAACGTCGAGATCCGGTTCTGCACCAGCGCCCAGGTGCTCCACTTGATGTCGGCAAGCGCCTTGTGGACGATGAAGCGCGCGTGCCATCGCTTGTCATAGCGGCCGAAATATTCCTCGATGATTTCCTGCTCGACATCCTCCGAGAAGAAGTGCTCGCTGCTCCAGATGGCCAGGTCATAAAGCCGTTCGTTGTTGGATGCATATTCGAAGTCGATTAGCTTGATCGACTTGTCGTCCCCGACCAGGAAATTCCCTGGCATTGGATCGTTGAAGCAAGGCACGAGATCGAGCCCGGACGCCTCGAGAGCCGCCCGGGCCTGCTTATACTGACGGTAGAGCCAGGCATGATCCTCGGGCCAGTAGCCGCCGAGCTGCTTCACCTGCTCATAGTGCTCCTCGATCATGTCGAGTACGGTCTTGGTCAGCGGAAGTGGCGGCGCCTCGTGCAAGCGGCGATACATGCTCACCACGGTGGCGCGAAAGGCGGGATCGACAAAGTCGCGATGGGTGGAGGCTCGCCGGTCATCAAGGAATTCGGAAACCTCGATGTCCAGGTGGTCGAGAAAGTCAAACGTCCGCGGCCCGACATCCATTGCCTCGGCCTGTTTGCTGGCTGCCCGCGCCGCGCTGCGATCGATAAACATCTCGGTGCCGCGCCCCGGTATCTTCACAAAGTATCCGACAGGGTCGCCATCGACCCTCACGAGGAAATTGGTGTTGCTGATGCCGCCGGAGACCGGCCGATAGGACAAGCGGCAGGGCTTCCAGGCCTCCACCTGAACAATGGCCGCCTCGAGCGTTCGCTCGGCATCTGACCTGGCCGCACCGATTTCAAGCATAACCCTGTCTCACTTTCTCTGGCTCGAAAACGCTCTAGAGAGATCGGACCCGTTCCTCGAAGCCGGGGTGCCCGAGCAGCATCCGGCAGCGCAGGAAACGCCATCCCGCATATTTCAGGAATTCGAGGCCCTGGCGGGGTGATCGCGCATCCTGCAGCAGGCTGCGGAGCGCCCAATAAAGGTCGTCGGCGGCGGCATAAAGCCTGCACCGGTTGAACGCCTTCTCACTGAAGCTGCCGTCATGCATCTCCAAAAGTGGCTTCATCTGGCTTTCGAACTGGTAGAGCTCATTCATCTGCACGCCGAGCTGGTAGTAGGGATCGATGTCACCGGCCATGTCGAAGTCGACCAACATCATCGCTTCGTTCGGACCGAGCATGACATTGGACGAATGGGGGTCTCCGTGCGCTGGTTTTAGTTCGACGCCCGCCGCAGCGATCGCGTCACGCATCGGAGCCATCCATGCCAGCATCCATTCCACATCGCCCGGGAGCATGTTGCCGGCCTCCGAAACCAGTGGCCAAAGCCGATCGATGCCATCGAAGACAGACCAACGTCGCCCGAATGGCTCGCCTGTGGCGATCGTCTTCTGCATCTCGATGAGACGGGCAGCCGCACTCTCGTGCATCAGGTCGTCGATCTTGGCAGTTCGCCAGCCTTCGCCAAGCCGCGCGAACAGCACGGCCCTTTCGTCCGGTACTCGTGCGATAGGCTCCGGCGACAGACCGAGTCTGTGAAGACGACGCGCCGCTGCAAACGCCGCGTCGTCGTCGACCAGCTCTGCGACCTCGTCACCGCCCAGCCGAAGAAAGAAGCTTGCCTCCTGGCCATCAGGCGCTACGTCGAACGAGGTCGATTCAACCGCGTGATAGGACGGCGATGCAACCGGCGCCGCAGATGCTGCATAGGTCGCGCTCGCGGCATCGATTATCGGAAAGCTCTGGATGGCTCGCTCGGCGCGCGCCTCCAGGGCCGTCTGCGGCTTCCCGAGCGCTTTCATGTTGCAGCTCCCTTTGGATTAGCCGCCTGCAGCCCTTCGCTGGCAATCGCGTAGAGCATGTCCGCCAGCACCTGCGTCCCAAAAGCCTGATCCTCGGCGCTGGTGAACTCGGTCGGATGATGGATCACGCCGTCGCGCGAACGCACTGCCAAGACAATTGAGGGGCAGACACTGGACATTGCCACTGCATCATGGCCACCGATCGTATCCAGATGGCGCGCCGTTTCGCCGTAATTCGCGACCATTCGTTCGGCCAGCGAAATCAGTCCCGGGAAGAAGCGGCCCGCCTTGCGCCGATCAATCGCCCTGATTTCATAGGTCACACCGGCTTTCCTGGCCGCCGCCTCCATCCTGATCTTCATCATCCGCTCAGCTTCGGCGAGGACGTCCGGCGAGCCCGAACGCAACTCGATGAAGAGAACGGCTTCCGATGGAACGGTGTTTGGGGAGTTGGGAAAGACCTCCAGCCGACCGACCGATGTGTGCAAATCCGACCCGTGCTCGCCGGCGATCTCCTTCAAATCGGCGATCAGATAGGCGGCGCCGAGCAGCGCGTCCCTGCGCTCAGCCATCGGTGTAGGCCCAGTATGCGCCTGGCGGCCGAGGAAAGCGAGACGGTACTTCGTTGCGCCCCAGAAGCGGGTGAAGATGCCGAATTTTTCACTCGCCTCAAACAGCACCTTGTCGCCTTCGATATGAAGTTCGATAAGAGCGTCGGGCAGCGCAATCTTATCTCCGCCCGCATAACCGATCTGCTCAAGCGACTGGCGAACGGTGACGCCATCTCCATCCGCCCGGTCGAGCGCCCATTCAAGCTCGGCCGCTCCGGCGAACACGCTGCTGCCCAACAGGCTTGGCTGGAAACGCGCGCCCTCCTCGTTGGTCCAGTTCACCACCCGAAAATTGCAGGCCGATAGCTTGTTCTCTGCCTTCAGACGCTCTGAGACGGCAAGCACGGCCTCACAGGCCGAGACGACACCGAGAGCGCCGTCGAAGCGACCACCATTGGGCTGGCTGTCGACATGTGAGCCGACCATGATGACCGGCGCATTCGCGCCGGCAAGCGACAAGCTGCCGAACTGATTGCCTATGGCGTCGACGGCCTGGACAAACCCGTTGCTCGCGAACCAGCGGCCAAGCCAATTACGCGCTGCGCCGTCCTCTTTCGAGAGGGTCAAGCGGTTCATGGATCCATCCGGCCCACCGCCGAACGCCGACAATTCCTCCATCATTGCCTGAAGACGCGATGGATTGATGGGAGCGTGCTTGGAGACAACGTCAGGCATAGATGATTTCCAAGTTGGATTTGAGGAATTGGTCGGAAAAGTCCTTGGTCAGGACGGCCCCGGTGATGACAGCATGTACGTCGCCCAACCCGAATGTATGGATCGAGCCGAGGCGGCCGAATTTGGAGCTGTCGGCGACGATTACCGATCGCTTAGCTTGTGCGCGCGCAACGCGCCGCGCGATCGCTTCGTCCTCGCCATAATCCATAAAACCGCGTTCGACATGGACGGCGCTGATTGCGATGATCGCGAGATCGAAAAAGTGCTCCTTCATCGCAGTCACGGTTTCTGGCCCAAACGTCGCCTGATAATCAGGTCGCAGCCGTCCTCCGAGCACGCGCACGCTGGGGGTCGACAGATAGTAGAAGTGCGCCGCTACCGCGAGCGAATTGCTCACAATCGTAAGATCCTTGCGAGCCTCAAGGTGCTTCACGCAGGCAAGGGCCGTCGTGCCCTCGTCAACAAAGATCTTCATGCCATCCTTGACCAGAGCCGCGGCGGCTTCACCGATCCGCGCCTTCTCCCTCGCGCCAACGCGCAAACGCTCGGCAAAAGGCTGATCGCTCTCCTGCCGGTCGATCACCGCACCGCCATAAACACGGCGGGCGAAACCTTGCGTCTCGAGTTCCCGGAGATCCCGCCGTATCGACTCCTGACTGACCTTGAGGTGGTCGACCAATTCCCTGACGTGGACCCGCTGCTTCTGCCGCAGCATGTCGCGGATCAATTCAAGACGATGCTCCGTGAAGCTCATGAACGTTCCCCGATTCCCACGGCACTGCTGGCCGCTTCCAAAGCCGACTTGTTGTTCACGACCCCCTCATCACACGCTGGCGTGCATC
The DNA here is from genome assembly GCF_000472865.1 of Bradyrhizobium elkanii WSM2783. Taxonomy (GTDB): domain Bacteria; phylum Pseudomonadota; class Alphaproteobacteria; order Rhizobiales; family Xanthobacteraceae; genus Bradyrhizobium; species Bradyrhizobium elkanii_A. The sequence goes on along the minus strand of NZ_AXAP01000002.1, from coordinate 162,816 downwards.
CCTTCGGCAGCGCCGCAGACACCGAGCGACGGCATCACCAGATGACACGCAGCGAAGTCCTGCCGCTCCCGCACCGTCAGGCTCGGATGAAGGCGACTGCATTTGTCGATGGCCTGCGGACAGCGCGACCTGAAGCTGCAGCCCGCGGGAACGTCGAGCGGGCTTGGCGGCTCCCCCTCCAGCAGGCACTCGTCCGGCTGATAGCGACGCCGCTCAAGCGTCGGCATGGCGCTCAGAAGTGCCCTCGTGTACGGGTGTCCCGGGTCGAAGAATAGTCGCTCATTGTCAGCGAGCTCGAAGACCTCGCCGAGATACATCACCGCCACGCGATTGCAGGCTTTCCTCACCATCGCCAGATCGTGCGAGATGAAGATGTAGGTCAGATCGTATTCCTTCTGGAGCTTCTGGAACAAGTCGAGCAGCTTGAACTGCTCGGTTTGATCAAGCGCGGACAGCGTTTCGTCCATGATGAGAATTTCCGGCTCCAGCACCAGCGCCCGAGCGACATTAACGCGCTGTCGCTGTCCGGCGCTCAATCCGAGCGGAAGTTCCTCGTAAAGTTCGGCCGGCACCCCCACTTCGCCCATCACCTTCAGGACGCGTTCGCGAATCCTGCCTTTGTCGCGCCAGCCATGCGTACGCAGCGGATCCTCCAGCATCCTCCCGATCGAGGTCCGGGGCGGCAGCGAGCCGAACGGATCCTGTAGCACCATCTGCAGCTTGCTCCGGAGCTCGAGCAGCGCCCGGCCCTTGAGCGTTGCGATGTCCTTGTCCGCGCAGAGGATTTGTCCTGAGCTCGGCAATTCGAGCCTCGACAGAAGCCGCATCAGGGTCGACTTTCCGCAGCCGGACTCGCCGACAATGGCAAAGCTGTCGCCGCGGCGCACGTCGAAGGTGACGTTGCGAACGGCGCGAACCAGGTTGAAGCCACCAAAACCGCTTTTCTTTCTAACCTTGTAGGTCTGCGAGGCGTCGCGCAAGCTGAGAACCACCTCCCGCTGGTCGTCAAGGCGGGGCGTTGCGGCCGCCTCGACCCATATTTTCGGGGTCTGGCGCACCAGTTCGCGTGTATAGGGATATACGGGCCTGCTGATCAGATCTTCTGTCGACTGCTCCTCGACGATGCGCCCTTCATCCATCACCAGGATCCGCGAGCAGGCTTCACGCGCCACTGGCAGGGACGATGAGACGAACAGCACCGCGGTGTTGAAGGTGACCGTCAGCTCCTTCATCAGCCGGATCACCTGAGCAGCGACCGTCACATCGAGCGGCTGCGTGACGTTGTCGGCGACCAGAAGTGCGGGATTGGTCACCAATGCATCCACGATCAGCGCTCGCTGCATCATGCCGCCCGAGAACTGGGAGGGATAGTCGTGAAAGCGATTTCGCGCCGATGGGATGCGAACCGCATCGAGGAGTTCGATGACACGACGTTCGGCATCCCGACGTAATGTTCTGGGCACGACGGCCCGCATCTTCTCGACAATCTGGGCGCCGACCGGCAGGGTTGGATCGAGCGCACCCATGGGATTGGCGCCGACATAGGATATCCGCTGGCGCAACAGGCGCATCTCCGCGCCGCGCATGGCATAGATGTCGCGTCCCTCGAACAGCACCTGACCCGATCGCTTCGTGAGCGGCGGCTCGAGCCAGTTGACCACGGCCTTGGAAAGTACGGTCTTTCCGGAACCGCTGGCGCCCACCACGCCGACGATCTCGCGAGGAGCGAGGCTGAGGGACACATTGTCGAGAATGACTTTGGCCGTGCCGCCGTTACCCGCGGCGACCGTCAGGTTCTTGAGGTCAAGAAGCGGCTGCGTCATGCTTCGGAGCCTCCGTGAATCGCATTCCGTGCACGTTCGAGGGAAGCGCCGATCAGGTTGACGCTGGTGAGTGTCAGGCCGAGGAAGAGACCCGGCATGGTGGCGATCCACCACGCGTTCAGCAGATATTTCCGTCCGTCCGCTATGATATTGCCGAACGTCGGCGTCGGTGGCTGCACGCCGAGCCCTAGGAAACCGAGCGTGGATTCGAAGATCATCATGCGCGCAACGTCGAGCACCGACGTGAACAGGACCGGCGGCAGCAGCAACGGCAGCAGCAGCGCGAGGATGATCCGAAGATCGGTCGAACCGCCGATCTTTGCGGCGCGGACATATTCGCGCTGCCGCTCAGTCATCACGATGCTGCGCATGATGCGGGCATAGACCGGCCAGTTCGAAACTCCGAGCACCAAAACGATCGCGGGGATGGTCGGCCGCGAAACGCCGAGCACGGAAATGGCGAGGATAATCATCGGGATCGATAGCTGGGCATCCGTCAGCCTCATGACGATGGCATCGGTTCGTCCGCCGAAGTAGCCCGAAATCGTGCCAAGCGCGCATCCAATCGCCAACATGACGATGACGGAGGCGACGCCGATCAAGAAGGAGTAACGCAGACCGACCAGTGAGCGGACGAGCATGTCGCGGCCGATCTGATCCGTGCCGAGCGGGTGCGCCCAGCTCCAGTTTCCGCCCAGGAACAGCGGTGGCAGAAGGCGCGCCTTGACGTCCATCTTCGTCGGGTCGATGCCGCTCAGTTCAGGATAGAAGGCGGTCGCCAGGGCAAGGACAACGAACAGTCCGAGGCCGACGCGAAATCCCGGCGTCGATGCAGCCTTGTCGAAGATGCGTCGGATGACGGAGCGTTGGGCCGGCGTGTGCGCCATTGGTGCGCCGGTGGCGGTAGCGATAGACATCAATATTCGAGCCTTGGATCCATCGTGGTGGCAATAAGATCGACAATGATGTTGATCAGCACAAAGATGGCGCTGGTTACGATGGCGATCCCTTGAATCAACGGGAAGTCGCGCTGCAACACCGCGTTGATGGTCAACAGACCAAGCCCGGGATAGTCGAAGATGTATTCGACGATGATCACCCCGCCGAGCAGGCTCGAAAACTGCACCCCGAGCAGATTGAGCAGCGGCACCGAGGCATTGCGAAGGGCATGGTTTGCAATGATGCGGCTGCGGCCGAGGCCACGGACATGCCCCACCGCCACGTAAGGCTCCATCATCTGCGCCGAGACGGAACTGACGAGCGTCCGGATCAGGACCGGCGACAACTCGACCGCAAGCACGATGGCTGGGAGAATCGTGTAGGCAAACCCCTGATATCCGATCGCCGGCAGCCAACCGAGCTTGACTGAAAACAGCAGCGCGAGAACGATTCCCAGCCAGAAATTCGGCAACGATATGAACACCGACGAGGTGTAGAATGCCAACTTGTCCGGCCAACGCCCGACCGCGAGGCCGCCAGCAATCCCTATGATCCCGGAGAAAACGAGGGCAATCGCCAACGTCACTGCGGCAAGCTGCAGCGTCATAGGCAAGGCTTCGAGGATCAGGCTTAGCACCTTGGCCCGTTCACCGCGCGTCGTATCGTTGAAGTTCGCGCCGCCTGTCGCAGCGCCGTTCGCGGGACGAACGAAGGACTGCCCGAGATTACCCCGAACGACGCTGCTCATATAGCGACCGAACTGAACGATGATCGGGTCTCGCAACCCCATGTCGGTCGCGATCTTCTCGATCAGGGCCTCGGGAGCCATGCCGCCGGCCATCAGTCGCACCGGATCTCCCGGTACGACCCTCAGCAAGGTGAAGATCAGCAGCGAGACAAGGAATATGATGATGACGCCTTGAATCAGGCGCCGCATCAGGAAGTTCAGGACGAACATTCTTCAGCTCCGCGTCGGAGGACATGTCGGACCGCGCACCGCCTGCTCGCGGCGCGCGGTGACCGTCCATGGTCAGGCAACGGGCCTCGAAGCATCCATCGAACCATCCGGATAGATATAGAGACCTTCGAAATTCTTCTGCATCGCGTGAATCATGACGGACGTGAAGAGCGAGAGCGCCGGCATCTTGGAGGCGATCAGGGGCATCGTCTCGGTCTGGAGGATCTTCTTCCGTTCCTCAAGCGTCGGTGCGCTACGCTCCTTGTCGAGACTTGCGTCGATCGCGGTATCCTCGATGCCGCAAATGCGATGCGACGAGGAGTGGAAATGCGTGCGGAGAATCAAATCGGGCTCGGGCGAGCCGGTCGACCATCCGCAGTCCACCATATGACCGGGTCCGCCGCCGGGACGATGGTACAGGCGTTCATTCCAGGCGGCCGGTTCGAGCACGGTCAGGCTGACATTGAAGCCCTGCTCGTTGAGCATCGCGGTGATGATCTCGCCGTATTCCTTGGTCTTGGGATAGAAGCCCACGGACGTGATGTATTCGAGCGGCGGCAACCCCTTGCCGTTCGGGAAGCCGGCCTCGGCGAGCAACGCCTGGCACTTCTTTGGGTCGAACTTCGGATAATTCTCGAGATCGATGTAACCGAACTTGACCGGCGACACGAAGTTGGACGACGCGTGCCCCGCGGATCCCAGCACTTCGAGGATAACGTCACGGTTGATGGCGTGACAGGCGGCGAGGCGGATACGGGGATCATTGAACGGCGGCTTCGAACAGCGAAACCAAAGATACTTGTTCTCGACCGAAACGACCTGGTTGATGCGGATGTTGGGATTGCCCTTGACCGTATCCACCTGCTCTGGCTCAAGGCGTTCGACGATCGAAGCCTGGCCATTCATGAGGGAGAGCATGCGCGTCGTGGAGTCGCCGGTGAAGGTGAAATTGATCCCCGCAATGGCCGGCTTGCCCTTGAAGTAGCCATCGAACGCCTTCATCACGGTGTCGTTGCCGCGCTGCTCGACGAATTTGAAGGGACCAGTGCCATTCAGCCGCTGCGAGAGCACGCCCCCAGGTCCGCCCGCGATATCCTTTGCCGACATGATCGGCAGGAACGCCGCAAGGAACATGAAGAGGTGCGCCGGGTAACCGCCTTTCGACGTATCGACGATTACCGTGTAGTCGTCAGGCGTCTCGATCTTCAGCGTTTCGGTGGGGCCAGGATACCATTGTGCGGGGCGATCCGGCTTGGATCCATATTCGAAAGTGGCCTTGACGTCCTCCGCCTTGAACGGTTTGCCATCATGGAAGACGACGCCTTGACGCAGCTTGATTTGCAGGCGGTTCGGATCGAGCAGCTTGATGTCGGTTGCCAGTTCATAGACGACCTCGCTCGGGCTATCGAGCTTCATCGGTGTGCGGGTCAGAAAACCCATCACGAAGCCTTCGATGTTTTTCTGCGAAAGCGTGGTGTGAGCGGTCGGATCCCAATTGCCCGTGATGTTCTCGGCCGACAGGAAGGTCATGGTCTTCCCGGCCTGCGCGTGGGCCGGCGAGATGAAAAAGTCTGGATTGATCTGCATGTAGCCTGCGGCGACCGCGGCTCCCGCCGCCCCCTTTAGAAAGTGGCGACGGTCAAATTTCGGATGCATCGACATTCCCCTTTTCCACATGAACCGACAAACCGGTCACAACGGTCATGCAGAAGGCGTGCCATGCGCTTTTCGAGCTATTTTTGACTATCCATGTGTGGATTTTGACCGATTTGACAGCAGATACGTCTCGGCTGCGATGAGCCTGGACGAGATACTGCCTCTTGGTGAGCGGTTCGCCTACGGCGCAGGCAAGCGGATTGCCACCTAGCGTGAGGTGCACGACGGCTGCGGTCGCGCTGACTGTTCAGTCAGCACCGATGATGCCCTTATGGCGTCACGCTCGGCAGATCGAGCCCATTCGAGCGGGCACATGCAATCGCGCTCTCATAGCCCGCGTCCGCGTGCCGCATGACGCCGCTCGCCGGATCGTTCCAGAGCACGCGTTCAATGCGGCGGGCGGCCTGCGGGGTTCCGTCTGCAACAATCACCATTCCGGCGTGTTGCGAATAACTGATGCCGACGCCCCCGCCGTGATGCAGTGAGACCCATGTCGCGCCGCTGGCACAATTCAGAAGCGCATTGAGCAGCGGCCAGTCTGATACCGCATCGGAACCGTCGCGCATCGCTTCCGTTTCGCGGTTCGGACTCGCAACCGAGCCGCTGTCGAGATGGTCGCGGCCGATCACGATCGGCGCCTTCAGTTCGCCGCGCGCCACCATCTCGTTGAAGGCGAGACCCAGCCGGTGGCGGTCGCCGAGACCTACCCAGCAAATCCGCGCCGGCAGCCCCTGAAACTTGATCCGGGCTCTCGCCATATCGAGCCAGTTGTGCAGGTGTTTATCGTCGGGCATCAGCTCCTTGACTTTGGCATCCGTCCTGAAGATGTCATCCGGATCGCCTGACAGCGCGGCCCACCGAAACGGCCCAACGCCTCTGCAAAACAGTGGACGGATATAGGCAGGGACGAAGCCCGGAAAATCGAATGCGTTATGCAGTCCCATATCTTTCGCCATCTGGCGAATGTTGTTGCCATAGTCCAGCGTGGGAATACCCTGGGCGTGGAAATCCAGCATGGCCTGAACGTGATCGACCATCGACGTCTTGGCCGCGGCTTCAACCGCCTTCGGATCGCTGGCGCGTCTTGTCTCCCACTCGGCAAGCGACCACCCCTTGGGCAGGTAGCCATTGATGGGATCGTGCGCGCTGGTCTGGTCGGTGACGATGTCCGGCCTCACGCCACGCCGCACCAGTTCCGGAAAAATCTCAGCCGCGTTGCCGAGCAAGCCGACCGAGACCGGCTTATTACCCTGCGCGCTCGCCGCCACGATCGAAAGTGCCTCATCAAGCGTGTTCGCTTGTCGATCAAGATAACCCGTGCGCAGCCGCATCTCGATGCGGCTCGGCTGGCATTCGATCGCCAGCAGCGAGGCGCCCGCCATGGTCGCGGCGAGCGGCTGCGCGCCGCCCATGCCGCCGAGCCCCGCCGTAAGGATCCACTTGCCTGCAAGACTGCCGCCGTAGTGTCGTCGTCCGACCTCGACAAACGTCTCATAGGTTCCCTGCACGATGCCCTGGCTGCCGATATAGATCCAGGACCCGGCGGTCATTTGCCCGAACATCATCAGGCCTTGCCGGTCGAGCGCGTTGAAGTGATCGAGCGTCGCCCAATGCGGCACCAGGTTCGAGTTCGCGATCAGAACGCGCGGCGCGTCCGGATGCGTGCGGAAGATCCCGACCGGCTTGCCCGACTGAACCAGCAAGGTCTGGTCGACTTCCAGCTTGCGCAAGGAGGTGACGATCCGGTCGAAGCTATCCCAGTCGCGCGCGGCACGACCGATTCCGCCATAGACGACGAGTTCGCTTGGACGTTCCGCGACTTCCGGATCGAGATTGTTCATGAGCATGCGGAGCGGTGCCTCCGTCAACCAGCTCTTGGCACTGATCTCGCCGCCCCGGGGCGCGCGGATCGTACGGTCGTTGTCTACTCGACGGCTCATGACAGATCGCCCTTATCGGCAAGATTCGAAACAAGGATCGGGAACGGGATGTCCGGCAGCGCGGAGAGCGCCGCAGCCGGCAACGCACCGGATTCGACCAGCGCGGTCGCCTTCGCAAGATCATCGGCCATGTAACGATCAGCGCTCAAAGCCGGCACATGCGCGCGCAATTCAGCAATGACCGCTGCGAGCGGGGCGCTGGTCGAATGCGGCGTGCGAAGCGTGATGCCTTGCGCTGCGACCGAGAGCTCGATACCTAAGATCGTCGCCAAATTGTCCGCCATATCGGACAGCCGGCGCGCGGCGTGCGCAGCCATCGAGACGTGATCTTCCTGGTTGGCGCTGGTGGGGGTTGAGTCGATCGAGCAGGCCGACGCACGCTGCTTGTTCTCGGCATAGAGCGCGGCCGCCGTCACTTCGGCGATCATGAAGCCGGAGTTGATACCCGGCTCCGGCGTGAGGAACGGCGGCAAGCCGAAATTCAGCGCGGGATCGACCAGCGTCGCGATCCGCCTTTCGCTGATCGCACCGATCTCCGAAAGCGCAAGCGCAATCTGGTCCGCGGCGAAAGCCACTGGTTCGGCGTGGAAGTTGCCGCCCGAGACGATCTCGCCAGTCTCGACCAATACCAACGGATTGTCGGTGACGGCATTGGCCTCGATCTCCAACGTTCGCGCCGCTTGCGTAAGCAAGTCGAGCGCGGCGCCGGCAACCTGCGGCTGACAGCGCAGACAATAGGGATCCTGCACCCGCTCATCGCCCTCGAGATGCGACTGGCGAATGTCGCTGCCGGCAAGCAGCGCCGTCAGGGCGGCGCCGGCAGCAGTTTGGCCGGCATGTCCGCGCAACTGCTGCACCTCCGGCCGGAACGGCGCGGTCGAGGCCATGGCGGCATCGACCGAAAGAGCGCCTGTCACCAAAGCCGCGCAGGCCAGGCGATGGGCGCGCAGCACGCCGGAGATGGCGTAAGCCGTCGAGAACTGGGTGCCGTTGATGAGGGCGAGCCCCTCCTTCGGTCCGAGCGTCAACGGCGCAAGACCGGCGGCGGCGAGCGCGTCGCGGCCCGGAACAAGCCGTCCATCGAGGATCGCCTGCCCCTCCCCGATCATGACGGCCGTCATATGCGCAAGTGGCGCCAGATCGCCCGATGCGCCGACCGAACCCTGCTGCGGCACCAGCGGACAAACGCCGCGCGCCAGCATCATCTGCAGTTGCTCGATGACCTCGCGGCGCACGCCCGAAGCGCCTCGCCCGAGTGAGACGATCTTCAAGGCCATCATCAGCCGCACGATCGGCTCGGGCGAGGGACGCCCTACCCCGCAACAATGAGAGACAATGAGATTGCGCTGAAGCAGCGCGGTCTGCTCGGGCGCAATGCGTGTCGATGCCAGTTTTCCAAATCCGGTGTTGATGCCGTACGCCGGCACGTCCGCGTGAGCAGCTTGCGCAACGATACGAGAAGCCAGTTCGACCCGAGCCCAGAAGGATGGTTCGAGCAAGACTGCAGCACCTGCGAGCACCCGGGCGAAATCGTCGAGCGTGACCCTTCCCGGCTTGACGACGATCGGCGCCGCCGGATCACTCATTGCGCCCTCCATACGCGGCTATGCAGGGGGTTGAAGCCGATCCGATAGACGAGTTCAGCGGGCCGCTCGATGTCCCAGATCGCGAGATCACACCATTTGCCGACTTCGAGCGTACCGGTGTCGCCCAGAAGGCCTAGCGCGCGCGCTCCCTCCCGCGTCACGCCGGCAAGACATTCGGCAACGGTCAATCGAAACAGCGTCGCCCCCATGTTCATCGTGAGCAGAAGCGACGTCAGCGGCGAGCTGCCGGGATTGCAGTCGGTCGCCAACGCCATTTTGACTCCGTGGGCACGGAAAAGCTCGACCGGCGGTTTCGTCGTCTCGCGAATAAAATAGAACGCGCCTGGCAATAGGACCGCGACCGTGCCTGCCGCCGCCATCTCCTGAGCCCCGGCCTCGTCGGTGTGCTCCAGATGATCGGCGGACAGAGCTGAATATTCCGCTGCAAGCGATGCGCCGCCGAGGTTCGATAATTGATCGGCGTGAAGCTTGATCGGCAAACCCAGGGCTTTGGCCGCCTCGAAGACGCGCGCCGTTTGATCGCGCGAGAACGCGATGCCTTCCATGAAAGCATCCACGGCGTCTGCAAGTCCCGCCTCCGCAACCGCAGGCAGCATTTCCTGGCACACGAGATCGATGTAACGATCCTTGTCGCCGGAAGCTTCCGGCGGAAGTGCATGTGCACCAAGAAAAGACGTCCGGACCGCGATCGCTCGGACACGGCCAAGCGCACGCGCGGCCAAAAGCTGCCGCATCTCGGTCTCGGTGTTGAGGCCGTAGCCGGACTTGATTTCGACCGTCGTGACACCCTCGCGGATCAGCGCGTCGAGCCTCGGCAATGCGTCGGCGACAAGCTCGGCCTCGTTCGCGGTCCGCGTGGCCGCAACGGTGGAGACGATGCCGCCACCGGCACGGGCGATCTCTTCATAGCTTGCGCCTTCAAGCCGCAATTCGAATTCGTGGGCGCGGTTGCCGCCGAAAACAAGATGGGTGTGGCAATCGACCAATCCGGGCGTGACCCATCGGCCGGCGCAGTCGATCCGCTCGGTCGCGTCGGCATCACGCTGGAAATCGGATTGCGCGCCGGCATAGGCGATCCGGCCATCGCGGGCAGCGATCACGCCGTGCTCGATGACGCCGAGACCCGGCAGATCCTCGCGCATCGTGGCGAGCCGCGCATTGTGCCAGATACGATCGTAGCGCTCTGCCATGTGCCTTCCCCCGGGTGCCGGAAGCTTGACATATATGTCTAGACATATAATCGTGTTGACGCTCTGTCCAGTCGGCACGAAACATGACAAATCTGCACTTCGCATCCGCGCTGCTGCCGTCGGGCTGGGCCGATGACGTGCAGGTGGTCATCACGGATGGGCTCGTCGCCAAGATTGCGGTCGGCGTGGCGCCGGGAGCGCGGGATGAGCAGCATCGGCTGGCAGTTCCTGGGATAGCGAGCCTGCACAGTCACGCGGTCCAGCGCGCCATGGCGGGCCTTGCCGAGACGCGTGGCAACACGGCGGATACCTTCTGGACATGGCGCGAGACGATGTATCGCTTTGCGCTCGAAATGACTCCGGAAGACGTCGAGAGCGTCGCGACCCTGCTTTATGTCGAGATGCTCGAGCAGGGCTATACGCGGGTCGGTGAGTTCCACTATCTTCATCATGATCGTGACGGCACGCCCTATGCCGACCTCTCCGAGATGGCGACACGAATTGCTCAGGCTGCCGAGGGCGCAGGCATCGGCCTCACGCTCTTGCCGAGTTTCTATGCGCACAGCACCTTTGGCGGCGCCGCGCCGCATGCAGGCCAGCGCCGATTCATCTGTTCAATCGACCAGTTTGCTACGCTGATTGACGCCACGCGCAAGGCGGTCAGTACGTTACCCGGAGCCAATGTCGGCATTGCCCCGCACAGCCTGCGCGCCGTGACCGCAACCGAACTATCTGCGATCGTGCCGATGGCCCAAGGCGCGCCGATCCATATCCACGCCGCCGAGCAAGTCAGGGAGGTCGAGGATTGTGTTGCCTGGTCGGGCCAGCGGCCGGTCGAATGGCTGTTTGACCACGCGCCCGTCGATCAACGCTGGTGCCTGATCCATGCGACCCACACATCGCCGGCGGAAGTCGGTTCGCTCGCTCGCACCGGCGCAGTCGCCGGCCTCTGCCCGGTGACCGAAGCGAGCCTCGGCGACGGCATTTTCCCCGCGCGCGAATTTGTCGGTTCCGGGGGCCGGTTCGGCGTCGGCACCGATTCCAATGTCCTGGTTGGCGTTACCGATGAATTGCGCCAGCTCGAATATGGTCAGCGCCTGAAGCACCGCGAACGCAATGTGCTCTCCGGCGGACTCGGCAACTCGACTGGCCGTGCGTTATTCGAGAGCGCGCTCGCGGGCGGTGCGCAGGCGCTGGCGCAGACCGGCGCGGGAATAGAACGAGGCGCGCGCGCCGATATCGTGACCCTCGACATCACGCATCCATCTCTGGCCGGACGTCGTGGCGATGCCATTCTCGACGGTTGGATTTTTGCGACAGGCGGCGGAGCCATCGATTGTGTCTGGGCGGGGGGAAACAAGGTCGTCGAGGGCGGGCGTCATCGGCTCCGCGAGCGAGCGCGCGCGCAGTTCAACGCGACCGTCCGGAGGCTTCTGGCATGAGTCTCCACGCTCACAACAACGAGCTTCCGGCCGCGGACAAGCTAACACTCTACAGGCAGATCCGACACGATATAGAACGTCGGATCCTGACTGGCGAATGGCCTCCGGGTCATCGCATTCCCTTCGAGCACGAGCTGATGGCGCGTTATCGCTGTTCGCGAATGACCGTGAACAAGGCGCTGTCGGAATTGGCGCAAGCCGATCTGATCGAGCGAAGACGGCGGGCCGGCACATTTGTACGTCGCCCGCAGCATCTGTCGGCGGTGCTCAAGATCGCCGACATTCGCGCGGAGATTACCGCGCTTGGCCGCAGCTATGCTTATCAGCTCATCCATTGCTCCCGCCGCGCCGCGAACGCCGCCGATCGCGCGCGTCTTGGCGTCCGTAGGACCGGCAAGGTAATCGCGATCGCTTGTCGTCATAGCGCCGACGACGTGCCGTTTGCCATTGAAGACAGGCTGATCGATCTCGACACGGTGCCGGAAGCCGCCGCGGCGGACTTTACGACCGAGCCACCCGGCTCATGGCTGTTGCACCATGTTCCTTGGACCGAAGCCGAGCACACCATCAGCGCCACGGTGGCCGATAAGGGCACTGCAGCCGAACTGGACATTGCCGTCGGCGCGCCCTGCTTAGTGATCGATCGATACACATGGCGCAGCGCACGAACGGTCACCGCCGTGCGCCTGCTCTATCCGGGGGATACCCATCGGCTGGTAGCCCGTTTCAAGGGCGGCTGAAGGAATGTCCGGCACGGCACAATTCATGCAACGCGATGCACACGTGACTGGTGCGGGAGCTCGTCGCAGCGGACCTGAAGCAACCAATGGGACGCAATCCATAGTACGGCAGGAGGGAAGAGCATCATGCGTAGTTTAAGAGCATTCACAGCAGTTTTTGCCCTGCTGGTGTCCGCACCGGCGGTTGCCGACGATGTGAAGGTCGGCATCGGCATCTCGGGATGGACCGGCTTTGCACCGCTCACGCTTGCAAGCCAGGCCGGCATCTTCAAGAAAAACGGGCTCGACGTCACGCTGAGGAAAATTCCGCAGAAGGATCGGCATCTCGCCATCGCGTCCGGTGACATTCAATGTGCGGCGACCACAGTCGAGACCTGGATCTCCTGGAATGCGAACGGCGTCGCGACCAAGCAGATCTTTCAGCTTGACAAGAGCTTTGGCGCCGACGGCATGGCCGTGCGCAACGAGATTGCCTCGATTAAGGATCTGAAAGGCAAGACAGTCGCGGCGTCCGCGCCGGGCACCTCACCCTACTTCGCACTGGCCTGGATGCTTCGAAAGAACGGCCTCTCGGTTAAGGACGTCACGATCGTGAATCTGGAGCCAGCCGCGGCGGCACAGGCGTTCGTTTCCGGCCAGAACGATGCGGCAATGACCTATGAACCTTACCTCTCGACCGTGCGTGGCGCACCGGACAAGGGCAAGATCATCGCCACCACTCTCGACTACCCGATGGTGATGGACACCTTCGGCTGCACACCGAAATTCCTGACCGACAATCCGAAAGCCGCGCAGGCCCTGGCCGACAGCTATTTCGAAGCCCTCGACATGATCGCAAGGGATCAAGCGAAGGCGTACGAGATCATGGGGGCCGACGTGAAACAATCGGGTGAGCAGTTCGGCAACTCGGCAAAATATCTGCGCTGGCAGGACAAAGCAGCGAACCAGAAATTCTTCACGGGCGAGTTCCTGACCTTCAACAAAGAGGCGGCAGACCTGCTGCTCGAGATCGGCATCATCAAGTCTGCCCCGAAGATCGAAGATCTTTTTGACGCGAGCTTCATCAAATAGAACCGCTGCGCGCCCGCGCCAGTTCCGCTTCGCCGCTTGTGGAGCAAAACTGGCGCAGGATCGACACGTCGCCTGGAAATACCGCCGTGATGCGTCCCCTAAGTCCTGTAACGTCGAAGCAACGCGTGGCCTATGGCCTGGCATTCTTCGTGCTGTTCGTTGCCCTGTGGGCCTGGGCGACCTTCGGCGGCTATGTTTCGAAGACATTTCTCGCCAACCCACTGATCATGGTGCAGGAAGGCTTCGAGCTGCTCACCAGGCATGGATTTCTGTTTGATATCGGCATGACGATCTGGCGTGTTGTCGGCGGCTTCGTGCTGGCGGCTCTCGTTGCCGTGCCGCTAGGCGTTCTCATGGGCGCTTACAAGCCGATTGAAGCCTTTCTCGAACCATTCGTTTCGTTCGCGCGTTATCTCCCAGCCTCTGCCTTCATTCCCCTTTTGATCCTGTGGGCCGGTATCGGCGAGTTGCAGAAGCTCATGGTGATCTTCATCGGCTCGGTGTTCCAGATCATTCTGATGGTCGCTGTGACCGTAGGGAGCACGAGGCGCGATCTCGTCGAAGCGGCGTATACGCTGGGAGCCGGCGACGGCGGCATCATCCGCCGCGTGCTGCTGCCCTCTTCCGCTCCCGAGATCGCCGAAATTCTTCGATTGGTTCTAGGGTGGGCATGGACCTATGTCATCGTCGCCGAACTCATCGGGTCCTCGTCAGGGATCGGCCACATGATTACGGACAGCCAGGCCTTGCTCAACACGGGCCAGATCATCTTCGGCATCATCGTTATCGGGCTCATCGGCCTGATCTCCGATTTCCTCTTCAAGGCCTTCAACGCATGGCTGTTTCCCTGGAAATTGGCATGACCGCGCTGAAGATCGATCAGGTTTCACGTATCTTTCTTGCGCGCCCGGGCCATGCGCCGACGCAGGCTCTCGAACCGACCGATCTCAGTGTCGGCGACAATGATTTTGTCACCATCCTTGGTCCCTCGGGCTGCGGAAAGTCCACCCTGCTCCGCATCATCGCCGGGCTCGATCGGCCGACCAGCGGGCGCGTCATGCTCGACGGGTGCGAGGTCACCGGACCTGGCGCGGATCGCGGCATGGTGTTCCAGTCCTATACGCTCTTTCCCTGGCTGACGGTGCGGGAGAACATCGCATTCGGCCTGCGCGAGCGCGGAATTTCTCAAGCGGATCGGTACAAGATCGCGGACGGTTTCATCCACCGAGTCGGATTATCGGGCTTCGAAAATCATTGGCCGAAACAGCTCTCCGGCGGCATGCAACAGCGCACGGCGATCGCGCGCGCCCTTGCCAACGATCCGAAGATCCTGTTGCTGGATGAGCCGTTCGGCGCCCTGGACAACCAGACCCGGGCGCTGATGCAGGAGATGCTGCTTGCGATTTGGGAACGCGACCAGAAGACCGTGCTGTTTGTCACGCACGATATCGAGGAGGCGATCTTTCTCGGCAGTCGAGTCATCGTCATGAGCGCGCGTCCCGGCCGCATCAAGGCCGCGATTGCGATCGACCTGCCCCACCCGCGTTCCTACAAGATCAAAACCACGCCCGAATTCATCAGACTGAAGGAACGGCTCGTGGAAGAGATACGCACCGAGGCCCTGAAGGTCGCTGCTGACGCCTGACAAACACGGGCTGGCCGCTAGTCTAAGCCCGTCGTAGCGATGGGGAGCCCGGCACTTATGTCATGCACGGACAGCGGTAAATACCCGTGTCTTCTGGGTATTGCTCTAAGACAGTTGGGTCTTAGGCTGCTCCTCCTCATCATGCGCGCGGAGGAGTTCAAGTAGTCGCTTGCGCATGATCATGCCCGGCCGGTCTGACGGCATGTGCATCTCGATCTTCCGGCTCATGTCCACGATAGCGTCGGGGTCGGTCGATTCGAGCATGTCGCGGTCCTCGGCGATGATCGCGGCGTCCCAGTCGATCAATTCCTGGGTTGAGCAGTCGGTCTCGGTATCGTTACGGAAGAGGATCTGAATGACCTGTATTTGGCCGTCGGAGATCGGCGTCGCGCAATTAAAGATGATATGCCGGATGCCTGATGGATACTCCATGTCGAGCCGCCGACAGAACGGCATGAACCATTTGTTGCGCTGGTGCCGCTTCGTGCTCGGATCGGTCGTGCCGCTGATCCGATAGGCATTCGGCGGATTGCGGACGGTGATGATGGTCTCGGCGTCGAAACCGTCGTCGGTCTCGACGATCTCGTATTTCTCCGGCTTCGGCTGATTGATGTCGCCGAAAGTACCCTTATGCACGAAGGCGAAATGGGCGTTATCGAACGAGTTTTCCATTAACCTGAGCGCGGCTGTGTTCCATTTTTCGTAGAATTGATGGATACGGCGATAGCCCGGCCGGGTCTCCTCG
This sequence comes from Bradyrhizobium elkanii WSM2783, assembly GCF_000472865.1. GTDB lineage: Bacteria > Pseudomonadota > Alphaproteobacteria > Rhizobiales > Xanthobacteraceae > Bradyrhizobium > Bradyrhizobium elkanii_A. The sequence goes on along the minus strand of NZ_AXAP01000002.1, from coordinate 147,060 downwards.
GGGATTTCCGGGATGTCGCGCAATGGTTCGTCGAGCGCGACCCAGACATAGCCGTATTTGGCCTGGGCCCGGAATGACCGCGCCTTGGCGTCGGGCACGGGCTGCTCGAACGGAAATTGCGGGATCATCACGAGCTTGCCGTCACGATCATACTCCCAACCATGATAGCCGCAGACGATGTTGCCGTTGTTGCACCAGCCCCTCGACAGCTTCGCGGTGCGATGACAGCAGCGGTCTTCGAGCGCCGCCGGCTGCCCCTCTGCATCGAGGAACAGCACGATCGGTTCACCGAGCAGGGTGAATGGTCTTGGACCATCCTTGAGATGCTCGAGCGGTACGGTCGCATACCAGAAGCGGCGAAGTACCGGTTGTTTGGTGCTGAGCATGATCTTCTCCGCTATCAGGCCGCCATCCGCTCGACCACGCGGAGGGCATCGGATCTGAGTTTTGCGATATCGAGGCCCGGAATAGCGCCGTCCTCGACCACGATGCGACCGCCGACCAAAAGGTAGCGCAAATGCACGCTGCCGGCGCATGTGACCGGCGCGATCAGCGGATCGTGCATGCCGAAGTGCCGCGGCTGGTTCAGGTCGAAGATCGCGATGTCGGCCTGCTGTCCAGGCGCAAGCGTGCCGATCTCGGGGAAACCGAGAACGCGGGCACCGCCGGCCGTTGCCCAGTGCACGACGTCTTCGGCCGTCACCGCATGCGCGCCCTTTACGGCGCGATGGGTGTGCCAGCAGCTATGCATCTCGCTGATCATGTCAGCCGCCTCGTTGGAGGCCGCGCCGTCGACACCGAGCGACACCGCGCCGCCGAGTCGCGCCATGTGATCGGCCGGCGCGACACCGGAGCCGAGGCGGCAGTTGGATTGCGGGCAATGCGCCATGCCGGTACCCGTGCTTGCGAGTATCTCGACCTCCCCCGGATCGAGATGGACGAGATGCGCAAACCAGATGTCGGGCCCGAGCCAGTCGTGGTCGGCGAGCCATTCCACCGGTCGCTTGCCGTGGACCGAGAGGCAGAAATCGACATAGTCAGCGGTCTCGGAGAGATGACTGTGCAGCCTGAGCTTCATCCGCCGCGCTGCCGCGATCACTTCCCTCAACTCGCCGGGGTCGAGCGACCAGGTTGGCGTGGTCGGCGCCAGCGCAACACGTGTCAGGCTTCTTGGCGACGGATCATGGAAGCGCTGCGCGCAGGCCTCGACCGACTTCAGCATGGAGTCGAGCGTTTCCACCGGCATCGGCGGAAAGTCGTCAGCGTTCATGTGACGGTCCTTGGTGGCGCCGCCGCGGCAGAACACCAGGCGGATGCCCAGGCTGCGCGCAACCTCGAAGATCACATGGGCGGGATCGAACCTGAAGGTGTTGCTGAAGAGATAGTGGTGATCGGCGGCCGTCGTCGTTCCCGACAGCAGCAGTTCGGACAGCGCAATTCTTGCGGCAACCGCCAGCGCCTCCTCGTCAAGCTTCGACCAGAGCCTGTAAGGCGCCGCGCGCAGCCAGCCCGCGAGCGGAAGGTTGATGCCGGCGGTGACGCCCTTCATCACGCTCTGGAACATGTGATGATGGGTGGAGATCAGGCCCGGATAGATGACGCAACCGCGCGCGTCGATCCGCTGCTCATCCGGCTGCGGCTCGAGCGCGCCGATCTCGGCAATGACGCCGTCGCGGATGCGGATGGCGCCCGTCGCGCGCATGGCGGCACCCGGCAGGCCGGTGAAGATCCCGACGGCGTTCTCGATCAGCGTCGCAGTCATGTCTCGGTCCTTATTTCGCTTTCGTGCCAGTTCGACAAAGCGAGCCTGGAGAGCACCACCATCGCGGCGAACAGCACGACGCCGGTCAGCGTGATCAGGAACAGCGCCGCGAACATGCGGGGAATATCGAGCGTGAAGCCGGCGTCGAGGATCTCATAGGCGAGACCCGACGAGCGGCCGCCGGTGCCGGCGACGAACTCGGCGACCACAGCACCGATCAAGGCGAGCCCGCTGGAAATCCGCAGCCCGCCAAAGAAATAGGGCAAGGCCCCGGGGATTCGCAGCTTGACCAAGGTCTTGAGCCGGCTCGCGCGGTTCATCCGAAAATAATTGGCGAGCCCTGGATCGACGCTGCGCAGGCCGAGCGTGGTATTGGAGATGATCGGGAACAGCGCCACCAGCGTGGCGCAGATCGTCAGCGAGAGCTGCGTGTTCTTGACGAGAATGATAACGAGCGGCGCGATCGCGACGACCGGTGTCACCTGCAGCAGCACCGCATAGGGAAACAGGCTGATCTCGATCGCGCGGCTTTGCACGAACATGAACGCAACCAGCGTTCCGATGATGACCGCCGCGGCAAACGCCTGCAATGTCACGCGCAACGTGACCAGCAATGCGCGGAACAGCGACGGTCCATTGTTGACGAAGCTTGTGAAGATGTCGCTCGGCTTCGGAAACAGATAGACCGGCACCGCGGCCAGCCGAAAACCGACCTCCCACAATACGAACAACGCGATCCCCACACCAAGCGGAGCGGCGATCCGGACAAAGGCCTCCGAGTGCAGCAAGGGCTTCATGAGACACCTGCCGATGCGGAAGGCAGCGACGCCTCCGCGAGCCAGGTCGAAAGCTCCCGACAATACGCCGCAAATTTCGGGCTGTCGCGAAAGCCCTCGCCGCGCGGCTGCGGCTCGTCGATGGTCATGGTGCGAAAGATGCGGCCTGGGTTTGCCGCCATCACGATGATACGCGTCGACAGGAACACGGCTTCATAGATCGAGTGGGTGACGAACACCGTCGTCAACTTGCCTTCCCACCACAGGCGGATCAGGTCGGCGTCGAGCTTGTTGCGCGTGAACTCGTCCAGTGCGCCGAACGGTTCATCCATCAGCAGCAGATTTGGCTTCGTCACCAGCGCACGCGCGATCGAGACCCGCATCTTCATGCCGCCGGAGAGCTGGCGCGGGAAATGCTTGCTGAAAGCGGATAGGCCCACCTGTTCGAGTGCCTCGGCCACCCGCGGCGCAGCCTTGGTCTTGGCAATGTTGGACAGCTCCAGCGGAAGCCGAACATTGGCCTCGACCCGCGCCCAGGGCATCAAGGTCGGCTCCTGAAAGACAAAGGCGAACCGCCTGCCCTCCTGCCCGACCTGCGAGAAATCTCCACGCCACCACAACAGCCGGCCATCGGAGGGTTCGATCAGGTTGGCGATCAGTTTCAGCAGCGTGCTCTTGCCGCAGCCGGACGGACCGATCAGTGTCAGGAACTCGCCGTCGGCGATCGACAGATTGATCGGCGCCAATCCGCGCGTGCCGTTCGAGAACACTTTCTCGGCCGACAGCACTTCGACCGCCGGCGGACGTTCGCCGCCCGTCACCATCCGCTGTCCGCCTTCATCAAGCGGGGTGCCCGGCAAGAGAGCGTTCATCGGCCCGCTATTGCACTCCGATCTTCAGGTCCTTGACGAAGCGATCATCGTAGGCCTTGTGCCAGTTCACCTTCGGATCGAGCAGACCACCCGCGACCAGGAAGTCGTAGATCTGCTTGTAGCGATCCTCCGTGATCACGCCGATGCCGCGCTTTGCGGCGTCACCGCCGTCGATCGCCTTGCTCTCCTTCAGCTTCTCGATCGCGAACGCGATCTGCCCGCCAGTCATCTTCGGGTTGTCGGCCTTGATCAGCGCATTGGCCGGCGCCGGATTCTTCAGATAGTCGCGCCAGCCCTCGAGCGAGGCCTTGACGAAGCGCGCCACGACGTCGGGCTTCTCGGCAATCATCTTCTCGGTGGTGACGATTGTCGAACCATAGGGCGGATAGCCGCCGTCGGCGAGCAGGAAGAACTTCACCTTCTCGTGCTGCTGCTCGGCCTGGTAGGGCTCGGAGGACGGATAGGCCTGCTGGGCCATGCTCTTGTCGGCGAAGAAAGGCTGCAGGTTGAACGTGTAAGGTCGGATCTGGTCGTCGGTGAATCCGTATTTGGCCTTGAGCCAGGGCCAGAACGTAACGCGGGAGGAACCTGCGATAAGGATCGGCCTGCCCTTGAGCGCCGCGATGTTGGCGACATCGTCATGCGTCATCAGTCCCTGGAGGTCGAATTGAAAGGACGAGGCGACTGTGACCAACGGCAGGTTCTGCTCCCGCCCCTTCAGCACCTGGATGTCGTAGCCCATCAGGAAATCGGTCTCGCCGGCGAGCAGGAGCTGCGAGCCGTTGACCTGCGGACCCCCCATCTTGATGGTCACGTCGAGGCCGGCCTTCTCGTACAGCCCAGTCGCCTTTGCCTCATAGAAGCCGCCATGTTCGGCCTGCGCGAACCAGCTCGTCAGGAACGTCACCTTATCGGCAGCGAACGTCGACGCGATCGAACAGAGCAGCGCACCGACGCTGACCAGGGTCACCGCGATCGTTCGCGGCAGGAATTTCGTGGCCATTGCGGCTTCCCCGTTATGGCCGGCGTTGCGCCCGGCCCCACAATCCGGGAACGGAATTGCAACGTGACAATTCGTCCCCAGTAGCACCAAGGATGCACAGCCGCCTTGTCGCCTGAAAGCATTTTTATTCGAGCAATCCGTTGCCTTTGACGCAACAGCAGCGATCCGAATTTTTCCAGTGTGTGTAGTGGAAGTGGCGGGCGATCGGCGTTACGTTTTGCGTTTTCATATCAGTCGTCGGGGGCGACGTTGCGTGCGCTTTCTCCAGCTTCGATCAGGGCGCCCTTTGCGCGCTACAGCCACGGCATCGCGGTTCCGGCGAATCACCGGCTCGTCGTGACCTCGGGACAGCTCGGCATCGCTGCCGATGAAACGATCCCCGAGCAATGCGAGCAGCAGGCTGATCTATGCTTTGCCAATATCGCGGCCATCCTCGCCGAGGACGGCATGACGCTCGCAAATGTCGTCCGGCTCAACGCTTACGTGACTGCCCGCGAGCATATGCAGGGCTATATGCGCTCACGCGACCGGCACTTTCAGGGAACCCCGCCGGCTTCAATGCTGGTGATCGTGTCCGGCTTCACGCGTCCGGAATTCTTCGTCGAGATCGAGGCGATGGCCGCGGCGCCCGAGCGCGGTTAAAACCGCGCCATCTCACGCCGTATCTTGGCGAGGAACCGGCCGCGCTGCGCATCCGTCGCAACATTCATGTGATAGAGCGCGTAGTAGCTTACCGACGCTTTCGAGCCGGTGAACCAGCGCAGGTAGCGCTTGATGATCCGGCGCGGCGGGTCGGCCATGCCGATCGCCTGCCAGCGTGGGCGGCCATAGGTCGAGATGCCCGTGATACGGCGGAGATGCATGAGCGTCGGCTTGGCATGCGACGGATCTGACAGATCGAGCGCGATGCCGGGACCGAACATCCGGTCGAACCAGCCCTTCAGCATCGCCGGCGGCCCGAAGGACCAGGTGGGGAATTGCACGACCAGCGCGTCCGCGGTCATCAGGCGGACGGCATAGGCCTCGTTGTTGGCGCGGTTGCGCGCGGGGTCGTGATAGTCGCGCCGACGCTCGGCCGTCAGTACCGGATCAAAGCCCTCAGCATAGAGGTCGAGCAGGTCGACGGCGTGGCCCGCCTCAGCCAGCCCGGCCAGCGCCTCTTTCCGGATCGCGGCGTGAAAGCTTTCGCTCAGCGGATGGCAATAGACATAGAGCACCCGCATCTCACGGCCGCTCCGGCACGAAGCTGCGCATCTTGCCGGGGTTGAGCAGGCCGTAAGGATCGACGTCGTGCTTGAAGCCGAGCTGATCGGCATCCGCGCGCTTATAGCGGCTGCCGTCCTCCACCGTGAAGACATGCGGATTGGCGATATGGACGCCGTGCGCCTCGTGCAGGCTGATGATCTCGTTCAGCCTGTCTGCATTGGTATAGCGCACGACGGGCAGCCCGCTGCAGGTGACGCGGCCGCCGAATCGAATGAACTCCAGGTGCTGCAACACCTCGTCCGGAAACAACTTGCGCATCTCGACCACCTTCTCCATCAGCCGGTCATGCGGATAGAGACACTGTAGATAGGTGACCGAACGGTCGGTCTTCAGGACCTGCAGCGTGGTGTGGTTCCAGGTGTATTCGTAGAGCGGCACCTGGCCCGGGCTCTCGTCGGTCGGCGTCTCCAGCGTGATGGTGCCGCGGCCGGCCAGCAGCGACTTGAAACTCTCGAGCGACGGCTCTGCGATCATCGCGATCAGGATGCTCTTGCCGTCGGGACAGTACGGCTTCAGCGCACCGAAATAGGACGGCAGCGGTGCGGTGATCGGCGACAGCAGCTTCTTGACGATCCCGTCCGCCAATGCAGCCTCGTAGCCGAATGCGGCGGCGTCGACGAAATCGTCGAACGCCACGACGACATCGATCCATCGCCAGGCGGGCGCGAGCGGCATTTCGAGTTCGGTGATGATGCCGGTGGTGCCGTAGGCACGATTGATCTTCTGCGCCGCATCGCCACGCAACTCGATGATGCGCGGCTCTTCCTCGACCGTGACCACGCGCGCGGCGAGGATATTGCCGGGCTCGCGCAGGCCGCCATGAACGACCGAGCCGATGCCGCCCGATCCGCCCGCCACGAAACCGCCGATCGTCGCCGTGCGCTTGGTGGAGGGGTGCATGCGCAGCTCCCAGCCGCGGGGCTGCAGCTCGGCATCTATCGTGTTCAGCTTCGCGCCGACACCGACCCGGATCAGGCCGGGCTTGACCCATTTGGTACTGTCGAGCGCCAGAACGTCCAGCAGCACGCCGCCGCGCAGCGGCACGGCCTGGCCGTAATTGCCGGTACCACCCGCGCGCACTGTGATCGGCACGCGATGACGCGCGCAGGCGGCGGCAACGCGGATGACGTCGGCTTCGTCCCGCGGCGAGGCGACGAGATCGGCCGACATGCCGTTCAACTGCTCGTTCAGCACCGGGCTGTACCAGAAGAAATCGCGCGAGCGCCGGCGCACGACCTTGGGATCGGTAACGACAGGAACGTCGCCCAAATCGTCGATGAGCCGTGCGAGGATATCGGACGCAAGCTCGTTCATGGCATGATCTTCGCTGCTTGCTGCCCGCCTTCGTCGAGCCGAGCGACGATCGTCTGCGAACTCATGACAAAGCCGAAGCATTGGCGCACATTGTAGAGGGTCGCCGCGAGGCAATAGTCCGGCGATGTGGTGGCCACGCAATCTTCCAGCAGCAGGCAGTCATAGCCGCGGAAGTTGGCGTCCTGTAGGGTACACAACACGCACTGGTCGGCATTGACGCCAGCGAACATCAGCGTAGTGACGCCGAGATTGCGCAGGATGCTGTCGAGTTCGGTGTCCTGGAAGCCAGACATCCGATACTTCGCAACCTGGATATCGGACGGATCGACCTTGAGCTCGTCGACGATCGCGGCCGACCAGCTCCCACGCTCGAGCACCTTTGCGGCCGAACCGGGCAAGGGATCGCCGAGACCGATGCTGCGACCATCGGGGTTATAGACGTGGAGGAGCGCGGGGCTGAGATTGAGTCTATCTGGTCGGTTACCCCAGTTCACCCAGATGACCGGTACACTATGAGCCCGCAGCACGGGAAGCAGCCGACGTAGCGGCGCGATCGGCCGCCGTGCCGGCGCGACATCCACGCCAACATGTGCGAGCCAGCCGTTCGGATGGCAGAAGTCGTTCTGCATATCGATCACGATCATCGCCGTGCGAGCGAGATCGATAGTGATCAGCTTGCCGTCTGCCTGCAGGGTGACCGGCTCTGGCGGTATCGGATCGCGCACCAGGTCGGCGCGGGCCGCTGACACGCGCCAGCGATTGCGCGCGCTCGATCCGAGCGGCCAAAGCGCGTCGTCCTCGCCGGTGTGGCGTGGCACCGAACTCATCGGCTATTGCCCCTGCAGGATGCAGATATCGTCGGACTCGAGCGCAACGCGCTCGCCGCCACGGATCAGTTCGGCGAAGCCCTCGTTCGGGGTCATCACCGTGAGCGTGTACAGCTTGCCGGCGCCGGTGTTCTCGATCACGTGCTCGGAGCCCGGATGCAGCAGCAGCGAGTCGCCCTTCTTGATCGGCAGCCTCTTGCCGTCGCAATACGCGACGCCCTCCCCGTGCAGGACGTGGAAGAATTCGTGCGCCCGGCTGTGCTCGTTCGGCGGCGTCGCTCCACCGACCTTGAATATCTCGATGACGAAAATGTTGTCGATCCGGTCGGTCTCCTGATCGAACAGCATCACGAAATAATTGGTGTCCTTCGGCGAAATCCGGAAAGCTTTCGCCTGCGCAAGGTCTACGGCACTGAATGCCATATGTTAGAGCTCCTTATCGTCATCCGCGCCGCGATCCATCGAACGCCGTGTGGGTCGCGATGCGCGACAATGGATAGCGGCTGATCTCCTCGATCAGCTTGATAAGCCGCGCGGCAGAGCGCTCGACGACGAGCCGGCCAAGCTCGGCAGTCGCCTTGGTGGCGTCGCCGCAGGCGCCCTTTGGATGCAGATCCTGCGCCTGCCAGCCGAACCTGGCGCCGGCTTCCGGACCGAGCATTTGTGACTCGCGTTCGATCTCGACCGACAGCGGGACGAAGTTCTCAGCGTGATGCATCTCCACGAGCTCGGGATGGAGATGCAGCATCACACTGGTCTCGCTCTGACCGCCATGAATGCCATGCCGATTTTCCTCGGGCGGAAACAACGCATCCAGATCGATCAGCCGCGGCCACATCACGCTGACGGCGAACATGCCGAGCTTGACGCGCAGATCGCGGCAGACGATCTCGAGTAGCTGCGGCTGCCCGCCGTGCGAATTCACGAACAGAATCTTGCGGGCGCCAGCGCGATGGACGCACTCGCCCAGTTCGTACCAGACGCGCCCGAGTGTTTCGTGCGACAATGTCAGCGTGCCCGGAAATGCCAGATGCTCGTCGGATTTGCCGACCGGCATCATCGGCAACACCAGTGCCATCAAATCCGGCGGCATCAGTTCAACGGTTCGGGCCACGATGCCCGCATTGATGGCGGCATCGACCCTGACGGGCAGATGGGGCCCATGCTGCTCGACGGCGCCGACGGGCAGGATCGCAACCACCCTCTCCGCGTCCAGCTCGGCGAAATCCTTCGTGCTCAGATCCCACCACCAATGCGACTTCAGCGCCATTCTTTCATTCGGCTCCAACGGCTGATTGCGCCGGCGGCCTGCAAAAGAGCCCGGCGCCGTTTGCCTGCTATTCAGGCTTGCGATTGTGCACGCGCCACGATCACTTGGAAGCGCTTTAATTCGGCAAGTCCGTTGCCTTTTGGGCAACGCGAGTCATCTGCTCCGAAGGCGCAACAAGGCAGAAGGGAAATGCTTCACGGTCGGCTGTTGAACTATATCGACGAGGTTGCGCGGACGGGCTCGATCCGGAAGGCCGCCAATCATCTGAACGTTGCCGCTTCCGCCATCAGCCGCCAGATCCTGGCGCTGGAAAGCCAATTGGGAACGCCAATTTTTCAACGGCTCCCAAAGAAGCTGGTCCTGACCGCTGCCGGAGAGATTCTGATCGGCCACGTCAGGCAGACCCTGAAAGAACTGACGCGCGCGCAAACCAAGATCGAGGAGCTCAAGGGGCTGCGGCGCGGCGAGATCACCATGGCGATGATGAGCGGGCTCGCGTCGAACCTGGTCCCTGGAACGGTAAAGGCGTTCCGGATCGCCAATCCAAGGGTCAAGCTCAACCTGACGCTGTTCAACACGGGCGAGGAGATTCAGTTCGCTGTCGCCAACGGCGAAGCCGATCTCGGCATCGGATTCGACTTTATCAAGGACGGCAATCTGAAGGTCCTGGCGCGCGCCGGCGCCAAACTCGGTGCCGTCATGGCGCCGAACCATCCGCTTGCGAAGCGAACCGGCATCCGGCTGAGCGACTGCATTGACTATCCACTTGTCGTTGCCGACGACACGAGCGCGATCAGGCCTTACTTGAACACCGCGTTTACGCGCGTCTCACTGGATCTGCAGCCGATCATCGAGACCAATGCCATCGAGATCATGAGGCACTCCGCGATGGTCGACAACGGGATTACCTTTCTCACGCCGTTCGATATCGAGTTTGAGCGGCGGGCGGGACGGCTCGTCTACCTGCCGGTCCGCGAACTGTCGCATGAGTCCCAGACCTTGATGCTGATCGGTCACGAACGGGGAAGCAGCGCGATCGCAAGCGTGCTGGCGGAATTGCTCAAGACGATGATGCGCGAGGCGAGCGGATGAAGGCTGGTCTACGCCGGCCCATCGAGGACGAGTTGGCCCTATCGGCCACCCTACAGCGCGAAGTGCAGGTGGTCTCGCCGCGAGACACCTGCACTTCGTTCGCTGACCTCTCGCCCGACCGATGGTTAAGGCCTTATTTTGGAACGGTACCCTCGACCCCTTCAACGTACCAATTGAGCGAGCTGAAAGTGGCCTCGGACATCTTGCCGCCGGCTGGAACCATCTCCTTGCCGGTGTTGTCCTTGATCGGTCCGGCAAATGGATTAAGTGTGCCCGCGATGATCGCCGCCTTCTTCTCCTCAAACACCTTGACGACTTCTGGCGGGATATCGGGATTGAGCGGAGCCATCACCACCAATCCTTCCTTGAGTCCCCAACGGATGCGCCGATTACCGGTCCAGGTGCCATCGAGCACCTTCTTGGTCTCGTCGATGTAATAACCGCTCCAGTCCTCCGTCGAACCAGAGAGCTGGGCTTTCTTGCCGAAGCTCGACATATCGGCATCGATGCTGAACGCATAGGTGCCCTTCTCCTGCGCCGCCTGGATCGAGGCCGGCGAGTCCGTGTTCTGGGCAACGTTGTCCGCACCCTGCGCAATCAACGTGTCTGCCGCCTGGCGCTCCTTGCCAGGATCATACCAGGTGTTGACCCAGATCGGCTTCACCTTGATCTTCGGATTCACGGCTTGAGCACCAAGGGCCATCGCGTTGATATTGCGCATGACGCTCGGGATCGGGAACGAACCGATGAAGCCAAGCGTGTTCGTCTTCGTCATCAGCCCGGCGATCGTGCCGATCAGGTAGAAGCCTTCCTCGAAGCGCGGCTCGTAGACCGTGATATTGGCCGCTGTCTTGAAGCCGTTGACATGCTCGAACTTGACGTCCGGAAACAGCTTGGCGACCTTCTGAAGCGGCTCCATGTAGCCGAACGAAGTCGCAAAGATCAGCTTGTTGCCGTCGGCTGCGAGTTGACGGAAGACGCGTTCGGAATCCGCGGTTTCCGGGACGTTTTCCACGAAGGTGGTCTTGATCGCAGAACCCATCGCCTTCTCAAGCGCCAGCCGGGCCAGATCGTGCTGCTGCGTCCAGCCTCCGTCGCTACGCGGTCCCAAATAGACGAAAGCGACCTTCAGCGGTTCGGCAGCAGGAGCCGCGGCCGGTGCGGCCACTCCCAAGCCCACCGCGATCGACATGGACCACACTTTCAGAAACGTTCTTCGTTGCATAACGCCTACCTATGTCTGGAGCTTGAATTGCTGAAACCGCACCGCGAGGCCCCTGATCACGCGGCCGAATGGAAACTCCGGCCAAGGGAAGCCGGTTGGTTCAACAAGATGGTCTTGGGATCGCGGCAGATGATCACCAGCACGATGATCGTCGCCGCGTAAGGCAGCATCGACAGGAACTCGGTCGGGATCGGCAGACCGAAGCCCTGCGCGAACAGTTGGAATTGCGTGACACCACCAAAGAGATACGCACCGACAACGATGCGTGTCGGCTTCCACGTGCCGAAAACCACGAGCGCAAGCGCGATCCAGCCCTTGCCGGCGGACATGCCCTCGACCCACATCGGGGTCTGGACCAGCGACAGATACGCACCCGCGATGCCAGCCATCGCCCCGCCGAACATCACAGCTAGGTAGCGAGTCTTCAGGACGGACTTGCCGATCGAATGCGCGACACTCGGCGACTCGCCGATCGCCCGCAGCGTCAGGCCGGTGCGCGATTTCGTCAGAAACCACTGCACGCCCACGAACAGTGCAATGGAGAGATAGACCATGATGTCGTAGTGAAACAGGAGATCGCCCACCACGGGGATGGCGGTCAGCCCGGGAATGGTGATCGGCGTCAGCCGGTTCACCGGCAAGCCGGCGTAGTTGTAACCAACGAAGGCCGACAGGCCGATGCCGAACAAGGTGAGCGCGAGGCCGGTAGCGACCTGATTGGTCTGCAGGTTGAGCGTGAGAAAGCCGAAAAGCAGGGACAACGCGACAGCGGCGCAGGCCGCAGCGAGGAAACCAAGCGCAGCGCTGCCGGTCGCATATGTCGTGGCGAAGCCGGTCACCGCACCGATCAGCATCATGCCCTCGATGCCGAGATTGAGGACGCCGGACCGTTCGACGACGGTTTCGCCAAGAGCCGCGTAGATCAGCGGCGTGGCCGCAACCACGGTGCTGGCGATCATCGGGACAATGGGATTCATGCGGCGGTCTCCGCCCGTACCGGTGGTTTCAAGGTATTGACCTCGACCGGCGCTACGCGTTTCAGCCGGAACGTGATGAACAGATCGGCGGCCAGGAGGTAGAACAGCAACAAGCCTTGGAAGAGCCCGGTGATCGCGGACGGCAGGCCCATGCCCATCTGCGCCGCCTCGCCGCCGAGATAAAGCAGCGACATGAGCAGCGCGCCGAACACAACGCCGATCGGATGCAGCCGGCCGATCCAGGCCACGATGATGGCGGCGAAGCCGTAGCCGGGCGATATCTGCTGTTGCAGCCGGCCGATGGGACCGGCGACCTCGCACACGCCGGCGAGCCCGGCGGTGGCGCCACAGATCATCAGCGCAATCCAGATGTTGCGCTTTTCCGAGAAGCCGGCATAGGCCGCCGCGGCAGGAGCCAGCCCCGCGACCTGCATGCGGAAACCGGCAAAGGTCTTCTGCGAGAATATCCAGGCCACCAGTGCCAGCCCGAGCGCATAGACAATGCCCCAGGTCACCCGCGTTCCGCTGATGAGGATCGACATCGTCTCGGCATCGCCGAAGCCTTGCGATTGCGGATAGTTCAGCCCCTGCGGATCGCGCCATGGCCCGTGTACGAGCCACGACAGCACCAACTGGGAAATGTAGACCAGCATCAACGTGACGAGAATTTCGTTGGTGTTGAACCGGGTTCGAAGAAAGGCGGGAATCGCGGCCCAGGCCATCCCGCCGAGCACTCCGGCCAGTAGCATCAATGGCAACGCAAACGCAGATTCGCTGTCGCCGAACCAGAGCGCGACGCCGCCGCCGGCGATCGCCCCCATGGTGAGCTGTCCTTCGGCGCCGATGTTCCAGACATTGGCCCTGAAGCCCAAGGCGAGGCCCAATCCGCAGAGCAGCAAGGGCGTCGTTTTCAGGAGCAATTCCCCGATGCCGTAGGTGGTCGACACCGGCTTGACGAAGAACAGATAGAATGCCTCCACCGGATCCTTGCCTAACACCTTGAACAGCACGAATCCCGTTATGAGCATACCGACCGCCGCCAGCAGCGGCGAAGCGACGCTCATGATGGACGACGGCGTCGCGCGCCGCTCAAGCTTGAGCATTGGCCGTCTCCAGATGTGCGTTTGCGGAAGCCGCGCGGTCGTCCGCCCGATCGCCGAACTTGCCGCTCATCCATGTCCCGATCTGCTCGATCGATGTCTCCGCAGGCTTGACCGACGGCGAAAGACGTCCGTCGGCGATCACCGCGAGGCGATCGCTGATGGCGAAGAGCTCGTCGAGTTCTTCTGAAATCACCAGAATCGCCACGCCCTGATCGCGCAGATCGATCAGGGCCTGCCTGATCAATTGCGCCGCGCCGACATCCACGCCCCAGGTCGGTTGCGCCACGATCATCATCCTGGGCTGCAGCATCGTCTCCCTGCCGACGATGAATTTCTGCAGATTGCCGCCGGACAGGCTGGAGGCGACCGATTGGTCGCCGCCGCATTTGACCTTGAAACGCTCGATCACGTTCTTTGAAAAAGTCTTCATGACCGACGGATGGATGATGCCCCTCTGCACCATGCCCTTTCGCGCTCCGGTCAAGAGCGCGTTCTGAGCCAAGCTCATCGGAGGCACAGCGCCACGTCCAAGCCGCTCTTCCGGAACAAAGGTCAGACCAACCGCGCGCCGCTGCGCCGGATTGAGGTTGCCGGCCGGCTGCCCCAACAGCTTGATCATCGAAGCCGGGCTCAAGCGCTCGCCCGAGAGCGCCGTCATCAATTCCTTCTGGCCGTTGCCCGAGACACCCGCGATCCCGAGGATCTCACCGCTGCGCACCGTCAGGCTGACATCCTTGAGCGACGTCCCGAAAGGATCCGGCGAAGTCAGCGACAGACGTTCGACCTTCAGCCTTTCTTCTTTGGCTTCGCGCGGCGCAAGGCGACATTCCGCCAGTTCGCCGCCGATCATCATTCGCGCCAAGCTTTCATTGGTCTCGTTGCGCGGAATGGCCGTGCCGCTGACCCGTCCACCGCGCAGCACAGTTGCGGTATCACAGAGCGCGCGGATTTCATCGAGCTTGTGGCTGATATAGAGGATGCTGCATCCTTCCGCCGCCAGACGGCGAAGCGTCTTGAACAGGATGAGGACGGCCTGCGGCGTCAACACTGAAGTCGGCTCGTCCATGATCAGGAGCTTCGGCTCCTGAAGCAGGCAGCGAACGATCTCAACTCGCTGTCTTTCGCCCACCGACATGCTGTGAACCAGCCGGTAGGGGTCGATGGGCAGTCCGTATTTCTCCGATACTTCTGTTATCTGCGACGCCAGCTTCGCGGTCGGAACGGGCTCATCCAGCGCAAGCGCGATGTTTTCCCAGACCGTCAGCGTCTCGAACAGCGAGAAATGCTGGAACACCATGCCGATGCCCATCCGCCGCGCCTGTGCCGGCGCGGCGATGGTTTCATACTGCCCGTTCCACATGATGGTGCCGGCGTCCGGCTTGGTGACGCCGTAGATCATCTTCATGAGCGTGCTTTTACCGGCACCGTTCTCGCCGAGCACGGCGTGGATCTCGCCGGGACGGATGCTTAGCGAGACATCGTCGTTGGCGACGACACTGGGATAGCGCTTGGTGATACCAGTCAGCACCAGACGCGGCTTCAGATCGGCAAATCCAGACTGGTCCATGTCTCCAATGAGCCTCGATCCGGTAAAAGCACGGGGGTGGCCGCGCTCCTAGTGAGCACAAGCAAGCCGCGCGCCAAGTCGCCGCAAGGCGCAGTCCGGAGAACGGCGGATCGACAACCGACAGGCGCCTCGCTTACCTGCCACCGCCGCGAGGTTGACGGCCGGGCACCGCACTTCGCTGAGCGATGTCGCGGCGGTGCCTTACCGCGGAATGAGCTCGATAGTGTCTGGCATCCGTCTTGCTCTCCGACCAATCGGATTTTGCGGAGTTCAAGAATGCCCTGTGTCGAACGCCGAGCTGTTTCTTGCAACGGAATCAAACCGCTCGCTCGCGCACAAGAAGCCGGTCTAGCGGTGCTCATCCGATGAAGACCTGGATTCGCGATCCGATTGCCATGCTGGCGGATGGCGGCAAGCGTGGGCTTGTCATTGAGGACGGAAAGATCATCGAGCTGGTCGGACCGGACGGCCCGACAACGCCATGCGATGAGATATTCGATGCACGCCGGCACGTGATCATTCCTGGCCTCGTCAATGCGCACCACCACTTCTTCCAGACACTGACGCGCGCCCATCCTCAGGCGATCAACAAGCCGCTGTTTCCCTGGCTGAAGCAGCTCTACCCGATCTGGGGGTCCTATCTCGACCGCGACCGCTTCCGGCTCGCGGTTCGTGTGGCGCTGATCGAACTGTTGATGTCCGGCTGCACCACCGCGTCCGACCATCTGTTCGTTTTCCCGCAAGACATGGCCGACGCCGTCGACATCGAAGCGGAAGAAGCCTCCCGGCTTGGAATGCGGATGACGCTGACGCGCGGCGCCATCAATCTCGGCTTTGCGAAAGGGGGCATTGCCGACGAACGATTGATGCAGGATCACGATACGGCGATCGCCGATTGTGAACGGGTGCTGGCCAAGTATCACGATTCTCGCGAAGGCTCGCTGCTGCGCGTTGCACTGGCGCCGTGCGCGCCGTTCAACGTTACGCGCCAGATGATGATCGACACGGCAGCACTTGCTTCGAAGCATCACTGCCTGCTCCATACTCATCTCGGCGAAACGCATGATGAGGATGATTACTGCCTCCACCATTATGGCTGCCGTCCGCTCGATTATCTCGAACAGGTCGGCTGGATGAACGAACGCGTCTGGCTCGCACACGGCATCCACTTCAATGACGCCGAAATCTCGCGGCTGGGCGCACACGCCATGGGCATCTGTCACTGCCCGACCTCCAACATGGTGCTGTCGTCGGGCATCTGCCGGACCAGGGATCTGGAAGCTGCGGGCGCGACCGTCGGCCTCGGCGTCGACGGCTCTGCCTCGAACGACAGCTCAAACCTGATGGAGTCGGTGCGCCACGCATTCCTGCTCGGACGGCTCGCCTACGACGCATTCGCGGTCACCCACCTCGATGCGTTCAGGTGGGCGACAGAAGGCTCCGCTCGATGCCTCGGACGCAGTGATATCGGCAAGATCGAAGTTGGCCGTCAGGCCGACCTTGCCTGCTTCACGCTCGAAGAACTGAGATTTTCAGGAGCCGGCGACCCGATCGCGGCTCTGGTTCTCTGCGGCGCGCATCGGGCGGATCGCGTCATGATCAAGGGCAAATGGCGCGTCACGGACGGAGCACCGGTCGGGATCGATATCGCTCAGCTGAGATACGAGCATGGCAGGGCTGCGGCGGCATTTCTGACCAAAATCTAGCTGTGGAATAGCGACGCATGAGGGAGCTGGCCGCACGCAACTGCACACAATTTCGCGTCTTCATGCTCAATTCCTGACCACACCATTCGATAGCGCGCGAAAAACTCTGGAAGAGTCGGCTATCGCACTGCCCAACCGTTCAGCTTGACCACCGATCTTCGCGAACACTAGTGTCAACGACGCTTCCGGCTGCAATGGGTAAATGCCTGGCGTCGGATTCCAGCACAATTTTGCGGAGTCCTTGCATGGCCAAAGACGGAAACGCCTATCTTTCTAGTTTGCGCGATGATCGCTCGATCTACATCGACGGACGAAAGGTCGCGGATATCACGACCGACCCCAGCTTTCGCAACGTCATCGAGACGGTCGCCGGACTGTACGATTTCCAGGCCGCGCCGGAGAACCTTGATCTGATGACGTTCCAGTCACCGACCAGCGGCGAGCGGGTGAATCTGGCCTGGCAGCTTCCGAAGACCTATGGCGACCTCGTGAGGCGGCGACACGCCATCGAGACTTGGTCGACACTGTCGTGCGGCATGATCGGCCGATCGCCCGACCACGTGGCGTCCACGCTCGCAGGCTTCCGGATGGGACTTGCCGCCTTCCGCGATCATCATCCCGCCCGCGCAGCCGCAATGGAAGCGTATTTCCAGCACGCCCGGGACAACGATCTTTTCCTGTCCTACGTCATCATCAATCCACAATCGGACAAAGGAAAATCAGCAGGCGAGCAGCCGGATCCACATCTCGTGGCTTCCGTCGTCGACGAGGACAGCGGCGGCATCACCATCCGTGGCGCCAAGATGCTGGCGACCAGCGGCGTGATGGCGAACGAGCTTCTGATCTCGGGCTTTCAGGCACTGCAGGCCGGCGACGAAGCCTACGCTTTCACGGCTGTCGTGCCATTGGGCGTCAAGGGATTGACGCTGATGTCCCGCCGCAGCTACGAGCAGAATGCCACTTCGACGTTCGACTATCCACTCTCTTCCAGGTTCGACGAGAATGACGCCGTCGTCCATTTCGACGACGTCAAGATACCCTGGGACCGCGTCTTCGTGTTCAAGGACCTGAAGATGGCCCAAGCCCAGTGGCACGACACCCGCGCGCATGTCTTCCAGAACTATCAATGCATGGTCCGCCTGATGGTTAAGCTGCGGTTCCTGCTGGGAGTGGCGCGCAAGATCGCCGAGACCAACAACATCATCAACTTTCCGCAGGTGCGCGACACGTTGGGTTTGATGGCGGCCAAGGTGAGTAACATCGAAGCGCTCGTGATCGCGATGGAGATGAAGGGTGAGACCTTCGGGGAGTTCTACGTGCCGGACCGATCCCTGCTCTGCGCGGCGCAGGTCATCGCGCAGAACACTTATCCGGAGATCGTGGAAGCGATCCGCTCGCTCTCGGGCGGCGGCATGATCATGGTGCCTTCTTCCTACGCCGATTTCGTAACCCCTGAAACCAATGCCATCATTCACAAGACGCAGCGTTCGCCCATCACGACGTCGGAGCAGCGCGTCAAGCTGATGAAGCTTGCCTGGGATGCGGTCGGGTCCGAATTCGGCTCGCGCCATCTGCAATATGAAATGTTCTATTCCGGCGCGCCGTTTGTGACGCGCGGAAACAGCTTCCGGTTTTTCGACTGGGATAGTGTCAAGGGCCCCGTCGACCGGTTCATGAGTTCCTATGATCTGCCGAAAGGCGATTTGAAGCTTTCGGATGCCGCAGAGTAGCCGGGCAGTGCGATCGATGGTCAGCATGGAAGAGATCAGGCGTCTGGCATTCGTGGAGCATGGCCCCTCTTCGCTCAGGCTGGTCCAGCATGGACCGCTCTCGGACCTGTCTTTTGCGGCCAAGGATCTGATGGATGTCGCCGGATACAAGACGGCGTGGGGAAATCCGGATCGGCTGCGGGACGCCGATCCGGCCGTCGCGACCGCGCCGGCCGTGCTGGCCCCGTTGATGGCTGGCGCGCACTTCGTTGGAAAGACGCACACCGACGAACTCGCCTGCGGCATGTTCGGAATGAATCCGCATTTCGGGATACCGATCAATCCAAAGGCACCGGCGCGCGTACCCGGCGGATCTTCCAGTGGTTCGGCGTCTGCCGTCGCAGCCGGCTTTTGCGACTTCGCGCTTGGCACCGACACGGGCGGTTCGATCCGTGTGCCCGCAAGCTTCTGCGGTCTCTATGGCCTGCGCACGACTTACGGCCGCTTGTCGGTCGCCGGCATCATGGCGATGGCGCCAAGTTTTGATTCCGTCGGCTGGCTCGCGCGCGATGCGGCGACGATGAAGCGCGTCGGCGAGATCTACTTCGGAGCGAGCGGCCCATTCAAGCCGGCCCGCCTGCTGCTCGCGCGCGACGCGTTCGACGTCCCCGTGCGCGAGATCGGCGAGGCGCTTCTACCCGTGGCAAAGTCGCTTGGCGGCGCGACTGACGTTACCTTGTTCGAGGAAGGGATCGCGTTCTGGCTCGACACTTTCAGGCCGCTGCAACTCCACGATCTCTGGTCCACGCTCGGGGCCTGGGCCACCATGCCGGGCCGAACGTTGAGTCCCGCAGTGGCCGAGCGGATCGAACTTTCATCGCATGTCGATCCCGCAAAATTCGCGGCCGCGGTGGTGCGTCGCGAACAACTGACGGACCGGCTGGTATCGCTGCTCGGAAACGACGGTGTGCTGATGATTCCGACTGCGCACGACCTTCCGCCACTTCGCGAGGCTCCGGTTTCAGCGCAGATCGAATTCCGGGAAAGGACGCTGGCCCTCACCTGTATCGCCAGCCTGTGCCGGCTGCCACAGGTCAACATCCCGGCGATCACCGTCGATGGCTGTCCGGTCGGACTATCGTTCATCGCAGGTCCGCGCGGTGATCAGTTCTTGCTCGATCTTGCCGCCAAGATCGGCGATGCCTTGCCGGCAGCTTCGGGCGGACAATGAAAGCCCACGACGACCGGGATTTCGTCGGTTACGGCAGAAGGCCGCCAAGACCGCGCTGGCCCAACGACGCACGGCTGGCAATCGTGATCGTCCTCAACATCGAAGAAGGCGCCGAACCATCGATTCCCGATGGCGACGGCGCAACGGAACTGGCGCTGACCGACGGCATCGCGCAGGAGGTCCCGACGGGAATACGGGATTTCGTCGCCGAATCGCTGTTCGAATATGGCGCGAGGGTCGGCTTCTGGCGGATCGTCGACACCATGGCCGAACGCAGCATCCCGCTCACCGTCAACGCATGCGCGCAGGCCTTGTTGCGCAACCCCGAGGCCGCGGAGACGATCAAGGCAAACGGCTTCGACCTGTGCTGCCATGGCAACCGTTTCGTCCGGCATTTTCTGATGATCGAAGCCGAAGAACGAAGCGCCATTGGCCGGGCCGTGGCCGGCTTCGAACAGGCAGTCGGACGCCGTCCGCTCGGCTGGCAGAGCCGTTATTCGCCGAGCCGGCATACCCGCGCGCTTCTGGTCGAGCATGGCGGCTTTCTCTACGATTCCGACAGCTATGCTGACGACTGGCCTTACTGGGTAAGAGTCGGTAAACGTCCCCATCTCGTCATTCCACACAGCTTCACCAACAACGACAATCGGCTTGCGACTGCAAAACTCGGTACGGCGAACGATTTCTTCGACCATCTTTCGTCGGCCATGCGTGTCCTCCATGAGGAAGGCCGCAGTCATCCGCGCATGATGACGATCAGCCTGCACAGCAGAATTTCCGGCCAGCCGGCCCGGTTCGAGGCCATCACCCGGTTTCTCGATTTTGCGGCGAAGCATGAATCCGTCTGGTTCGCCGGCCGTAGCGACATCGCCCGGCACTGGATTGCGACCCATCCCCCAGGACAAGGTCAATGACGGCGCAGGAACGTCTCTTGCTATCGGGAGGCCTCGTCGTCGATCCGGCATCCGGAACGGTCGATCGAAAGGATCTGCTGATCGAAGACGGCAGGCTTGCCTGGATCGGAACAACCGGCGCGACACCTGCGCGTTCAGCAACGCGGCGCGATGTCAGCGATCGGCTGATCGTCCCCGGTCTCGTCAACTCCCACACGCATGGCCACTCCAATCTGATGAAGGGCATCGCCGAAAGGTGGACACTCGAGGCGTCGCTGACGAACGGACCATGGCTCGCCGGCCCGCGCGATCCGAAGACGATCTATCTGTCGACGCTGGTCGGCGCCATCGACATGCTGACAAAGGGCTGCACCGCCTGTTTCGATCTCGTCTACGAGTTTCCGCGGCCGACCGTGGAAGGCTTCACGGCGGTGGCGCGCGCCTACGCCGATGCCGGGATGCGCGCCGCGCTCGCGCCGATGATCGCCGACCAGACCTTGTTCCAGTCGATCCCGGGGCTAGCGGACGCGCTGCCGCCGGATTTACGCGCGTCGGTCGGCAACTTCTCGCTTGCAAGCGGCGATAGGACGCTTGCGGCCATGGAAGAAATCGTGGCCGCGCAAGCGCAACTTCCCAAGGGCATCTCGATCGCCATCGCACCGACGATCCCGCATCACTGCTCGGAGCCTTTCCTGCAACGCTGCATGGAGATCGCCGAACGCCACGGGCTGCCAATCCATATGCATATCGCAGAGTCGCGGCTGCAGGCGGTCGCCGCCCGCAAGATCTATGGCCGCTCCCAAGTCCGCTATCTCGCCGACCTCGGCATGCTCAGGCCCAAATTCACGGCCGCGCACGGCGTCTGGCTCGACGATGACGACCTCGACCTGCTCGCGGAGCACGGCTGCTCGGTTGCGCACATTCCCGCAAGCAATTTCCGGCTCGGCTCTGGCATCGCCCATGTCAGGCCGATGCTGGCGCGCGGCATCAATGTCGGGCTGGCGACGGATGGCGCAAACTCCTCCGACTCCCTGAGCATGCTACAGGCGATGCGGCTCGCCTCCTTCTCAGCCCAGGTTTTCGCCGGCCCGCGCGACGAGTGGCTGCAAGCCAGCGAAGTCGTCCGGCTCGCGACCCGAGGTGGCGCGCAGATCCTCGGCCTCGCGGCATGTGGCCGGATGGAACAAGGAGCATGCGCCGACCTCGCCCTGCTTGATCTGAACCACATCGATTTCATTCCCGCCACCGATCTCGTCAACCAGTTGGTGACGAGCGCGGACTCCGCCGCTGTGACGGACGTCATGGTCGACGGCGAATTCAAGGTCGTCGATCGGAAGATCGTTTCGGTCGACGCGGGGGAACTGCGTAGCCGGGTCGCTGAAAGCCTCGCGAAGCTCTCGGCCGCAACACGCGACGCCCGCACCCTTGCCGGCCGGCTCGAACCCCATGTCGTGGCCTTCGCCCATTCGATGGCGCAGGAGCCGCTTCCGATCGAACGGCGCATTCCACTGGAGGCGAGATAGCCTGATGCTTGCGACGAACCAAGCAAGTGACGCCCTGCTCGAACTTGAAAGGCGCGTTCGCTTTGAGCTGGATTGCCTCGGCTACCCGGCCCGGCAATGGACGATTCCCCATAGCCACGAGGGCGAGCCCGTGCACGACGCGGTCATCGTCGGTGGCGGCCAAAGCGGAACTTCGATCGCCTTCCGCCTTCTGCGCGAGCGGGTGACCAACGTTCGCGTGCTCGACAAAAATCCTGCAGGTCTCGAAGGCCCGTGGCTGACATTTGCCCGCATGCACACATTGCGAACACCAAAAACCGTGACCGGCCCGGATCTCGGTCTTCCCAGCCTCTCGGTCCGCGCCTGGTGGGAAGCGCTCTACGGCAAAACCTCCTGGGAGGAATTGAACAAGATCCCGCGCGAACTCTGGCAGGCCTATCTGAGCTGGGTACGCAACACCATCGGTATGGAAGTGAGCAACGGGGCCGAGGTAACCGATATCGAACCGCTTGCCAATGGCCTGCTCGCGGTGCACGCGCGCGTCAACGGGGCGGCCGAGAGGCTGCTTGCCCGCAACGTGGTGCTCGCCACCGGAATCGAAGGATCTGGCCGATGGGCCGTGCCCGACGTGATCGCGAAGGCTTTGCCGCGAGAGCGCTACGCCCATACAGCGGAGCCGATCGATTTTACCGCACTGGCCGGAAAGAAAGTCGCCGTCATCGGCGCCGGCGCCTCGGCGTTCGACAACGCCGCCATGGCGCTCGAGAACGGCGCGGCCTCGGTCCATCTGCTCGCTCGGAGAAAAAAGCTTCCGACCGTCAATCCCAATCGGTGGATGGAGTTCGCTGGCTTCCTGCGCCATTTCGGCGACCTCGATGACGCTCGCAAATGGCGCTTCATGAAGATCATCTTCGACATGAACCAGCCGCCTCCGCAGGACACGTTCGACCGCTGCGTTCGTCACGGCAATTTCTTCGTGCAGCTCGGCTATCAGCTTGAGCGCGTCGGCTTCGATGCCGGGAAGATTTCGCTGAACAGTTCGGGGCGAACGGAGAGCTTCGATTTCCTGATCGTTGGCACCGGATTCACCGTCGATCTCGCCACGCGGCCGGAATTGGCCCGCTTCCATGACAAGATCGCGCGCTGGTCCGATCGCTATCAGCCGCCGGCCGGCGACGAGCATCCGCAACTCGGCGCCTACCCTTATCTGTCACCCAGTTTCCAATTCACCGAGAAGGTCGCGGGATCGGCGCCCTATCTCGCCAACATCTTCAGCTACACGTTTGCGGCGATGCCGAGCCTTGCCTGCTCCGCCGGCATCTCCGCGCTCAAGTTCGGCCTCGATCGTATCGCCGCGGGCATCAGCCGCAACCTGTTCGTTGAGGACGCCGACGCCTATCTCCAGTCGCTTCTCGACTACGACGAACAAGAGCTTGACCCCGCTGCTCTGCTTGAGCGCGAAACTCGGGGAAACGTCGCATGAGTGATACCCGCCCCTGCAAGGCTACAAGGAATACATTGCCATGGTGAGCGTCGAGGACCGATCCAAGCGCATTCTGGAGTCAACGCTGAAGATACAGAGCCCCTTCGAGCTCGACCGAACGCTTTGTCTTTACAGTCCGCAGGACAATGTCGACTCGCTGAAGCATCCGCGCATCGCGGAATGGCTGCAGTTCATCCAGAACGAATATCAGCCTGAGCTGCCGTCGGCGCGCCGTCACGTGCTGCTGTTCATGCCCTGCACCAAGACCAAGCCGTATCCGTTTTCGACCGAACATATGGCGATCAACCAGCGGCTGCTGGATGAAGGCTTCCGTCCGACGAAGCGCACATATCTTCCGCAGGAATTGCAGGCTCGCCTCGAATCTCCATTTTCGCTGGAAGTCTTGAATCTCTCGCCGCTCGCCAATGACAGCGGCACGGTGCTGCACCGAATGGTGATCTCGGAGCCTATGGCCGTCGTCCCCTACGAGCATATCGTCGAATATCGCGGAAAACCTTCGCCGGCGGTAGCCTATGACGATCCCGGCCTGTTCGAGAACAGGGGCAATGCCGTGTCGCCCTGGAGGGCGGACTCGACCGCAGTGCAAGTCACGGCGACCCGCTGGAAATGGGGCGACGAAGAGCGCCGGCACTATGTCATGATGCACAACGAAATGGCACGCATCCTGGCTGACGTCGTCGCGCGGATCGGCCATCACTATAGCGACATTATTTCATGGGTCGCGCCGGGCCTCACCCATCGCAGCTTCGTTCTGTCGCGCGGCGAGCGCGCCGCTCACCACGTCACGACCTCGCGCAAGGTCGGAAGCAGGCGCCTCGAACTGATCGGTGCCAACGATCTTCTTGCCGCAGGGCAGAAGATCGCCTGCCTGCCGATGCCGGACGACTGCAAGCTGGCCGTTCAGCGCCTGTCGCAGCGGCTGGGGATCGACATCTCGAAGGCAACCGCCATCTACGCACGCGGCGGCGCCAATGCGACGCCGCTCGCATTGCCGGAGCTGCTCGACGTTCTCGTCAAACGGCTGGCCTCCAACCACCTCGACGTCGAAGAAAGCAGAAAATATGGCAGCCTTGTCTCTTAAAATAGGGCTCAGCGATTCCGATCGCACCCGACCGATCGCGAACGGTGAAGTATCGATCGCCGGCGTCGAAGCCGACGTGACGTTGATGGGCGTGCAAGCGCTGTTCAACAAGCAGTTGACGGAACATACCTTCGACTGCTGCGAATTTCCGATCACTTCCTATCTGAGGTCGCTCGAACGCCCGGAGCGGCCTTATGTGGCGGTGCCGGTGTTTCCCTCGCGACACTTCCGCTTCTCGAACGTCTTCGTCAACACGTCAAAGCGGATCAGGACACCAGCCGATCTCGCCGGCAAGCGCATCGGCGTGCCCGTGTTCGACATGGCCGCCGCCGTCTGGCTGCGCGGCATCTTTCAGGATTATTTCGGACTGCCGCGCACCTCGCCGATCTACGTGTCGGGTGGCCTGGAAAGCACCCGCAGTGGCGACGAGCATCCGCAATTCTATCCCGACCGCTTCAAGCACGAGCAAAGGAACGACAAGAGCCTCGCCGTCTTGCTGGCGGAGGGCGAAATCGACGCTTTATACACCGCGCGGGCACCGAGCACCTGGCGCACTCCTATGGTGACCCGCCTGTTCGAAAATCCCATGAAGGCAGAGCTCGCGTATTTCTCCAAGACCGGGATTTTTCCACCCATGCACCTCATCGCCATCAAGCGAACCATCGCCGAGTCCAACCCGGGCCTGGCGATGGCCGTGTTCGATGGTTTCGCCAAGGCTCAAGCGATCGCCAGAGAGCGACTGTTCGATTCGGCGGCGCTGAGTACGATGCTGCCGTGGCAGCTCGAGAACCTGATGTTCACTGAGCAGCAGCTCGGCAGCGACTACTGGCCGGTTGGCCTCGCAAAGAATCGCTCAACGCTCGACGTTGTCAGCCGCTACATGTTCGAGGATGGCCTGATCTCCAGACAGCTTTTGCCCGAGGAGTTCTTTCCGCAACCAGATCTCCTTACCACTTAGTAATTCGTAGAGGGACGCATCGGGATATTGCCCGCGCCACTCGCCTCGGAGCGCGCCTTGCACTGAGCACGCCGGATGGCAGAACATCGTCGTTTGGCAGAGCATGTACCGGAGGTCCGTCCGCCACGTCGCTAAACCCACTATTTCGGAAGCCTGTTTTCCTACCGGAGGGTCGCTTTACTCGCGAGGCGCGCGTTGAAAGACCGCCAAGAGCCTCCGTTCCTGCGCGATTCATCGCCGCTCAAGATAGTTCGCGGGTCCGAATCCCGGACAGGCAACCACCGCCACCGACATTCGATCATGACGCGATTTGAGGCGTGATTTCGCCCGGAGCGTATCGTCGCGGCTGGAAGAAGCCGGGCGGATGACCTGCTGATCTCGCGCGCGCCAGTTCTGCGATGAGCTCGAAGCAAATCCCGCTAGCGCTGATTCGTGTGGTAAGTGACTGATTGACGCAATCCATGCTCAAAGATGACCCTCGCTCGGGACTTATGCCCTGCATTTACGAGCGAGCTTTGTTCGAGCAAAGTAGCGGCGCGCGGGCTTGTTTCGCGCGTTGCCGGTTCAGTCTTTCTTGTCCCCATTTCGAGAGCATTTCGACGAGGGGCCTCAGGCTTTCGCCTTCCTCAGTCAAGCGATACTCCACTCGTGGAGGGACCTCGGCATAGACGGTCCGTAGAACCAGCCCGACCTCCTCGAGCTCACGAAGCTGCTTGGTCAGGAGCCGCTGCGTAATGCCGGGCAGGCGACGATGAAGCGCGTTGAACCGCAGGCATCCCGCATCAAGCAGATGGAAGAGCATGACGCCTTTCCAGCGCCCGTCGATGAGATCGAGGGTCACCTCCACCGGGCACCCCGGCACGTCTGAATAGTGCTTGATCTTCATACCGATAGTTCCCTTTCGGAAACCTAGTACGCCAAATGACCGTGCTAGCAAAGACGAGCTACGTAACGATTTCTCCGACAGATCAGCGTCGAGGGAAAACTACATGCAAGCTATCACTTACCGTCCAGGCGCCGCCCTGTCCGATCCTCAGTGCTTCACGATCGCCGACAAGAAGGATCCTGTCCCGGGTCCTCGTGACCTCCTGGTCTCAGTATGCGGCGTCTCCGTCAACCCTGTCGACACCAAGATCCGTCTCGGTCAGGTCTTGATGGGCGACGCCGTCGATATCCTTGGTTGGGACGTTGCTGGTATCGTCGTCGATGTCGGAAGCGAGGTCACAATTTTTCGCCCTGGCGACGAGGTCTTCTATTCCGGCAGTCTGAGCCGGCCCGGCGGTAATGCCGAGTTCCACGCCGTCGACGAACGCCTCGTCGGCCGCAAGCCGGCGCGGCTCAGCTTTGCGCAGGCGGCGGCTCTGCCCCTCACGTCGCTCACGGCGTGGGAATTGCTGTTTCACCGCCTTGGCGTTGGCTTGGGAAAGCAACACGATGCGGGCGGATTGCTGATCATTGGTGGCGCCGGTGGCGTCGGCTCGATGCTGATCCAGCTCGCACGGCGCCTCTCCGGACTAACCGTGATCGCCACCGCTTCACGTCCCGAGAGCCGTGACTGGTGCCTCTCGCTTGGCGCCCACCACGTGATCGATCATTCGCAGTCGATGACAGACGAGCTCGCTAGAATTGACGCGCCGGACATCACCTACATCGCCGCCCTCAATCAGACGGACCTGCACTGGACCGCGATCACCAAGATCATTGCACCAGGAGGCAAGATCGGCGTGATCACCAATCACGCATCCCTCGACGCCGCGCCTCTGCGGCCCAAGAGCGCATCGTTGCATTGGGAGGATGTGGTGACGCGGCAGCATTTCGGTGGCGCCGACATGATTGCCCACCATAAGATCCTTGATGAAATCTCCTCGCTCACCGAAGCCGGCGTCCTGCGCTCGACGGCAACGACGGAGCTCGGCCCGCTCACGCCCACCTCACTTCGGGAGGCACACGCGCTGGTTGAGAGCGGCCGCATGCTGGGAAAGGTTGTTCTCGACCGACTTTGCGCCCCATGACCCGAGGTCATTTCGCTGCAGCCCGATCGCGGCGAAATCCCCGGCGGTCACGCTGACTGTTCTTACGTGTAATGATCATGGCCCGCAAGGCGGGCCATGAGTCGGCAATCCAACAAACCAACTGTCCGGCACGCGACCTCCAATAACATGGATACTTCGCCTCGCGTTTGCAATCGTCGACGAGCTGCGCCCTTCGTCCAGCCGTCGGCAGCGCAAGTACGCGGTCAAATTCGATGACGTCCGCTTCCTCCTCCAGGCGGGTGGACCCGCATAGCCATGCACCAAGCCTGCTGATCCTGGGGCGGGATGGCCGTTAGTGCAGTGAAAGCCGAGATAAGCAAGATAGTCGCCAACGTCCCACAGGGCTATGCGGAGGTCAGAAATTTCTCCATCAGCAATGAGAGCACCGAAGGCACAGTACAGGCCGGTCTGGTGGTCGATCTCGTCTAACTTCACAGTTTCTGCCTTGCTTCGTCATTCGAGGAGCGTTTTTCCTCATCAGTCAATGGACCGACACCCAGTATTCGGACCGCTCCCCTGGGATCATAGGCAGGCACCCCATGTGTCACGCTGGGGGCATTTTTTCGAATTTCGGAAGAGCTGAATCGAGGTGGTCCCAAGCATAGCCAGCTGCCGTCCATGTGACCTGTTGTGGCCTATACCGACTAGGATCATCAAGACTCCCGGCGCGCACAACTACGTAATCTGGTATGTCGCGAAACGTCGCGTAGACCGGTGATCCGCAGGTGGGGCAGAAGGCGCGTATTTTGACGGTGCCACTATCACCGACCAACTCCCAATGCGTCGCTTCTCCTTGGATGCTCGTAGCCGAGCGCGGAAAGATCAGGTGCGATAAGTGCCCCGTGCCGCTTTCACGCTGGCATTGACGACACTGGCAATCGGTCATCATTACGGGTTCGGCGGACATTTTGTAGCGGATCGCGCCGCAGGCGCACCCACCGGTATAGGGCTCGTTCATGTCTTCCCACCTTCATAGGATGGCCGTTGGCGCAAACAAAATTTAAGGAGCATCAAACCTCCTCATCCGTTCTGGGTGCGCGAGGACGATTGCCTTCTGCGCACTCAAGCCTGCTCGTCGGCAGTGCTGCCGATGTTCTTGAGAACCTTTTTCCAGCCTTCGCCCATGTTCTTGTAAGCCGTATCATTCCTTGGCAGGACGAAGCCGGAATGGACAAGTCGAAGGCGCGTTCCGTTCTCGGCCCTCGAAAGCGTCCATGTGACCACTGTATTCAGCAGTGAGCCGTATCCGACATTCCCCTCGTGCCCGCCCTTCCAAGCATAGGTGAGGCGTTCGTTGCGCTTCACCTCCAGCACTTGACAATGAATGGTACCATCCCAGGCACCGGCCGGTTTTGTCTGGAATGTAAAATGCTTGCCCTCTACCGGCTCGAATCCCGTCGGCGCCATTATCCAGCGGCTCATCAGCTCGCCATTTGTCAGCGTCTTCCAGATTGTCTCAGGCCCATGCGGGAAAACCTGGTCAACCACAATCTCCTGCGTGTCGGGCTTCAATTCGGCGCCAGTCATGGATCAATCTCCTTCAGGAGGGTACGAAGATTGGCGAACCGATTGCGCCAGAAGACGCCGTAATGGCTCATCCAATCGAAAAGTGGAGCGAGGCCCTCCGGTTGGGCGCGATAGTAGACCTTTCGACCCTCGGGTCGTTCGGCGACCAGACCAGCCTGCTTCAAGGCTTTCAAATGTTGGGAGACGGCGCCTTGCGTTACCCCACTCTCCCGCGTCAGTTCGACTACGCTAATCTCACCGGTGCTGATCACCCGCTCGAACACGGCTCGCCGGGTTGGATCAGCAAGGGCGCGCATCACGGCATCGATGGGGGTGGCAACTTGCATAAAGAAATCATTAGCGAAGACTAATTCATTAGTCAATGCTAATTAATGGCACCGATGCCTTCGGCCAGCGATCGCTTGCACGCGTTCTTCGAAGACGATATTTGGGACTTCTCGCCCAGTTCGAGCGACACGCGCTTCAGACTGCGCGCCGCCCTCTCGTAGACTTTCGCACCTGTCGCATCCGAGCCGGTAAACGTGATACTGGCGACGCCTGGATGCGCGATCAATTCGCTGCCGATCTCAGGCCCAAAACCTGTAACCACGCTGAAGATGCCGTCGGGTATACCGGCCTCCTTCGTCAGCGCAGCGAACAGGTTTGTCTCGCGAGCGACGCCGGCGAAGTGCCTCAGCGCATCGCTGCGCCAGTGCGGGCGCGAGCCGTTGGAACGGTTCATCCAATATAACACGTAGCGTGCCGAGGATCAGCGCTCGTCCAAGCGCCACCTTCTTGCTCTGACCGCCCGGCTGATCTCGTCCGCCGCCTAATACGGGTTCTGGTCTCGATTCGGAAAATCATCGGTTACGATGGGGATGATGTGAGGAAGATCGAAGACCGAAAACAAACTTTGCGCTAGGGGCTTTGCGAAGAGCGTCAATGTGGAAATGGCGCCGTTCTCGACCGTAAGAACATGGATCGAATGTGCGGTCCAAGGCGCTTCGCTGCTGGCACGAGAGTATGCCGCGAACGCGGGCTGATTGTTAGCGGCCGTTGGAACTAGGCGAAAGCTCTCGTAAGCTCTCCATGCCCATTCGAAGAAATTACCGACAGCCGTGCGACCGGCGTACCATTGTGCTTTCGGCGGCATCGTGTAAGTCGCGTCCTCTTTAAGCAGAGCCACAAGACCGTCGACGTCGAGCCGCTCCCAGGCGTTCAAGTAACGACTTAGAAGTTCCTGCTCAAACGGATTTGGCGAGCGCGACGCTGCTGGGCGACCATCGGGGTAGCGCTTAGAAAGCGTCTCGCGCGCCCGCTGCAAGATACTGTTGATCGAAGCTGTTGAGCCTCCAAGGAGAGTAGCAGCCTCATTCGCAGACCAACCCAGCACGTCACACAACAGAAGCGCAGCTCGCTGACGGGGAGGCAAGCCCTGTATTACGGCAACGAAGGCGAGTTGGACAGCTTCCCGCGATAGATATCGCGCCTCGGGATTTGCCGTCTCATCAATGCCCTCAAGGAACGAGTCCGGATACGGTTCTAGCCACGGCACGTCCGTAACCGACGTACCGTCCGGCATGCGCATGCCCGCCGCAGGCAGCAATTCGTTAGGGAGGAGGCGCGGAGCATTCTTTCGAGCTGCGAGAGTATTCAGGCATACGTTCGTTGCAATTTGATACAGCCACGCCCGGAAAGATCCTCGCCCCTCAAATCGATCAAAGCCGCGCCAAGCCCGCAAGAGTGTATCCTGGACTGCGTCCTCGGCTTCGTGGACGGACCCAAGCATCCGATAGCAATGCAATTTAAGCTCTCGGCGAAAGGGCTCAATGCGCCGTCCAAACGCATCGTCGGGGCGATTCAACTCTCCCTTTGAGTTTGGTGCTTCAGTTGCTGGCATTGCAGCTGGATATTTGCATTCGGACAACATCCTTCAAGTCCTGACAGCCAGAATACACTCTTCGAAGACTGTGCCTGCGCAATGAACGCTGATATCGAGCGCCAGCCGGGGTCATTGAGGCACTTCTTCGAGCCCCCGGCCTGACACGATGAACGTATTTCCCTCGATAGGCCCAGGATTTGCGGCTAACTCGATAAATGCGGTCGCCACGTGCGATGACGTCGGCGGAGAGGCCATACTCCGCACGAAGTCCGCGGGCGATATGCCGAGATAGCGAGAATAACCAGCGATCGCATGCCTTCCTAAGTCCGTATCCGGCATGATGCGCGGCGCTAACGATATGAACCGCAACTCAAGCCCGAGACGGTCCGATTCCTTCTGTGCATAGTTTGCGATAAACATCTGCGTTCGCTTGGCGCCAGCGTATCCTCCCGAGTTTGGGGATCCTGCGAGAGCAGCGCCGCTCGACACCAGAATGATCTTGGTCCCTAAGGGCAACGGGCGCAATATTGCTGCTTTACAGAAGTTAAAAGCTATCCGGACATCAGCCTCCCAATTTCTCCCGAACTCCTGCCAGCTCTGCTCATGGAGTGGGGCGGCGGGCGGGAAAGCTCCGGCACAAATGGCAAGGACGCTCGGCTGGCGGACGTCGAATATTTTGCGGGGCGCATCCTCGCCCGTTGCGTCGAGCGACATGATCTGGACGTCAGACAGTTCTTGTTGCAACTGCTTGAGGGGCTCCTCCTGCCGAGCAACAGCAAGCACGCGCGCGCCGTTGCCGTGAGCTGCCTCCACGATACGGCGCCCCACGCCTCGGCTACCTCCGATCACCACGACGTCCTTGCCCGTCAATGCATGCATGCTACTCTCCTAGCGTTGGGCGTTTATGTCTGCCTGACGATAAGTAAGACCGGCTCGACGACCGAAATTCATCGGTGGTGTCATCTTTTTTCGCAGGTGGGCCTACTGAGTGATACGCATCTCCAAGCCACCACGCCTTTGGGAGCCTTCCAAACAGCTCGCAGAAGAACTTCGGCTCAGGCGCGCTTTAGATTACCCGCCGGCGGCCACGCATGCGTCAAGTGTAAGATAGACGCGTTGGCTTGGAGTCATTAACTCCCGCAGGCACCAGTTTTCTGGAAGCCTTCCAGAGCTGTCCGTTGATAAAATTCGGCGCGAGCCGCCGCATGAATGCGAGCTGCTTCGACTGCCCCGGCCGGATCTCGGGAACGCCTGCTTTGAACCCGTCAAATGATTGTTTCACGAGCTGTTCGGTTGTGATCATGGTGATGCCATCGTCTTCCCGAAGGTCAGCCGTCATCTCGGTCTTGACCGCCGGAGGCATGAGTTCGATGACCTCCACACCAGTCTCCTCCAACTGGAAGCGAAGCGATTGGGTGTACGAGTGGATCGCCGCCTTGGTCGCGCAATATATCGGCAAGCATGGCAAGGGCACGAATGCCAAGGCAGAAGACACGTTGATGAGCGTACCTTTGTTAGCCTTTAGCATGTCGATGAAGGCGGAAGTCATCCTGATCACGCCACCCGCGTTGACGTTTAGCTCCACCGTCAAACCAGCAATGTCGGCCGCTGTGCCCTTGAGGTTCTTATAAAGGCTAATACCGGCGTTGTTCATTAGCACGTCAAGCTGCGGGAAATCCTCCTTCACGCGTGCAGCAAGTGCAGGCAATCTGAGCTGGATCGGCGACATCGCTCTGGATCGTTTGTATTTTCGGATACTGTAGCTTCACTTGGTCGAGCACGGCCTTGCGCCGACCCGTCACGATAACCTGGTTACCGAGCTCGACGAACTTAAGCGCGAACGCAAGACCAATGCCGGCAGAACCTCCGGTGATGAGGATTGTGCGACCAGTGAGTTTCATGGATACCCCTCAGTAAACTGTGCCCCGCTCGGAGGGGCGCGATACGACAAATCGCAGTCGAGAACAGATCAACCATCGTCCGCCGACCGCCCGGATTGAGCGGTCGAACGGCACGACCACGCTGGCAGATTCGAAGCAGGACGCTAGTCGTCGAGGGCTCCCAGACTCATGTTAACGATAGTACCAGTCATCGCGCTCGCCTGATCGGAGGCGATGAAAGCAGCCGCGTTTGCCATCTCAGCAAGGGTCGTCAGCCGACGCGTGTGGGTTCTGCTCGCGATCAAATCGTGGAACTGGTCCCAGGAAATTCCCCATGCTTTGGCATGAAGGCCGTAGACTTCTCTAATCGTACCAGAGTCCGGCATGCCGAGCGGTCGAAGACCAACCACTCGAACGCCATCGCGCGCAAGTTCGGCAGAAAAGTTCCGGGTGAGCGCTTCTACGGCGGCCATGGCCGGACCGACCCCGCCCATCATCGGAATGCCGGTTCGCGAGGGGGTTGAGGTGACCGTCATGATCACACCTGATTTTCTTTTAACCATCCAGCGGGCAGCCTGCCGCGCGGTCAAAAGGTACGTTTCCGTGTAAGTCACGATTGGCCGCGAGAACTGGTCCAGCGCGAGATCGACCAGAGGCACCCCCTGCAAATTGGTATTCGGGATCCCGACGGCATTGAAAGAGATGTCAATACGACCGGCCTCGTCAATGACCGACTGGAGATGACGGCTGATCGCCCCCTCCTCGAGAGCATCAACTTCTGCCGTTTGGACCGCGACGCCATCAAAAGCGATTTCCTTTGCGACGGCTTCAACCGAAGCGCGATTGCGGGCGGTGAGAAATAGCTTGGCTCCTTCGCGTGCAAAAGCGCGCGCGACAGCGCCCCCAACCGCGCCTCCAGCCCCGTAGATCACTGCAACCTTGTCCTTCAGCATCATCTCTGTGTTCCTGCTCGTTCTCTTGTTCGCCCGTGATCCCGAGCGACCTCGTGCGTAAGACCGGAGTGGCAGGCAAAACTCATCGGTGCCGCACGATTATTTTGTGATCCGCTTCATGGGCGAAGGGGCGATGGCGACCAAACAATCGCGAGCGCAGTCTCTCAAGCGGCAGCATCCCCGGTCTGCTTGCCGCCGCTAAGGAACATTCGAAACCTTGATGTTCTCGGTTCTGGTGAAATTTGCTCCGCTCGGAGGAGCGGGGTGGCGAGCAAAATTCATCGGTGATCGAAAGTATTTTTGACGCCATATGACCATTGGCAGCGGTACATATGGCTCCGCCCTGCCAGATTTGGTGGGCGGCGCTCAAAAGGTAAGGACGATTTTTCCGAAATGATCACCTGAATGCAGACGTTCGAGCGCAGGGACAACATCGTTCCAGTCGAACGTGCTGTCGAGGACGGGCCGCCTCGAACTCGCGGCCATGGCGTTCAGCAGGCTTTCAAGCGACGAACGAGAACCGACCGGAATGCCCTGGACCGCAGCTTGCTTACGAAAGATATCCAGCGGATTGATACTGCCCTGCGCCCCTCCCAGATATCCAATCACGCTAATTCGTCCCCCGGAACGGACTGCCTTGAGCGATTGGGCAAAGCTGCTAGGTCCGCCAGTTTCGAGAATATGGTCGGCCCCCTGCCCCGCCGTCAACTCAAGGACCTCGTCCGACCAGGCTGGCGTTCCGCGGTAGTCAACTCCCGCAAAAGCACCTAGAGCCTTTGCTCGCTCCAACTTTTTGTCGCTGCTCGACAAAACGATCACCTTCGCACCGACCATCAATCCTACTTGAAGGCCGAATAGTGCGACCCCTCCCGTCCCTTGAACGACAACTACATCTCCCGGCCGGATCTGGCCGAACGAAACGAGCGCCTGCCAAGCGGTGGAGCCGGCACATGGAAAGGCGGCAGCCTCGCCGTCCGATAACGCGTCGGGAACCTTCACCAAACGCTGCTCGTCCAGTGTGACTTGTTCTTGCAGCAAGCCATCTCCGGGACCGCCCAAAGACTTCCCCGCCTTCGCGATATTGAAGCCGCCGTCGTTCCATTCACCCCAGAAAGCCGAGCAGACACGATCTCCGGGCTTGAAGCGCGCGACGTCCTGACCGACCTCGACGACCTCTCCGACGCCGTCCGAGATCGGTATCAATGGCAAATTGTAAGCTGTTGCAAACGTCCCGGAGACGATTTCCAGATCACGATAGTTCAAACTGACGGCGCGCATCCGCAACCGGACCTCGCGTCGGAGAGGCGCGCGATATTCGCGCTCGACTGGAGCCAACCCCTGCAAGCCGTGACGTTGGATGGTAATTGCCTTCATTGATCGCTCCCGGTTCTGCCTGCGCACAAAGCGCAACAGGCGACTACATTGACCGTGCCCCTTCTGTATGCAAATGCATAATCTGTACGATGATAATGCCGAGAATTTATATGCTCGACGAAATGAGAGCTTTTGTTCTTCTGGCGGACACGGGATCGGTTAAGCGATCCGCCGAACGCCTTCGGCTCACCCAACCGGCCGTAACGCGGCAGATACAGCGGCTCGAGCATTTGCTCCGGACGGATCTCCTGGATCGACGCGTAAAGCCTCCAGCGCTAACTGCCTCAGGGCTAGTGGTTCTAAATCGCGCTCGCGCCGTGCTCGCTTCGATTGACGACCTCAAGCAAACCGTGGCCGCGGACGCCGATCCTTCCGGTCCTTTTCGAATCGGGGTGTCACATTCACTTGCCGATGCGGGTATGGCCGAAATCATGCACCAACTGCGCCTTCGTTATCCGAGGCTCGAGCTGTCATTGGCCAGCGGGTGGACCCCCGAGCTTGTTGATCAAGTCGAAGGCGGCCGTCTCGACGCGGCTATTTTGGTGTTCGCCGGCAACGACCCAGATCTTCCGACTCCCGTTGGACAAGTCGTCGGTAAGGAGGAGATCGTGATCGTCGCTCCAAAAGATCTCCCCTTGCCGAGACATTCGAATCTGAAGCAACTTTCTCAATTTCCGTGGGTTCTGCTCCCGGACAGATCATGCGGCGCGCGACGCGCTCTGCAGACTTTGATCGAGCGCGATGGAGGTCAGTTTCGCCTGGCGGCCGAGGTCTACGACGTCGAACTTCAGGTATCGCTGATCCACAAGGGAGCAGGTATAGGCATTCTGCCGCGAGGCAAAATCACCGCAGAATTCAAAGATAAGGTGAAGATTGTTCGCGCCCAACGTGTAAACCTTGGAATGATCGTATCGATCGCGCACTCGCCGTTCGTTTCGAACAAGGGCGCCTGCGTTGAGTTTCTTGGATCTCAGTGCGCTCGGCAATACGGCTCCTAGATTGCCCCTACCAAGCAAGTCTTGACCGCGGAAATATCTATGCAGGAAACCACAATCAATCATGCCCGGCTTGCTGAGATCGACTTGAATCTTTTGGTCGCGCTGGATGCTATCAGCTCTTCCGGTAGCGTTACGAAAGCAGCAGGCAAGCTCCGCATAAACCAGTCATCACTCAGCCATCAACTCGGCCGGTTGCGCGAACTTTTCGGTGACGAGCTTTTTGTCCGAAACGGCGCAGGCATGTCTCCGACACCCCGCGGGGCCGCAATCGCCAAGACTGCATCGGAGATACTGCGCCATATCGATCGAGATCTGCTCAATGCGATCGCCTTCTCTCCTGCCGAGACCAGCCGGGTATTCAAGCTTGGCATTCCGGACTATCTGGAAAGTGTACTTGTCCCACCCTTGGCAAGATTTTGCCTGGGGGCGGCACCTCATGCGCGGCTGGAACTTCATTCGCTCGAGCATCAGAAGGCAACGGACATGTTGGATAGGGGTGAAATTGATGTCGCCGTCGGAAATGTTCCGGATGGGGGTCTTTTGCACAAACGCAAGGTCTTGTTCGACGATAACTATGTTTGCCTGCACAGCTTCGCTCTCCTCGAAAAAATTCCGTCAATTACCTTTGAAACCTACTTCGAGCTTCCACACGTAGCGGTCGATTTGAAGGAACGAGCTTGCAGACTGGTCGACGATACGCTCGAACAGAAGAAACTGAGCCGGAAGATCGTAGTATCCACTCCGCACGCTCACGCTCTTCCAGTGCTACTCGAATCTGTTGCGGCAATAGCGACGGTTCCACGGCTATTCGGGAGGAGTGCAGCCAAAGCGCACGGTCTCGCAGTGAGCCCGCTGCCGTTTCAGGTAGCGCCTTTTCAGATTTCTGTGGTGTGGCATGCCTCCAGTCATATGGACCCAGGCATTATCTGGTTTCGGGGAGCAATTGCTGACGTTGCGCGATCTCTGCCGTAAATCCCCCGAGCAAACGTCGCCTGATCTGCGCGGACTGATTTCTCATCCCGGTGTACCAGAAAAGGTAGCTGCTTTGCCGCACACTCCATTCTCAGAATGCGAGTGGAATCACGTTCTATCGTTCACTTTGAAGACCCCGCAGCAGCGTCGTCAACAAGCTGGCGTACAAAGCGGCCCCGCAACGACCTGCTCGATCCCGACAACTGCTAGTCCGTCGAGACGTGTCCGGGACCGCCAACTCTGGACTCCAACGCTAAGCACCGACTACAGGTCGCGCGAAGAAGGCAGAGGATATACCCGGCACCGAAGCGCGGCTCAGTTAGATCAAGCTCGGGCTCCACGGTTCATCGAAGATGGCGTAGGACTCGCCCAATGCTCGCACACGGGCAAAGCCGGGGAAATTCAGGTGCATGCCAGCAATAAGAGGATTCTCGGCGGCCGCCATAGCCAATACCGCACGGCGCGTCGTCGAGGCGGCGGCGGAGTCCACATCGAAGGCTATCGTTACTGCCGGCTTTTGAACCTGTATATTGGGGTAATGAACGATGTCACCCCAAATGAGAAGGGTCTCCGCCCCTGAACTTATTCTGTAACCGCTGTGTCCCGGCGTGTGGCCAGGTAGATGCACGAGATCGACACCGGGTATCACATCACCCGCAGTGACGGTCCGCCGCCGATTTCCGTAAGCGGCAAAGACACTTCTGGCGAGATGGAAAAATGGCTGCGCAGCCTCCGGCGCACGGCTCAAATTGCCATCATCACTCCAGAATTTGTATTCCTCCTCGTGGAGGACGAGCTCTGCATTGGAAAATTGGACGGCCGACGGCGCCGCCCCAACCAGGCCTCCGACGTGATCCGGATGCGCGTGCGTAAGAAACACGTGATCAATTTGACGCGGATCAATGTTGGCAGCAGCGAGCGCAACCTGGAGCCGCCCACCCCAACCGTTGATACCGCCGGCCCCTCCGTCTATGAGAATCGTCCTGCCGCCGCCTTCGATGATGTAAGCCGAAACCGTCATTGCAGATGAGCGCGGACGCCCTGCCGCCAGTATCATTTCTTCAGCTTCGGTCGGCTTGATCCCGGTCAGCAGTTCGAACGGCACATCAATGATACCATCCACAACCGCGGTTACGGTGTAATCGCCAATTTGCCTTCTGTTCAGGCCGGGCGCCTGGACTTGCGCGACTTTTGTCAAGGAACTTCCTCACGAGAGCTTGGGAGCTGGTGTCGAGGAGTTAGTGACAGTTGAGCCGCGCAAACTCAAATCGGCAAAATCAATTCAGAAAATTGAATTGCTGCATATAGGCTCCGATCCCGCAAACACATCGATCTGTCTACAAAGCCTGGGAAAGGCTTGCTTATCGATCACGGCCGATCAAATTGAATTGGAGGCTCGCGGGCTCGACAATCGGGCGCGGAGCAAAGTCGAAACTATCGATTGATAGCCGTTCGACGTAGGTCCCCTGGACTACAACCAAGCTCTCGACGCATCCATCGCGCCATATGTGACTGGTGGGCAAAGCCGACCTCCAACGCGACCTCGCTTGGGCCCAACTTTCCCTGCAGCAGAAGGAAACGCGCTCGTTCCACCCTCCTCCGCAATACGTAGCGATGAACCGTCAATCCCATGGCGACCTTGAACCATGTTCGCAGATGCGAATTACTGACGCCCGCCTCCCGGCTCAATATTTCGAGCGTAAGGGGCTGATCCAGTTTCTCATCGATATAGGTCAACACTCGCTTGAGCTGAATTGGCGAGAGACGAGCCTGCGGGTCGAGCGGCTCGTCACGCAGCCCGAGCAATTGAATTGCTAGCGCGATCCCGATGCTCTCGGCATATAGGAGATCGCTTACTGATTTCACTGAAAGATCGTGCTCGATAGATCGAGCCAGATTAAAGATCCGATCGTGACGAAGCATATGGCGTTTTTCAAATCCGTTTGCGGTTGTGGTTCGCCCGATCTCGGCCCTTACACGGTCCAGC
The DNA here is from genome assembly GCF_000472865.1 of Bradyrhizobium elkanii WSM2783. Lineage (GTDB taxonomy): Bacteria > Pseudomonadota > Alphaproteobacteria > Rhizobiales > Xanthobacteraceae > Bradyrhizobium > Bradyrhizobium elkanii_A. The sequence continues at coordinate 107,837 of NZ_AXAP01000002.1, read as the reverse complement.
ACCACCGGAGCGAGACGGATTTCAAGGGACTGATAAGCCGTTTCTGCGTCGAAGCCTCCGGTGTCTCCAGAGGGAATGAGATCGATGTCGCCGATTTCCCGCAAAGCGGCAAATCCAGTCTCTCGACAAAAAGTGCGGGTGACACGGCTTAGGTGTACGACAATTCTGTGGGCATCAATAGGGGGGAGTACGCAGGCGCCTGGTTCAACAAGCCTTAACGTGGCCTCGAGGGGCAGCGCCGAACCGATCTGAAAATGCATTTGGCAATCTCGAACTTTGGCGGAACGTACTCAAGATTTGGCCAATTGTGCTCGACTTTCAACTGCTCGAAATCCAAAAAGCTAATACTCCGAACAGCAAATGAAGATCGGCACATGAGTTACTATGTCGTGGTGGGACCAGGCCCAGTCGGACGCGAAACGGCTCGCCTTCTGGCAGAAGAGGGACATAGCGTAGTCCTGACGAGCAGAAATCCTGGCATGATCGAAGCGCGAGCGGTACGCACCATTTCGGCAGATGCGACCAACGCCGTTCAGCTGGCTGAGATCAGCAAGGGCGCTGAAGCGATCTTCATGTGCGCCATGGCGGCCTATGACAGATGGCCGACTGACTTCTTTCCAATCATGGACGGCACGGTCAAGGCCGCTGAGGAGACTGGCGCCAAGATCGTCGTGCTCGGCAACCTATATGGATACGGCGAAAGTGCCACAAGCCCACTTTCGCCATTGGCGCCGCTCAATCCGACCAGCAGAAAAGGCACAGTGAGGGGCATTATGTGGGAGCGTGCGGCCAGATCGAAGGTTCCCGCGATCGAAGTCCGTGCAAGCGATTACCTGGGCAACGGAGCTATTACCTATTTTTCGCTACTTGCCCTTCCCTCCCTTCTGAAGCAGGAGACGGTTTCATTTCCAGGTAATCTGGATGCTATCCACGCTTGGTCATTCACCAAAGACACGGCAAAGACACTTGTGTCCGCGGCGCACTATACAGGAGAGTGGAATCGTGCGTTTCACGTTCCAAGCCAGCATGTGTCAGTCCGCGAACTCACCGAAAAATTCGCAGCAGCTCTCGAGTTTGAGACGCCTAAATTACGCGAGCTCACAACGGAGGAATTGCAGGCCATCGGTTTCCACGAAGCCGTGGAGATGCGCTACTTGTTCGATAACCCACTTGTCGTCGACGCAAGCGACACCGAGCAACTTCTCGGCGTCACAGCAAGCAGCCTCGAAATAATGATCCAAGAAACACTGCTGGATCACAAGTGATGGAATTGTCGGCTGGCTTGATCTTCTTGCGCGCCGCAGACCCCGGTCGTCAAAACGGGGCTGCTTTAGATTTGCTTACGTGCAGCGAGAAGCCGGACGCGCCAGCACCTTCTAGCCCAGGCTTCAGCTTCATGCTGGGGATGAAATAGTCGCCACCATTCTGCTTTCTATAGGCTATCGGCGCAGTTGTTTCGATAGCACGCATCCTGTGCCGGAGCTGCGTCGCGACTGCTTCGAAATCGGCCTCGCTGAAGCGATCAACCCGGTAGGCAACGAAGGGCGGCAGGACTTCATATCCTGGATAAAACAGAACCCCGTGATTGATCGGGAACAGCAGATCATCAATTGGACCGTTCACTCCTCGATCCGAATAGTGCTCCTCCCAACCGCCGGCTGTTACGATCAACATCGCTCGCCTACCCGCGAGATTTCCCTCTCCGAAGCGGTCGCCCCATCGTTTGTCGCTATGTTCCCCGACGCCATAGGCAAAGCCATTCGCGTAGACGCGATCGACCCAACCCTTAAGGATCGCGGGCATGCCGTACCACCAGAGTGGAAATTGCAGGATCAGCATGTCTGCCCAGACAAGGTTATCGATCTCGCGCTTGACATCCGATGTGAGCGCGTCGCCGTGGAAGGCATCGCTTGATGCCGCGCCCGCAACGAGACGCTTTTCGACCGGCCAGTTCGGAAAGTCTGCACGATCGACTTCAGACTTCCACTCCTGGGCGTAAAGATCAGACACCCGAACTTCGTGACCTTGCCCAATCAGCTCCTGTACTGCAACGTCCCGGAGGGACGCGCTGAGAGACTTCGGTTCAGGATGAGCAAAAACCAGCACCACTTTCATAGATCGAACTCCGAGGCATTAACGGCGAATCTTCGTCCGACAGAGAACACCGGTTTTAGCTATATTTGAAATCGAGTAATTGCTCGGCTACTATTCATGTCATGGATAGCAAGCGGCTTGATCTCAACCTTCTGGTTACCCTCGAAGCGCTTCTAATCGAACAGAACGTGACGAGGGCTGCCGCCAGGCTGCACCTGAGTCAGCCTGCCGTCAGCGCTCAACTTAACCGCCTCAGGAAGGTATTTGACGACCCCTTGCTGATCCCGGCACAGCGCGGGATGACACCGACCGTCAAGGCGCTCGAATTGCTTGAACCGGTACTCCAAGCGCTCGACCAGGTTCGATCCACCGTTTCACGCCACAGAAACTTCGATCCCGCCAGAGCTGAGATGACCATCACGGTCACTTGTACGGACTACTTGCAATATGCTTTGGTCGAGCCGCTCGTCCTCGAATTGAGGAGAACGGCGCCCCGGGTGCGGATCGCTATCCGCAACCTCGATCTTCCGCAACTGGAAGCGCAGATGGCGCGGAGCGATGTCGATCTCGCTCTGATGACTCCGACAGACGCGCCCGCCAACCTCCGCACCAGACACCTATTCCATGACCGATACGTACTTATTGGACGGAAAGATCACCCTCGCCTTTCGAACCGACTATCGATCAAGCAGTTCACGGAACTCGAGCACGTAATTGTATCCCTTCGCGGGGGAGACTTTGTTACTCCCGTGGATATCTCGTTAGCAGCCTTGGGACTTCGACGTAACGTCGTACTGTCCGCGGCATCCTTTCTGTTTGTCCCGGACATTGTGGCACGTTCCGATTTCGTTGCTTTGGTTCCGGAACGCTTGATGTACCAACGGACGGAGAGATTGCGGTTGGTTGAAAGTCCGTTTCCTATCGAGGGATTCTCGGTCGGCATGGTCTGGCATGAACGCACCCATGGGCATAGCGGTCACCGCTGGATCCGCGAGGCGATCGTCTCGTTAGCCAACGCGCGGCTTGCCGAGCATGCTACCGCTTCAAATCTCACCCGCAGGCATGATCGACGCACAAAGCCTTCAAAGTAAACTCGCTCGCCTGCTTCGATCCACCACGGCTCGCAAATTTGCGATTGCCAGTCGAGGTGGCACGAAATGCCGGATGGCGACCCGCAGTCCAATCAGTGCTTGCTCAAACCGTCACGACGACCTTGCCCAATTGATCATTTGACTCCAGAAAGCGATGCGCTTCGACGATCTGATCAAACGGAAAGGTCTTGGCGATCACCGGCTTTAGCGAGCCTGAGACGAGGCCGTCTAGGATGAACTTCTTTGCCGCCTCCAATCGCGCCTTATTGCCGGTGATCTCATGGACGAGGTAGCCGCGGAGCGTGAGCATCTTGCCCAGCACGGCAGGCAATGGAAACGGGGTCGGCTCGGCACTGAGTCCGCCGTACTCGAGGAGGATACCTCCCCGCGACATTGCTGCGGTCAGAGGATTAAATATCGGCCCTCCGACGGCATCGAGAACAACGCGTACCCCTCCGGGGCCAGCGATATCCTTCAGCCTCTGCTCCAGATCCTCTTCTTCTGAAGCAATCACCTCCGATGCGCCCAACTCGAGCAGAGCTGGCTTCTTTCGAGAAGTCCTCGTGATAGCTATTGCATTCGCCCCAACGGTCTTCGCGACCTGGATCGCGGCAATTCCAACGCTACTCGAAGCGGCCGTAATGACGAGATGATCGCTCTTGGTCAGCTTGGCCACTTCGATAAGGGCACCATAGGCAGTTAGGTACTGCATCCACACGGCGGCCGCCGAGGCGAAGCCGAGCGAGGCCGGGTGCTTGACTACGATATCCGCGGGAAACGTCGCGACCTCGCTGTAAGTGGGCCAGCGAACCATTGAAATTGGAGGGATGATACTAACCGCGTCACCGACCACGAAGCCGTCTACGCCTTCTCCGAGCCGTTCGACGATACCAGCCGCTTCTAGCCCAAGGCTGGACGGTAATGTTGCCGCTTCAATGTATGCTCCCTTGCGCAGGTTCGCTTCAGCCCGGTTAAGGCCCAGTGCTTTAACGCGAATTTGGACCTCACCCCGACCTGGCGGCTGAACATCGACGTTCTCGATGCGAAGAACCTCAGGACCCCCATGCTCGTGGAATCGAATAACGCGCGCCATTCTAGCGTACCCCAAGATTGTTGAGTCAACTGAGGCTTGCCAGCAGACCCAGCGCAAATAAATAGGATGCTGGGCAAAACAGTAGAAACTGAGAGTTTCGAAATGGACCGTCTTGCTAGCATGGCCGCGTTTGTAAAAGCCGTTGAGTTAGGAACGTTCGCGGCTGCAGCAGCTGCGCTTGACCTATCTGGGCCGATGGTCGGCAAACACGTCCGATTTCTCGAAGAACGTCTGGGTGTACGCCTCATCAACCGGACTACACGCCGCCAGAGCCTGACCGAATTCGGGCGCGCCTACTATGAACGCTGCCGGACGATTCTGGCCGAAGCAGAGGCTGCGGACGCACTGGCGGCGGATCAGCTATCCCAACCCTGTGGAAAGCTACGTGTCACTATGCCCGTGCTATTTGGCCGACGGTGCGTGACTCCAATTCTACTGACGCTTGCGCAGAAGTATCCCGCTCTGGAGCTTGACATATCCTTCAGCGACCGCCTCGTCGACCTCGCCGAAGATGGTTATGATCTTGCCATCCGGACCGGCGACTTAGACAACAAAGCCGGGATGATTGCCCGGCGTATCGCGCGCCAGCGCATGATCGTCTGCGCATCGCCGTCCTATCTTGAGATGAACGGTCCGCCGCAGCAGATCGAGGATCTCGGCAAGCACAATGCCATCATCTATCGTCGGTCAGGCCGCATTCGCCCGTGGATCTTGCCGAGGAAGCACGGAGCCCCGGTGGAGATTACTCCCGTTAATCGGTTGAGACTGGATGACCTCGACGCGATAGCCGATGCAGCGGTCAGCGGTATGGGCTTGGCCTGGCTTCCCTACTGGCTGATCCGCGAACGCATGCGGGCAGGCACGCTAGTCCCACTATTGGTGGATCAGCCTTCATTTCCTTACGACTGCCATGCTCTGTGGCTACAAACGCCACACCTACCCCTCAAGGTACGTCTCGCAGTGGATGCATTGGCGGCCGCTTTGCCCAAGCGTATGATGTGACACGAACACGCGCCTTGAGACACTGACAGAGGCCTCAAACTGATTCAATGTCGAGGGTGGTCAGGTACTACGCTTGCTGTATGTTAACGTTCACGTGCCGCGGCTGTGTCACTACATAGAGGACGGCATTGGCGACATCTGCGGCTTCGAGTTGCTCCATGTCGCCGAGCCGGCGCTGAGCGCTGTCGCGCACATCCTCGCAATGAGTCCGGCATTCACAGCGCCCAGCTCGATGCTGGTGACGCGGATGAGATCCTCTTCGTATCCATGGATGCCCCAATCGAAGCCTCTATCACGCGCTCCGCCGCTAGTTTGGGAGGGAGCTCGCCAGTGTCGGTCGGACTTCGTGATCTTGGGTGGGCTATAGCAACATCATAACCCCGAAGCCTTCGACGGGTTGCTGGCTGAAACAAGCGGAAGCGGCCGCCATTGCCAGACCAAGCAACCATCGTTTACGCAACCATCGCTGGACGTCCCGCCAGACCGAGCCGGAAATTGGACGCGCCGGAGGGGGAAGGGCGAAAGAGACCCCATTTTCCTTGGTCGCGGGGGAGCGTTACCGCCTTTCCCCACACTCGACCAACTTGCGCTACCTTCTTCAAGCATCCGTTTGAGCGGCGCGCAAACGATTGGTCTTGCTAAGGTTCTAAGCGCGCAGCGCAGATCTTGGAAGGCCGCGACCTTCGGTATCGGCGGCGAGCAACCAATATCGCAGAAGCTCGAATGGGAACGCGCTTGCGGCGGCCTAGTCGTAAGGCGGCGTTGTGTTCTCGGGCACCCCCGCGCCACCTCCTATGTGAAGACACTGCCAAGCATCGTCCTGCCGTTCCGAGCCGCACATGAGCAAGCGATGCGATCTAGAGTGAGCTGATGAGCCTTCGCCTCTGAAAAGCATCCAAATTTCTATATGGGATGCCTCGCGTCCGGATCTTGCGAGGGGCGCGTGCCTCCCGTATTCGCGGCGTCTCTCGTCACAAGGGCTCCAGTTTTTGCAGAATGCTGCTGCCAGTATTGGCCGTTCCGACTACGTCGTTGCCGCACGTGTTGCGGAAAATCGTTGTTTGCGTAGAAAAATGGTAGCTCGTGGCAGCGGGGGTCCGGCACGTCGCTAAACCCACTATTTCGGAAGCCCTGTTTTGCTACCGGAGGGTAGCTTAACTCGCGAGGCGGCGCGTCGAAAGACCGACAAGAGCCGCCGTTCCTGCGCTATTCATCGCCGCTCAAGATAGTTCGCTCATGGGTCCGAATCCCGGACGCGCAGCCACAGATACCAACATTCGCTGGTGGCAGCCATTTGAGCGGCGGACGCTTGGCGCCGCCAAGTAGCCCGCGCGCGAGTGCCGACACCCAGCTGGGATATTAGGTCATCGCTGTTTTCGCCAGCGAGGCCGTGCATCTCTTGCTGACAGCGGCTCAAGAAGGACCTGCTTGAGATCATCTCCGGAAATCACGACGATCGAGAAGCTTAGCCTACCACTATCGTTCAGCAGTCCTCCGCTGATCGCCTTTCCCGATGCGCTTTTCTCGGCGACAAGCACCGCATCAATGATCTCTTGGTTCACGCGCTTGAATGCAGCAAGGTTGCGTCTGCTCTCCTTGTCAAGCTCACTGAGCGGTGTTCCGATTGTCTGACCTAAACGGTCGCCCGCGTTTGCGTCTATGGCATCTTCCCAGAGGCGATCACTTTGGAGCGTTTTCACAAGATAGGCGGGAACGCCTTTATCCTGATCAAATGAGATGTCCACCACTCTCCCACCGGGATGAAGCCTTTGCGCTGCAATTAGCGCTTCGCCGAGAGATACTCTCGAACCGCGAAATGCCGCGAGTTCATCCTTCAGATCTGGCACTCTGATGCTGCTGCCGAGCTGCGGATGAGCTTGAGCGGGCACAGAGATCTGCTGATTGGGGGCGGCGGCGCAGGCCTGCTGTGCAGGTGCACTGTGGACCAACAATGCTACTGCAAGCCCGCACGCTCTGAGAATCGCCTTCCAATGAGCGACGGCACTCAAGCTGTTTGACGTTCGAGCACGAAATTCGCCAAGGCTGAACACTTACGCACTCATCGACCTACTTCTTGCCTTCGAAGACGGCACGGCACGCTGGACTGAGCTTTGATACTTTGCGCTGGAGACAAGCTGTAATTGTGTCGCGATTTGGGATGAACTCGGCGCACAAACGAAACACGTCCGGCTTGCAGGCGTTGCGCTGCGCCGACGTGCCGTCCTGGGCGTACCCAACGCCAGCCCCTAGCATGATCGAAATGGCCAGTACCCCACCGCACACGTGGAACGATTGTCGAATCTGACCCTTGCCCTGCCGCATCGTGAACTTCCGTGTCGCCAAATGATTGCTTCGATGCGGTAGCGTGCACGACGGCGAACGGGCCGGCGAATGAATCCCGGCAAAGCCAGCCAAATCCTTCGCAAGCCAACACAGTCCGAACGGTGCTTACCCGCGCCTAAGTGACGGCGCAGGATTTTTGCAAGGATTTGCCGGAATTTATTCGGCGCGGATCGCGGTATCCCCGAGGATATCGGGCGACATCGCTGATCGCGGGGCATGCATCCAATGAATGGCAATATGGGAGAGCTCAGGGACGAGCTGCGACAGCATTTTTCGAGCATCGCCGAGACATTTGATCGCGCCAACACGCTCGTCTTCGACGACGAGCACCCGGCAGAGCAGGATCTTCGCGAGCAACTGCGCAAGATCAACGAGACCGCCGAGCAGGTTCGCGCACGGACGGTTGCCTCCTATGCAAGCTTCGAGCAGTTGATCAACGACGAGCGGGCCGAGACGGCTGCTCAGATCGCGGCCTGGAAGCAGGCACGGCAGACGAGCCAACTACACGCCCGCGCCGACCGTTGCGAGCGCTGCGCTGTCATCGCCACCGAGATCGCGCTCCTTGCCATGGACCAGGCCGAGCGCGCCATCATCCAGGCCTTGCTGGCGCGGGCGGAAGCCATCTCGGTCCAGATCCAGCACGTCGGGCCTCATCGGCCATGAGGCTGGACCGTTAAGAGCAGCGGTCCGGCTCGATCCCGTGGAAACAGGCTCGGGGCAGCCATCCAAGATAGACTTGAGTTCGCCTCACAGGTATCGTCCAACGATGCAGGATCACTTGAAACGACAGGTCGCAGCGGAGCAGCCTGCCTCCGTAGCCTACGAGTTCTCATTTGGGCCGTTTCGGCTGCTCAGCGCCGAGCGAATTCTGAGCGAGGGCGATCGCCCGGTGCGGCTCGGCAGCCGCGCGCTCGACATCTTGATCGCGCTCGTCGTGCGAGCCGGCGAACTGGTCAGCAAGCGCGATCTCGTCGCCATCGTCTGGCCGGAGACCGTCGTCGTCGAAGCCAATCTGACGGTGCATGTCGCAGCGCTTCGCCGTGCGCTCGGCGACGGCCAGGGCGGCCAACGCTACATCGTCAACATTCCCGGCCGCGGTTATCGCTTCGTTGCTCCCGTCTCCATCGTCACCCAGTCCGTGCCGGCGGCGCCGCCAGCCGCGGCGCCGCAGGCCCCCCACAATCTTCCCGCCCAGCTCACCCGCCTGATTGGCCGCGACGACGTCGTGCGCAATCTTTGCCAAAGGATCGCGGCGCACCGCCTCCTGACGGTCGTCGGCGCGGGCGGCGTGGGCAAGACTGCCGTTGCGCTCGACGTTGCCGAGCAGATGATCGGAACGCTGAAGGACGGCGTCTGGCTTGTCGACCTTGCCCCCGTAACCGATCCGGAACTGGTGCCGACGGCGCTCGCCGCCTCACTCAAGCTCGAGATCCGTTCGGACAATCCCTTGCCGAGCCTGATCGGCGCGCTCAGCGACAAGCAGATGCTGCTGGTGCTCGACAATTGCGAGCACGTGATCGATCAGGCCGCTGCCCTCGCTGCCGGCATCACCAAGGCGGCGCGCAACGTTCACGTGCTGGCCACGAGCCGCGAGCCGCTTCACGTCGACGGCGAGCAGCTCTATCGGCTGCCGCCGCTCGAAACCCCGCCGGACATGGCAACTTTGACCGCGACCGAGGCGCTCGGCTTTCCCGCCGTCCAGCTCTTCGTCGAACGCGCGGCCGCCGCCTCCAACGAATTCGATCTGACCGATGCCGATGCCAGGAGTGTCGCCAGCATCTGCCGCAAACTGGACGGCCTGCCGCTCGCGATCGAATTCGCGGCGGCGCGGGTGGATACGTTCGGCGTGCGCGGACTGGCGTCGCGGCTGGACGATCGGCTGAGCGTCCTCGGCGGCGGTCCGCGGGGCCAAATTCGCCATCAGACGATCGGCGCCACGCTCGACTGGAGCTATCATCTGCTGAGCGCGGCGGAACAGGCCACCTTCCGGCGATTGGCGATTTTTATCGGCGGCTTCACGATCAATTCGGCCAGCGCCGTCCTCGGCGGCATCGCAGGAGATGGCGAGGACATCACCGAGAGCATTGCCGGCCTCGTGATGAAGTCGCTGATCGTCGCCGGAATCAGCGACGGTGACGCGCGTTTCCGTTTCCTGGCCACGACCCGGGCCTACGCCATCGAGAAGCTGCGAGAATCTGGCGAGGCGGAGCCGCTGGCGCGGCGCCACGCCGAGCATTTCAGGGACTTCCTCGAAGCGGCCCAATCCGATCCGACCGGCCGGCGCTCCATCGCCGCCGAAGTGGCAAAGCCCGAGATCGACAATATCCGCGCGGCGCTGGTCTGGGGTTTCGGCCCCCATGGCGATCGCGAGACGGCCGTCGCGCTCGCCGCGGCCTCGGCGCCGATCTGGCTCAACATATCGCTGCTCACGGAATGCCATGCCTGGACCGGGAAGGCGCTCGCACTGCTCGACGACGCGGACCGCGGCAGCCGCCGCGAGATGGTCTTGCAGACCGAGTTCGGCATGTCGTTGATGCATGCGCTCGGCGTCAGCGAACCAGCCCGCGCGGCACTGACCCGTGGCAGCGAGCTGGCGGAGCGCCTCGGCGACATCGGCTGGCACCTTCGCGCGATTTCCGGACTCACCAATCTCTGCCTTCGGCTCGAGGATTTTCACGGCGCGCTGGCGCTCGCAAGAGAGGCAGAGGCGGTCGTCGCGGGGAGTTCCAACCCCGTCGAATTGGCAACGGCCGAATTCCTGTTCAGTGGCTCCCTCGTCTATGTCGGCGAATATGCGCAGGCGATGGCTTATGCACAACGGGCCTTTGCCCGCATCCGCGCACTGCCGCAACAGGCGGCCGTCGTTCGCTCCGGCCTGGATCACGGCATCCAGGCCCGCTGTGTGGTCGCCAACATCCTGTGGATCCAGGGCTTGGTCGACCAGGCCGCGCGCATGACGAAACAGATCATCGTCGACGCCGAGGCCGGCGGACACGCACTCTCACTGTGCTTCGCGCTGGCCTGGTGCGGCTGCGCCTTTCCGCTGCGACTGGGCGACATGCCTGGGGCCGAGCACGCGGTCCGGCTTCTCGGCGATTGGGCGGATAGACACGATCTGCCGAGTTACAAGGCCTGCACGCTCACCTATCACGGGGCCCTGCTCGCCAAGCGCGGCGACTTTGCCGACGCAGAGGCAAAACTTCGCGCCGGGCTTGCCGGATTGAGCGAGGCGCAGTTCGAGGTGCAATTCACGCCCTTCCTCAGCAGCCATGCCGACGTGCTGGCCAGGACAGGCCGGCGCGAGGAAGCCCTCCTGCTGGCGGAGGAGGCGCTGGCCCGCTGCCGGCACAATGACGTGCAATGGTGGATGCCCGAGGCGCTGCGCATCAAGGGAGAGATCTTCCTGCTTGGCGAGCAGCCGGACATGGGCGCTGCCGAGGCGCTGTTCGTGCAATCGCTCGAATTGTCGCAGCTTCACGGCGCGCTGTTCTGGGAGCTGCGCGGGGCGCTCAGCCTCGCCGAGCTCCGCAAAGGCCAGGGAAAAACCGACGACGCGCGCAAACTGCTGGATGCGTCATACGGCAAGTTCACCGAGGGGTTTTCGACCGCGGATTTGATGCGGGCGCGGACCTTGCTCGATCAATGGGCGACCGCTTGAAGGTCAATCCGCTGCCGTGGCGACCGGCTTGAGTTTCGCCGGCGCCTTGTCCGCCGCCTTTGACCAGGAGCGATAGTAGGCCAGCGCCGTCATCGCGCCGACGCCGGCGGCGCTGACGAGAAGCTGCATCCAAACGGCACCGGAGATCTCGACCAGCACGAAATGCGCGGCGAAGGACAGGAAGATGCCGGCACAGAACACTTCGAGCGACTGCTGGCCGCATTTGATGGCGGGGCGAAAGATGCGCCATTCCAGCCCTGGCCAATCCTTCGGCAGCAGGCGCACGACGAAGAAGGCGAACACGATGAAGTGCAGCAGGCGGTACGGCGCGAGGTTGGTCTTGTCGTTGGGATTAAAGGCGCCATAGATCTCCGCGGGGATCAGCGCCCGTAGTTCGTCGAACCGCGCCGCCATGGTGAGGACGAGCGCGAACAGGAGATAGGCGATCCCGAGCACCAGCGCAGTCCGCGAGTGGATGAACGGCATCGCCTGTGCGGACCCGCCCAGCGCAAACCAGGCTCCGAACACGAACAGCAACTGCCAGGCAAACGGATTGAAATACCAGGCGCCGACCGGATAGGCCGGCAGATTCCAGCCGAACTGCCGGGCAGCGAGATAGAGCAGTGCCGAGCCTGCAAGCGTGAGGTTCGGCCTGCGCAGCATCAGCCACAGCACCGGAGGAAAGACACCCATCAGGACGATGTAGAGCGGCAACACGTCCATGTTCACCGGCTTGAAGCGGAGAATCAGGCCCTCGAACAGGACTTGCGCCGGATGTTCGAGGAAGCCGCGGATGTTGAAATCATCCGCAAAACCCGTCTTCCCGTATTTTTGGGCGAGGTAGCCGATCTCGGCGAGATAGATCACGAACAGGAACACGTGGGCGACATAGATCTGCCAGACCCGCTTTAGAAGTCGCGACGCGCCGATCACGAAGCCCCGCTCCAGCATCATCCGCGCATAGACAAAGGCGACGGTGTAGCCGGAGATGAAAATGAAGAGGTCCGCGGCGTCGCTGAAGCCGTAGTTCCGGGTGGTGACCCAGTTCACGACGTTGTTGGGGATATGGTCGAAGAAGATGCCCCAGTTCGCCACGCCTCGGAACAGATCGAGCCGCAGGTCGCGGCCGCGTGCCGGAAGCGTGGCGGATATCTTCATCACCGATGCGCCGGAGTTGCGGTGCGCGCGGTGTCTTTCGCGATCTCCCTGCCGGCGAGCGCCGCCATGATCGCGGCCCAACCCGACGAGATCAGGTTGACGCCCGCGAGAAGGCCAAGAGCCCAGATCGCGCTGATCGGCCAAAGGAACCAGATGCCTGCGGCGAGGACCAGATCCAACAGGCCGCTCAGCAGCATCCACATCCAGGAATTCGGAATAACGGTACGGTAGTTGATCGACGCTGCAATCTGGAAAACGCCTTCCGCCAGGAAGAAGGCGGCAAGTACCAAGGTCAGCGACAACGTTCCGGCAATCGGCCGGTCGACCAGGAGGATGCCGACCACGATCGACAGTGCCGCCGTCAACAGCCCCCGGAGGAACGCAGGCACGTCACGCGCGGCAGAGATCGCGACAAGGCCGACAATGCCGCTGACCAGGAACAGGCCGCCGATATACAGCTCGATCGCAATCGAGGCCGCCATCGGCGCGCCGATCGCAAGCGCACCGAGGATCACCATCGCGATGCCCTGGACCAGGAGCAATCGCCAATGCGCAGCCAGCGCATCCTTCACCGCCCGCTCCATCAGACCGGTCAAGACGCCCTTGAATACCATGATGCTTCCCCCGCCCTGCTCACCACGCGATCGTCAGGCGAGTCTGAAAGATATCCGTGCTGGTGTGGCCATCCGCCACCTGCGCGCTCAGCGGATGCCAGATGTGCTGATAGCTCGGAATGAGCCGCACCGCCGGGGTGATGGCGAAGTTGTAAAATACCTCCATCCCGGTCTCGTCGCTTGCCGAGGCGGCGCCGCGAGTCAGAAGGCCGATATCGGTCTTGAACTTGCCGCTGATCTGGTTGTGGTAGACGCCGATGCCGAAACTGTCATAGTCGCGGCCGTCGATCATGCCGTGGGCGAACAGAGCGATGCTGGCATCGCGGGCGACAATGTTGGTTTCCTCCGGGGCGTAGCCGACGCGCGCGAACACGCCGACGCCGCGGATCAGCTCACCGCTCTTCAGCTTGCGATGGACGGTCTCGGGATCGTCCTTGACGAAGAAATATTGCGAGGCGTTGGCAATGGCGAACCAGCTTTCATCCTTCGAGTTGGTCGGCAAGCCGTCGAGAGAATTGGCGCCGAGCATGCCCCCTACCGCCTGCCTCACCGCCGCAACCGACGTCAACGTGCCGAACGGCGTCTCCAGGTCGAGCTTTGGCTTGTTCGACCAATTGAAGGCCGGCGAGAACTGGCCGGGCAGGCCGGCGATGTCGTAGGACATAACGGCCATGAGGTAGAGATTGACGTGCTCGAATGCGTGCGAGGCGAGATTGTCCGCCTTGCTGTAGGGATCGAGCACACCGCCGGCGATCGCGAATTTCGGGCTGAGCGCCCAGATGCCGAGCGCGGCCAGCGACGTCGGATTGTAGAAATTCGGCGTCATCGGGTTCTTGTTGAAGTTGAAATTGGCGAAGTGGTACTTGTAACTGCTGCCGAACGCGGTCTGATCGGGGATGAAAATGTTGCTGATCTTGCCGAGCACCACGCTGAACTGCTGGCTCAGGGCCTGCACCAGGTAATATTCAGTCGGCAGGATATCGTGCGACAGTTGCGGATCGGGATAGACGAGCCCGGTATATTGCGGCACAGCCGATCCCGCCGTGAACGTGTTAGCAGGCGAATCCCCGGTGCGCCATTGCGCGGTGGCGTGGATGATGCCGCCCGACCACCAGCCGGCGCGCGCGGTGTCGATGTTGACCGAGAACTGCGTGTTCTGAACGAAGGCGCCGCCGGTCTTCAGTCCACCCGAGGTGATGTTCTGGTAGTAGCTCGTCGAATAGATGTCGAAGAAGAAGCCTTTTTGCGCGAGCTCGGTGCGCGTGCCGCCCCAATCGCCCAGCAACTGCGTACGGCGCCAGATGTCGCCGGTGACTGTGCCAGGCAGGCCGAATACGGGCGCGCTGTTGAAATAGGCGAGCAATCCTGGCGCAACATTGACCAGCGAAATCAACTTGCCGGTCGGGACGGGTCCGAACGGATCGGAGACCTGCGGCGATTTCTCCGCTGCGGCCTTGCGCTGCTTTGACTTCTTCAACGGCCTATCCGGCGCGGCCGGGCCGGGCGCAGTTGCGCTGCTGACGTTGCCGAAATTGGCAAGGTTTTCGTCAGCGCGCGCGGCGCTTCCCGCGATCAAGAGCGCCGCAGAGGCCCAGAGGCCAAGACTTCGTATTTTCATAACACTCCTCTCGTGGAATTCCGGGACCCGGCTCTTCCACCTTCGTCACGCTACGACGCCGGCCTAAGTCGGCCTGAGTGAAGCGCTCCAAATTCCCGCAAATGGTTGCAAAAGGAACTTTTGCCGCCGCGCCGGCTCGCTCAGAGCTTGCGGCCGGCGAGCACGATCGCGAGCAAACTCTTCGATGCGAGGCTGAGGCCGCCGCCACCGTCACCGCGGTCTTCGATGCCGTGGCCTGGCACGAGATTGCGGATACCGCCATGGCGCGCGATGTGCGACAGGATGTGCGGGAGACGAAGATCGGCAGTGGCGGCCGGCTCGGTCGACCAGGTCGTGGTATCCGGATAATTGCCGGGGAGCCCCGTCGGCAGCGTCAGCATCGATGGCGTGTGGCTGAATTCGACGGCAGACGACAGGCGCGTGAAGGTGCCGAGCGGCGTATCCTGGTCAATGCCGTGCTCGACCATGTCCTGCACGCTCACGGGCTCATAAGGTTCGGCGTCGCGAGGCGCAGTAAGGCTTGCGGCCATCGTGGCGCAGCGGCTAAGCGAGGCGCCGGTTTTCCAGAAACCGCCCTTCTCCTCGCGCTCGGCCAGCGCCGCGACTGCGCCGATCGCTGCGAGATAGCCGGTGATGTAGTCATTGAGCAGCACCGAGATCAGCGTCGGCTCGTCCATGCCGACCGAATTGGCATGCATCATGCCGCTGACGGCCTGGCCGATCTGCTCGAAGCCCTTGCGATCCGCCCATGGCGTGCCCGGCGACGCATAGGTCGCTCCGGCATAGACCAGGCTCGGATTGATCTCGCGCAGCGCGGCCTCATCGAGCCCCAAGCGCTCGAGCGCGCCGGGTGAATTGCTGTTGACCAGCACGTCGGCTTCCGCCAGCAGGGCGGCCAGGCGCGCCCTGCCCGAGCGGCTCTTCAGGTCGGTCAGGATGCACTTCTTGCCCCAATTGACGTCGAGCCACAGCGGCAGCACCCAGTCGCCGACCGGCGGCTGAATCTTGATCACTTCGGCGCCCTGCTCGGCGAGCAGCCGCCCAATAGTCGGACCGGCAACCAGATGCGCCATCTCGACGACGCGCACGCCTTCGAGCGGGCGCGCTGCTGCCTTGCCGAGCCTGCGCTTGCCGCCGTTGCCGTGCTGCTCGATCTCCACCATCGGCAGTTTCGCTGTGGCCGCGCCTTGCGGATGAGCGAGCCATTCCTCAGGGCTGCGCACGATGCCCGCGGGAATGCGCCGCGCCGCCATCTCATCCTCGATCTGCTGCGCCGGCTTCTTCTCCACCGCCGCCTGAATGGCATGCGCGGCGTTGGAGCACTGGAAATAATCGAGCAGCGCATCGCGCAGATGCGGATGCAGGCCGATCATGGTGACGTAGCGGCCGTCCTTGGCACGATAGGTGCCGTTGTCCGGACCGATCGGCCAAGTGTCCATCAGGCAGCCATAGCCGTTGAGGAACTGCAACTGAGCGGAATTGAGCAGGAGGCCGCAACGGCGACGGTTGAGTTTCATCGTTTGCGACGGCAGGCCGCGCAGCCGACCAATATGCTCGACGACGCAGCCGAAGGCGGCCATGACGCCGGCGGCATAATCATGCGCCTTGATGGGGCTGATCGTATATGAAGCACCGGGCTCGATCGTAACTTTGCTCGGATCAAGGGCGAAAGGGAGCGCGGCAACAATCGCATCGAAGGTCTTCTTCTGAAATTCCTGTGTAATCATTTGAAGGCTCGCCCCTGCAGATCTTGCGTGAGAGCAGCGGCCGTAAGCAGGTTTTAAGCCTACAGCGGCACCGCTGCGCGGACCGACAGAAACAGCCGCCGTTAGAGCGATCGAGTTAAGCTGAAGAAAGGCCGGCAAATCCTTCCAAAGACGAAGCCGCGATGTCGATCGCGATCGGACGAAGTCTTGGCGCCGCGATGAGGACCGCGAGGCGGCATCGTTTGGAAGGATTTGCAGGAATTAGGAGAGCTTGACTGAGCTTCCTCACCGAGCAGGCATAGAGGTGGCCCTGCAGATTTGGGGATCAGCAGCATCATGCCATCCAGGACCATGGACTGGCGCTCGGCCTTCACTTGTCGGCTTGGGCTCGCAATCGCAGGGCTGTCGCTGTGCCTGGTGCTCACGCACTGTGCAGAGCTCAACCAGGTTGCAAATCTGCCCGCACAGCATAGTGCCAAATCGGCCCGCATGACCGTCCCGGAGTTCGACGGCGACACCGCGATCGGTCTTGCGTTTTCCGGTGGCGGAACGCGAGCGGCCGCGTTTGCCTTCGGTGCGCTCCGCGGACTGGACCAGGTTCGCTCACCAGGCGGTGGAAGCTACCTGGATCGCGTCATGTTCGTGACGGGAGTCTCCGGAGGCTCCGTGACTGCGGCGTATTTCGGCCTCAAAGGGCGCGAGGCACTGGTTGATTTCCGGGAACGCTTCCTGCTGAGAAATGCCGAGGAAGCACTGCGAACCGAGATCGACCTCGCGAATTTCTCGCGTGGCTTGCAGGGAGGCGCGAACAGTGCGAGCCGCCTAACGGGCTGGCTCGATCGAAATCTCTTTGATGGCGCCACAATGGGAGAGCTCCTGAGGCCCGGCAAGCCGATCATCTGGATCAATGCGTCCGACCTGCTTCACAGAACGCCATTCGTGTTCTCGCCGGTGACATTCTCCGCGTTGTGCAGCGACCTCAAGGAGTTTCCATTGTCGACGGCGGTCGCGGCCTCGGCTGCGGTCCCGGTCGTCTTTACGCCGATCGTGCTGGAAAGCTTTGCATCGTCATGTCCGGCGCCTCTGCCGCGTTGGCTGGATGCGATCCTTGCCGATCGAAATACGGGATCGCAGGCGCGCGCGTTTGCCACGGCATTGGCCGACTATCGCGATCCCGACAAGGTCAGATACCTGAAGCTCGCGGACGGCGGCATTACCGACAACTTTGGACTTTCCGGCCTCGTCATCGCGCGCGCGGCAGCGGCCGCGCCCTACCTGCCTCTGACACGCGATAAAGCCGTGCGCTTGCGAAGAATCGTCTTCATCGTCGTGAATTCAGGGCAAGCGCCGTCCGGTGGCTGGTCTCGCACGCTGGAAGGCCCCGCAGGCGTTGAACTTCTCGACGCAGTGACTGATACCGCTATCAGTTCGGCCGTTCGCAGCGGCTTCGACGCGTTTCGCCTCACACTTCAGGAATGGGAACGCTCAGTCAGACATTGGCGATGCAGCCTGCCGCAAGGAGAGGCAAGGCGATTTGGCGCGGCGGCCGACTGGCGATGTAACGACATTAGCTTCGAGGTCGCTGAAGTCTCGTTCAGCCAATTCGGACCACAACTGGCAGCAAGACTCTCGGCGATTCCAACGCGTTTCAAACTGCCTGCCGACGATGTCGATCTGCTCATCAAGTCGGGCTCGGACGCTGTTCTCGCTCAACCTAAGATACGCTGATGCTACCGCTGGATGTACGGCGCCTTTGCAAGGATTTGCGCGCCTTTGTCCCGTTTGGCTCGGTCACCGCGACACTAGCCGCTAAGAAAGAACGGCCGGGTGCGTATCGTTTCAGAAGCTTGTCGACGAGGCGGACGCCCATTCTCGTTCAGATTCACGCCGTGGCATCACACGTCAACGGTCCGCGGGTACAGCGTCGGGGAGACCTCATGAACGACAAGATCGACCAATTTTGCGACAAGTTGCGTTTGCAACTCACCAGGATCGACGATGCCCTATCGTCCATCAGTGCCAGGATGCAGGCCGAGGTGACCGCCACCGAGGCCGAAATCCGGGCGCATCTTGCCGAACTGGAGCTCCACATCGACGCTCGCCGGTCCTCAATCGAGAACGCAGCCCGACGCATTGACGCCTGGGAAAAGGCCAAGTTGGACTGTCTCGAAGAGAGGGCCGCGGAATGGAAGCAACGACGTGACGTCACGAGGCTGCAGCGTCAAGCAACTGAGAGCGAAGATCTGGCCGCGCAAGCTTTCGAAGTCGCGCTGTTCGCAATTGAGCGCGCCGAACACGTAGCGATCGAGGCGCGGCTGGCGAGAACCGCGGCGGAGGAAGCCGCTGTGCAAGCTCCTGCGTAGCACGACGCAAACGACATTCGTCAATATCCCGACAGACTCCTTTGAGGCGCACCCGTGAAACATATCAGGCAAATGTACTTTCTAGCCGCAATCGCCCTCCCCTTGATGAACGGCGCCGCTGGTGCGCAGGTCGCCGGAAGCACGCTCATTGGCGTGGCAGCCGCCGAGCTCCGCGAACTGGCGGTGGGCTGAAGCGTCAAACGGCAAGTCCTCGGGCAGGCCGTCTGGAACGACAAGGACGAGAAGATCGGGACAATAGACGACATCATTATTTCCACCGAGAAGTCCGTCTCATACGCGATCGTCGGCGTCGGCGGATTCCTGAAAGTCGGAAAGCACGATATCGCGCTTCCGGTGGGCCGCTTCGCGCTGAAGGACGGAAGGCTGGTCTTGGCGGGCGCCACGAAGGAGGCCTTGAAGGCGATACCGGCCTTCGAGTATGGCCCGCGATGACACCGGCGTCGGTGCTATCGAGGCGTGCTCGGTCGCCGCGGCCTCGCGCCATCGCGCATGGATGCGTGGCCGTGCTGCTCTTCACCGGCGCCGCTTCCGCCGCAGAGGGCCCGCGAGAACCGACAGAATCGGGCGAACATAGTTCAGGACTCGGACAGCAGCTCGCAAACCCGATTGCCAATCTCATTCAAGTGCCGTTGAAGAGCAATTTCGACTACGGCGCCAAGGATGGACGCAGCGACGCGTTCCGGTACACGTTGAACATCGAACCGGTCGTTCCCTTTTCGTTGAGCGAGAACTGGAATCTCATCACTCGCACGATCATACCCGTCACCCACGTCGAAAGGCTCTTTCCGACCTACGAGTCGGGCTTGGGCGACGTGGTGCAGAGCTTTTTTCTCTCACCGGCGAAACCCGTGAACGGTGTCACTTGGGGCGTCGGCCCGGTTTTTCTGTATCCGACAGCGACCGACGAGGTGCTGGGTCACCACCAATGGGGGAGCGGTGTCACCGGGATCGTCCTTCAGCAGAACGGTCACTGGCTATACGGCGTGCTGGCCAATCACATCTGGTCCCTCAGCAACGAGACCTTCGGGCGAGAGCGCGTGAACGCGAGCTTTCTCCAGCCGTTCCTGACATACACGTTCCCAAAGACGCAGACGACAGTCTTTTTGAGCTCCGAAAGCACGTATGACTGGGCCTCGAGGCAGTGGATGGTGCCGATCAATCTCGGTCTCAATCAGCTCGCCAAGATTGGCCCGCAGGTGATTCAGGTCGGCGGCCTCGTTCGATATTACGCCGAGACGCCGCAGGGCGGTCCGGGATGGGGCTTCCAGTTGCGTCTGACTTATGTGTTTCCCCGCGCCCATTGAGCCCGATGGCGCTTGCATTTATTCCGTGAGCCGGATCCCAGCCTCAGGGAACACGGGGCGCAGAACTGCGCCCCGGACTTCTGGTGGGCGCACCAGGGCTCGAACCTGGGACCCGCTGATTAAGAGACACGCTGCGACCATTGATTTCTCGAGAGAATTTTTCCAACTGGACCAAGATACACCCCATAAAGGTCAATGGCTTACAGCGTGAAATCCAACTGCGAGAACGCGTAAAGCTGGATGGACCGACGCGTGCGACACGTCGGGGATTCGGGGCACCATACGAAGGAATATTGAAAGACCTCGGGCTGCCGATCGGGTGAAACCGATCTCCGTCCCGAAAAATCGACGGTGCGCATTTTCGGTTCCGCCAGAACGCGGTGTCTCTGGACAGAATTTCGCCTGGCTCGGATTGCAGTTTCAAATCCGGGAGACGGAACCACCGATACCGACATCGAACCCTGCTGAGCGAAAGCCGCGGCGAATATGTACGGAGGGCGACCACTGCGCCCCGAACGCAATGAACATCTTCTAAGCCGTTGATTTTTTTGGGCGTCGCGCGTTTCCGCCCCGCTTTGACAACGGTCGTTTCACCTAATTCGTTGCCTGCTCCTTATGCTGCTACTCGGACAATAGCACTGTGTCGGCAGCGCGGGAGATGGCGATGGCCGTTTGCATCTGTAGGGAATCGATGCTTTGCGGTGTCTATGGCCACGCGACGCCAGGTCATTTCCGCTCTGCTACTGATGCCATGTCACCAGGGGCAAGTAGTGGTGCGGCAAACGCATCACGACGAGATCCTTGCGCCGCACGATGTTGGTTGGATATGGCGTATCGAGATTGCTCGTATCGATGGTGGTGACGGCGCCCTCCTCCTGATCGAGGATGGCGGTTTCCTGCCGCGGGAAGACGAAATTGTCCGGACCAAAGACGGCACTCGTCCCCAGGAAGCCGCGCGGGGGATCGAACACGTTTGCGAACGCCAGATAAACGTTGTTCTCGCCACCGCGCGTACGGAAGGCGTGCCAATGATACGGATCGGCGCCTTTCGGGATCGGATAGTTGTGCGGGATGGCAGTCCCTGTATGCGATCCCGTGAAGACGCCCGCGATCGCCGACGGGCAAGCGACGATATCGCATCCGCGCAGCGCCAAGGAGCGGATGGCCTCGGGATAGAGCGCGTCGTGCCCGATGGCGATGCCGACCCGGCCCATGGCAAGATCGAAGACCTTCCATCTGTCGCCCGCTGTCGCCCAGCCTGCATCCGCATTGCCGAGGTGAATCTTGCGATAGCTCCCGACGAGGCCCTCGGGGCCCGCGAGGACGGCCGTATTGTAAATGCAATTGCCATCGCGCTCGGCAAGACCGGCAACGATATACGTCCTCAGCTTCATGGCGAGGCGGGTCAACGCCTTGACGGCGGGCCCCTCCAGTTCCTCGGCGTGCGCTGCCGGATCGGTCAAGCCGGTCAATGACAGTTCGGGAAAGACGACCATGTCGGGCTTGGCAGTCCCGACGAGCTCGCGGGCGCGATGCTCGATGGTCGCCAGATTTGCAGTGACATCGTCGGCTGGCGAAAATTGCACGACCGCCAGCTGCGACAGCTTCCCCTTCGGAATCGGCTGGTAGCCGTAGAGCTTGAAAAAATCCCCCGGATTCCAGGTGAAACTGTTGGTCATCAGTTCGGGGTAGAGCTCCGGGCGCCGTTTCTCAAACACTTTCTCGCCGAGCACCTCGCGTTTGCGTGACCTGCTCAGATCGATTTCTGCATAAGCGATGCCGTCCCCGGCATCGATCGACGCCGCCACGCGGCCGTCCGGCTCGATGATGCAGCTGCCGCCCGAGAACTGCACGGTGCGCTCCAATCCCCAACGGTTCGCCTCGATCACGTAGCAGGAATTCTCGAATGCCCGGTTGATCCAGTAAGGCGCAGGCGTGCGCTCCTGCAGCCAGTTCGAGATGTGGCAGATCACGTCGGCGCCCGCGACCGCCTCGATGCGTGCAGTCTCGAAAAAGTGCAGGTCCATGCAGACCAGCATTCCGATCCGGCCGAGTTCGGTATCGAAGACCTGATGCGCGACGTTACCGTTCGCCGCCCATTTGGGCTCGGCGATATAGGGGTGCGATTTACGATGCCGACCGACGATCCCGTTCGGTCCGATAAGAACGGCCGTATTGTAGTAGAGCTCGGTCGCGGGATCGACCTCAGGCATCCCGAGAACGATGTAGCAGTTGTACTGCTCGCAAATCCGCTGAAAACGATCCGTCGACGGGCCAGGTATGGTCTCGACGAATGGCTTGACCTCATCGCGATCATACCAGCAGTACCCCGTCGTCCCCATCTCGGGGGTGACGATCAGGCGCGCGCCCTCGGCTGCGGCCTCGGTGCAGAGCTTGATCAGACGCGCGAGATTGCGCTCCTTCTCGTACATGGTCGGCTCGAATTGAACCGTTGCGGCGCGGTAGCTCGTGGATGTTGTCATTGATGTACTCCGGAAGGCGCCGTCAGACGGCCATGTGCTCGTGAACGAGCGTGTCGGTGAGAGTTGAGATCGGGCCCGACGCAACGATCTGCCCCTTCTCGAGCATCGCGAAACTGTGAGACGCGAAGCGAACGAAGTCGATATTCTGATCGACGAGGACGACGGTCAGCCCCATCTCGCGATTGAGCCGAACGATGATGCGCTCGATCTCCTCGACGATCGACGGCTGGATGCCCTCATTCGGCTCGTCGAGCAGCAACACCTTCGGGTCGGCGGCGAGCGCGCGCGCGATCGCGAGCTGCTGCTGCTGTCCGCCGGACAGCAAGCCGCCTGGCCGATCGAGATTCTCGGTGAGGTAAGGAAACAGCTTTCCGATGAAATCCGGCAAAACGCGCTTGCCATCGCGGCGGGCAAAGCAGCCCATCAGGATGTTTTCCCGGATCGTGAAGTCGGCGATGATCTCGCGCCCCTGCGGCACGTATGCGATCCCGGCGGCAGCCCTCAAATGCGTCGGCTTGGCCGACAGATCCTCGCCATTGAGGACGATGCGCCCGTCGGCGTGATCCGTGAGCGCCATGATCGTTTTCAGGAGCGTCGTCTTGCCGGTCCCGTTCCGGCCCATGACGCTCGTCACCTGCCCTGCCGGAACTGTAAGCGACAAACCGTGAAGGACGTGGCTGCGGCCGTAAAAGCTGTCGATATTGGAGAGCTGGAGCGTCACGACACCCCCTTTGACCCGAGATAGGCTGCGCGGACCTTCGGGTTCGCCTCGATCTCCGAGATCCCGCCCTCGGCCAGGACGCGGCCGAGATGGAGAACCGTGATCCGCTGCGCAATCTCGCGCACGAAGCCCCATCGTGCTCGACCACGAGCATCGTGTGCTGCCCTTTCATGCCGTTGATGATCTCTGCGGTTCTCATGGTTTCCGCTTGCGTCATGCCGGCCGTCGGCTCGTCCAGCAGGATCACTTTGGGGTTCTGAACCATCAGGATTCCGAGCTCGAGCCATTGGGTCTGCCCATGGCTGAGATCGGCCGCGGCCGTATTGATCTGGTCACGGAGCCCGATCAGCTCGATCGCACGATCGACCTTCTCGCGCGCGGTCGCCGGATGGCCGAAGCCGAGATTTGCGATCACTGCGGTCCGCCGGCAGCTCGCGACCTGCAGGTTCTGCTTCACGGTCAGGTCGCGAAACACGCTCGGGATCTGAAACTTGCGGCCCACGCCTGCACGGGCGATCAGATGTTCGGGCCAGTTTGTGATCTCGGTGTCATAGATCCAGACGCGTCCATCCGTGCTTGGTGTCTTTCCGCTCACCAGATCCATCAAGGTGGTCTTCCCGGCACCGTTCGCACCGAGCAGAACGCGAAGCTCTCCGTCATCGACGGTGAGCGAGACGTTGTCGACCGCCTTGAAGCCGCCGAAGTTCACGCCGAGCCCGTCGATCGTGATCGCGACCGCCGACATTCTCAAGCCTCCTTGGTTTCCGTGACGGCCGCGCCGGACATCGGAACATGAGCAACACGCCGCTTGTCACGCCCGACCGAAGCAAATCGCCCGATCAGGTCATGCAAGAGCCCACCGAGGCCCCGAGGAAGGAACAGGACGGTCAGCACGAAAACCAGTCCTATGATCGCTTTCCAGGCTCCGACCAGCGCCTCCGTTTCGCTGATGCCGGCCTCCATCATGTTGATCAGAATCGCTCCAACGCACGCGCCCAGGATGGAAGCGCGGCCGCCGACGGCCGCCCAGACCACCATCGTCACGGAGAAGGCAAGATCCATGAAGGTCGGCGAGGCAAACTGCGCGACGATCACATAGAGCATGCCCGCCACGCCCGAGATCGCCGCCGCCACGCAAAAGAAGAACGTCTGGTAAAGCGAGACGTCGAAACCGAGATAGCGAACGCGCCGCTGGTCGTCCCGCGCCGCCTGCAACACCAGACCGGCTCGGGTCTCGACGATCAGGCGCGTCCACACAAGGGTCAATGTAAGGATACTTGCGACCAGCCAGTACGTGCCCTTGCTGTAGGGATCGAACTCGAAGCCGAATATCTCAAGCGAGGCGAGGTCCGTCAGCCCGTTGAATCCACCCGTGACCGGCTGCGCATCGACCAGCACGAGGCGAACGAGCAGCACCAGGGCCAGCGTGATGATCGAGACAAAAGGCCCTTCGATCCGCTTGCGAAATACAATGATGCCCAGCAAAGCCGCCACGATCACCGGCAGCGCAATTCCCATGACGAGACCGAAGCTCTGGTGCTGGAACGGCAGCCAGAGAAATGATGCCTTGTTGATGCAACACAGGTCGGTCGGCGCACCCGGCTCGGCATTCCAGAGCATGAAGTCCGGCACCGGCTTGTCCGCACCCTGTTGCAGGCTAGTTGGGCTCGCCAGTTTCAGCGACATGGCGAGCATGTAGGCGCCGAGCCCGAAGAAAAGCCCCTGCCCGAGATTGAGGATACCCGCGTAGCCCCAGGACAGCGCGATCGCGATGCCGAGCATGCCATAGACGAGAAACTTGGCGATCCGGTTCAGCCCAAATTCGTCGACGAACAGCGGCACCGCAAAGATTGCGACAATGAACAGCGCGTAAGCGCAAAGTGTCAGCCTGCGATCGAGAGTCATGGAGCTCAGCGACGTTTGAACGAGAACAGCCCTTCGGGCTTCAAGACGATGACGAGAATCACGGCCGCGAAGATCACGGCGCGCGCCAGGATGTCGTTGGTCGCGACTGCGACGAGCGCATTGGTTTCTCCCAGAAGTCCGGATGCCATGATGGTACCGATCAGGCTACCGAGGCCGCCGGTGACTACAACCATGAAGCCGTCGACCACCATGCTCGAACCGAGATCAGGCGAGACCCCCTTGAAGCCTGACATCATGACGCCGGCAACACCGGCTAGTCCCGAGCCATAAGCGAAGGTGAGCGCATTGACCTTCCTGACGTCGATACCGCAAGCGGCCGCCATTTTCGGGTTGCGAATGATCGCGCGGACCTTCATTCCGAGCGACGTCCGGTACATGATGAACCAGGTCAGCGCGGTGAGCACCACGGTCACGAGCACGATGAAGCCACGGTAGGCATTGAGTTCGAGGCCGGCGATGTTGACCACCCCCTGAAGTTCTGGAGGCACGGCGACATTCTGCAGGCCACTTCCCAAGCCAGCGATGTGGATCCCCAGGAACGTCAAGCCGAACTCGAGCCGGATCGCCTGCTGAATCAGCATGGAGACTCCCCACGTCGCGAGCAGGGTGTCGAGAAGCCGCCCGTAGAGACGGCTCACCACCAGACGTTCGATGATCCAGCCAAGGGCTGCAGCGGCGAGAAAGGCCAGTGGTAAGGCCACATAGAAGCTGGTCTTCAGCCATATCCCCGAGAGCACCGCCACGTAGGCCCCTGCCATCACGATCTCGCCATGCGCCATGTTGATGACGCCCATGGCACCGTAGGTGATCGCAAGGCCGAGCGCGACCAGCAGCAGAATCGAGCTCAAGCTAAGGCCGATGAAAAAAACGTCGATCATGAAGCGTACCGCAAATCCTGCGCTTGTCGGTGTCATAGCCCGTGAGGCGAAGATCGTCTCACGGGCTGAGTGATGAGCTCAGATCTTCAACTTCGCCGTATCGAGGCCTTTCGAGGTGCAGAAGAGATTGGATTCGGTTTCGCCATAGGCGAAATACGGAAGCGGCTTGATCGGGTGCGGATATGCATCGACAACCTTGCTCTGGCCGTCCGCCTGCCACTGACCGATGCGCGGCGTCAGCCAGCAATGCAGATTATCGGCGTCGATCGTCACCTTACCGCCGGGCGCCTCGTAGCTCTGACCTGCGATGCCGGTCCGGATCCCCTCTGCGCCGAGATCCTTGCTCTTCTCCACCGCCTGCTTCCACAGGAAGACCTGGAAGTAGGCGGCCTCCAGCGAATGATAAGTGACCTGCTTAGGATCGTTGACGAATTTACGGAAGCGCTCGATGAAGCTCTTGTTGCCGGGCATGTCGAGCGACATGAAATATGGGAACGAGGTATAGCTACCAGCCGCGTAATCCGCGCCCATGGCGGCGATCTCGATTTCCGACGTCACAGTTGCGCAAATCGGGATGTCGGCCTGCGAGATGCCCTGGTTCTTGAACTCTCGATAGAATGCGATGATGGAGTCACCGACGACATTGGACAAGACGACATCAGCGGCCGACTCCTTGATCTTCTTCACCATGACCGCCCACTCGGAATGGCCGAGCTCGAGATACTCGTCGGCCACCCATTGGGCGCCAGCGGCCTCGATCAGCTTCTTGGAAACTTTCGCCATCTCGCGTGGGTAAATGTAGTTCGAACCAACGATGAAGAACTTCTTCTTTCCGAGAGTCTTCACGATCCAGGGAATATAGTTCCCGAGCTGATGGTTCGGCACGGCGCCGGAGTAAATCACGTTGCGCGAGCACTCGAACCCTTCGTAGTGGGTTTGATAGAACAGCATCGCACCGCGCTTCTCGAAAATCGGCAGTACAGCCTTGCGGCTCGCGGAGGTGTGGCAGCCAAAGACGGTCATGATCTTGTCCTTGACGATCAGCTTGGAGGCCTTCTCCGAGAATGTCTTCGGATCGGACGCCCCATCCTCAACGACGACCTCGACGGGACGGCCCAGGACGCCGCCCGTGGCATTGATTTCGGCGACGGCCATCGACACGCCATTGGCGAGCAGCTTCTCCGCCACTGCCAGATTTCCCGTCTGCGAGTAGAGCGCGCCGACCTTGATCGGCTCGGCCGCAAAAGCACGGCCCACAATGTGTGGTGCGGCGAGGCTGGCGGAACCCAGCGCGGCTGCTTTCAGAAGGTGACGACGACTTACGTTCATAGAACTTCCCCTGTTTCCAAAAGTCGATGAAAGCGGAAAAACATCCATCTCCCTTCGTCCGGCGCCGGCAAATTCAAGCCAACACCTGCCGAGCTCAAGGCGAGCGCCATCGGTCGAACAACATGTCGACTTGACGATCATCCCGAAATGAATGGGCTGACGGCCTTGTCAGCAGGCAACAAAAAACCCGCACTCTCCTCTGTTCAGAGGATTGAGCGGGCTCCATCGCCGCAGTGTCGCGTGTGCTACACGCCACACACCTAGAACATGGCCTCAACGGTTGAGGGGATGCGCCAGGAACATCTGTTTCAGATGTCGGAAAATACAAGCATCGTTTTTTATCTAACGCAAGAGGATTTCGGAATTGATGACTGAATTTGCAATCTCGTCGATCGGAAGACGCTGCGCCATCGCCTCTTGGCGCAGCTTTGCATAGGCGTCCTGCTCGTTCAAATTGTTCGCCGCCATCAGGATCGCCTTTGCGCGCGCAATTTTCTGATCGCCCAGAACCTTCCTCTTGTACTTGCGCGCCTCTTTCAAGAGACGTTGCCGTTGCAGCCAGAGATTGCGGGCGATCGCGAGATTCGTGAGCACGCCAAACGGCTTGATCGGACGCTCGATCACCGACAATGCGCCGCTCTCGAGCACCATCTGCAGCATCGACGGATTCTCATAGCTCACAATGGCAAGTATGGTCGGCGGCGGATTCGGCATCGACTTCAGCAGTTGCCCGATCTCCTCGCGAGCCTCGTCTTCCATCGAGAGAAAGACCACGTCGCATTCCTTGGGCACGGACGAAGGTACCGGCCACAGCAGGTTCGCCATGCAACCGATACGGCGCAGATGCTCGACAAGCCGTTCGCCGTCGGCATCGAATGGGTGGATCACGGCAACGTCGAGGTCGCGAAGATCCTTGAGAAGAGCGACGGACATGGATTTGGCCTCGCTCAGTAGGACAATGCCCATGCACTTCCCGGTTCATGCTTGAAGCGGACCTCCAGCATGAAGGGGTCGGGTGGCACCCTCACTCCGGCATCATGCACGACGCGGTAATTTCCAGTGGCATCAACGCGCGCTACGCGCGGCCACAGATGCGTGTGGTTGGTGTTGGCATCGACCTGGACCGGTCCCTGCGGCGCGTCATACTCCACTTCCCAGAGCGACCGCAGCAGCTCTTCGAGATGGTCGCTGCGGCTCCGCTCCAGTGCTGCCGCGAAGAGGTGAACCGAGAAGTAAGCCGCTTCGGCGGGCGCCGTCATCGGCCAGTCCTTCCCTACCCGCTTATGGTAGGCATCAACGAACGCGCGGGCGGCCGGCGTATCGATGGTCTGAAAGAATGGCGCGGCTGTGACATGGCCTTCAGCAACATCGGGCCGCATCAGAACGACATCAGCTTCGCTGGTCGATTGACTGGCGATCGGAAGCTGGCGGCCGTCAAACCCGGCGTCTTTGAAGGCAGTATAGAATGGCACGATGCCTGCGCCGACAATCGTAGAGTAAATAACATCGGGCTTCATCGTGCGGACCCTGTCGAGGATCTTTGCAATGTGGCTATCGGTCAAGCTGAGCGGCACATACATTTCGTCGACAGCATGACCACCGGCCCCCGCGAAGAGATCCGCAATGATCCTGTTCGACTCATAGGGATAGACATAGTTAGATCCCACCAGAAACACGCGGCCTCCGTAGTTCTTCGTGAGATAGTCGACCAGCTGAACTGAGTTCTGATTTGGAGCTGCACCGGTAAAGATGCAGTGGCGCGAATACTCGAAGCCCTCGTAGAGCGTCGGATAGAACATCAACGCGCCTCGCGCCTCGACGACCGGCAACATCGCCTTGCGGGTACTCGACATATGCCCGCCGAAGATCACGCGCACACGGTCCTCATCTAGGAGCTTCACCGTCAGCTCGCGATATCGAGATGGCGTGGAGGCCGGATCGTAGGCTACGGGCTCAATGGGACGTCCGCATACGCCGCCAGCCGCGTTGATTTCTTCGATCGCGAGAAGCGTAGCCGCCCGCTGCGTGCGCTCGATCGCTCCGGTCACTCCGGTCTCGGAAAACAAGATACCGACGCGCCAAGTCTCTGAATCCATCAGCGTTCACCCAAAAAAAAATGGTCCCCGCCCCTTCTACAGAGGCCGAGAACCACACTGTTCGCGTTCAGGGCGACCTCGACCATGCGAGCCGCATACCAAGTATGTCAGAGGCCGGGACTCGTTGCAATGCAGCAATCGTAAAACTTCGGCCATAAACGAACGCGAGTTTCCGCGCGAAATGCGGGGGCCGTCCAATTCAACGCAAGAAGGACCTGCGATCTGCGCGGACCGCTGCCGCAACCGCCTCGAGCACCACGCGGACACGGCGAAGTTGACGGGTATCGTCGTGGACAGACATCCAGTAGCTGCGCGTAGCCTGGAGCTTGTCTCCGAGCAGAAGCTTCAACCCCGGTCGCTCGCGTGCAATATAACGCGGCAGAACGCCGATCGCCGCGCCGCTGACCACCGCGTCGACCTGCGCGATCACGCTGCTGGTGCGGATCGTCGGAACGACTTCCACACCGTCACCCAAGTCAAGGAAGTTCAACTGCTGGGTGAAGAGAAGCTCGGGGATGTACCCGACGAAGACGTGTTTCCTGAGATCCTGCAGCGACCTCGGACGACCCATCCGCTGGAAGTAGATATCCGAACCATAGAGATCGAGCGTGTAGTCAGTCAGCTTCTGCGCCGTGACCCGCCCCGTCACCGGCCGGTCGACCGTGATCGAAATACCGACCTCGCGCGCCGCCAACGAATAGGTCCGCGGCAAGGCGACCAGTTCGATTTCGAGCTCGGGATGCGCGGCGGACAGCAGGAAGAGCTTCCTGCCGAGATATCCGGCCTCAAGGCCTTCCGGGGCACCTCGTCAATAATATTCGACCATTTTACAAGTAAATTACTCATAAAATGTTATGTCACATGCGTCCGTGCCGTTTGGCGGCTACGACAGGGCCAGCGCGGCATTGCGGCGCCGCCAAAAGCCGACCGCGGAAGCGGGCTCACTTTTCGAGGTTGATCTCTTCGCCGACGTTCAGCGACGAGGCGTTGCGCGCTGCCTGCTCATAGATACCTGAAATCGTGCGAAGGACGCTGGCAAGGCGATCGAGATCGTTCGCGGAGATCATCGCGACCGCATCGAGCAGGAAATTGGAGCGGACGATCGAATATCTCTTGTAGAGATTTCGTCCGGCAGAAGTCAGCTGGAACAGAGTTTCCTTGCCGGAACGCTGGCTTTCGACCAGGTGTGCGGCCGCCAGCTTCTTGAGCGCATACTGTACGGTGTAGGTGTCCTCGATCTTCAGCGCGAAGGAAATATCTGCCGCCCTAACCTTCTGATCTTTCGAGTTCAAGAACCCGATGACGAGAAGATCGAGCGACGAAAAAGCGGCCTGCTCCGACCGCCGTGCCGCACCGAACAGTCCATTGCGAGAATGCGTTGTGCACGACGACCAGAGCAAGCTCGAACTGAGTCATGGATCTTGCTCTCGGGTCGATCGGCGCCTCACCGGCGAGCTTGCCTGAAGTTGCATTCCTGTCGGATCCCTGCTTCGCCCGAGCCACCACGGCACCTCCCGTCGCATCCATGCGTTGTCTGTATAGCGGCTCTTCCGGAGTCGGCAAACAGCGCGAAGAAGGGAGGCCGGGTTTTGCCCTCTCCACCCTATGCGGAGATGGGCTCTCCGATGACCGGGATGCTCCTCGGGGCAAAGCCTTGGGTCAGCAGACGAGGACCGCTGCCGGTCACCACGAACAGATCCTCGAGGTGGTAGGTCTCACCGGCGGAGTCGGTGATCAACGGCTCGATATTGATCACCATCCCTTCCTCGAGCTTCCGCTTTTCACCGGGCCTGATCATCGGGGTCTCGTGCAGCTCGACACCCAGGCTGTGCCCGATGTGAGGCATGGTGAAATTCAGCTTGCCTTCTCGAAGCTCTGCTTGCAGAAGTAGAAGGGCTCTTCGGCCGGCATGCTTGGCCGCACCATGTTGATGGTGGCTGTCTCGATCTCCCACAGCGCTGCGTAGGCCTCCCGTTGCTGGGCCGTCGGCTCGCCCGTGGAGTATGTCCGCGCCAGATCGCTGCACCAAGCGCCATAAGTGCCGGCAACGTAGTCAGCTCCGGCGGCCGGCCACGTAGTTCGACACCGTCGCAGGAAACAGTGCATTGAGGAGAAAGAGTAGCTTGAAGAAGCCCGGTTGCAGGATCGCTCTTTGCCGACGCTCGATGCCACGAACAATGGCGTCGGCGACCTGCTCCTGTGTGAGCGCCTTCATCGCGCCGGCACTGCTGGGGACGTGCTCCCGGCTGCCGGGATTGTTCTTCCAATAGGCTGTCTCGACGGTTCCGAATGTTGCCAGCATGACGGAAATCCCCGAGCCTTGAATATCGGCTCGTAACGCGTTTGTGAATCCTTCCATTGCTGCCCGTGCTGCCGTGTAGGCCACTGCACCGGGCCAGGAGAGCCGCGACGCCACTGATGTAATGTTCACGATCTGACCGGAGCGCCGCTTCAGCATCCACGGCAGCAATTCCCTCGTCAGGTTGAACGCCGCGAGATATGGCAAGGCCATCATGGCGGCGGCCTCATCTGCCGACGTCTCGAGCAGCGGCAGCCAGCGACCGGCTCCGGCGTTATTGATCAGGATGTCGGGGCTACCATGCTCTGCGACGATGCGGGCGGCCGCTGCCGCAAGGGCCTTGGCGTCGCCAAGGTCCACGGGATAGGCGTTCGCTATGCCACCTTGGCGTTTGATGTCGGCAGCGACCTCACCTAGCCGGTTTGCGTCGCGAGCTAGGAGGATCACATGGCTGCCCTTTGACGCAAGGAGTCTCGCTGTCGCTTCGCCTATCCCGCTCGACGAGCCCGAGACAACGGATACAGATCCCGAGATCTTCATAGTTGGCACGACGTATCCCTTCTTCGCGACGCTTCGTGTATTGGAGAGGCGCTACGGCGTCCCAAAAGGGCGAGATCATAAGGCCAGATGCTCAAGGTGGGGCGGAACCGATGGTCCAGGCCGACGACAGTAAGCTTGGCGGGCGGCAAGACGCTCACCGTGGAAGCTTCGCAAGCACGGCGGTGCTGGCCTGCACGGCCGCGCGCCGGTGGTAGAAAGCTAACGCGCGCGGGCCGCCGAGTTCCTCACCGCCACCGGCGCGGCCTGGGCCGCCGTGCAGCGATTGCGGCATGGCGTTGCCGTGGCCGGTGTGAAGCTGCGCAACATCAGGGGATACCACATGCAAGCGGCCGTGACTGCCAGCCAAGCCAAGGGCGGCTGTCGCCAGCATATCTGTATTGTTGCCATACAGCGAGGCGGCGAGCGAACCCTGGCCGCGGCGCGCCAGCGCCAGTGCGTGCTCAAGCGTGCGGTAAGGCAGCAACGTGGCCACTGGGCCAAAGACTTCGGTGTCATGCACGGTAGTAGTGCCGTCGGCATCCCTCGTACCGAGTAGCACGGGGCCGATGCAGGCCGCGACCGCAGGATCGACATCGATGAGCGAGGCCTTGCGACCGTCGTGCAGCACGGTGGTCGCAGCGGACAGCTTCGCCAGTCCCTCGTTGACGTTGACCAACTGCGCGCGGCCCACAAGCGAGCCCATACGAACGCTGTCGTTGCGCGGGTTGCCGACCGTGATCGTTGCGAGCTTGGCGGCAATGCCTTCCGCCGCCGCGCTGTACAGCGATTCGGGCACGAAGATGCGCCGGATCGCCGTGCACTTCTGGCCCGATTTCGCCGTCATCTCGTTCACGACCTCGCGCACGAGAAGGCCGAAAGCCTCGCTGTCCGACGTCTCCCCAGGTAGCAGCAAAGCAGAGTTCACGCTGTCGGCTTCAATATTCGTGCGCACCGAATGCGCGGCAACCGCGGGGTGCGAGCGGATCGTCGCCGCAGTGTCGGCCGAGCCGGTGAACGAAAGCACGTCGAAGGGTCGCAGCGCATCCTGTAACCCCGCCGAACTGCCGCAGATGATCGACAAGGCCCCTGCGGGCAACACACCGGCATCGATTACGTCCTTGACCATGCGCTGCGTGAGCCAAGCGGTGACGGTGGCCGGCTTCACGACGACCGGCACACCGGAGAGCAAAGCCGGCCCGGCCTTTTCCCAGAGGCCCCAGGACGGAAAATTGAAGGCATTGATGAACAGCGCGAGCCCTTCGGCCGGCACTTGGACATGCTGCGACTGGAAGAGGGGGTTCATGCCGAGATGCGCGGGCTCGCCGTCCCGCAGGAAATGTGCGTCGCCAAGGGTCTTGCCAAGTTCGGCATACATGCCAAGGGTGATGATCGCCCCTTCGATGTCGATGCCTGAATCGTTCATCACTGTGCCGCTATTGGCCGTGGCAATGGCGTAGTAAGCTTCTTTGTTGGCCTGAAGTACCTGGACGATAGCACCGAGCAATGCACCGCGTTCGCGATAGCTCAGTGCGCGTAGTGCGTCGCCACCCCGTTCGCGAGCGAAGGCGAATCCGGCCGCCAGATCCAGCCCGCCGGCATCGGCACGCACGAGTTCATCGCCTAGTACCGGGTCAAAGAGCGCGATCCCGTTGCCGCTTCCGGTCTGCCAGCGGCCTTGGAGATAGTTCGGAAGCAGTTCGCTCATGCTTTTCGCTCACGTTTTGATTAAGGAATACGCCCGCCGGAGGGGGCGTCCGTCGCGCAGTCGGAATTAGATCGACGACTAGCAGGATGGGTCGTTCCGGGTATTTCAAGAACTTGCGAATCTCAGTCCCGCTGCTGCACTTCGGGCGCTGAATTCTCGTGAGAAAACAGGAACAATCGACCGCATGAGTTTCGGCCTGCGATCGGCATACTCAAAGAGCTTTCGGAGCTCTGCGCGGGTTGCCGACCGATAGAGAGGCGCGTGAAACACAGGGATCGATGCTATGAAGAACGCTCTTGAACTACTCCAATCCTATCTGGACAACATTAGAAATCCGGCTGCAGCGGCGGCGCTCTATGCCGAAGACGGCATACTTGAACTGCCATGGGTGAAAGCGCACGCCCAGGGACCCGAGGCGATCGAGCGTCTCATCGCTGGCGTTCTTGCCAAGATCCCTGACTTTGGCTTCGGGACTCTCGAAATCTGGATCGATACGCCCGACAAAGTCTTCGCCGAGACCAGGTGGAAGCGCTCGTGACCGACACCGGCAAGACCTACCGGCAGACCTATGCGGGCCTGCTCATAGCCGAGCCCGGGAGGATCAAACTCCTGCGCGAAGCTCTCGACACCGCCGAGGCCGCTCGCGCTTTCAGCAAGGGTTGAGCGCAGTGGCCGGTCTGGCGACGCGCGCGCACAAGAAAAGGACGGCGAGGCCAAGGATCGGCGTCGGGAGCCGACGCTTCGAAGGAATTCAGCGGTTCGGACGTAAGAGGATCGGAGCACTGGAGCGCGCGCACCATGAGTACCGCTACCGACACATAGCCATCTAGCGCTCGGAATATAGGGCGCTGGGTGAGGTAGTTGATCGCGCTTCAGAATCCTGCTCGTGTTCACGCCAGACTGCGGCGGTATTCGCCCGGCGTCGCGCCAAGATCGCGCTGAAAGACCGTCGTGAAATGCGCCTGGCTGGAGAAGCCGCAGGCTGCGGCTATGTTCGCGAGGCTGTTTCCGCCACGATTGAGCATCTCCTGCGCGCGGCGAATACGCCGTGAAAGCACATAAGCGTGGGGACTCATGCCGACCGTCTCTTTGAAGCGGCGGGCGAAATGATAGACGCTCATGGCCGCCACGCTCGCTAGCGACGCCAGATTGAGATCCTGATCGATATTGGCCTCGATATAGTCGATCACATGCGCGACGCCACGGGCGGGAATCTTTCCTATTGATGAGCGCGCGTGCCTCTTGGCATAGCTTGAGAAGCGCCGCACCAAGATGTCGGAAAGGATGAGCGCCCAGCTGTCGAGGATGAGATTTGTCGGCTCGATCGAAGAAAGGCCGGCTTGAACCGCGCTGATCGCGCCGCACAGGCGTTTATCCCTGGTCCCCATCGGGATCCACAAATGCTCGGGCGCAAATCCGCGATCAAAAAGGCTCTCGCTGACGTCTTTGAGGAGTGTGAATGGCACGAAAATGTGCGCAAAGCTCACCACTCCTTCGAGCCGCCAACGAGTGTTCTCGAACGGCTGCATTGACACCGATCCTTTTTCGCCAGGGCTCGACTCGGCGTTGCGCCAGACTCGGGCACCGCCGAGATGCACCATGACGCTGCCGTAGTCAGGATCGCCGCTGACTTGGGAGTCTTCGAGATCGGTTCTCCAAAATGATGCCTTCAAGGAAGACTTTGCCCCGATGCCGATACTTCGGATCGGCGTCATCCGAAATCTTTCGACGTTCTCCCGATGGTTGCTCGGCGTGGCGTCTGTCGCCGCCGCGTCGCAGAATGCGAGACCCCGCATCGCCGCGGCATCATTGTCGTCACGATCGGGCGATGCGTGGTTCGACATGTGCTGGCCATCTCCATCGTGCAGGCTAGCGCACTGCTAGAAAATGCGAATCCAAAAGTTGGTCTTTGTTTTGAACACTATTGCGAAGATTAGCCGTAATTGGGAGGAAAATGCCAGCTAAGCGTCATGGCGAGCGATCTCCAGATCGTTCTTTGGAAGCGTCTGGCAGGCCAATACCCAACCGGCGGTGATCTCCTCGGCGGAGAACAAAGCCTGGTCGTCCGTCATGAACGTGCCCGAGAGCACACGTACGCGGCATGTGCCGCATGCGCCTTCGCCGCATGACTGCTTGAACGGAACATGAGCGGCGTTGGCGGCGGCGAGGATTGTCTGTCCGGGCGGGCAAGTGAATACAGCGCCCCCGCGCACACCAATCTTGAATTCGTGGATACCCGCCTCTCTTGCGGCGAGGGCGATCGTCCGCGCGTTTTCCCCCCGCGTCTTCTTGTTCTGGCTCGAAACGAAGACCTCGGTATGGATAGCGTCGCGCGGGACGTTAAGACTCGTTAGTGTAGCGATCATCACGTGCATCATTGGCGCCGGCCCACACAGATGCACGCGGGCGACGCTTCCGACATACGGCCGCAGCGTGTCGAGATCGATCTGGCCGCGCGGACTTTGCGAAGCGGAGTCCAGCGCTGTGACGAAGATCGACACTTCGAGACCGGGCAAACGCTTGCGGAAGGCCTCAATCTCGTCCCGAAACAAGATCTCGGCCTCGGAGCGAAACGAAGCCAATAGCGTGATCGGGCCGGAATACGCCGCTTCCGCCGCGGCGGCGAGGACGCTCATGATCGGCGTCATGCCGACACCGCCAGCGATGAGCAGAAGGCGTCCCGCGCCGATATCGCGCGCCATGTCGATGGTGAATTCACCGAACGGCGCGCTGAGCCGCAATGCCTCTCCTTCCTTCATCTCGTCGTGTAGGAATGTCGAGCCGAGCCCATGCTCTTCCCGCTTGACCGAAATCTCGATGAAGCGTCGTTCGTCAGGCCCGCTCGATATCGAATAGGCACGCTCGATCGTCTCACCCGGGACGGGCAAATCCAGCTTGACGTACTGGCCGGCCTTGAAGTCGAAGGGTAAGTCGCCGCCGCCCAACGGATCAAAACGTATTCGCTTGACCGATGGCGTCAGGGCTTCGAGTTTCGAAACTCGCATAAAACCCCGCCAGGGCGCGGCTGCATTGAGTCCTGCTTTGCGCTGGCGTATGGCCGCCCACATCCTCGCCGTCTGCGACCGGCTCAAGGCTGCATTGGCCGACACGACGCCACCCCACAGTGCCGCCTCGATGCCGGGGCCAAAGGCATCTTGCCCGGACAGATAGAGCCCCTTGATGTCCGTCCGGCACCTGGCAATAGGCGAGCGCAAGCGCTCGGCGCTGGTTGCAAGACCATAAAAGGCGCCGTGGACGCTGTTTTGATAGGTCATGAACGAAAGGGGTGTCGCAAGTTCCGAGAATGCAACGCACGCTTTGAAACCGGGCCATCGCGCATCCAGGCGATCGAGCAACCGCTCGGTCACGTCCGCCTTGAGCTTGGCGTAACTTTCCGGCCGGGCGCCTTCCTCTGTCCCGAACCACTCACGGAATACGTCTGCATCGACGAACTGCATCACCTCGGCGGTGTGCGCGCGGGCAGCTGGATTATTGAGCGAACAGAACGACGTATATAGAATGCCGTCACCGAGTGGCCGGACGGCTCCCACATCATCGTCGAGGTCAGGCATGAACCAATGGTTTTCGCCGCGCAGACCGAGCGCGGCGGGCGATCGGTCGAGGCCAATAAACAGGAGGACCGTTGCAATCTCCTTGGGTAGCTTCTCCAGCTCCCTTTCCCAGGGTTTGGCGGATACGGCGTCGAGAAGTGCGCGCGTGTTTCGTGCGCCGGCCGCCGAAACAATGCAAGGAGCGGTCACCGCGTATTGTCTACTGGTTGCGCGGTCTTCGACCTCGACACCGACGGCGCGGCCGTTTTCGACGATGATCCTGTGGACGCGCTGGCGCGCGCGCAAGACAACGCCGCGGCGCTCAAGGGCTTCAATGATCGCCCGGCTGAGCTCTTTCGGGCCGCCGACGGGATGTGTGGCGCCATCCTTGTAGGACTGAATGGCAACGAGCGCGTGGCAACCGAAAGCGCTTGTCGCCGGCGGCGGTCCAAACAATCCCCAACGCGCGGTCACGATGGCCCTGAGTGCCGGATCGCGGAAATGGTTCGCGACGACATCCCTGATCGAGCGATAAGTGTCCGGATAGAGCCGCTCTATGACGGGAAGCGAAAGCGCCCGGATAATCGGGGAAAATGACGACACGATGTTGCGCGCCGTAAGCCCGCGCGAGGCCTTGCGTACTCTGGCGAAGAAGCGGTCAACGGCGCCGGCTTCGTCCGGAAATTGGGCTTTGAGGCGCTCACGAAACTTGGCCTCCGACGCGGGGATTGCGAAATCGAAGCCCGGGAAATGAAGAATGTCGTAGTCGTCGGGCAGGGGATGATATTGCGCGCGCCCGTCCGTCAGATAGTTCAACACCGGGCCGGGGTCAGCGGTCAGATAGTGTACGCCGGTTCCGAAATGATACCGGCCCTCTCTGGTGAACTCATGCGTCATGCCGCCGAGCGTGTAGTGCTGCTCGAGGACGAGGACTCTTTTCTGGCCGAACTCGGCGAACATACGGGCGGCCGACATCCCCCCGATGCCGGAGCCGATTACGACAACGTCGAAATGTTCATCTGATTTCAATGGTCAT
The DNA here is from genome assembly GCF_000472865.1 of Bradyrhizobium elkanii WSM2783. Lineage (GTDB taxonomy): Bacteria > Pseudomonadota > Alphaproteobacteria > Rhizobiales > Xanthobacteraceae > Bradyrhizobium > Bradyrhizobium elkanii_A. The sequence continues at coordinate 69,208 of NZ_AXAP01000002.1, read as the reverse complement.
CTCGAGCCTCGTTGCGCCTGAGAACCCCGTAGCATGTTCGCCCTTCAATTGGACGACCTGAAGGTGCGCAGATCGAACAAAAAGCAAGAATCTGTAAAACGGCGACGCTGCGAGCGACGCCGGTGCATGCTACAGGGGCGCGCGACAATTCCAGTCGAGTGTAAACCCGAGATGATCAAGCTGACAGTTCTGCGTCCGGCTCAACGCCACCTATTTCACGACCTACGCGACCTCCAAGCTGCTGCTGGTCACCGCGGCCGCGAGCCAAGAGAGATTCGCAAGTCCTTGAAAGACTCTGGATGGTGCTGCGCGCTAATGGGAGCTTGAACGTATCCGGAGAAGGCTTCGTGAACGTGATAGACGCAGAGAAATGTATGGACGGCCATCTCGCCTGCCTTCACGAGGATCATTATCTTGCGAAATGTCACGCGCTTAACCGCGAGATATTTTGACGATCTTGGCATTCAATGTCCGAGCACCTAAAGCGAAGGAGCCGCCGCTCTGGTGGCCGATGTTCAGCCTGCCGAACGACCAGGTCAAATTCCCGATCAAAGTCGAGGGATTTGCGCTGGTGCCCACCGATGACTTCCGCTTCGAGGCCATCAAGAAGAAGCAGCCCCGCCTGGGTAACTTCCTAGAGCGGTTCAAGACCGAATTCGGCGACGCCGGCGAGCCGAGCACCATCGTCTGGCGCAAGGACAAGCCCGACCCCAACCGCTCCGGAGCGGACAGACTGACTTGTGACTGTTGCCCGCCAGTTTTCTCTCGTCGATTGTATCTCACGTGGCCTCGTTTCGCACAAAGCTCGACCGGGCAAGAGTTGATTGTGCGGCCAGCAACGTCAATGCGAACATCCGAGGGCGCTTGCGCACGACAGCGCACGTCAGCGGCGATTGAATATTTCCGGACACCAAGGGCGACGCGGAAATTTTTCGCGGATGCGCCAGCCACAGTGAGGCATCGCGCCGAGGCTAGTCTGCTAATGGCGGCAGCAAATTCCGCAAGCGTTCGCCCCCGTTCACCAGCGTCTTATTCAACCATTATTCAACGAACGCGGCTGACGGCTAGCTAAGTGCCTGAGTTTGCTGGCGCTCCCTAGGGGAATCGAACCCCTGTTTCAGCCTTGAGAGGGTAAAGTCGATCCGCTTGAGGTCCTGCGATGAAGACCGTGCGGAGGTCAGCCCGGCTCGTCTGCATGAGCAGGCGTCACTGCACCAGACATCAAAGAGGCGCCACAACTCAGCGCACGACTAAATGCCTCGCGTGCACGCATAAAGGAACTCAAGCTTCGGCTTCAACTGGATAAGGTCCCACCCGAACTGGTGGTCAACGAGGACAATGGTGAGCCTTACGACGAGAGTACCTATCGCCATTGGGTGTCGACCGCCCGAGCCGTCGCAATCTTCGGCTTTCTTGCGTGCGACAACGCGCGCCAGGCAATTGTCCGCGCAGAGCGACTGAACGCCGAACTGATTAGGAACGTCGACAAGCTGTTTGCCCCCTTTCCTCTCGTGAGGAGAATAAGGCGCAGCGCGCTCGAGCGGTCGATCAGCGCAAGCGCGCATTAGGGCCTGTTTACAGTCAGGGATTCTCAAACCGGTAGAAAATTGATTCAAGGTTGAAAACGGAGATCAGCCTTGATTCGATTGAAGTTGAGCGACGCTCAGTGGGAGCGGATCGCGCCGGAACTGTCGGGCAAAGCCGGAGACCCTGGCAGCAGCGGGCGCGACAACCGGCTCTTTATCGAAGCGGTTCTTTGGATTGCGCGCACGGGCTCGCCGTGGCGCGATCTGCCGGAAGCGTTCGGCAAGTGGTTCACCGTCTATACGCACTTCTGGCGCTGGGCGCAGAAGGGAGTCTGGGAACGGGTTTTCAAAGCGCTCTGCGAGGATCCTGATTTCGAATATGTCCTCATCGATGGCACGCTCGTCCGGGTCCACCAGCATGGCACCGGCGCAAAAGGGGGACTCAAAATCAGGCCATAGGCCGCTCGCGTGGCGGCCTGACCACCAAAATCGTGGCCTTGGTCGACGCCCTCGGCAATCTCATTCGCTTCGTGCTGTTGCCAGGCCAGCGTCACGATAGCATCGGCGTCGAACCTTTGATCACTGGTCTCGATTTTGCGGCCCTGTTCGGCGACAAGGCTTTCGACAACAACTGGCTGCGCGCCAGCCTCAATGAACGCGGCGCCGCAGCGGTCATCCCGTCCAAAGCCGACCGCGCCGGGCGCATCCCCTATGATGCCGAAATGTACAAATGGCGCCATTTGGTCGAGAACTTCTTCTGTTCCCTCAAGGCATTCCGGCGCATCGCAACTCGCTACGAAAAGACCGATGCCAGCTTTGCCGGCCTTCTCAATCTCGTCGCCACCTTCCTCGCAAGCCGCTAATTGTAAACAGGCCCTAGCGGAATGGCTGGATGCGCAGACCGCCCGCGACACCCGCGCCCGCAATGCGGCTCGCGCCGATTCCGGTATCGACAGGCTTGAATTGCAGGCGCGGAAGGAAGGCATGAAGAGCTGAACGCAGACCGGTAGTTCTCATTTGGCTGCGCGTTTCAGCGGTGGATGGGCTTCGGCCCTAATTATCCGACTCGTCGCACGGCGTGCGACGTACGACCACAAAAAGCGTCGCACGAGACCCGGTTTGTTCTGTCGGGGAATTTAAAAAAGCCCTTGCGGGCCAATCTCTTAATGGTGGTGGGCGCACCAGGGCTCGAACCTGGGACCCGCTGATTAAGAGTCAGCTGCTCTACCAACTGAGCTATGCGCCCGGAACGGGTCCGGAAGACCTCGTTGCGAGGGCCGTCGTTTAGCAAAGCGCCCCCGCGATGTCCAGCAAGCTGGATGAGGTTTTCCCGTGCTTTGGCAAGGCGCCCGGGAACATGAAAAACCGCCGGATTCCGGCGGTTTTTCCGATGGTTAGGTCACCAACCGGCGGGGTCAGAGCCGGCCGGAGCCGTCGCGGTCACCCCGATCGTCGCGGTCAAAGCCGCGGTCGAAGCGGTGGCGGCGCCAGCCTTCACCCCCAAAGCGGCGGTCCATGTGGGTCAGGAGGGTGAGCCGGCGCTTCTGATTGTCGTCCAGCGTCTTGTAGAGCGGATCGGCGGCGTCGGCGATCTTCTTCAGCGCGGCGGCGCTGGCTGCCATGTTGTCGGCGCGCTCGCGGAGCCGGGCAACCAGATCCGGCTTCTGCTGCGCATCCGCGTTCTTCTCCGCCTCCATCCGCGCATTGGCCCGGTCGACCCGAAGCTTGGCGAAATCGCGCACCGCGGCCTCGACCGGCGGCCACAGCTTCTCCTGGTCGGCGGTGAGCTTCAGCCCGGCATGAACCGCGGCGATCCGTGCATCGAGGAAGGCCGCGCGGTCCTCCGGGTTCATCCGCATTTGGCCATGCATCCACGGACGATGCTGGGCGTAGGCGACGGTGGAGCCGGCGATGGCGAGCGCCGCGGCGCCGGCGAGCAGAACTTTCTTCATGCGAACCTCCTTTGAAGGTTGCCTGAAGATGAGACCGCCCTGCCCGCCCCGCAACTTACAGTTTGGACAGGGAGCGTTCCCTTACCAAGATGTAATCCGCCATCGTTAAGCGTTCACAACATGCCGAGCGCACGCGGCAGCCACAGCGAGATCTCGGGGACGTAGGTGACGATGCCGAGGAAGATCAGCATGGTCAAAAGCCATGGCCACACCGCGATCGTCAGTTCCGTGATGCCCATCTTGGCGATGCCGGACGCGACATAGAGGTTGAGGCCGACAGGCGGATGGCACATGCCGACCTCCATGTTGACTACCATCAGGATGCCCAAATGCACCGGATGGATGCCGAGCTTGACCGCCACCGGAAACAGGATCGGCGCCATGATCAGCACGATCGAGGACGCCTCCATTACATTGCCGGCGAGCAGCAGCAGCAGGTTGACCACCAGCAGGAACATGATCCAGTCGACGCCTGCCCCGGTGATCCACGCCGCGATCTGCTGCGGGATGTTCTCGTTCGCCATCAGGAAGGAGAACAGAACGGCATTGGTGATGATGTAGAGGATCATCGCGCTCATGTTAGCCGAGCCGAGCAGCACCCTGGGCACGTCCTTCAGCGACATATCGCGATAGACGAAGACCGCGATGACGAAGGCGTACACCGCGCTGACGGCGGCGGCCTCCGTCGGCGTGAACATGCCGGCGTAGATGCCGCCGAGCACGATCACGATCAGCAGCAATCCCCAGACGCAGCGACGGAACGCGGTGAACCGCTCCGCCCAGCTTGCGCGCGGCAGCCGCGGATAGTCGTTGCGCCAGGCGCGATAGAATGTCGTCATCCCCAATAGCGCGGCGAGCATCAAGCCGGGGATCACACCGGCGATGAACATCTGCCCGACGGACGCAGAGGAGACGCGATGGCCGGCCGGATCGAGCGCGATGCTGCCGCCGGTCGCCACGCAATAGATCACCATCACGATCGACGGCGGAATCAGGATGCCGAGCGCGCCGGAAGTCGTGATCACGCCCGCGCCGAAGCGCTTCGGAAATCCATGGCTCACCATCGCCGGCATCATGATCGAGCCGATCGCGATCACGGTCGCCGGTGACGAGCCCGACACCGCCGCAAACAGCGCGCAGGCCATGACGCCGGCGAGCCCCAGCCCGCCATACCAATGTCCGACCATCGCGGTCGCAAAAGCGATCATGCGGCGAGCGACGCCGCCATGGGTCAGGAAATTGCCAGCCAGAATGAAGAACGGGATCGCCATGATCTCGAAATTGTCGATGCCGGTGAACAGTTTCAGCGCCACCGATTCCGTCGGCACGTTGGTCATGGTGAAGATGAAGGTGAGCACGGTCAGACCGAGCGCGATCGAGATCGGCATGCCTGTCAGCATCAGGACAATCAGCAGGCCGAAGATGAAGAGGCTCGTCATCGCGTCACCTCGCCGGCACCGATCGCGGGCGCATCGACCTCGACGCCCTCGACGCGGGCATGATCGTGATGCGGAAGTTCACCGGTGCGGAAGTAAGCCCAGGCAACCTGCAGGAAGCGGAAGCACATCAAATAGGAACCGAGCGGAATGCAGAGATAGACGAACCAACTCGGTATCTCGAGATCAGGCGAGACCTGGTCGGTCTGCATCAGGCCGTAGACGAACTTTGCGCCCATGGTGCCGATCACGGCGGTGAAGAAGGCGCCGCAGAGCAGACCGAACAGCACCACGATGTTGCGCCACGGCGATCTGAGCTGGTTGACGACGACGTCGACGCCGACATGGATGCCGGTGCGCACGCCATAGGCCGCGCCGAACTTCGCCATCCACACGAACATGTAGATGCATAATTCCTGCGCCCAGGACAGGTTGATCGGGAACAGGATCGGGTAAAGCAAGGGAATGCCGATCAGATAGCGATGGCACACCGCCACGAAGATGATGAGAGTCGCGGCCGCCATCAGCGTCGCGATCAATATCTCCTCCAGCCGGTCGAGGATGCGAAGCAGTATCAATATTCCCCCGTCTACAGTGAATTCGTCATGGTGGGCCAAGGCGCGAAAGGCGTCTTCGCGCAGGCCGCCCGGGCATCCACAAAGACGTGGATGGCCGGGTCAAGCCCGGCCATGACGGAAGAGTACGCCCCAATCAACACGTCTCAGTTCGTCGCCCCCTTGGTCTCCTTGACGAATTCGTCGATCAGGCCCTGGCCGACGCGTTTGGCGACGTCCTTGTAGACCGGCTCCATCGTCTTGCGCATCGCCGCATCCTGCTCCGGCGTCAGCGCGATGATCTCGCTCTTGCCGGTCTTCTTGATCTCGGCGAGCGCGTCGTCGTTCTCCTTCTGCGACTGGCCGTTGCCGTAGGCGGTGGCCTCCTTCATCGCCTTCTCGCAACTAGCGCGGATATCGGGCGGCAAGCCTTCCCAGAACTTCTTGTTCACGACCACGATGTAGCCGATATAGCCGTGATTGGTGGTGGTGATGTACTTCTGCACCTCGTGCATTTTCTGGGTGTAGATGTTCGACCAGGTATTCTCCTGGCCGTCGACCACGCCGGTCTGCAGTGCCTGGTAGACCTCGGAGAACGCCATCACCTGGGGGATCGCGCCGAGGCTTCGGAACTGCGCCTCCAGCACCTTGGACGACTGGATTCGGAACTTCAGGCCCTTGTAGTCCGCCGGCTCGATCAGCTTCTTGTTGGCGCTCATCTGCTTGAAGCCGTTGTCCCAGTAAGCGAGACCGATCATGCCCTTCGGCTCGAGCAATTTCAGAAGTTTCGCGCCAAGCGGACCGTCGGTGACTTTGCGCAGCGTGGCGAGGTCGGGAAGGATGTAGGGCAGATCGAACACCTCGAACTCCTTGACCCCGATCGGGCCGAACTTGGAGTTCGACGGCGCCAGCATCTGGACCGCGCCGAGTTGCAGGGCCTCGAGTTCTTCCTTGTCTTTGTAAAGCTGCGAGTTCGGGTAGACCTCAACCTTCACCTTGCCAGTGGTGTATTTCTCGGCGAGTTCCTTGAACTTCTCGGCCGCCTGCCCCTTCGGCGTGTTGGTTGCAACGACGTGACTGAACTTGATGACGATCGGATCGTCCGCCGCCGCCGGCCCGGCAAAAGCAATCGCCACGACCGATGCCGCAGCCAACATCCACTTACGCATGTTTCCTCCCGCCTTATTGCGGGGCGCGCCAATCACCCGCCCCAAGTTCTTGTATGCCACCAATACAGAGAAGCCGGCCAAATTGCCATTGCCCGTTAGCAGGGGCCCGATGATGGGCGCATGCTGCGCCGCAAAAATGCGACGTTCTGTCCGGCATGCCCTCATTGGCCATCGTGCTGTCGCGTCTTGCCCACCGTCGTCCGTCGAAAGACGGCCGTAGGATGGGTAGAGCGCAGCGAAACCCATCGCGATGAAGCAAGCCTCACGAATGATGGGTTTCGCTTCGCTCTACCCATCATACTGTCGTCCCCGCGAAGGCGGGGACCCATAACCACAGGGAGTTGTTGTGGCGGGAGCAAGTGGTTGTAGCGGAGCACACCACAAAGGCCTGTGGTTATGGGTCCCGGCTCAAGGCCGGGACGACGTGGGGAGAGGTTCGGATTCAAATGTCAAATAGCGTGAGGATGCGAGTTCGCATTCTCGCGGCATGTATTGCCCGAGCTTTGCGTCTCGTTTCACCCTCTCGAAGAACAGAGGGGCGCAGGGAAAGCCGGGTGCTGGTTGCACCCGTGGGTCCCGTGCAACAAAAAGCACGGGGGTAGGACCACAGGTTCAACCGAAGCATTCCGGCTTTCCCTGCGCGATGGTGTTACGGTTTCCTTCGTGCTCTCCCCGGTGACCGGGCTTTTTTGCCACCGTCATCTCTCGCGCGAACGTGTTCACGCGAAAAACTTAGCGCCAGCGTCGGGGCGCCAGGACCACACGACTTCGCCGTCCGCGTTACCTGCGCTCGTCAGTCGCACGCATCGCGTCCACCGCATCTCACCGCAACGTTCGTGACGATCGCGAGCCGCCCCTCATCCGCGCTGAGACGCGCGGAGTTAAATCACTGATTTGCCCGACGGCGAAAGCGGAATGTTTTTCGCGGGAGGGCTGGACGAGGCAAATCACGTTGATTGGCTTAAGGAAAATCGCGCGAACGATACGACGCCGTCATGCCCGGGCAAAAGCGCAAAGCGCGTCTTCGCGCAGATGTCCCGGGCATCCACGTCCTTTGCCTCCGTGCGCGGGAGAGAACGTGGATGGCCGGGTCAAGCCCGGCCATGACGGAGGAGAGGATTGCGCAATGCGTCCCTCAGTCATTCCGGGGCGATGCGATAGCATCGAGCTATGATGTGCAATTGCACATCAGAGAATCCATTTTGCCGCTTGCGTAAGTGGGCAAATGGATTCCGGGTTCGCGACTTCGTCGTGCCCCGGAATGACAGCGGTAGGTGTTTGGAGGCCGAGCGCCGTTTTATTCAAGTCTCACGAGCGCCCGGGTGAACCACTCACTGCCATCTTGCGATCGGCCCAAAGCTTGAGATCGCCCACCGTCAACATCTTCAGGAACGGATTGGCGGTGACCAGCTTCTCGCGGGTGGTGCGGCCTGTCACGTCGGCCGCGGCCATAAGCGAAGCCGCGTCGGCGTTTTCTGCTGCGGTCAGCAACGCCACCGCACCTGCCGGTCCAGCGAAATGCACGAGGTAGAGAGAACCCGGCGTGATCGGCAGGCCCCGCTTGCTCAGCATTGCGACATTTCGCTCGATCGTGCGTGCGGTGATTTCCCGGGCAAGCCCGGTATCCCGACGCAGCTCCAGCACTTCCTTGTCACTGCGTCCCTGGACCAGATCGCGTCGGTGTCTTCGAACGGCTTCAAGCCATGTGTCGTCGAGAAACTGAGCGGCTCCGGTCGCGCTCGAGCGTTTGTTCTTCGCATTCGCGTCGCCGTTTGATTCAGCCGTGATGATGCGCTCGACCAGCGCCCTGATCGCGGCCTGGTCGATCGGTTCGTCCTTCAACGGAACGTCGCGAAACAACAACAGGCTTGCCGTGACGGCGAATGCGATCGCGACCGCCAGCAGGATGGCAATGGCTTCCACTGACCACCACTGCCGCGCCGGCACGATGGTCCGACGTTCATCCGGATCAGGCGGCCTGATTTCATCAGCACGGCCTACCGGCTTCGACGTGGGCATGGACTTGGGCATCGACTCGGGCATGGATCTGGGCATGGGGTGCCGCGGCCCGGTATCAGCCACCCCTTCGAAGGCAAAGGATTGTTGCGCTAGGTTTGACATCCCAGTGGCAGGCTCAATGCTTTGAACAGGCCGTCGAAGGCGCCGGGCTGACAGGACTTGGCCTCGACAGTTGGTTTCGAACGCGTGGTCTTTGCGGTCGACTTGGCAATCTCGTGTTTGGGCAGATCCTTAGGCAGATGCTTAGGCGGATCCTTAGGCAGATGCTTGGACAGATCCTTGGGCCGAGGCTTGGGCAGCACGACAGCGGGCTTTGCGGCGGGGACTGCGCGCTCAGGCTGTTCAACGATCGGCGCGGCTTCCCGTGCAACGGCGGCGGATTGGACCGGCGGCGCGATTGGTTCGGACGAAAATATCTGCTGAAGCGATGCTTGCTGTTGCGCGTGCGGGATTTCGACTCGGTCCGCTGCGGTCAGCGTATCGCCAGGGGCGGCGAAGCTCAGGGTTGCCTGAGCAAGCTCCGTCGCGACAGACTTTGTCGCCCGCGGCGGAGTCTGGATCTCCATCACCGCAAGCGTACCGAGGCCAACAAGGATGAGAGCCGCCCTCATCTGATCTCGCGCTTTCCGAACGAAAGTCCTCGATCACGCCGGGTAGGAATGGGTCCCGAGAATGCAAATGCAATTGCTAGGGTCCAATGAGGCGGCTTGGCGGCGGACGTGAACCCTGCCGGGACCTAGATCGGAAAAGATCTGGAGTAGGGTTAACGCGGGTCTGGGAGGTAGCCTGTTGGAACAATGGCCTGCCACAAAGAATAAAGATCCCTTAACTTGCGGTGAGGGTCGTCACGCAAGGATCGCAGCCATACCGCTCACTCCGGCAGGCCCGCTTTGCGCAAACCCTCGGCAATGCGCTGAAACTCGGCAAGGAAGGTGACATTGTCGGACCACCCGTTCCCATCCTGCAACCAAAGGGCAACAGTGTAATTCGGCCTGAGCCGACGGAGCTCGGTGACGGCAGCTCGAGCTTCGCGCTCGTGTCCAGTCAGCGCACTGGCGGCAGCGAGGTCTGCATAGGCAATCCAGAGGGCGCTCACCGCGATGGAGCGGCGGCACCAATCAATCGCCTCTTCATATTGCCCGAGATGGCTGTGCGCATGACAGATGTAGAAGTACCACGTGCTCAGCAGCGGATCACGGGGGCTGAGCTGAATTGCCATTTGAAGCGGAGCAAAGGCCTCCGCGGAACGCCCGACGCGGATCTTGGCGGCACCGAGCGCACCATGGGCCGGGGCGAGGCTGGGATTGATTGCGATTGCCTCTTCGTACTCACCGACGGCGGACTCGACGTTCCGACCTCTGGCCCGCAGGATTTCTCCCTTTACAAAATGTGCCATTGCGTCACTGGGAAACTTTGACAGGACCTGGCCCACAGCGTTCTCGGCACGTTGCAGTTGGTCCGCCGGCGCGTTGCTCCAGCGATAGTTGACCTCCATGGCCAGAGCATCTGCCAGGCCCACCAGCGCCTTGGGGAAGCCGAAATCGATCTGAAGCGCGCGCTCAAAAAGGGTGCGAGACTGCGCCAACTGCTCGCGCGAATAGGGTTGATTCAGCGCAGCCCACCCGCGCATCGTGAGATCGACTGCGTCCGGCCTGTTCGGTCGCGCAAGCTCCGCGTCGCGGCTTTCCTGGTTAATCAGTTCAAGATCAAACCGCCGGGCCAGCCGTCCGGTAATGATGTCCTGAAGTTGCATCGACTTTGACCAGTCGCCGTCGACGCGCTCCGACCAGACCTCGGCGCCGGTCCGGGCATCGATCAGCCGGGCATGGATTCGAACCATCGTCTCGGTCCTGCGCAGGCTGCCGTCGAGAACATAACGAACGCCAAGTTCGCGGCCAGCGCGCTTTGGGTCGACGTTCTTGTAGGCGCGGGCTGTGTTGGGTGCGATCACGAAACTGTCCTGGATCCGTGAGAGATCGGCGCTCAGATCGTCAGTGAGGGCTTCCGCAAAGTAATCCTGCTCGGGCTCGTTGCTTAAATTGGTGAATGGCAGCACGACAATGGACAATCGATGCTCCTGCGGCTGCGGCTCGCCTCGCCGAAGATACCAATAAGCCGCACCGCCGCTGGTCATGAGAAGGACCAGTGCTATCAGCAGAGCCGTTCGAACGTGCCGTGCACCAAGCATCCGCCGCAGGCGTAACGGAAAGACAGCAATCGGAGACGAAACCATCGGCATGTCGGAGAGCGGCGACGAACACGGTGAGCTCGTCGCTGGATCGCTCGGCCGTATTCGATAGACGCGCACGGGCCGAGCGATATTCTTGAGCTGCTGCTCGCCGGTGTCCTCCAATGGAATGTCAAACTTGCCCCGCGCATCCTCCTGCACGCGGGCGGACACACAGATGCCTCCAGGCTCGGCGAGCGTTTGCAAGCGTGCAGCCACGTTGACCCCATCACCGAAGATGTCGCCTCTCTCGATGACGATATCTCCCTGATGAATACCGATCCGGAACTCGATGCGCTTGTCTTGGGGTAGCCCGGCATTTCGCTCAGCCATGCACCGTTGGACCTCAACAGCGCAGCGGAGTGCGTCGATTACGCTTGCGAACTCGGCCAGCAGGCCGTCCCCGGTGGTCTTCACGACCCGGCCACGATGCTTAGCAAGCTTGGGGGCCACAAGCTCACGGTGGAGGAGCTTGAAGTGGGCAAGGGTGCCCTCCTCGTCGGCGCCGACCAGACGGCTATAACCCGCGACGTCTGTAGCCAGGATCGCCGCGAGTCTTCGTCGGACTCGCTCCCGCTCCACGCCTAGTCCTCCTCAGGAGGTACCTGGTGGAGATTACCACAAGTTCCCGGCCGCGGGATATCGGCTTATGCGCCGCGCATTTTCGGTTCTGAATTCTGTCATTCCGGGGCGATGCCACCGGGTCCGCGCGAAGCGCGGCCCGATGACAGGCTCCGCATCGAGCCCGGAATCCATTCCTCCACCCGCGCTTGAGGCCCGATGGATTCTCTGATGTGCAATTGCACATCATAGCTCGCGCTGACGCGCGCCCCGGAATGATGGCGGTGGGCGTGGCGGAAGGGATGGCGGATTACGCCTTGCGCATTCGCTCTTCGAGCGAAGACGCAAAGCTAATCCGCCCTACGATTCTCTTAGCCCGCAACCGCCGCCGGGATGTCGCGCTGGCGCTTCATGACGATCTTGTTGAGGGCGCCGAGATAGGCCTTTGCCGAGGCGACCAGCGTGTCCGGGTCGGCGGCGCGGGCGGTCATGGAGCGGCCGTCGTGGGCAAGGCGCACCGAGACTTCGGCTTGCGCGTCGGTGCCTTCGGTCACCGCGTGCACCTGGTAGAGCTCCAGCTTGGCGTCGTGCGGCACCAGGCGCTTGATGCAGTTGAAGACGGCATCGACCGGGCCGTTGCCCTCAGCTTCCTCGATCCGGGTCTGGCCGTCGACATCCAGCTTCATGGTCGCGCGCTGCGGGCCATGGGTGCCGGCGATCACGGTCAGCGAGGTCAGCTTGATGCGGTCGTGGGCGGCCGCGATCTCCTCGTCGAGCAGCGCCTCGATGTCCTCGTCGTAGATGTCCTTCTTGCGGTCGGCCAGCGCCTTCATCCGCGCGAACGCATCCTCGAGCTGGTTCGGGCCGAGCTTGTAGCCCATCTCCTCCAGCTTATGGACGAAGGCATGGCGGCCGGAGTGCTTGCCGAGCACCAGCGAGGACTGCTTCAGGCCGACCATCTCGGGCCGCATGATCTCGTAAGTGGAGGCGTCCTTCAGCACGCCGTCCTGGTGGATGCCGCTCTCATGCGCGAACGCGTTACGGCCGACGATGGCCTTGTTGTACTGGACCGGGAACGAGGTCGCCGCCGACACCAGCTTGGAGGCGCGCGTCAGTTGCGTGGTATCGATCCTGTTCCAGTACGGAAACTTGTCGTTGCGTACATTGATCGCCATCACGATCTCTTCGAGCGCCGCGTTGCCGGCGCGCTCGCCGATGCCGTTGACGGTGCATTCGACCTGGCGCGCACCGCCGACGATGCCGGCCAGCGAGTTGGCCACGGCCATGCCCAGATCGTTATGGCAGTGGACCGAGAAGATCGCCTTGTCAGAGTTCGGCACACGTTCGATCAGCGTGCGCATGAAGTGGGTGTACTCGTCGGGCGTGGTGTAGCCGACGGTGTCGGGGATGTTCACCGTGGTGGCGCCGGCCTTGATGACGGCTTCCACGATACGGCAGAGGAAATCCATCTCGCTGCGGGTGCCGTCCTCGGCCGACCATTCGACATCGTCGATCTGGTTGCGGGCGCGGCTGACGTTTGCGATCGAGGTCTCGATCACCTGCTCCGGCGTCATGTTCAGCTTGACCCGCATGTGCAGCGGCGAGGTCGCGATGACGGTGTGGACGCGGCCGCGCTTGGCAAATTTCACCGCTTCCGCGCAGCGGTCGATGTCCTTCGGATGGGCGCGGGACAGGCCGGCGATGACGGCATTCTTGGAGCGGCGGGCGATCTCGCTGACCGCCTGGAAGTCGCCCTCCGAGGTGATGGGGAAGCCGGCCTCGATGACGTCGACGCCCATATCGTCGAGCAGTTCGGCGACCTCGAGCTTTTCCTCGAAGGTCATGGTGGCGCCGGGGCACTGCTCGCCGTCACGCAGCGTGGTGTCGAAAATAATTACGCGGTCCTTCTCGGACTTGTTGGCGGTGGTCATCTGCAAAGTTCCTTTGGGTCGATCGCGCTATCTTATCACTGAGCGCTAAAGGGTTTCTGTCGTTCTCACGCAACCCCTGAGTGCCCAGGCGCAACCGCCCAGACGGCCCTCAGGGGCCGATAAGAAGCAGAAGCCCGCCAAGAAGGAGGGTCGGCAGCGACGCAGCCGGAATCGCGGGGGCGACTTGCGCCGTTCCCGTCAGAATTCCATCGATTTCGCTGCGAATCAGCATTGCCAGCACCCTTTGGAGGCCCAAATCCTCGGTCAAAACCATTGATGGTTGGTTGCCGAGGCCACCTCCGCGGGCCGTTTCTAGACGAAGAGAGCGGCCGGCCGCAACGGTAAAAAGATGGTCAGTGGGGCTGACCTAAATACCCGGGCTCCGCCGCCACGCGGCTTCGTAGCCGTCAAGCCATCGTACTCCGTCATGCCCGGCCTTGTGCCGGGCATCCACGTTCTTTGCTGCCACGGCAAGGACGTGGATGGCCGGGACAAGCCCGGCCATGACGGCTGAGACCTACTTCGCCCTGTTTCCTGCCTTCGCCTTCTTCCCCGCCCCGCCCTTGCCTTCCGCCAGCAGGGCCTCGCGGACGCGTTTGAACTCGCTGCGCTCGGACTCGTCGACTTTCGGGAAATGCAGATCGAGCTTCTCGAGTGCGCTGACGATGGTGGAGCCGATCACCACGCGGGCGAACCATTTGTGGTCGGCTGGTACGACGTGCCACGGCGCGGCGCGGGTTGCGGTGTGGCGGATCATGTCCTGGTAGGCGGCCATGTAGCGCGGCCACAGCGCGCGCTCAGTGATGTCGGCCATCGAGAACTTCCAGTTCTTCGACGGCTCCTCCAGCCGCTCCAGGAAGCGCGCGCGCTGCTCCTGCCGGGAGACGTTGAGGAAGAACTTCAAGACCACGATGCCGTTGCGCGAGAGGTAGCGCTCGATCGCCGAGATGTCCTCGAAGCGTTCGCGCCAGATGTTCTTGGTCACCAGCCGCGGCGGAATCTTCTGCTTGGCAAGGATTTCGGAATGCACGCGCACCACCAGGCATTCCTCATAATAGGAGCGGTTGAAGATGCCGATGCGGCCGCGCTCTGGCAGCGCGATCATCGAACGCCACATGAAATCGTGGTCGAGCTCCTTGGACGACGGCTCCTTGAACGAGGTGACCTCGCAGCCCTGCGGATTGACGCCCTCGAACACACTCTTGATCGCGGAATCCTTGCCCGCGGCATCCATACCCTGGAAGATCAGAAGCAGCGACCAGCGGTCCTGGGCGTAGAGCTTCTCCTGGAAATCGTTCAGCCGCCTGCGATTGGCCTCGATGATCTCTTCACCCGCTGCCTTGTCGATGCCGCCCTTCTCATTGGTCTTGAGCGATTTGAGGTGAAACTGCTCCGACCCGTCGATGCGGAACGGTGACACAAAAGGTTTCAGCTCGTCAGCCAGCAGCTTCGATTTCTTGCCCATGGGCCCTTTCTTACCTGCTCAGATGCATCTCGATGAAAGCGGTGACGAAGCGCGGCATCGCGGCAGTGAGGTCGCTAAAATCGCGCACCAGATGGATCGCCGCCAATTCGGGGTCTTCCTGCGAGGCAAGATTGCTTTCAATGCGAGCGCGTAAGGCATCGCCGGGCATGTCGACATAGAGGACCCGCATCATGGCGATGGCGACGCCGGTGAAGACGCAATCCCAATGCGCATCGGGACGATAGTCGGCAGCGGTGAGTCCGGTCTCCTCCTCCACCTCGCGTGCGACGCTGCTGGCAATATCGAGCGTCTCGCCCCTGATGTCATCGAGATCAGGCGTGCCCGACGGGAAGTAGACCCGTCCGGGGTTGGAGGTGTGATGCCCCATTTCGCCAAGCACGAACGCGCCATCGCTTGCCAGCAGCGCGCCCATGCCAAAGCCGTTGAACACGCCCCTATCGGGAAAGCCCCAGTCGCGCCAGGCGAGGAAGCTCGCAAAATCGGTCTCGAAATAGCTCGCGCTCAGGCGCTCGCCTTCGAACGTGGCACTGCGGCCCAGCAGAACACGGCCGTTCCAGAGGTTTGGCCGCTCGCGCTGTGCCTCCGCGAAATGCGCATCGATCTCGGCGCGGCGTTCTTGTGCGAACGGCCACGCCCATGGCTGCACCTTGAGATCGAGCGCGGTAACGCGATGAATGGAAGGTGGCGTCATTGACGAGGGCTTACTTCGCACCCTGCCCTGTGGTCTTCGCCTGCTCGACCAGTCTGTTGGTGTAGGTCTTGCTGACGTCGATATTGGCCTTGGCGACTTCCGGCGACCCCTCGCTGAACACCGCCAGCACCGCGTCGGCGCCCTTCGGATCCATCTTGCCGGTCTCCGAATACATCGGGATCGTGTTCTTCAGCGCGGCGAGATAGAGCGCCTTGTTCTTGCCGACGATCTCGTCGGGCATCTTGGCCATGATGTCTTCCGGCGAATGCGAATGGATCCAGGCGAGCGTGGCCAGGATCGCATTGGTGAGCGCCTGCGCCTCTTTCTCGTGTGACTTGACCCAGGCCGCCGTCGAATAGAGCGCGCCGCCCGGATATTCGCCGCCGAACACCGCAAGCGTATCGTGCTGGGTGCGGGTGTCGCTCAGGATCTTCAGGTCGGCATGGTTGCCCTGCAGCACGGTGACGGAGGGATCGAGCATCACGGCGGCATCGATCTGGCCCTGCTCCATCGCCGCGACCGCTGTCGCGCCCAGGCCGACGCCGATCACGGAGGCGCTGGTGGGATCAAGCCCGTTCTTCTTGAGCAGATATTTCAGGAAGAAGTCAGTCGAGGAGCCGGGCGCGCTGACGCCGATCTTCTTGCCGGCGAGATCCTTGATCGAATTGATCTCTGAGGTGTGCTTGGGCGACACCACCAGCACCAGGCCGGGATAGCGGTCATAGACCACGAAAGCCTGCAATTCCTGCCGCTTGGCGGCGAGATTGACGCAGTGATCGAAATAGCCCGAGACGACGTCGGCGCTGCCGCCGAGCACGGCTTTCAGCGCATCCGAACCGCCCTTGAGATCGACCAGCTCGACCGCAAGCCCCGCCTTCTCATATTCGCCGAGTTGCTTGGCCAGCACCGTCGGCAGATAGCACAGGCAGGCGCCGCCGCCGACCGCGATCGTGACCTTGCTTTGCGCTGCGGCAAGAGATGACGTCAGCACCAGCGCCAGCAGCGCGCCGGTGAGGCGGGCGAACAGTTTCCTCATGATCGACTCCGTTCCGTTGGAAGCAGGATAAAGTAGCGCGCGGGTGTTGAGAAGGCTTCGCCGTCGTTGCGAGGCGCGGCTCCCGTAGGGTGGGCAAAGCGAAGCGTGCCCACCATCCACGGTCGGTGCGAGAAAGGTGGGCACGCTACGCTTTGCCCACCCTACAAGCCTACAATGCGCGTACCGTCGGTCGCCAGACCAGCAGGCGCCGCTCGACCAGCGTCACGGCCATGTCGATCAGGATCACGAAGGCCGACAGCACGAACATGCCCGCGAAGACGCCGGCGACGTCGAACACGCCCTCGGCCTGCTGGATCAGATAGCCGAGGCCGGCAGCGGCGCCGAGATATTCGCCGACGACGGCGCCGACCACCGCAAAGCCGACGGACGTATGCAGCGAGGAGAACATCCACGACAACGCCGACGGCCAATAGACATGCCGCATCAATTGCCGCTCGCTCATGCCGAGCATGCGGCCATTGTCGAGCACGGTCGAGCTCACTTCCTTGACGCCCTGATAGACGTTGAAGAACACGATGAAGAAAACGAGGGTGACGCCGAGCGCGACCTTGGACCAGATGCCGAGGCCGAACCATAGCGCGAAGATCGGCGCCAGCACGACGCGCGGCAGGGCGTTCGTCATCTTCACGTAAGGGTCGAATACCGCGGCGACGCGCGGCTGGCGCGCGAACCAGAAGCCGACCAGAACGCCGAGGGACGAGCCGATCACGAAAGCGAGGATCGATTCCCACAGCGTGATCGCAAGATGCTTCCAGATCACGCCGGTCGAAAACCATTTGACGATCTGGTCGAAGACATCGATGGGATTGGAGAAGAAGAATGGCGGCAGCAGGATGCGGCCGAACAGCGGGACTGTGGTAAAGACCTGCCACAGCGCCAGCGCGACGACAGCGACCAGGACCTGGCAGAGCAGGAGCGCAGCGCGGGACATCACTCGGCTCCCGCAGCTTGCGATGATTGCGCGTAACCCTTCATCACCTCTTCCTTCAGCACGCCCCAGATTTCGCGATGCAGTTCGTGAAACTGCTTGTCCAGCCGCACCTCGAAGATGTCGCGCGGGCGCGGCAGCTCCACGCGCCAGTCGCCGATGATGCGCGAGGAAGGGCCGGCCGACATGATGACGACGCGGTCGGCGAGCGCGATCGCCTCCTCCAGGTCGTGGGTGACGAACAGCACCGCCTTGCGGTCGGCAGTCCAGAGTTCGAGCAGCAGATTGCCCATCACCTGCCGGGTCTGGGCATCGAGCGGGCCGAACGGCTCGTCCATCAGGAGGATCTTTGGATCGCGGATCAGCACCTGCGCAAGGCCGACGCGCTTGCGCTGGCCGCCCGAGAGCATGTGCGGATAGCGGTTTGCGAATGCGCCAAGCCCGACCGAGGTCAGCCAGGCCTGCGCCTGTTCCAGCGCCTTCGCCCGCGGCGTGCCCTTGATCTCGAGCCCGATCGCGACATTGTCGATCGCGGTCTTCCAGGGGAATAGCGCATCGGCCTGGAACAGGTAGCCGGCGTCGCGGTTCAATCCTGTGAGCGGCTGGTCGAAGATCCTGACCGCGCCCGCGGCCGGCTTGAGCAGGCCGGCGGCCACGTTCAGCAAGGTCGACTTGCCGCAGCCGGTGGGACCTACGATCGCGACGAATTCGCCATGGGCGACCGCAAGGCGCGCCTTTTCGACCGCGGTGTAGACGCGGGCATTGGCGAGGCGAAACGCCACCGTCGCATCGTCAAGCGCCACCGCTGTTGGCCTGGCCGTGTCCACCACGTTCCCTCCCTGTTCGGGAGGATGCCTTAGCCTCTCGTGCGGACAAGTTCAACGCAGCATCGCGACATGCTAGTTGATCTGTGATCTCTTAAGGCAGGGCGCAGCGCGAGGTTTGAACGGCATTGTCCAACGGACCACTCATTGCCTACACCAAGGTCGGCAAGACCTTCGCCAATGGCGGCGTGGTCGCGGTCGACGACGTCTCGCTTGATGTCGCCGAGGGCGAGTTCCTCGCCATCGTCGGCGGCTCCGGCTCGGGCAAGACCACCCTGCTGCGGCTCGCCAACCGGCTGATCGAGGCCGACCGCGGCAGCGTCACGGTCGAGGGCGAGGACGTGCGCAATGTCGATCCGATCGGCCTGCGGCGGCGCATCGGCTATGTCTTCCAGAGCGGCGGGCTGTTTCCGCATCTTTCCGTCGGCGCCAATATCGGCATCACGCCGAAGCTGCTCGGCTGGCCGGCGGCGGAGATCGCAGCACGCGTCGACGAACTGCTCGAACTGGTGCAACTCGACGGCGGGCAATATCGGGAGCGGCTGCCGAGCGAACTCTCCGGCGGCCAGCGGCAGCGCGTCGGCGTCGCGCGGGCGCTGGCCGCACGGCCCCGCATCGTGCTGATGGACGAGCCGTTCGGGGCGCTCGACCCCCTCACCCGCGACGCGCTCGGCGATGATTTCCGCGAATTGCATCGCAGGCTCAAATTGACCACGATCATGATCACCCATGACATGACGGAAGCGCTGCTGCTCGCCGACCGCGTCGCTGTCATGCACGAAGGCAGGCTGCTGGCGCAGGGCACCCCAGGGGAGCTTTCCGAAAGCAACGATCCTTACGTCGAAAAACTCCTGCACACGCCGCGGCGGCAGGCGGAACGGCTCGGCAAATTGCTGCCGCGGGACGGCGCCGCATGAACCTGTTTTCCGATCCGCGCTGGAGCGAAGCGCTCGCGCATCTGCCCGATTATCTCGGCAACCATGTGCGCGTAAGCCTCGCCGCGCTCGCGCTCGGGCTGATCGTCAGCCTGCCGCTGGCGATCCTCGCACGCAACCGGCCAGTGCTGCGCGGCGCGCTGCTCGGCTTTGCCTCTATCGTGCAGACCGTGCCGGGGCTGGCGCTGCTGGCGCTGTTCTATCCGCTGCTATTGGTGCTCGCGGCGCTGACGCTGTCCTGGTTCGGCTTCGATTTCTCCGCCTTCGGATTTCTGCCGGCGGTGCTGGCGCTCGCGCTCTATTCGATGCTGCCGGTGCTCCGCAACACCATCACCGGCCTGTCGGGCGTCGACCCGGCGCTGACGGAGGCAGCGCAGGGCGTCGGCATGACGGAACGGCAATCGCTGTTCATGGTGGAGCTGCCGCTGGCGCTGCCGGTGATGATGGCGGGCATCCGCACCGCGGCGGTGTGGGTGATCGGCACCGCGACGCTGTCGACGCCGATCGGGCAGACCAGCCTCGGCAATTACATCTTTGCGGGACTGCAGACCCAGAACTGGGTGTTCGTCGTGTTCGGCTGCCTCGCCGCCGCGGCGCTGGCGCTCGCCGTCGACCAGCTGCTGGCGCTGATCGAGAACGGCCTGCGCCACCGCAGCCGGCTGCGTGCCGCGCTCGGCGGCGTCGGCATCGCGGCGCTTGTCGCAGCGACGCTGGTGCCTGCGATGGCGCGCTCGGCATCGAGCTATGTCGTCGGCGCGAAGACCTTCACCGAGCAATATGTGCTGGCGGCGCTGATCGCGCAGCGGCTGAACGCGGACGGGCTTTCCGCGACCACGCGCGCAGGCCTCGGCTCCAGCGTGATCTTCGATGCGCTCAAGGCCGGCGATATCGACGTCTATGTCGACTATTCCGGCACGCTGTGGGCCAACCAGTTCCACCACACCGACATCCGGCCGCGCGAAGAGCTGCTCGCCGACTTGAAGTCGATCCTGGCGAAACAGGACATCACCCTGCTCGGCGACCTCGGCTTTGCGAACGCCTACGCTCTCATCATGCCGAAGCAGCGCGCGGAAGCGCTCGGCATCCATACCATCGCCGATCTCGCCGCGCTTGCGCCGTCACTGTCGATCGCCGGCGACTACGAATTCTTCTCGCGGCCGGAATGGGCCGGCATCAAGCAGGCCTACGGATTGTCGTTCCGCACGCAGCGGCAGATGCAGCCGGACTTCATGTATGCCGCCGTCGCCTCCGGCGAGGTCGATGTGATCGCGGGCTATACCAGCGACGGGCTGATCGCGAAATACGATCTCATGGTGCTCGGCGATCCCAAGCACGCGATCCCGCCCTATGACGCAGTGATGCTGCTGGCGCCCAAGCGCAAGGATGACACCAAGCTGCGCGCGGCATTGCAGCCACTGCTCGGGCGGATCGACATCGCGACGATGCGGGAAGCGAATCTGCGCGCCGCCGGCAATGATGGCTCGTCCTCGCCGGACGCCGTCGCGCGCTGGCTGTGGGAAAAGATCGGGAAGAAGTGAGGCATTGTAGGGTGGGCAAAGCGCAGCGTGCCCACCATCAAGCACTCCGCTAGGAGTGGTGGGCACGCTTCGCTTTGCCCACCCTACGCGGCTGCGTGCCCTACAACCCCTTGATCACACCCGCGTCGATCAGGAGGCGGTTGAAGCGGCGGGCCTCGGCGCCGTCCTTGCAGGCATAGAACAGGCCGTTGCAGCGGAGCATGATGTGCTTCTGCTCCTCGAACGAGGGATCGAGCGGAATGCCGGCGGCTTCCTGGATCACCAGCGGCAGATAGGCCGCATCGATCGTGTCCATTACGGCCGCTGATTTCACCGGTTCGAAATTGATGGCATCGATCGCGTAATAGGTCGCGAAATAGCGCGGGTCATACGTCTCGAGCTTCTTGCCGATGCCGGCCGCATCGAGGCTCGGGTCGAGAAGATGCGGCGCGAATTCCGGCTGGTGATCGCCGTAGCGAACGATCAGGAACGGCTGCGCCGGAAACTTCTTCTTCAGTCCCGCGACAAAGGCGGCGTAGTCAGTCGCGCTCATCACCTGCCGGCGCAGATATTCATCGATGACGGGCGCGTTGCCGAGCGGGCGCCAGGACGGCGTCAGGTCGGGGCGCAACGCCGTCTTCCACGGGAAATGGTTGGCGGCGAGATAGACGAAGGTGAACTGCGGCGCGCCGGGCGGCTGCTCGGCCATCAGCCGCAGCGCCTTGTCGTAGAAAAAGCGGTCGGGCTCGACATCCTTGGCGCGGAGATCGCGCGCATCGTAGAAGCGCTGGATGCCGGTCGTGGCCTGGAAGCTGCGCGCGCTCATGAACGCGCCGAACGCCGGATAGAGCGAAAGCGTGTTGTAGCCGCAGCGGCGGAGCGCAAGCGGCAGCCCGCGCTCGACGCGGCCGGAGGCGATGCGGGTGACGAAATAGGCGAAACGGCCGAAGGAGCGCGAAGAGAGCCCGGCGAGCACGTTGTATTCGGTGAACCAGCTCGGCCCGCCATTGCTCTCGGCCAGGAATTTTCGCTCGACGCCGTCATAGGACCTGAACTGCGCGCCGTAGCCCGGCGGCACCTTGACGCCTTCGGCCGCGCGGATATCGAAGCTCGATTCATCGTGGATCAGGATGATGTTCGGCCGGCGGCCGGCCGGATGGCAGGAGTCCACCAGCGGAATCTTGAGGTGCTCGCTCGCGACCGCGTCCGACTCCATGAAGCCATAGTTGATGAAATCGGAAGCCGCCGTGACGGCGGAGCGGGCGAATTTCGAGAGATAGCCGTCGTCGTAATAGCCGCGCCAATCCTCGTCCGGCCAGGTGACGGCGTATCCTGCCAGTGCGGCAAGGCACGCCAATTTGCAGGCCAGCGCCGGCAGGCGGCGGACGCGGAACGGATCGAGCCACCACAGCGCATACATCAAGGGCAGCGTGACGGCGCCTGCGCCGATCAACGACCAGCGCAGGTTCGGGAAGATTGTCAGCAGGAAGGACGCGGTGTCGTGGTCGACCACCATCAGGTCGACGAAGTTCGCAGTCATCTGCACGACTTCGTGCTTGAACCGCGAGAGCAGCACCAGCGCCACCACCAGCGTCAGCGACAGCGCCCCCGATAGCGCCGGCCGCCGCAGCAGCGCGATGAAGAAGAAGTTCAGGATGCCCCAGGACAACAGGAAGCAGAGTCGCGAGCCGAAATCGGTCTCGGTCTGCACCATGATCCCGAGCGCCGCCATCTGTGGCGCAGCGACGGCGAGCAGCCGCCAGATGCCGATCGCGGCCAGGCCGCCCGCGATCGCAGCAATCGAAGAGCCTTGATTTGGCGCGGGCGCCATGGTGACGACGCAACATTCCCCGGCGCGGTAGTTCGCCTTGGCTGGAGGTGACCAGGAGGCGGACGACGCAGCCGGAACCCGCGTCGTGTCACAAAACCGTAATGTAAGCGTCATGAATGCGCAATGAATTTGCGGCGACGGCGTGACGCCGCGCGGTTCAGCGCTTCGCGATCCCGTCGATGAAGAGATCGATGATCGCCTCCGCGGTACGTTCGGCATCGTCATCCGCGACGCCCCAGCGCGGGAAATGACCATCGATGTTCATGCGGGCAAAGCCATAGACCAGCGCGCGGCCGGCGATCTGAACCTGCTTCAGGTCGGACGCGCGGAGCTGGCCTTGGACAAAGGCTTCCGCCAGCGTCCGTTCAGTCAGCGCAATCAGCTCGGCATTGTCGCGCGAAACCCCGCCCGACCGGTCATGATCAAAAAAGCGGCGGCTGGAGATGATCTCGAAATGGGCTGGGTTCTTCATCGCCCAGCGCACATAGGCCAATCCGAGCGCGCGAAATCGCGCCAAGGGGTCGCCGGCCGAAGCAGTATGCAGCGCCGCCTGGATCTCGGCCCGGAAACGCCGCTGCGCCTCTTCCGCCACCGCGTTCATCAGCGCGTCGCGGCTCGGGAAATGACGGAACGGAGCGCCCGGCGAGACCCCGGCGCGGCGCGCCGCCTCGCGCACGCTGACGGCGTCCGCCCCGCCCTCGTCCACCAATTGCAGCGCGGCGTGGACCAGCGCGTGCCGGAGGTCGCCGTGGTGATAGGGCTTCGCGACGGCCGCGGACGGATTGCGGCGGCGCGGCTTTGCGGCTGAGGATTTCGTGGCGCGGCGCATGCCTTTCCCTAACATCACCGGCTCGTGAATGTAAGCGGTGATTACACGGATTGACCACATCTCGGCAGGCAATGTAACCAGTGATTACATTAAACAACAGCAGGGAGGCGAAACATGCCGATGGGGCCACGCTGGTTCGAAGGGTGGCGGCTGTTCGCCATCCTCACATCGATCCTGGTCGCGCTCAGCCTCTGGATCGCTGGCATGCGACAGTTCGAGGTCGACGGCGTCAGGATGGTGATCCGCTTCACGGCGCGGACTTCGCTGCTGTTGTTCTGCCTTGCCTTCTCGGCGTCCGCACTGGCCCAGCTCTGGCCGAACGCATGGACGCGCTGGCAGCGCCGCAACCGCCGCGCGCTCGGCGTCAGCTTCACGGCGTCGCACGCCATCCATGCTGCGGCGATCGGCTGCTTCGCGCTGATGGACCCAGCCGGCTATGCGGCTGCGACCTCGGCCGCGTCCTACATCTTCGGCGGCATCGCTTACGCCTTCATCATCGCGATGACGGCAACCTCATTCGACCGCACCGCGGCTGCACTCGGCGCACGCGCCTGGCGGACGCTGCACCTGGTCGGCGGCTATTATCTTCTGGTGCAGTTCACGGTCTCATTCGGCAAGCGGATTCCGGAGATGCCGCTTTATGCGCTGTTCCTGATCCCGCTCATAGCGGTGTTCGGTTTGCGAATGATCGCGATGGCATCAAGGCGGACGCCGCGCGCCCTCGAGACCCCGATAGCTTAAACCACGCTCATAAAGCGTGACGCAACGAAGCTAATGTCCGCTTGCCACTAAAAGCGACGCAGTTGCTGCGCAACAGCGAAATGACGCGATGGGCCGGAAGGCGACATGGCCCCGAGGGCTGGCCTTCTTACCTGCGCCACCAGAAGGGCGGTGACACCGTTTGTCGAAGGCGTCAGATATGGTGATGCGCGCTCTGGGCTATCTGATATTCTCAGCACAGGCCCGTCCCCGACTGCGACGACCAGCATTGGACGGCGTCTGGCACGGGAGGTGATCTTGGTGCGCAACTGGGCAAAGAGTCGAACGCGAGGTCGCAAGCTTCATTCGACCGGCGCGAAGGCGCGCGCCGGTCGAGCTAGCAAAAGCCGCGCCGATCTCGAGCGACAGCTTAAAACATGCAAGCAGGAGATCGCTAACGCGCGGGAGCGCCTAGTCGAGGCTACGAAGCAGCAAACTGCCACCTCCGAGATGCTGCGCATCATCTCGGATTCGCCGCTTCAGTCGGTGCTGGACGCGGTGGCCGAACATGCCGCACGCCTGTGCGACTCGAATAATGCCGAGATCTATCGCCTGGATAACAACGTTCTCCGCTTGGTGGCTTCATACGGAGAACTTCCAGTGCATATTCAAGCCCGTGGGGGATTTCCCGCAAATCGCGACAGGGTGATAGGACGAGCTGTATGTGATCGGCGGTCGGTCCATGTCCACGATCTCGCCGCCGAGGATAGCGAGTACCCGTTGGGCAGCAGTGACGCAAAACGCCAGGGCCATCGCACTACACTCGGAACACCGTTGCTGCGCGAGCGCACCCCCATTGGAGTAATTCTGTTCCGGCGATGGGAGGTCCGACCATTCTCCGACAACCACATCGCGCTTCTCGAGACCTTTGCCGACCAGGCGGCGATCGCGATCGAAAACGTGCGCCTGCTCGAAGCCGAGAAGCAACGCGCACAGGCGCTTGCGCACGCCAACCGCGATCTCGCACAACGCGAAGCGAAGGTACGGCGTCTGGTCGACGCCAACATCATTGGCATCTTCATTTTTGATCTTGAAGGTCGCATTGTGGAGGCCAACGACGCATTCCTACAGATGGTGGGATACGACCAGGAGGATTTCGTCGCGGGTAGCGTTCGCTGGGCGGACCTCACCCCACCGGAATGGCGCGACCGCGATGAGCGGGCGGTGACCGAGCTAAAGAAGACCGGAACGGTCCAACCGTACGAGAGGGAGTATTTCCGCAAGGACGGCAGCCGAGTGCCGATACTGATTGGCTCGGCCGCGTTCGACGAACAACGAGGCCATGGCGTCGCTTTCGTACTCGATCTGACCGAGCGCAAGCAGGCCGAAGCAGAAGCGCGACAAAGTGAACAGAAATACCGCGAGATGCAGACAGAGTTGGCGCACGCCAATCGCGTCGCCACCATGGGCCAACTCGCAGCTTCTATCGCCCATGAAGTGAAGCAACCGGTCGCCGCGATGGTGACCAACGCGCAGGCCGGACTGAGCTGGCTGAGCGCTCAACCGCCAAATCTGGAAAAAGCCTGGCAGACGTTCGGTTATATCGTTAGCGATGGTATGCGGGCGCGCGATGTCGTCGACCGGATCCGGGACATGATCAAGAAAGCGCAACCGAGGAAGCAACTCCTGAACATCAATGATGCAGTCCGCGAGGTCATTGAGCTCGTTCGCGGCGAGACGATGAAGAATGGCATTTCGGTGCACACATTTCTAACAGAAGGCACACCACCGTTGGAAGGCGACCGGGTGCAACTCCAACAAGTGATGCTGAATCTCGTGATGAATGCAGTCGAAGCTATGAATGCTACCAGCGAGGACGCGAGAGAGTTGCTCATCAGCACCCGACAAACGGAACGTGACGTCGTTCTTGTCGAGGTGCGAGATACGGGACCAGGGCTGGCACCAGCGACTCTCAATCAGCTTTTCGACGCCTTCTACACGACGAAGCCCGGCGGTCTTGGACTGGGACTGTCGATTTGTCGCTCGATCATCGAAGCGCATGGGGGCCGATTATCCGCGAAGGCCAATGTGCCTCGCGGCGCGATTTTTGAGTTCAGCCTTCCCGCCGCGCCAGACGTTGCCAAGCAACCAGCTGTCGTGAGTGCAACCTAATCCCGGTGCGGCGATGGCTATCCGCCAAAGCATGGCTGTCCAAACTAGCTCGGAGAGCCGACTCGTCGGTTAGGCAGCTTTGGGGGCATTTTCGACCGATTGAGCGGAGGTAGTCTGCTGGCTGATGTCCCCTCCGGGATTCACTCGCCCCCAACGAGATGGAATCTGCGGCCGAGCTGGTGATGCACGGTGATGACGGCGCGGTCGACGTCGCTGATCAGGCTGTCGCCGAGGACGACGTTCGGAATTTCCCAATTGCGGCCCGCACTCGCATGCGGGCGATTGGAGACGGCGACAACCTGCGCTGTCTCGCAGCCGGGCTGGCTGCGCAGCGCATCATTGGCGATTGCGGTCAGTTCCGCAGGGGTCTTGCCGATAGTGGACATGCAAGCTCTCGTGACGGGCGAATGCGGCAAGGGCATGTCGCCAGCATGCTCACGGTGATGGCATGAGGCCGAGGCGCTTGCCGATGATCCGGTCGAGCGTACGCTTCGGCAGGATTGACGCCACGATATGCTGCATCCGGTCCGGCGCGATCTGGTAACGCACCTTTGGGTTCGGCGCCGTCAGCGCATTAAAGATGATCTCAGCGATCTTCGCCGGCGGCAGGCCGGCATTGTTGACGAGGCCCGCAAGCGTCTCGCCATTCGGCGCGTCGCGAACCTGGCGCGCGGAAGCAAATACCGCAGCCTCATCGGTGACGTCGAAGATCAACGGCATGAAATTGGCCCCGAACTCGGCTGTGAGCCGGTCAGCATCGGCCTGCTTGCGCACGCTGCCGAACACGCGGAAGCCGGGGTCGAGCAGAAACCTGGCCGTCGCCCAGCCGATGCCGGTAGGCACGCCGGTGATCACGACCGATCTCATGACCTGATCTCCCCCGATGTTCCCGGGGACATCTACAGCGTTTTCGAGCGTAGTGGATACCGGCTTCGCGTGAAGAAAACGCTGCATGCTTGATCCAGCCGAGCGGCTGGCACGATCCGGCGATCTTGAGTTGAATTGGTTATGTCTTGCTAACCTTCTCCGCGAGCACAGCCGACGATCGGGTTCCAGCTTAACGCAGGCGTAAGACCACGCTTGCCATCTTCCGGACCAACCAGAGAACCTGCAACAAGAACAATTCCAATGATGGCGCAACAGCCGGCCCACTCGATCATCGCCGAACTCGAGGAAGCCGTGAGAGACGGCTCGTCGGCGAAGCGGATCAAGACCCTTCGGCGGGTGACCGATCTCTTCCTGCACGACGGCGAACGCTTGAGCGACGAACAGGTCAAGGTGTTCGACGACGTCCTGTGCCTCCTGATCACGCGCGTCGAGAGCCGGGCCAAAGCCGAGCTCAGCAAGCGCCTCGCGCCGATCGACTACGCGCCGTTCGAGGTCATCCAGCACCTGGCAAAGGACGACAAGATCGAGGTCGCCGGCGAAGTGCTGGCGCATTCGATCCGCGTCTCGACGGAGACCCTGGTCGAGGTTGCCAGCACCAAGGGGCAGGACCACCTGCTTGCGATCTCCGGCCGCGCGAGCCTCCCCGAGGAGGTCACCGACGTGATCGTCGATCGCGGCGAGGTGCGCGTGATCCGCCGGCTCGCCAACAATGCCGGCGCGCGCTTCTCGGAGGCCGGCTATTCCGGCATCGTCGCGCGCGCGGAAAGCGACGACGAGCTGGTCGAAATCCTGGGACTGCGCATCGATCTTCCGACCAAGTTCCTGCGCGAGCTCTTGCACCGCGCCAAGGACGCCGTGCGCGCACGCCTGCTCTCGGTCGCACCGCCGACGCTGCAGGAGGAGATCCGCGAGGTGCTCGACGAGATCGCGCGCGAGGAGCCTGCGGTGCGGCGCAGCTTCGGCATTGCCGAACAGCTCGTCAAGCTGATGAAGGAGCTGAACGAGCTTGATGACGCGGCGGTATTCAAGTTTGCCGAAGCGGGCAAGTTCGACGAGGTGATCGTCGCGATCGCCCTGCTCAACGACGTCGAGCCCGAGATGATCGCGCGGCTGATGGAGGGGCACCGCTCCGACCTGATCCTGATCCCCTGCCGCGCAGCCAGGCTGAACTGGCCGACGGTGGAGACGATCCTGAGCAACCGGCCGGCCGCGCAACCGATCTCGGCGCAAACCATGGAGCAGGCCCAGCGCGATTTCCGCCGTCTGTCGATCGAGACCGCCCAGCGCACCGTGCGCTTCTGGCAGCTCCACAACCGGATCGAGAAGCCGGCGGAAGGGCGTGCGGCGCCGTAAACCGCAACGGCGCCGTCATTGCGACCGCAGCGAAGCAATCCATCTCACCGCTTGTGGGCATGGATTGCTTCGCTGCGCTCCCAATGACGTGGAGAGGGCACAGAGCACTCGCAGAAGCCGTAGGGTGGGCAAAGCACAGCGTGCCCACCATCACGAGCGGAGTGCTGAAGGTGGGCATACTTGCGTTCTGCCCACCTTACTTCTTGATCGCGGCTTAGTTCTTCGTCTTGTCGACCAGCGCGCCCTTCTTGATCCAGGGCATCATGTCGCGCAGCTTGGCGCCGACTTCCTCAATCGGGTGCTGTGCGAGCTTGGCGCGGGTGGCCTTGAACGAGGTCTGGTTGACCTTGTTCTCCAGCATCCAGTCGCGGGCGAACTTGCCGCCCTGGATGTCGGCGAGAACGCGCTTCATCTCGGCCTTGGTCTCGGCCGTCACGATGCGCGGACCGGTGACGTATTCGCCGTATTCGGCAGTGTTTGAGATCGAGTAGTTCATGTTGGCGATGCCGCCTTCATAGATCAGGTCGACGATCAGCTTCACTTCGTGCAGGCACTCGAAATAGGCCATCTCCGGCGCATAGCCGGCTTCGACCAGCGTCTCGTAGCCGCCCTTGATCAGCTCGACCAGGCCGCCGCAGAGCACCACCTGCTCGCCGAACAAATCGGTCTCGCATTCCTCTTTGAATGTGGTCTCGATGATGCCGGCGCGGCCGCCGCCGATCGCGGAGGCGTAGCTCAGGCCGAGATCATGCGCGTTGCCGGAGACGTCCTTGGCGATCGCGATCAGGCAGGGCACGCCGCCGCCACGCTGATATTCGGAGCGCACGGTGTGGCCGGGGCCCTTCGGGGCAATCATCAGGACGTCGAGATCGGCACGCGGGTCGAGCAGGTTGAAGTGGACGTTGAGGCCGTGCGCGAACACCAGCGCGGCGCCCTTCTTCATGTTGTCGTGCAGGTGCTCGCGATAGATGTCGCCCTGCAATTCGTCGGGGGTGAGCATCATCACGAGGTCGGCCCATTTGGCAGCATCCGCAACGCTCAGCACCTTGAAGCCGGCAGCCTCAGCCTTCTTGGCCGAGGCCGAGCCCGGACGCAGCGCGATCGACACTTCCTTGACGCCGGAATCCTTCAGGTTGAGCGCATGGGCGTGGCCCTGGCTGCCATAGCCGACGATGGCGACCTTCTTGCCCTTGATCAGGTTCAGGTCGGCATCGCGATCGTAATAAACTCGCATCGTAGTTTCCTCTTGAGGGGGCCGAACATCGGCCGATGGATTTGGGCTTGCAGGTGGATCAAGACCGCCGGCGCCCGCGAATTTCCGGCGTGGTCTAGAGCATTTTTCCCGTCAGGGGAAACCCTGTTCTCGCATGGCGCGGTGCGGCATCATGCGTCCATGAAGACCGGGTAGAGCGAGGCGAGCAACAGGATCGCCATCACGATATTGAAAGCGCGGACCGCCTGGCGCGAGGTCAGGATCGGCCGCAGCGCGGTGCCGAACAGCGCCCAGGCGATGCAGGACAAGGTGCCGAGGATCAGGCTCAAGCCGACCTGGATCGCAATATTCCAGGGGAATGCGGCAATCGCCGCATAGGCGGTGATGGTACCGATCACCATCACCCAGCCTTTGGCGTTGACCCATTGGAACATGGCCGCGCCCCAGAAGGTCATCGGGCGGCCGCTTCCGTCACCGGACTCCGGCGAGGATGGCTCGGCCATCGCGATCGCGGCGGCAAGATAGATCAAATAGGCGACGCCGATATATTTCAGGATGGTCTGCAGCGCGGGATAGGCGATGAAGACTGTGCCGAGGCCAAGCCCGACGGCGCCGACCATGAACGCAAATCCGACCGTGATGCCCGCCATATGCGGCACCGTGCGGCGGAAGCCGTAAGTCAATCCCGAGGACAGCAGCATGATGTTGTTCGGCCCCGGCGTGAAGAACATCACCACGGCGAACATCACGAAGGCGATCAGAACCGACTGCGACATGACACCACTCATGCGATCTTCGTCTGGGGTTGCGGACGTCGCGAGAACAGCATGATGGCGATGCCGCCGATGACGGCGGCCATGCCCGCTAGCCGCAGCGGCCCGAACCGTTCGCCGAACACGATGCTGGAGGCGGCGGAGCCGACGAACGGCACCAGGAGCGCGAACGGCACCACCTGCGCCGCCGGATAGTCGCGCAAGAGCCGACCCCACAGCCAATAGGCGATGCTGGTTGAGACGGCGCCGACGAACAGCATGCAGGCGATACCGGCCATCGACATCTGCGACAGCGCCTGCCAGGTCGGCTTCACCCCGAGGGTGACCAGCGACAGCGCGAACAGGGGAACGGCGGCGCAGAGGCACAGCCATGCGAACAGATCGAACATGCGCGCACCCTGCGCGGGCCGCAGCAGGAGATTGCCGACCGCGAAACAGATCGGGGAGATCATCAGGATCGCGAACGCGCCGGCACTGAAATCATGGCCGACGGTGCCGGAGATCATCAAGAGGCCGATCGCGGCAACGCCGATGCCGACCATCTGCATCCGGCTCGGCCATTCGCTGAACACGATAGCGGCGAACGCGATCGTGAACAGCGCCTGGCTCTGCACGATCACGCTGGTGAGCCCGACCGGCATGCCATGCGCAATGGCGATCGACTGCGCCAGGAACTGGCCGAGGAACAGGTTCAGGCTGATGGCGATCAGAAGCGGCCAGGACACTTTCGGCTTGCGCAGGAACAGGCACGGCACCGCCGCGATCCCAAAACGCAGCGCCGTCATCAATTCCGGCGGCAATTCGTCAAGCGCGATCCGGCTGGCGACGAAGGCAAGCCCCCAGATCACCGCGACCATGACGGCGATGCAGACGTCGGCCGGTTTCATTGGCTCGTCTTTTCCAGCTCTTTGGTTCTAGCTCTTCTGTTCCGGCTTCGGCTTGCGCAGGAGATAGGTGCCGTGCAGCGGCGCGTGGTAGTCGGCGGAGACCAGGGTGAAGCCGACCTCGGTCAGCATGCGTTCCATCACCCAACCGAAGGTCGAATATTCGTCGCGCATGTGCGTCACCACGCCCTCGCGCTCGAAATCGTGGTTCTTGATGGAAAAATCGGCCCAGCCCTCGACGTCGCGCTCCACGCCGTCGGGCATGCTGACGAACACGATATCGCGCAGATAGAACTCGCAGCCCGGCTTCAGCGCGTTGAAGATCCGCGACAGCGCCACCGCTTTCCAGAAATCCGGCAAATGATGCAGCGTGAATTCGCTGACGATCAGGTCATAGGAATTCGGCTGATAGGCGAAGCTGAGAAGTCCCGCCGGCTGGGTGCGGATGCGCGCCCTGCGGTCGCGTGCATAGATATTGGCGAGCGTCAGCATCGCCGGCGAGATGTCGATCGCATCGACGTCGGCGCCCATCAGCGCCGCTTCGCAGGCGAGCACACCGTTGCCGCAACCGATATCGGCGACGCGCCAGCCCGGCTTGACGCCGAGCATGTTGAGCGTCTGGCGGGCGCGGACGTCGCTGTCGTCATCGCGGCCATAGATCGAGGCGACCGCGGTATCGATGCCGACCCTACGTCTTTGCGTGTAGTACCAGTCGCGCGCCAACATGGTTCACATCCCTTCCGGCCCGCGTCCGATCGCGGCGACGCCCGTGCGTGACACCTCGACCAGGCCGAGCGGGCGCATCAGGTCGATGAACTGATTGATCTTGGCGGTATTGCCTGTGATCTCGAACACAAAACTCTCGGTGGTGGCATCAATGACCCGTGCCCGGAACGCATCCGCGAGCCGCAGCGCCTCGACGCGGTGGTCGCCGGTACCGCGCACCTTCACCATTGCGAGCTCGCGCTCGATCGAGCGTCCCGACAGCGTCATGTCGACGACGCGGTAGACGGGGATCATGCGGTCGAGCTGATGCTTGATCTGCTCGATCACCATCGGCGTGCCCGTGGTCACGATGGTGATGCGCGAAAGATGTTTCTGGCTCTCGGTCTCGGAGACGGTGAGGCTTTCGATGTTGTAGCCGCGGCCGGAGAACAGCCCGATGACGCGCGCGAGCACGCCCGGCTCGTTCTGCACGAGCACGGAGAGAGTGTGCGACTCGTTCGGATCGTGGCGCTCTTCGAGGAAGTAGGCGGATGCGGGCTGGTTCATGGTCGTCCCCTCAAGGATTGCTCTGTCACGCCATCGCCCGCTCGGCGATGGCGGCGTCCGTCCCGACCCACCGGCGGAACAGGTCGAAATCGATATTGCCGCCGCTCAGGACCAGGCCGACGCGCTTGCCTTGAATCTTGTCCCGCTCCTGCAGCGCGGCCGCGAGCGGCGCGGCGCCGGCGCCTTCGGCGAGGTTGTGCGTATCGGTCCAGTAATAGCGGATGGCGGCGCCGACCTCGTCGTCGCTAACCTGCACGATGCGGGAGGCACCCTTGCGGATCATCGCGAGCGCATCGGCCTCGGGAATCCGAGTCGCCATGCCGTCGGCGCGGGTGTTGGCGGTCTCGGTGGTGACGAGGGCGCCGGCTGCGAACGACAAAGCATAGGACGGTGCCTCCGTCGACTGCACGCCGACGATCTCGGTCTGCAGGCCGAGGAGATCGCGGACACGGATGCAGCCGCAGATGCCGGAGCCCTGCCCGATCGGCACATAGAGCAGGTCGAGGTCCGGTGCGGCCTTGAACAGCTCCAACGCATAGGTCGCAACGCCCAGCACCAGGTCGGAATGGAACGCCGGCACCATGTGCAGGCCCGCGCTCTCGGCGCGCCGCACCGCCTCCTCCCGCGCCGCCTGAAAATCCTCGCCGTGTTCGACCAGCTCGGCGCCGAAGGCGCGCATGGCGCGGTTCTTCTCGACCGAATTGCCATGCGGCACGTAGATCGTCGCAGGGACACTATTACGACGCGCGGCGAAGGCGAGACTCTGGCCGTGATTGCCGCGCGTCGCCGAGATGATCCCTCGCGTATCGGGCTGCTCGCGCTTCAGCCGATCGAGATAGACGACCCCGCCGCGCACCTTGAAGGCGCCGGTCGGCGTGTGGTTCTCATGCTTGACCAGGACATTCGCACCCAGCCGCTCAGCGAGCAGCGGCCAGGCATACACCGGCGTCGGCGGCACCGCCGTGCCGACAATCGCCTGCGCGCGCTCGAGCTGTCCAAGGTCGAACATCAGTCCATCTCACACCAGCGCCTTGCCGCCGGCGAAGGCGGTCGCGGTTGCCTCGTCGGTCGCCTCCTCCGGCAACAACATCTCGTTGTGCGCCTT
This sequence comes from Bradyrhizobium elkanii WSM2783, assembly GCF_000472865.1. Taxonomy (GTDB): domain Bacteria; phylum Pseudomonadota; class Alphaproteobacteria; order Rhizobiales; family Xanthobacteraceae; genus Bradyrhizobium; species Bradyrhizobium elkanii_A. The sequence goes on along the minus strand of NZ_AXAP01000002.1, from coordinate 35,376 downwards.
GCCGGAGGGGATCATCGGGAAGCAGTTCTCGAGCGCGGCGACGCGGCAGTCGAACAGCACCGGGCGCTTGATCGCGATCATCTCCTTGATCGCGCCGTCGAGATCGGCCGGCTTGATCACCTGCAGGCCGACGCCGCCATAGGCCTCCGCGAGCTTGACGAAGTCAGGCAGCGCCTCGGTATAGGAATGCGACAGGCGGTTGCCGTGCAGAAGCTGCTGCCACTGCCGCACCATGCCCATGTACTGGTTGTTCAGGATGAAGATCTTGATCGGCAGCTCGTACTGAACCGCCGTCGACATCTCCTGGATCGTCATCTGCACCGAGGCGTCGCCGGCGATGTCGATGACGAGGCTGTCGGGATGCGCCACCTGCACGCCGACCGCGGCCGGCAGGCCATAGCCCATGGTGCCGAGACCGCCGGAGGTCATCCAGCGGTGCGGCTCCTCGAAGCCGTAGAATTGCGCCGCCCACATCTGGTGCTGGCCGACTTCGGTCGTGATGTAGGTGTCCTTGCCGCGCGTCAGCTCGAACAGGCGCTGGATCGCATATTGCGGCAGGATGATATCGTTGTTCTTGCGGTAGGACAGCGAGTTGCGCGCGCGCCATTGCGCGATCTGCTGCCACCACGCCTTGATGTCCGGCCGCTTCGCTTCGGCCTTGAACGCCTGCAAGAGGTCGCCGAGCACGTTGCCGCAATCGCCGATGATCGGCACGTCGACGCGGATGTTCTTGTTGATCGAGGATGGATCGATGTCGATGTGGATCTTCTTCGAGCCCGGCGAGAACGCGTCGGTGCGGCCGGTGATGCGGTCGTCGAAGCGCGCGCCGACGCACAGCATGACGTCGCAATCATGCATGGTCATGTTGGCCTCATAGGTGCCGTGCATGCCGAGCATGCCGAGCCAGTTCTTGCCCGAGGCCGGATAGGCGCCGAGGCCCATCAAGGTCGAGGTGATCGGGAAGCCGGTGAATTCGACGAGATCGCGCAGCAGCTTGGAGGCCTCAAGGCCGGAATTGATGACGCCGCCGCCCGAATAGATCACCGGCCGCCTGGCGGACGCGAGCAGTGCCACGGCTTTCCGGATCTGGGCCGCATCGCCTTTGACGCGCGGCGCGTAGGAGATGTGAACGTCGGATTTGCGCGGCGGATGATAGGTGCCGACCGCGAACTGCACGTCCTTCGGCACGTCGACCACGACCGGGCCCGGACGGCCGGAGGTCGCCACGTAGAACGCCTCATGCAGGACCTTTGCGAGGTCGTTGACGTTGCGGACCAGCCAATTGTGCTTGGTGCAGGGGCGCGTGATGCCGACCGTGTCGCATTCCTGGAACGCGTCGTTACCGATCAGATGGGTCGGCACCTGGCCGGTGATGCAAACCAGCGGGATCGAATCCATCAGCGCGTCGGTGAGCGCCGTCACCATATTGGTGGCGCCGGGGCCGGAGGTCACCAGCACCACGCCGGGCTTGCCGGTCGAGCGCGCATAGCCCTCGGCCGCGTGGCCGGCGCCCTGCTCGTGCCGCACCAGGATGTGCTCGACCTCGCTCTGCTGGAAGATCTCGTCGTAGATCGGCAGCACCGCGCCACCGGGATAGCCGAAAAGGTGCTGCACGCCATGATCGATCAGCGCGCGGACGATCATCGCGGCTCCCGTCATCTGGTTCGGATCGTGGCTCTTGTCTTTCATGGCTGGCTCCGGATGCGCGGTTTCTTGCGCGGCGTTAGGTCTTTGATTTGGGAAATAAAAAAGGGCCCGAGAGGCCCCATGCACACCGCCTGTCTGTCAGATGGCCGCTAGCCATCCCCGGCGGTGTGCCTGGGTACGACGACGATGAGTTTGGTAATAATGTTACGCATGGACCGGCTCAGGCTTCCCAAAGGTTGCGCGACCATACCGACCAATGCCCGAATGTCAAGGCAGGGACGCGTTCAGCGCGACTTTTCGCAATGTAGCGGGGTTCCTGGCATTCGGCGAGTGCGAAATTGTTGTTCCCAGCCATGCGAGATTGGCCCCACAACGCGGGTGCGCGCAGCGCGAACCCGGAATCTCGAGGTTCCGGATTCGCTCCTTTCAGTCGCGCCCCGGAACGACGCTGTCCACCCATCCCCTCGCCGCTTCCGGCGCGACCCATTCGAATTCCGGCAATTGGTGGCGGAACCAGGTGAATTGGCGCTTGGCGTAATGGCGGGTGTCGGCGCGGCCGATCTCGGATGCCTCCTCGCGGCTGATCTCGCCCTTGAGGTGCCGGATCACGGCCGGCACGCCGTGGGCCTTCATCGCCGGCAGCAAGGGATTGAGATCGCGCGCGGCGAGCTTTGCGACCTCGTCCAGCGCGCCAGCGTTCAGCATCGCCTCGAACCGGGCATCGATCCGGGCATAGAGCTTGTCGCGCTCCGGCGCGAGGAACAGCGCGGAGAACTCGCCCGGCGGCAATAGCGGCGGCAGGCCGTCGCGATGCCAATCGGTCAGCGAGCGGCCGGTCGCCTCTACGACTTCGAGCGCGCGGGCGATGCGGGTGCGGTCCCGCGGCTTCAGGCGCTCGGCATAGGCGGGATCGCGCCGGGAAAGTTCCGCATGCAGCGCCTCGACGCCGTCACGCTCGAGCCGCTCGCGCACAACCTCGCGCACCTCGGCAGCGATCGGCGGCACCGCCGACAGCCCGCGGGTGAGCGCCTTGAAATACAGGCCCGATCCGCCGATGAAGATCGGCAGCCGGTTCTCGGCGCGCACCTCGGAAAGCACCTTCGCGGCATCCGCGACCCAGGCGCCGGCCGAGAAATTTGTAGCTGGGTCGACATGGCCGTAGAGCCGGTGCGCGACCAGCGCCTCCTCCTCGACCGTCGGCCGCGCCGTGATGATGCGGAGGTCGCGATAGACCTGCATCGAGTCGGTGTTGATCACGACGCCGCCGGCTTTTTGCGCGAGATCGAGCGCCAGCGCCGACTTGCCGCTGGCGGTCGGCCCTGCGATAAGCACCGCTCTTGTCCCAGCTTTCGAAGCCGCCGCCATGTCGCTTGTCGCCACCCTCATCTGCAATCCCGCCAATCCGGCGCTCGATTCCACCATTGTCGACGGCGCGCTGGCCGTCCTGCCGTCGCCCGGCGCGGCAGAGTGGCTGTTCGACGAAGTCGCCATCGACATCCCCTTTGACGGCAGCGAGGATATCAAGGCGATCGAAGCCCGCCTGCAAGAGGCGCGCGGCGACCTGCCGATCGATATTGTGGTGCAGCCTCGCGCCTTCAGGCGCAAGAAACTTTTTCTCGCCGACATGGATTCCACCATGATCGGCCAGGAATGCGTCGACGAGCTCGCCGATTTCGCCGGGATGAAGGAGCACGTCTCAAAAATCACCGAACGCGCGATGCGCGGCGAGATCGCCTTCGAGCCGGCGCTGCGCGAGCGCGTCGCGCTATTGAAGGACCTGCCGGTCAGCGTGGTCGACGAGGTCCTGAAGAAGCGCATCACGCCGACGCCGGGCGGCCGCGAACTGGTGATGACCATGCGCGCCAATGGCGCCTGGACCTGCCTGATCTCGGGCGGCTTCACGCTGTTCACGAGCGCCATCGCCGCCAAGATCGGCTTCCAGGAGAACCGCGCCAACGAGCTGATCGCGCAAGGCGGCAAGCTCGTGGGCGAAGTGAAGGAGCCGATCGTCGGCCGCGCCGCCAAGCTCGCCACGCTGATCGAGCTGCGCGAGGCCTTCGACCTCGATGCCATCGACACGCTGGCCGTCGGCGACGGGGCCAACGACCTCGGCATGATCGAGGCCGCCGGCCTCGGCGTCGCCTACCACGCCAAGCCCGCGGTCGCAGCCGCCGCGGCGGCGCGGATCGACTACGGCGACCTCACCGCGCTGCTCTACGCACAGGGCTATCGGCGGGATGAATTCGTGGAGGGGTAGGCTCCTTGACCGTCATGCCCGGGCTTGACCCGGGCATCCATCCACTTGAAAGAAGGCGATGGATTGCCGGGTCAAGCCCGGCAATGACGAGCGCTACTGCACGCTCAGCGCCACGAAGCGCAGTTCGCCGTCGCCGTTGGAGACGAGCAGGAGGACCGACTTCTTGCCGTCCTTCTTCAACTGGTCGACGCGCTTCTTGATGTCGGCGGCGTTGGCGACCGCTTCCTGCGCGACCTCGACGATGACGTCGCCGGCGGACAGGCGCTTTTCGGCGGCATCGGAGGAGCCATCGACGCCGGTGATGATCACGCCCTTCACGCTGTCCTTGATCTTGTACTTGGTGCGGAGATCCTTGTTCAGCGCCGCAAGATCGAGCCCGAGCGCCTTCTGCGTCACCGGCTTCTCCGCCGGCTCATCCTTGGTCTTGGCGTTGGCCTGCTGCACCTTGTCGGTGTCCTCGAGCCGGCCGAGCGTGACCCGCTTGGTCTCCTCATTGCCCTTGCGGATGACGACAACGTCGACTTCCTTGCCGACGGCGGTGTCGGCGACGACGCGCGAGAGATCCTTGGGATCCTTGACGTCCTTACCGTCGAACTTCACCACGACGTCGCCAGGCTCGATGCCCGCGGGTTTCGCCGGCCCCTTGTCGTCGACGCCGGCAACCAGCGCACCACGCGCCGGCTTGATGTTGAGGCTGTCGGCGATCTCGTCGGTGACCTGCTGGATTCGCACGCCGAGCCAGCCGCGGCGCAGCTCGCCAAATTTCTGCAGTTGATCCACGACGGCAGCGACCGTCTTCGACGGCACGGCAAAGCCGAGGCCGATCGAGCCGCCGGTCGGTGAGATGATCAGCGTGTTGACGCCGACCACTTCGCCTTCGAGGTTGAACAGCGGTCCGCCCGAATTGCCGCGGTTGATGGCGGCGTCGGTCTGGATGTAGCTATCATAGGGACCCTGGCTGATGTCGCGGTTGCGCGCCGACACGATGCCGGCGGTCACCGAGCCGCCGAGGCTGAAGGGGTTACCGATCGCGATCACCCATTCGCCGAGCCTGAGCTTGTCGGAATCGCCGAACTTCACCGCGGTCAGCGGCTTCGGCGGCTTGAACTTCAGGACGGCAAGATCCGTCTTCTTGTCGACGCCGACCAGTTCCGCCTTCACCTTGGTGCCGTCGTTCATGATGATGTTGATCTCGTCGGCATCGGCAATCACGTGGTTGTTGGTCACCACGATGCCAGCGGTGTCGACGATGAAGCCGGAGCCGAGCGAGTTGGTCTTGCGCGGCTGAAACTCGCCATTCTTGTCCCCGCCCTTGCCGCCACCGGGGCCACGGCGGTTCTTGAAGAAGTCGTCGAAGAACTCCTCGAAGGGCGAGCCCGGCGGCAGTTGCGGCATGGCGCCGCCGCCCTTGGCCTCCACCGTCTGCGACGTCGAGATGTTCACGACCGCATCGATCACCTTTTCGGCAACGTCGGCAATGCCGTCGGGTCCTCGCGCGAAGGCCGCTGGCACCGAGGCAAACATGCCGGCGGCGCCGATGGCGATCGCGGCTCCCATCAGGCGCAGGCGACGGCTCAAGGCGGGTCTGGCACCGGTCATGTCAGCTTCTCTCCAGGAAGTATAATACAGGGCCACAGTGCGCCCGAACGGGGTGGCCGCGCAAGCATTTGAGACAACCATTTCGGCGAAAAACCGGCGCCTTGCGGCTCACGATCGCGTTGGACCGACAAGTTCCGGGCGGCCAATTTTTTTCGTCATGCCCGGGCTTGTCCCGGCCATCCACGTTCTTCGCCGCTCTCACAAAAGGGCGTGGATGGCCGGGACAAGCCCGGCCATGACGACGCCTGTGTTCGCGGCGATAGCTCCTACATTCGCGGCGACCGCTACCGCCGCACCAGCCAGATCAGGATCAAGCCAGCCACCGCCGATCCGATCCCGACCACGCGCAAGACATTGTCCGGGGTTGCCAGCGCGCTTTTCATCGCGCGCCGCATCCAGGACGGGCTTGCCGCGAACATCAGGCCCTCGAGCACGAACAGAATTCCCACACCGATGAGGAAGTCGGTGAACGCTATGGACCTCATCGGATGGCGACCTCTCGTCCGGGCGTTTCTTCTTGGCTAAGGGGCGAAGCGGATGCCTCGCCCTCGTGATGCGGTTACTGCTGCCTCGGCGCGGCGGCCGCTGCCGACGGACCGACGGTTGGCTGACGGCCGGACGCGCTGCCGAAATATTTGAAGAAATCGGAGTCCGGGCGCAACAGGAAACGGGTGTCGTTGGCGCGCAGGCCGTTCTCATAGGCAGTCATCGAGCGGTAGAAGCTGAAGAAATCCGCGTCCTTGCCATAGGCTTCGGCGAACAGCCGGTTGCGCTCGGCGTCGCCCTCGCCGCGTACCTGCTCCGCGGACGAATTGGCCTCTGCGACGATGACGGTTGCCTCACGATCCGCCTTGGAGCGGATCTCCTGCGCCTTCTGACCGCCCTGGGCGCGGAATTCGGCCGCCTCGCGCTGGCGCTCGGTCTGCATCCGCTGGTAGACCGCCTGGCTGTTCTGCTCCGGGAGGTCGGCGCGGCGGATGCGGACGTCGACGACCTGGATGCCGTAGCCGTCGGCCTCGTGGTCGAGCTGGTCGCGGATCCGCGCCATCAACCTCTCGCGCTCGTCGCGGACGACGTTGATGAAGGTGACCTCGCCGAGCACGCGGCGCAGCGCCGCGTTGAGCAGCGTCGTCAACTGCACGTTGGCCGCCTGGATCGTGCCGACGCTCTGATAGAAGCGCAGCGCGTTCTTGATGCGGTAGCGAGCGAAGGCGTCAACCACCAGTCGCTTCTGGTCGGAGGCGATCACTTCCTGCGACGGGTTTTCCAGGTCGAGGATGCGCTTGTCGATCGAGATCACGGAATCGATGAACGGCGCCTTGAAGTTGAGGCCGGGCTCGGTGACGACGCGGACGGGTTCGCCGAGCCGGACCACCAGGACCTGCTCGGTCTGCTGCACGGTGAAGACCGAGCTGTAGCCGATGATGACCAGCACCAGCAGAATGATCAGCGCGGCAATGCCGGTGACGGGGGACCTCATCGCGTGCCTCCGCCCTGCTGCTGACCGGTGGTGGCGGACGGACGCCGCGGCGTCAGCTCGCTCAGCGGCAAATAAGGCACGATGCTGTTCTGGCCCGACGCGCCGCCGTCATAGACCAGTTTCTCGGAGCCACCGAGGATGCGTTCCATGGTCTCCAGATAAATGCGTTGCCGCGTCACGTCGGGGGCCTTCTTGTACTCGTCATAGACCTTCAGGAAGCGCGCACTCTGGCCCTTGGCCTCCGCCACCGCCTGCTCCTTGTAGCCTTCGGCCGCCTGCACGATCTGGGCAGCGCGGCCGCGCGCCTCCGGGATCACACGGTTGGCATAGGTCTGTGCCTCGTTCTGCAACCGCTCGAGGTCGGCCCGCGCGGCCTGCACGTCGCGGAACGAGTCGATCACCTGCTGCGGCGGATCGACCTTCTGCATTTGCACCTGGGTGATCAGGACGCCGGCGCCGTAGGTATCGAGCGTCTTCTGCATCAATTCCTGCACGTTCTGCTCGGTGGTGGTGCGCGCGCCGGTGAGGATCGGCTGGATCTGCGACCGGCCGATCACCTCGCGCATGGCGCTCTCCGCCACCGCCTTCACGGTGCCCTCGGGATTCTGGATGTTGAACAGGAAGTCGCCGACGCCGTCGGGCTTGATCCGCCACAGCACGGTGAAATCGACGTCGACGATGTTCTCGTCGCCGGTCAGCATCAGGCTCTCTTCCGGAACGTCGCGCATGGTGCGGCCGCGCCGCGCCGGGTCGTCGATCAGGGTCATGCCTATCGAAATGGTGGAGACGCGCAGCGCCTTCGGCAGCAGCACTGTCTCAATCGGATAAGGCAAATGATAGTTCAGGCCCGGCTGCACCGTGCGCACATGCTTACCGAAGCGCAGGACGACGCCGAGTTCTTCCGACTGCACCCGGAAGAAGCCGGACAGGCCCCAGATCGCGAGCGCGCCGACGACGACAAGCGCGATCCCCATGCTGCTGAAATGACCGCCGGGCAGGAGCTGCTGCAGGCGGTCCTGGCCGCGGCGCAGGAGGTCCTCAAGATCCGGCGGGCGCGGTCCGGGCGATTGCGGTCCGGTGCCCCATGGTCCCTTCGGACCCGAGCCCCACGGCCCCCCGCCTTGATTCTTCCACGGCATTAACGCTTCTCCTCGGCAAGCCCGGGATGGATGATGGACGCCCGGCCTCGTCAGTCGCCCGGCTTTATAGGGGACCGGATGGCCCCTTACAACGCAAGCTTCCAAGCTGAACGAGCTATGCCTGCGGACATAATTGTCAATGCAAACATTGGCTAGCGGGGTTAACGCTTGATCCGCCGGCGATATGTCACATAGGAAAAATCGACGCTGTCATGCGGCCCGGCCGGATTTCGCACCCGCGCCACTTCTTCCCATTTCGCCGTGTCAATTGTGGCGAAATACGTATCGCCTTCCGGCCGCGCATGCACTTCGGTGATTTCGAGCCGATCGGCACTTTCGATCCACTGCGCGTAGATCTCGGCGCCGCCGATGACGGCGATCTCGGTGGCGAAACGCCGCAGCGCATCGCCAAGCGCGATCGCGCGGGCGTCCTCGAACGACTGGGTGACGATCGCGCCGGGAGCGCGATAGTTCGCGTCGCGCGTCACCACGATGTTGGTCCGGCCGGGGAGCGGCCTGCGCAGGGACTCGAAGGTCTTGCGTCCCATCACCACCGACCTGTTCATGGTGATGGCCTTGAAGCGCTGCTGGTCGCTCTTCAAGCGCCACGGGATCGCATTGTCGCGCCCGATTACGCCGTTCTCGGCAACCGCTGCGATCAGCACGATCTCCATCAGCGCGCCCCGTCCGCCAGCGCCTGTAGCGCCGGACCGGTGACGCGGCACAGCGTCCATTCGTCCATCATCACGGCGCCGAGCGATTTGTAGAATTCGATCGAGGGCGTGTTCCAGTCGAGAACCGCCCACTGCAATTGCGACCAGCCGTTGGCGACGCATTCGCTGGCAAGATGCACCAGCAGCGCCTTGCCGATGCCCTTGCCGCGCAGCGCCGGGCGGACGAACAGATCCTCGAGATAGATACCGTGGCTTCCAGCGAAGGTGGAGAAATTGACGAACCAGACGGCAAAGCCCGCAGGTTCGCCGTCCCACTCCGCGATATCGCAAATGAGCCGCGGATTGTCGCCGAACAGCGCGCCGGCGATGTCGGCTTCGCTGGCCTTCACCTCGTGCAGCAGCTTCTCGTATTCGGCAAGCTCGCGAACCAACGAATGGACGAGCCCGGCTTCATCGACGCGCGCGCGGCGGATCGTCAGCGACATCCTTAAGCGCTCATACCGCGACTTCCGCTTTGATATGCGGGTGCGGGTCGTAGCCCTCGAGTTTGAAGTCCTCGTAGCGGAAGGCGAAGATGTCCTTCACCTCGGGATTGATCTTCATCACCGGCAGCGGCCGGGTCGGACGCGTGAGCTGCAGCCGCGCCTGCTCGATATGGTTGGAATAGAGATGCGTGTCGCCGAGCGAGTGCACGAAATCGCCGAGCTTCAGTCCCGTCACCTGCGCCACCATCATGGTGAGGAGCGCATAGGACGCGATGTTGAAGGGCACGCCGAGGAAGACGTCGCCGGAGCGCTGGTAGAGCTGGCAGGATAGTTTGCCGCCTGCGACATAGAACTGGAACAGGCAGTGGCAGGGCGGCAGCGCCATCTTGTCGACGTCGGCCGGATTCCAGGCGCTGACGATCAGGCGGCGCGAATCCGGATTGCGCTTGATCATGTCGATCACGTTCGCGATCTGATCAATGCTGCGGCCGTCGGGTGCCGGCCAGGAGCGCCATTGCGAACCGTAGACCGGGCCGAGATCACCATTGGCGTCGGCCCATTCGTCCCAGATGGTGACGCCGTTGTCGCGCAGATATTTGATGTTGGTGTCGCCGGCCAGGAACCAGAGCAGTTCATGCACGATCGCCTTCAGCGGCAACCGCTTGGTCGTCAGCATCGGGAAGCCGGCCGACAGGTTGAAGCGCATCTGGTGGCCGAAGATCGATAGCGTCCCGGTGCCGGTACGGTCGTGCTTCTCCGCGCCATCGGCGAGGATGCGTTCGAGCAGGTCGTGATACTGGTTCATGGCGTGAGCTTCGGGCCTTTCGGGAACGGCGAATGTACCGGCCGCAAACGGCCGTCGACACGGCGATTCGGCCTTCCCTGGCGATTATACCCCGAAAAATGATGGCCCATTCTTAAACGACAAGGGCGGAACCTGCGTTCCGCCACTTGCTTTTCTCGCCGTCATTCCGGGGCGCGCGGAGCGCGAGCTATGATGTGCAATTGCACATCAGAGAATCCATTTCGCCGCCGGCGCATGCCGCCCGATGGATTCCGGGCTCGTCCTTCGGACGCCCCGGAATGACGGCGAGATGTCCCGGGTTGCGCTGCGCTCCACCCGGGTTACGGGGCTCTAGCCGGCCGGCTTGAGCACCGGGGTCCACTTCTTGATCTCGTTGTTGACCAGCGTCCCCAGCGCCTCCGGCGTGCGGTCGGCTGGCTGCGGGATGACGCTGCCGAGTTCGAGCAGGCGCTTGCGGACAGTCTCGTCGTCCAGCGCCTTGACGGCTGCCGCGTTCAATTTGGCAATGATCGGCGCCGGCGTGCCCTTGGGCGCGAAGATCGCGTTCCAGGCCTGGGCCTGGAAGGCCGGCAGACCAGCCTCCGCCGTGGTCGGAACATTCGGCAGCGACGGGTTCCGCTCCGGAGTCGCGATCGCATAGGCCTTGATGGTGCCGGCATTGATCTGCGGCACGGCGTTGACGATCTGGTCGCACATATAGTCGACCTGTCCGGCCACCAGCGCGTTCATCGCCGGGCCCGTGCCGTTGAAGGGCACGCCGACCGGCTCGATGCCGAGGACCGAGTTCAGGAGTTGGCAGGAGACGTGGGAGACCGATCCGACGCCGGCATGCGCCGCGTTGACCTTCTCGGCGTTGGCCTTCACGTAAGTCACGAATTCCTTCAGGTCCTTCGGCGGAAAGTCCTTGCGCGCCAAGATCAGGATCGGCGTGCCGGCCAGGAGCCCCACCGGCTCGAAGCTCTTCTCCGGATGGTAGGCCAGATTGGGATAGAGCGGCACCGAGGCCGCGTGCGTCCCCATGTGCCCCGTGATCAGCGTATAGCCGTCATTGGCGGCGCGCGCCGCGCGTGCGCTCGCCGTGGTGCCGCCAGCTCCAACCACGTTCTCGATGATGATGCTCTGGCCGAGCGTTTGCGCCATATGGCCGGTGACGATGCGCGCGATGACGTCGGTCGGGCCGCCAGCCGCGAACGGCACGATCATGGTGATGCTGCGTGTCGGATAGTCCTGCGCGCGCGCCGGCGCGACAACAGCCGACAGCAAGGCTGCCAGCGCGAGAGAAGCACTCGCAAGCGAGCGACCACACCAATTCATCGTACTCCCCCCTGAGAAGGCTCGTTAAAGAAAATGCCGGCCAACCGGCCGGCATTTCTTTTCATACCGAACTTTGGGGAGTCGATACGACTTCCGCCTGCGACACGCCGACGCAGGCGAACGTCAGCCTTCGGACTCCACGAACACCTCGTCGCGCTTGGCGCGCAGGGTCGGCAACACCGCCAGCACCAGCAGGCCGGCGGCGATCGCCAGCAGCACCGCCGACAGCGGGCGGCTGACGAACACGCTCCAGTCGCCGCGCGAGATCAGGAGCGCCCGGCGCAGGTTCTCCTCCATCAGCGGCCCGAGCACCATTCCGAGCAGCAGCGGCGCCGGCTCGAAATCGTGCTTGATCAGCCAATAGCCGACCAGGCCGAACACGCCGGCCAGGATGACGTCGACCGGGGCGTTGTTCACGGAGTAGATGCCGATCGCGCAGAAGATCACGATCGAGGGGAACATCAGCCGGTACGGCACGCGCAACAGCCGCACCCAGATGCCGACCAGCGGCAGGTTGATGATGACCAGCATCAGATTGCCGATCCACATCGAGGCGATCATGCCCCAGACCAGATCCGGCTGCTTCTGCATCACCTGCGGTCCCGGCACGATGCCGTGGATGGTCATCGCGCCGACCATCAGCGCCATCACCGCGTTGGGCGGGATGCCGAGCGTGAGCAGCGGGATGAAGGAGGTCTGCGCCGCGGCATTGTTGGCGCTCTCCGGCGCCGCCACGCCCTCGATCGCGCCGCGGCCGAACCGCGACGGATTCTTGGCGAGCTTCTTCTCCAGCGTATAGGCGGCGAAGGAGGCAATGACGGCGCCGCCGCCCGGCAGGATGCCGAGGATCGATCCCAGCACCGTGCCGCGTCCGATCGCTGGCGCGGAGTCGATGAGGTCCTTTCTCGTCGGCATCAGGCCGGTGATCTTCTGCTGCACCAGATCGCGGCTCATCTCGGCGCCGTGGTCGAGGTTGCGGATGATCTCCGCGAAGCCGAACACGCCCATCGCCACGGTGGCGAAGCCGAGGCCGTCGGCAAGCTCGGGGATGTTGAAGGCCATGCGGGACGCGCCGGTCTCGATGTCGGAGCCGACCATCGACAGCAGCAGCCCGAACACGATCATCGCGATCGCCTTCAGCACCGAGCCCTTTGCGAGCACCACCGCGAAGATCAGGCCGAGCACCATCAGCGAGAAATATTCGGCCGGCCCGAACGCCAGCGCGAGTTTTGTCAACGGCGCTCCCAGGATGGCAATCAGGACGGTGGCGACGCAGCCGGCGAAGAACGAGCCGATCGCGGCGATCGCCAGCGCCGGGCCGGCGCGGCCCTGTTTCGCCATCTGGTGGCCGTCGAGGGCGGTGACGACCGAGGTCGCCTCGCCCGGGATATTGACCAGGATCGAGGTGGTCGAGCCGCCATATTGGGCGCCGTAATAGATGCCCGCGAGCATGATCAGCGCGCCGACCGGCGGCAAGCCGAACGTGATCGGGAGCAGCATCGCCACCGTGGCGATGGTGCCGATGCCCGGCAACACGCCGACCAGCGTGCCGACAAGCGCACCGATCAGACACATCAACAGATTGATCGGCGAGAAGGCGACGGCAAAACCGTGGGCGAGATTAGCAAAAAGATCGACCATCACGCCCTCACTGGATCAGGAAACGCGGGAACATCGGCATCGGCAGTCCGAGCACATAGGGGAAGAGGAGCGCGCAAGCGAGCGTCAGGCAGGCGCCGACGATGATGGCCTCGACCCATCGCGTCTCATGCGATCCGGTCGCCGCGATCATGAAGCTTGCAAACGCCGACACCACCAAACCGAGTGGACGGATCGCGAGAGCGAAAAAGAGGATTGCGGCCATTACGAACAGCGGTCCGCGCCAGGAATAATGCGCCAATCCCGGTCCCTCGCTGAACAGCCCCGTCACCGCAATGCCGGCGCCGAGCGCAACCAACAGCACGCCGAACATCCGCGGAGCGGTGCCGGCGCCGAAGGAGAAGCCGCGCATGCCCTGCAGGTCGCTTGAAGCCCATAGCGCCAGCAGCGCAAGCGCCATCAGCACGATGCCGCCGATATAATCCTGCGGCGCGCGGATCTTGACGAACAGCGTGACGATCGCAACCGCAAACAACGGATAGGAATAGATCAGCGCCAGCAGCACATCCGAGGAAAAGCCCTTCTTGGCGTCGGCGGCGACCGATCCGAACACCGCGTTGGGTGCGGCGGATAGTAGCGCCCCGCCATGGGCGAGCAGCACCTGTGCCGGCCCGCGGCCGGTACCCAGTCCGAAGATCGTGCCGAGCGACCACACAAGCTCGAAAAGCTGCGGCGCCAGGGCCAGCACGAAAATGCCGATGGCGGCGTTCGTGTTACGTGTGCTTGATGCGGTTTGGCCCATCGTTTCGGCCATGCATGTCTCCTCCGTGCCCGCACCGCGGGCCCTGTTATTCTATCGGCTGGATTTGCAACCTGCCCCGGCCTTGCCTAGCGATTTTCGTCAAATAACGCCAGCGAAACCGAGGACGCCCCCGGCCAGTAGCAGCCAAAAAGGGTTGAGTCGCGTCGCAAAGGCAACAATGGCCGTTATCACCGTCGTCAGAGCGGCAATCCAACTTTGGTCGGAGGTCCGGGCCAAAATGAACCCGCTCGCGGCCATCAGCCCGATCGAAAGCGGAACCAGTGCCGCCTGGATGATCGCCGGCCAGCGCGAATGGCGCGAGCGCGCAAGCAGCCCGCTCACATAATAGGCAAGCAGCGCGGTCGGCCCGCACATCGCAAGCGTCGCCGCCAGCGCACCGGCAACGCCGGCGACGGAGTAGCCGATCAGGGTCACGATCAGCACGTTCGGCCCTGGCGACAATTGCGAGATCGCGAAGACGTCGGCGAACTCCTTGTCGGTCATCCAGTGCCGGACCTCGACGGCGATCCGGTGCATTTCGGGGATGGCCGCATTGGCACCGCCGACGGCAAACAGCGACATCAGGCCGAACGTCCAGATCAGCGTCGCAATCGGATTCGTATGCTCGTTCATGCCCGCCCCCGTTGGCGAATCAACAGTGTCACGGCCAGGCTTGTGGGAACGGCGACCAGCAGCACCTCTGCCAACGGCAGCCGCAACACCCCGATGGCGACGAAGACCGCGACGAGGACCACGAGGCCGGCGATATCGCGCCGCTTGACCAGTGGCATCGTCATCTTGAGCATCACGGACAGCAGAAGGCCGACGGCGACGCAGGCTACGCCGGCGAGCGTCCGCCGCAGCGCTTCGATCTCGCCATAGTTCTTGTAGAGCGCCGCGAGCACGATCGCGATCAGCATCGGCGGGCCGACCAGCCCGGCAAAGGCCGCGATCCCGCCGGCAAGCCCCCGGAAGCGGGAGCCGAACACGAACGACAGATTGACGATATTCGGCCCCGGCAGGAAATGGCACAGGGCGAAGGTCTCGTTGAACTCGTCAGCGGTCATCCAGCGATGCTGCTCGACAATGCCCCGGCGCGCCCAGACCAGAACCCCGCCGAACCCGGCCAGGGACATTTTTGCAAAGGCCACGAACAGTTCCCCCAGGCTGGGCTGGATGGGCGGGGTCGAGGCAGGAAGGTCCGCCACGGGAGCGGCGGCCGGCGGAGAATCGGAGGACATGGCAAGAGCCTAAAATGCCGCATCCTGCCGGCCAAGGCGATAAACCGAAGCCGTTCCATGCACGAAACGCCGGGATGGGGCCGCCAAGGGTCTGTTTTTCCGTCGCTTTGCAGCCTATATTGGGGCTGCCGGCTTGCCGGCTATGGAAATAAACGACCGTCGAAATAAACCATTCGGACCCGGGGGCGGTACCCGGCGCCTCCACCAGAGCCCATGCGGAACGCAAGCCGTGGGTTCCGGCGGGGGCGAAATAGGATCGACGAGGGCGTAAAGGGCGTGTTTTTTCTCGGTATGGTTCCGCCGATATCGGGCCAATGCAATAGTTGCCAACGACAACTATGCTCCGGTTGCTCAGGCTGCGTAACGCAGTTTGAAAGACCACTTTAAAGCCCTAGCGGGTTAAGCTCCGCTAGGCGGGGTTCGGAGGCACCTGGCAACAGAAGCCTCCACTTCACATTCGCATGGTAAAGTGCGTGCATCCCAAGCGGGTGCTTGTGCCGCAAATTCGATCCGGAAGGCCTGCTGACCTTGGCTTGTGGCCGGGATAGCATAGAGCTAAAGGCGAGTCGGGCGACCGGCATGCGGCCGGCCATTTTTGAACGCGACAGGACCATCATGGCGACCGATCACATCCGATATGACGTGCTGGCGCGCGACGCGCTGCGCGGGGTGGTACGCCACGTGCTGGCGGACGCCGCGGAGCACGGACTTCCCGGCGAGCATCATTTCTACATCACCTTCATCTCCAACGCCGACGGCGTGAAGATATCGCCGCGGCTGCTCGCGCAATATCCGCAGGAGATGACGATCATCCTGCAGCACCAGTTCTGGGACCTCGTGGTGACGGACGATCGTTTCGAGGTCGGACTTTCGTTCGGCGGCATTCCGGAACGGCTCGTCGTGCCCTTCGCCGCCATCAAGAGCTTCCTCGATCCCTCCGTGAAGTTCGGCCTGCATTTCGAACCGTCCGAGGAGGACGTCGCGCCCGAGAAGCCCGAGCCCAAGCTGCCTGCGGCTTCGCCTGCGCCACCGCCGCCTGCTCCGGCGGCCGAGACTGCTTCGCAAGAAAAGGAAGACTCGGACAAGCCGAGCGAAGGCGCCGAGGTGGTTCGGCTCGACCGCTTCCGCAAGAAATAATCTAAACACGCACCAATCATCGACGCTGTAGAATGAACGTTACGCCGCTTCACGGCGCAACGGACATTGGCAATGGCTCGATCAACATCCTCTTCACAAAAAAACAAAACCATCCGCGTCGAGACCGACAGTTTCGGTCCGATCGACGTCGCCTCCGATCGCTATTGGGGCGCGCAGACCGAACGCTCCCGGCAGAACTTCCGCATCGGCCGCGACCGCATGCCGATCGAGATCGTGCATGCGCTCGGCATCGTGAAACTGGCGGCAGCGCTCACCAACCGCGAGCTTGGTCTGATCGACGCGCGCCGCGCCAATGCGATCACGCGTGCCGCGAAAGAAGTGATCGAAGGCAAGCTCGACGATCATTTCCCGCTGGTGGTGTGGCAGACAGGCTCGGGCACGCAGACCAACATGAACCTCAACGAGGTGATCGCCAACCGCGCCAACGAACTGCTCGGCTTTGAACTCGGCGCGAAGAAACCGGTTCATCCCAACGACCACGTCAACATGAGCCAGTCGTCGAACGACTCGTTTCCGACGGCGATGCACATCGCGGCGGCGCAGGGAATTTTCGAGAGGCTGATTCCTGCGCTCGGCGAATTGCATCGCGAGCTGCGCCGCAAGGAGAAAGCGTTCGCGAAGATCGTCAAGATCGGCCGCACCCACACCCAGGATGCGACGCCGCTGACGCTGGGTCAGGAATTCTCCGGCTATGCCGCGCAGGTCGAGAGTGGCATCGCGCGGCTACGCACGGCGGCGAAGGATCTGTTGCCGCTCGCGCAAGGCGGCACCGCCGTCGGCACCGGCCTCAACTCCAAGCCACGCTTTGCGAGACTGTTCGCAAGGCACGTCGCCAAGATCACGAAGCTGCCGTTCATCAGTGCGCCGAACAAGTTCGAGGCACTGGCCTCCAACGACGCCTATGTGCTGGTACACGGCGCGATCAATTCGGTGGCGACCGGGCTGTTCAAGATCGCCAACGACATCCGCTTCCTCGGCTCGGGTCCGCGCTCAGGCCTCGGCGAACTGATCCTGCCGGAGAACGAGCCGGGCTCATCGATCATGCCGGGCAAAGTGAACCCGACGCAATGCGAGGCGATGACGATGGTATGCACGTACGTCTTCGGGAACGAAACCGCCGTCACCATCGCGGGCAGCCAGGGACACTTCGAGCTGAACGTCTACAAGCCGGTGTTAGCATATTGCATGATGAGTTCCGTTCAGCTCCTGTCGGATGTTGTCCGCTCCTTCACCGAGCATTGCGTGGTCGGGATACGTGCCGACGAGAAACGCATCGCCGAGTTGATGCAGCGATCGCTGATGCTCGTCACTGCGCTTGCACCGAAGATCGGATACGACAACGCCGCGAAAGTCGCGAAAGCAGCACATGCGCGCGGCACGACGCTCAAGGAAGAGGCGCTGCGGCTCGGCTATGTATCGGAACGTGAATTCGACTCCCTGGTGCAGCCGGACAAAATGACACATCCGGGTTAAGTGAAACTGCAAATTGCATAATTTTCCCGGGAAAAAACGGTGATGCGTTGCGCTGACTCGCTACGAATTAGCGCTCGCCCCACGCGTGATATAATTATGGATCATAACGCCTAAAGAATAAGATCGGTTGCAGCGGGCGTTGCGTTGACGCATGGGACAGCAGCGAAATATATGGTTTTCGTGGGGCGAAGCTGACCTTTTGATGCTTATCACTAGGCGCTATATAGGGATTTCGGATGGGCATGTGCAGTGCTTGCGCGCAACTTGGCTGCGGCCTGTTTCGCCAACAGGCATTTGCGCCTTCGGATCGCTGGATGATGGGGCGAGCATGGGGGACGTGATCAACTTGAACCGAGCAAGAAAACAAGAGCAACGCAAAGAAGCTGCGAAGCAAGCTGAAACCAACCGCGCACGATTTGGTCGCACCAAGTCCGAACGGAAAGCGGACGAGCTTCGCAAAGCGCGCGACGAGAAGCTGTTGGATCAGCATCGTATCGACGGCGGAGACGCATCATGAAATCGCCCGTCGTCAAACGTTCGATCGTGGTCGCCGGCCACAAGACCAGCGTCAGCCTGGAAGAAGCGTTCTGGAATGGCATGAAGGAAATCTCGGGCCTCCGGAACATGACGCTGTCGGAGCTGGTCGGCGAAATCGACAGCAATCGCCAGCAGGGCAACCTGTCGTCGGCGATCCGACTTTTCGTGCTGGAGTATTTCCGTTCGCGCGCAGTCGCCGCGACGACGGTCCAGGCACCGGACAACAGGCCGCAAGCCTGATCCGTTGCAGATAGCCGGTGCTCAGGCACCGGCTTCACCGACAAACCTGAGTGGAGAGCGAAATGGATATCGCCAAGCTAACCGCGCCGCGAAACCTGTCCATTTCGGAAGCTCTCCATGCCTGCCTTTGTCGTCCTGGATTCCATCTCGCTTCACGCGCCTGACGGCCGCTCACTGTTCGATGAGCTGACGCTCGCGATTGGACGCGAGCGCACCGGCATCGTCGGACGGAACGGCTGCGGCAAATCGACACTGCTGCGCCTGATCGCGGGCGAGATCGAACCGGCAGCCGGATCGGTTTACCGTGCAGGATCGATCGGTATGCTCGCGCAGATCGCCGACGAACGGGCGACGGTGGCGCAAGCCGTCGGCGTCGATAGCGAGCTCGCGTGCCTGCGCCGGCTCGAGCGCGGCGACGGCACACTCGAGGACGTCGCCGCGGCTGACTGGACACTGGAAGCACGACTACAGACCGCGCTGACGGAAGCGGGCCTGCCCGCGCTATCGCTCGATCGCGCGGTGGCATCGCTCAGCGGCGGCGAGCGAACGCGCGTCGCGCTGGCGCGCCTGTTGATCCAGGCACCTGACGTGCTGCTGCTGGACGAGCCCACCAACAATCTCGACGCCGACGGCCGCGAGGCGGTGGCGCAATTGCTCGGGCGATGGCAAGGCGGCATCGTGGTCGCAAGCCACGACCGTACGCTGCTCGAGCATGTCGACCGCATCGTCGAACTGACGCCGGTTGGCGTCACGATTTTCGGCGGCGCGTGGCCTGATTTCGCCGAGCAGCGCGACGCGGCGCGCTCGCGTGCGGAAACCGAACTGGAGCGGGCGACTGACGCGCTGCGCAGCGCCGAGCGCGCGACGCAGAAGGCGCGCGAAAGAAAGTCGCGCCGCGACAAGGCCGGCCGAGCCTGGCGCGCCAAGGGCATCGAAGACAAGATGTTCATGGACCGCGAGAAGGAACGCGCGGAGGCCAGCGCCGCCCGCGAAGGCCATCTCGCCGAGCGCCTGATCGGCGAGCGCGCGGATGCCTTCGAGGAGGCCCGCGCGCGGGTGGAGATCGTGACGCCGCTGTCGATCGACCTGCCGAAGACCGCCCTTCCCTCCAATCGCGAGCTCGTCGCCTTCGACGGCGTGGCGATGGCCTTTGCCAACCGCCGCCTGTTCGGGCCGCTGTCGTTCGAACTGCGCGGCCCCGAGCGCGTTGCGATCGACGGCGCCAACGGCACGGGCAAGAGCACATTGCTGCGCCTGATCACCGGAGAGGCGCAGCCGACCGCCGGCATGATCCATCGTCGCACCGAGCGGATCGCGATGCTCGACCAGCATGTGGGCCTGCTCGATGCTGGCACCGGCATCTTGGATAATCTGCGCCGGCTCAACCCGGAATTGTCAGCCAATGAAGCGCATGCCGCACTGGCGCGATTTGCCTTCCGCAACAGGGCCGCATTGCAGATCGTGGATACGTTGAGCGGCGGCGAGCGCCTTCGCGCAGGTATGGCTTGTGTGTTCGCACGGCCGGAGCCGCCGCTATTGCTGCTGTTGGACGAACCCACCAACCATCTCGACCTCACCGCGATCGAAGAACTGGAAAGCGCGCTGCGCGACTTCGATGGCGCGCTGGTCGTCGTCAGCCACGACAGGGCATTCCTGCAGGCGATCGGGATCGAACGGGAGATTACGCTGTGAGGCGGCGAGCCCCGGGTTCACCTCGCCCCGCTTGCGGGGAGACGTCGAAATTCGAGCACAGCTCGAATTTCGGGTGAGGGGAGCCTCCGCGAGTCCTTCTGTCACCGTGCTCGCGGAGAGAGCCCCTCACCCCAACTCTCTCCCCGTAAGAACGGGGAGAGGAAGCGCAGCCCCGGTCGCGAACGCAGTTCGACCCTGACCTTAATCGCGCTCTAATTCTGCGCCGCCGGACGCGATGGTGGGTTGGCGACCTGGGGCGTCAGTGCGAGCGGCGGACGGGGTTTTGGTTTCGTAGCGCCCGGCGGCGGCTTGACGACGATCGGCGGCGGCAATGGCGCGAGCTGCGGTTGGCTCGCGACTGACGCGGGCGGATTGGCGGCTGGCGCGCTGACCGGAGGTTGGACCTGCGGCGGACGCGGTGCGCTCGTTTTCGGCTTTTGGGCTCCCTTGCGCGGATCGCGGCCCGGGATCGGCACGTCAGTTGCTGTCGGTGGGATCGTCGCGCTTGCATCGGGAGCTTCCGCCGGCTCCTGCGGCGGGATCAGCGGCGGCGTCGGCTGGAACGTTGGAGGCGGCTCGCCGCGCTCAATCGCATCCAATCGCCTGGTCTCGCGGTCGATCGCGCGCACCGCGAGCCACGACGATAACGCCGCGACATCGACGCTGCGGGTGAGCCCGTCGGGCGTGCCCACCGCGAGCAACTGGATTTCCGGCCGGCTCGCCGCGGTGATCGCGGTCGGCACCAGCACGGCGCGGATGTCGGCCTGATCGGCCGGAATGTCGTAGCCGCCGGAGATCGTGGCGTTGACGCCATTGGCCGCCAGCGTGCTGGCGCCAACGCGGATCCGCCCGTCGCGAATGTTGAACGGAAGCTGGGCTGAGGCGACCGACAGCACACCGTTTGCCAGCGCCTGCTCGACGATCTGCTTCAGCCTAGCGTCATCCGAAACCTGCCCGTTCTCGCTGGCGCGGATCGCAACGTCGAAGGCGCGCGGATCGAGCCCGGCAATGCGCGCACTTTCAAGCGCGACCGTGCCGCTGCCGGACAGCGCGCCAGCCAGCGCCGACGCGCTGCGGCCCTGGCTCATCAATGTCATCTGCAAGGAGGCGCGCCCCTTGGGCATGCCGAGATTTCGGTAGCGCAACGCCGTGCCATCGACGCCGCTAAGCTGCACGCTCCCATTGACGGTGATGCCATTCGCACTCGGCCTTGCATCGACGGCGGCGCTGAGATCGCCGCCGCCGATCTTGCCCTTGAGGGCCTCAAAGGTCAGCGCCTGGCCATCGCTCTTGATCGTGCCGCTCACCGGCTGCACTTCGCTGCCGCCCGGCAACTCGCCGCGCAACGCCTGGAAGACGATGTTGCCGCGCCAGCCCTTGATGATGCCCCCGCCGAGCGGCTCGGTCGAATCATGTCCGCCGGCACCGATCGCAAACGCAAACACCGGTGCAAGCGCGACCTGGTCGAGCCCGATCTCACCCTCGATGTTCTTCTCCTCCCCCATGGCGAGCGCAACCCGGCCACGCAGTCGCGAGCCGCCGATGATGCTGTCGAGATCGTCGAACGAGAGCTTGTTGCCGGCGAGTGAGACGCGCGACGACAGGCGGACGCCGTTCACCGGCGCGTCCGACGGCTTGAGATCGAGCAGCGGACTGATGTCGGCGCTCCTGACCCGCAGGTTGATGCTGGCCTTCTTCGCCTCGTCCCATGGCTCGGCTGCGCCTTCGGCGTCCGCATCAAGCCCCGCGCCCCAGATCCTCGCCTTCAGCCGCAACGGCACGCGCCAGGCGCCGTTGATCGAGCCTTCGAATTGCGCGGGGCCGTCGCCGATGGCGATGACTCGATCGAGGTTGAGCAGCGCGAGCATTGCACGCCCCTGGCCCGCTGAAAATCTGGCGTCGACCCCGAGATCGCTGCGGCTGAGGGCATCGAGATCGGTGCTGCGGATCGCTGCGATCTGCGGCTTCGCTGTCACCGTAGCGGTGCCCTTGAGCTGCACCGCGTCGAGCTCCAACGCGGCGCGAAGGCTGCCGCGATCGGCCTGTCCCTTGTCGAGATCAAGCGCGAACTTCAGTCGCGCCGGACCGGGGATCGCAGCCAGCGTGTTGAAGCGCGATGCGGCTGACGGTGCGAACGATGAGACCAGACCAGTCAACTGGCTGAACGAGGCCGCGTTTGCGTCGAGCGCGAGCTTTCCGGTCGCGTTGATGCGATCGAAATTACCGGTGCCCTCGATCGTCACGCTGTCCGGCTGCCCGATCTTAAGTCGCTCGAGCGAGACCATCTTCGGTCCAAAGGCAAGCTTGGCCTGCAGCGGACGCAGCTCCTGCCCGGCCGACATCGCGCGAGCGATGTCAAGCGAGAGCTGCGCTTCCTCCGGCCATTCGGCCTGCGGTCCCGCCAGCGAGCGTATGACCGCGGTGGCCGCATCGAGATCCAGCCGGTCGGCCTTCACGGTGGCGTCGACCTTCGCGCCACGATTGCCGGTCGGATACGACACCGCGACTCGTCCGGTGATCGCACCGCCGTCGATCTCGGCCTTCATGGCATCGACCGCAAAGCCGGTTGCGGCGAGCGTGACGTCGCCACGCAGCTTGAGCGGTTTTTGATTGCGAGACGGCGGATCGCTACGGCCCTGCAACCACACCATCAGCGCATCGGGATCGGACGACTCGACATTGAGCGCCGCCTTGAAGCTGTCCGACTGGGCGCTTTGCGGGCCAGCACCGCTGAGCGAGACGCGCGTGGCGCCCGGTGCACGGAAGTCGAGCCGCCGCACTGTCCAGCCCTTGTCGTCGCCGTGAAGGTCGGCGGCGATATCCTGCAAGGGCCGCCCGCCGAGCATGATCTGCTCGGACGAGAATTCGATCTGCGACGGCAGCGCGATGTGCGGAACGCCCGACAGCAGAGCGCGCAGCGCCGGCAGCGCATGAATCGGCTCAGCATTGTTGTCCTTCGCGGCAAAGCGGTCGACATCGAGTTGCCGCGCCGAGAGTGAGGCGCGCAGCAGCGGCGAAGCGCCGAAACGGATGTCGCCTGCGCCCGCGAGCTTCAGCGCGCGCTCGTCATTGCCATAGCTGACCTCGATCTGGTCGAGCCGCGCGGCCGAATAATCCGCTTTGATCCGGGCTCCGACACGCCAGGGCGTCGGCGCGGCCGCGCCGTTCTTTGATGCGGGCGGAGAGGCCAGCGCCAGCACGCCTTCGAAGCGCGGCGCGCGGGCCTCGAAGGTGAGTATGCCGTCGAGATCGGCCGAGAGCGGGCGCTGGCCGGGGTCGATGTTGACATGCACGCGGGTGCCATTGCCGTCGGCGCTCTGGCCGGAGGAGATCCGGAACGGATAGCGGGAGCCGTCGAACGTGAAATTGCCGTCGCCGCGGATCGCGCCGGCAAGCGAGCGGACATCGCCGCTGAACGCGATGTCGCTCAATTCCAGCGTGGCACGGCTCGCGGCGTCATGCAGGGCGATGTGGCCGGTGAGGTTGACGCGATCGATCGCCAGCGAGGCGAAGTCGAACGTGCCCTGCGAGGCCGGCCAGTCGATCCGTCCCTTCTGGTCCAGACCGAGATCCACCGACATGCCATTGACGGTGAGCTGCGTAGCGCGCCATTCGCCGCGCATCAGCGAACCCAGGCTGAATTCGACGTCGAGCTTGTCGGCCCGGATCTTGCCGCGATCATTGCCGCCACCGACCACGGCCGAACGCAGCCGAAGCTGCGGCGCCGGCAGCAGCCGCGCGTCAAGCTCGCCGCCGATGCGCACGGGCGCGCCGATGATTCGCGTCGCCTCTGCCTCGAATTGCGGACGGAACTGGTTCCAGTCAATGAAGTACGGTCCGACCAGCGCGGCGATCAGCGCAAGAATGAACGCGATTGCCAGGCCGAGCAGCGTCGTCTGCACGGTGTCTCCCTTTGAGCCCCGCCCCGCGGCGCACGTGGCCAATACAGCGCCGGAGCAGCCCAGTATATAGAGCGAAGTATGGCGAAGTCACAGCGGTATCGCGCTGCACCCGCTGGCGAGGGTCGAGAAGGTTACCAGCTCGCCGGCAGGCGTCGTAGCCCCCGCAGCACGAAGGTCGGCCGCCACTGTGGATTTTCCGCGTCATCCAGCCGCAGGTCCGGCAGGCGGCGGAGCAGCGTCGAGATCGCGATCTCGGCCTCGATCCGCGCCAATTGGGCGCCGAGACAGAAATGGATGCCGCCGCCGAAGGACAGCGGTTTCACGTTGGGCCTGGTGATATCGAGCCGTTCCGGGCGGTCGGGATAGACAGCCGGATCGTGGTTGGCCGAGCCCAGCAGGCACAGCACGGCCTCGCCCTTGGGTATGCGCTTGCCGCAGAGATCGATGTCCTCCAGAGCCGCGCGCCCGGTCATTTGCACGGAGGAATCATAGCGCAGGAATTCCTCGATCGCGTTGGTGATCAGGTCGGGATTGGCCTTGAGCAGCGCGAGCTGATCGGGATTGCGGTGCAGCGCCAAGAGGCCGTTGCCGATCAGGTTGACGGTCGTCTCGTGCCCGGCCCCGAACAGAAGGATGATGTTGGCGGTCAGCTCTTCGTTGCTGAGCTTGTGGCCATCCTCCTCCGCCTGCACGAGCTGCGTCGTCAGGTCGTCGCCGGGCTGCTTCCGCCGCAGCTCGAAGAGCTGCTGGAAATACATCTCCGACATCTTGGTCCTGGCGTTGCCCTGCTTGATCTCCTCAGGCGACAACGGCACCGGTTCGAGGATGCGCCCGCTGTCGCGCGCGCCGGTATAAAACGTTTCGCGATGCTCCTCGGGGATTCCGAGCATGTCGCAGATCACCGTCACCGGCAGGCGGAACGCAAAGTCCTCGATCAGGTCCATCCTGCCCTGCGGAATGACACGATCGAGCGTCTGATCGACGATCTCCTGAATCCGCGGCCGCATGTCCTCGACCCGGCGCGCCGTGAATGCCTTCACCACCAGGCCGCGCAGACGGGTGTGATCGGGCGGATCCTGCTGCAGCATCATCTGGCTCATGCTGCGGAAGACCGGGTCCTCCATGGCTTTTGGCCCATAGCGGCGTATGGCGCGGCCGGCATAGTCCTTGCCAAAGTGCTTGTCGCGCAACACGAAGCTCACCTCCGCGTGACGGCTCGCGACGAAAGCGCCGAACGGCGTGACATGCATCGGGTCCTCGGTGCGCAGCCGCTCGTAATGGGGATAGGGATTGCGGATGAA
Organism: Bradyrhizobium elkanii WSM2783; assembly: GCF_000472865.1. Lineage (GTDB taxonomy): Bacteria > Pseudomonadota > Alphaproteobacteria > Rhizobiales > Xanthobacteraceae > Bradyrhizobium > Bradyrhizobium elkanii_A. The sequence goes on along the minus strand of NZ_AXAP01000002.1, from coordinate 10,031 downwards.
TTCCGGCGCCAGGGGATTGAACAGCGGATCGCTGTTCGCCGGCCGAGCTTGCTCGTTCATGGTGACCTCAATCGGTTGCCGCGTTGCGACGATTTCACATTGAACGCTACCGTCCGCCGCTTCGTGCGGACCCAAGCGTTTCCCCCCTGAAACTCGATACACTCTTGTATCGAGTTGCATTGTGGCCTAAACAGGGCCGATGTCAAGAGTCAGGACCAGACCGACCAGGGACGACACCTGCGAAAAGCTGTTCGAGGCGGCGGCGCGCGTGTTCGAGGAACAGGGGATCGGCGGCGCCAGCATCGAGGCGATCGCGGCCGCCGCCGGTTTCACGCGCGGGGCGTTCTATTCGAACTTCAAGAGCAAGGAAGAGCTCATCATCGCGATGCTCGAGGACCATGTCGAGCAATCGATCCGGCGCAACCTCGACCTGCTTGCTCAACACACCAACCTCGCCGACTTCATCGACGCGTTGAAGCACATGGACCGCACCAGGCAGGATCCGCTCGGCCGCTCGCCGCTTCTGCACATGGAGATGATCCTGTTCGTCGCACGCGCGGAGAAGCGCCGGCCCGAACTTGCAAAGCGCCTGCGCGCCCGGCGCAAGCTGGTCACCGACATCATCGAGACCGCGCGGAAGGATAGCGGCAGGAACGGCCGGCTGGATGCGGCGTGGACCGCCGCAATCGTGCTGGCGCTCGAGGACGGCTTTCGCCTGCACCGCCTGATCGATCCGGAGACCACGCCCGCCGACAGCTTCCTGCGCGCGATCGGCGATCTGCAGCGCACGATCGGGAGCGCCGACCGCGCCGTAGCTGTAGCCCGGGTGGAGCGCTAGCGTAACCCGGGACCCTGCGTCAGCGCTTGCGAGCGGCCCCGGGTTACGCTGACGCTTCACCCGGGCTACGGCTCTGCAACGTGTGCAAACGCCCCGCCACCGCACGGACCTTTCCCGGCGAAGCCTGCCAGATCGCGAAGGCGGACAACGCGCTCACGGCAATGCTGATCGCAAAGGCCGCCGTGTAGCTGCCGGTGAGATCATACAACAGCCCCGTCGCCCACGGGCCGGCGGCGCCCCCCGCAAGCGCGGCCAGCATGATGGTGCCGAAGATGCTGCCGTAATGCCTGCCCTGGAAGATCTCCACCACGACCGGCCCCATCACCGAGGTCAGGCCGTAGCCGAGCGCGCCTTGCGTGAACACCATCAGATAGACCAGCGGCAATAGCGGCGCATATTTCAGTGCGACCAGGCACGCAAAGCAGATCGCAAAGCCAGCGCAACTGATCGCCCACACCGTTTCGCGCCCGATCCGGTCGGAGAGATGGCCAAGCCAGATCTGGCCGGGAATGCCGAGCAGGCTGACGACGCCGAGCGACCACACGGCGACGCCAGGACTGAAGCCGATGTCGAGCAGGAATTTGGTCTGATGCACCTGCACCGCGTACCAAATGTAAAGTCCGCAGAAATAGCCGAGCGCGATCCACCAGAAGCGCGCGGTGCGGAGCGCCCGGGACAGCGTCCAGTCGGTGCCGGCCCAGACCGGATCGACGATGTTCGACACCGGCTTTGCCGAAGTGGCGGTCGGCGCGGCGTCGCCGTCCGGCAGTAGCCCGATATCTTCAGGGCGTTTTCGCACCAATAGATTGATCGGCGCGAGCACGACCAGCACGAGGATGCCGATCGCGGTGCAGGCAGTGCGCCAGCCGGTGCCCTCGATCATGTGCTGCACCCACGGCAGCAAGGTCACCGAGCCGATGCCGACACCGGCAAAGGCGATCCCGATCGCGAGACCGCGACGGCGGATGAACCAGTTCGGCAGAAAGAATGATTGACCGGAATAGCCGAGGCAGACGCTGCCGGCGCCGACGAGAACGCCGATGCTGAGATAGAGATGCCAGGGCTGCGTCGTCAGCGGCGCCAGCAGGAACCCCGCGCCCATCAGCACGACGCCGAGCTCCATCACCGCGCGCGGGCCGGCGCGGTCCATCAGGCGGCCGATCAACGGACTGGCGATGCCGGAGGCCACGAAGCCGAACGAGAACGCGCCGGCGGTGACGCCGCGATCCCAGCCGAACTCGCTGAGAACAGGCGGATAGAACAGCGAAAAGGCCGTGCGCGCATTGACGCCGATCGCCATGGTGACGAAGGTCACCGCGATGATGATCCAGCCGTAGAAGAAGGGAAGCCGCATCAAGGGGTCACCAGCGCGTGGCTCTCATGGCCGAAATAGGCGCGCTCCAGCCGCTGCGCCAGATTGCTTTCCTCGGTCGATGCTTCCAGCACGATATTCCCCTGCACCAGGGCGTAGACGCGGTCCGCCGTGGCCAGCGCCTTCTCCAGCAATTGCTCGACCAGCAATACCGCGGTGCCCTGTGCGCGCAAGCGGCCGATGACGTTGAGGACCCGATCGACCAGCACCGGCGACAGGCCGGCCGAGGGCTCGTCGAGCATCAACAGCCGCGGGCGGCGTACCAGGCCTTGCGCGACGGTGAGCATCTGCTGTTGCCCGCCCGACAGCGCGCCGCCGCGCTCGTGACGCTTCTCGGCGATCTCGGGGAAATACGCCAGCGCTTCCTCGACGCGCTGCGCACGCTCGGCGCGCGGCACGTCGTAGCCGGCAAGCAGCAGATTGTCGGTGACGGAGATTTGCGTGAACATACGGTGGCCCTCGATCACATGCACGAGGCCGGCACGCGCGGCGTCCCGCGGCGTCGCGTTGGTCATGTCGCGGCCGTCGAAGCGCACCTGTCCCGCGGTCACGGGCAGCAATCCGGACAGCGCGCGCAGCATCGTGGTCTTGCCGGCGCCGTTGGGTCCGAGCAGCGCCACCACCTCGCCGGCGGCGACCTGGAAATCGATGCCATGAAGCACGCGGATCTTGCCGTACCCGGATTCCAGCGCGGTCACGGAGAGCAGAGGTTCAGCCGCCGAGGTACGCACTGACCACCTCCTTGTGAACGCGGATCTCGGCCGGCGTGCCCGCCGCCAGCGTGCGGCCGAGATTGAGCACGGTGACCTGGTGGCAGATGTCGAAGATGAGGTCGGCGTGATGCTCGACCAGCAGCACGCCGGTGCCGCGGGCGCTGATCGCCTTGATCAGGGACGCCAGCCGCTCGATCTCGTCATTGGAAAGACCGGCCGCGGGTTCATCGAGCAGCAGGAAATCGGGATCGAGCATCAAGGCACGCGCGATCTCGATGAAGCGGAGTTCGCTGTGCTGCAGGCGGTCGGCGCGCACCTCCGCCAGCGTCTCCAGTCCGACCACGCCGAGCAGCGCCCGCGCCTTCGCCGCGAGCATCCGCTCGTCCTCGCGATTGCGCGGGGCCGACAGCATCGCCTCGACGAAGGTCGCCCTGCCCTCCACCGAGCCGCCGATCATCACGTTCTCCAGCACCGAGGCCTCGCCGATCACGCGCGGGGTCTGGAACGTCCGCGCAATGCCGCAAGCTGCGCGCAATGCCGGCTGGCCCGGCGGCAGCATGTCATCGCCCAGCGTCATCGTGCCGGCCTTGGCGGCGTAATAGCCGGAGATGACGTTGAGCGTCGTGGTCTTGCCGCTGCCGTTCGGGCCGATCAGACCGTGGATCTCGCCTGGCGCTACGTCGAGGTCGAGACCGTCGATCGCCTTCACATTGCCGAAGCTCAGCGCGATGTCGCGCAGCTTCAGGTGCTTGCCGCCGCTGCGGCGGCGGACGATGTCGGCGAGAACGGCCGGACGCGGCACGATGGCGCGGTTGCTGGCGAGCGGATGGCGGTTGCGGAAGTCGAGCAGCGCCGCGATGCCGCCGGGCATCACCAGCACGATCACGAGCAGCAGCACGGCGTACAGGAATGTCGACCATGCCGCCAGCGGCGCGGCAATCTCGGGCAGGATGGTCAGGATGATGGTGCCGAGCATCGGCCCCAGGATCGAGCCGCGGCCGCCGATCAGGATCGCGATGAAGAACAGGACCGACAGGTCGAAGGTGAAGGCATCGGGCGTGATGTAGGTCTGCAGCGTGGCGAACAATCCGCCGGCGATCGCGGCCAGCGCGCCCGCGAACAGGAAGATCGCGATCAGCATCTTCGGCTTGGAGATGCCGGTCGCTTCCGCCGCCACCTCGGCATCGCGCACCGCGATCAGTGCGCGGCCGAACCGGCTGCGGGCGACGTTGGCGCTCATCCAGGTGGCGACCGCCGCAAAGGCGACGCAGAGCCCGTAGAAGCCCCAGGGCGTATCGAACGGCGCCGGAAATTCCGGGCCGGCGATGCCGATGCCGCCGCCGGTCACGCTCTGCCAGGCCAGCGCGATCTGCGTCACGATGGTGGCGAAACCGAGCGTCGACATCGCGAAATAGAAGGTGCGCAGCCGCAGCGCCGGCAATCCGACGATCACGCCGAACAGCGCACCGACGCAGCCGGCAATCGGCAGCGCGAGGAACACCGGCACTGCCGGCGTGACATTGCCGGCGACGAGCACGCTCGTCGTGTAGGCACCTAGCGTCAATAGCGCGACATAGCCGATCGCAAGATGGCCCGCGAAGCCGACCACGAGGTTGAGGCCGGAGACCAGCACCCAATAGATCGCCATGCGCGTGCCGATCAGCGCCCAATAGTCGTTGCTGACGAACGGCAGCAGCAATGCGAGCGCGAGGATGCCGAGGAACGGCGCGACGTGCGGCAAGGCGGCGCGCCAGGCGCCGCTTTCAGTTTGGGCAGAGGTTGCAGTGACAGCCGTCATCACACCCTCCGCGCCGTGGTTCCGCCGAACAGGCCTTGGGGCGCCGCCAAGAGGACCACGATGAACAGAGTGAACACGGCAACCGAAGAGAAGATGCCGCCGACCAGGAAATTCGCCGCCTGCTGGAACAGGCCGAGCGCGAGCCCGCCGAAGATGGCGCCGCGATTATTGCCGAGGCCGCCGAGCGCCACCGGCACGAAGCCGTAGAAATTGAGCAGCGCGCCATTGGCGAAGAACGCCAGCAGAAGCTGGCCGCCGGAGAAACCGGCGATGCCGCCGATCACGCCAGCGAGCGCATAGCTCGCGACCCGCAGGTTGCGCTCGGGAAGACCGAGCGCGCGCGCAGCGAAATTATCCTCCGCGATCGCGACGAAGGCGCGGCCGACCAGCGTGCGGCGGTAGAGATATTCCAGCGCCACGATCGTCACCGCGCAGGCAACCACCGGCAGCCAGAACTTCTCGTCCCAGACGCCGCTGCCGAGCCCGATCACGCGCGGGAACGGCTGCGGCTCGGTGCCCCATTTGATCGCCGCGACCTGCTGGATCATCAAGGCCAGCGCCAGCGTCGAAAGCACATAGAGATGCTGGTCGAGACTCTTCAGAACCGGCCGCACCGCGACGAATTCGGTGATGATGCCGACGATCGCGCACGCGGCCAGCGTCAGCACGAAGCCCACGATGATGGGCATGCCCATCTTCAAGGTGAACATCGAGCCGAGCACGCCGCCCAGCATGGCAAGCTGGCCTGCGGTGAAACTCATCACCCGCGAGGTCGAGAACATCGTGTTGTAGGTGACGCCGACGAGCGCGTAGATCGCGCCCGCCGCGAGACCGGATGCGAGGATCGAGGCGAGCATCGGATGCACCCTCTGCCGCCGGCCTATGTATAGCCCGGCGCGAGCGCGAACGTCCCGTTCTTGGCGGTAGAGGCCTCCGACATCACGATCTCTTCGGTCGGATAGCCGTTATGCTGCGTCGGCGTGAAGGTGTAGGTGCCGAAATAGCCGGGATATTTCGACAGCGTGTTCCAGTATTTGATGAGTCCGGCGCTTTCGGTCGAACCGCTCTCGGCAACCGCCTTGGCGATCAGCTCGATCGCGTCGATGCCACCAGCGACCCACCACAACAGCGTGTCGTTGAGCGCAATATTCGCCTTGGCCAGGCGCGCCACCAACTCCTCACTCTTTGGCGGCAGCTTGCCGGCTGCATCGTAGCTGCAGCTCTTGTAACCGACCGCGTAAACCTTCTTCCAGTTCTCCGGCTTCTCGACGAGGCCGGCGAGCTCTCCCGAGGCCAGCGAGGGATGGCCGACGAACGGCACGTCCCAGCCCATGGCGGCACGGGTGTTGAACATCCGCGCCTCCATGCCGGTGGTAACGCTCCAGACCACGATGGCCTCGGAGCCCGCATTCTTGGCGCGCAGCATGTCCGGCGTCATGTCCGGCTGGGTCGCATCGATATTGGCCTGGTAGACGACGTCGGCGCCGTCCTTCTTGAACGCCGCCACCGAGGCGCCGACGGCGGTCACGCCATAGCCCGTGGTATCGCCGATGACGGCAACCTTCTTCACCTTCAGCACGTTGAGACAGTAATTGCGGACGGCGTCGTCCCACTGGCTGTTGGACGGCGCCATGCGGAAGGCGTTCGGATATTTGGTGGTGTCGATCAGGGTTTCGACCACGCAAGGATGAATGTCCGGAATCTTGGCTCGCGCCATGATCGGCGTGGTGGCGAGCGCTTCGCCGGAATTGACCGGCCCCCAGATGGCATGAACCTTGGCCTGGCTGATCAATTCCTGCGTCGCGTTCACCGCCTTGGTCGGATCACCCTGCGTGTCGCGCATGACGAGCTCGATCTTGCGACCCTTGACGCCGCCACCCGCATTGATGCTGTCCACCGCAAAGTTGATGCCGCGGTTGAAACCGACGGTCGGCGCGGAACTCGGGCCCGTGATCGCCGCGAGGCACCCGATCTTGATTGGCTCGGATTGGGCAATGGCAGGCTTCGGGAATGAAAATGATGCGGCGCCCAAGGCGCCGGCGCTTCCCAACAGCAGGTTGCGGCGTGAAACAGCCATGTGATGCTCCCGTTCGTTTCCTTTTTGCGGCGCCCATCTCTGAATCGCAGGCGTCCGCATGATTTTTATTTCCCGGCTGACGGCCGAGGCTTGTCGCGGGATTGAAGTTTGAGCCTGACGGCACCGGCTTGTCCAGCGTTTATCCCGTAGAATTGCGGAGACGATTCGCGAACATTGCCCGGACACGGGCCTGTGACCGATCTCTTGGGCTTTGAGCGCATGAAATCTCTGGAAACTTGTCGCCGTCCACGTCAATAGGTTGCCACGCCAGATGTCGCTCTCGAAGGTCAGTTGATGCACGATGTCTCGATCCCGGCAGCCTTGATCGCCGGACTAGTCAGTTTCCTGTCGCCCTGCGTGCTGCCGCTGGTGCCGCCCTATCTGGTGTATCTGACGGGCGCGACCATCGAGCATGTCGCCCATGACGAGAGCATGAAGGCCTCGAGGCGCGCGGTGATGTCGGCGGCCTTGATGTTCGTGCTCGGCTTCTCCACCGTGTTCGTCGCACTCGGCGCCAGCGCCTCACTGATCGGTGGGCTGGTCCGCGCCTGGTCGGCGCAGCTCTCCATCGTCGCCGGCATCGTCATCATTGTGATGGGGCTGCACTTCCTTGGGCTGACGCGGATCGGGTTATTGATGCGCGAGGGACGGATGAGCATGCCGAAGCCGGTCGGGCTGTGGGGCGCCTATGTGATGGGGCTCGCCTTTGCCTTCGGCTGGACGCCCTGCATCGGCCCAATCCTCGCCGCCATCCTTTCGGTCGCCGCAGCCGAGGCGACGGTGACCAAGGGCGCCATGCTGCTTGCGATCTATTCCGCCGGGCTCGGCATCCCGTTCCTGCTCGCGGCATTCGCGGTCGAGCAGTTCTCGTCACTGTTCACGCGGATGAAGCGACATCTCCGTACGGTCGAGCATGTCATGGGCGTGCTGATGATCATCACCGGCATCGGCTTTCTCACTGGCGCCGTCACCAATGTCAGCATCTGGCTGCTCGAGACGTTTCCTGCGCTGCAGAATATCGGCTGAGGCTTGTGCCAGCGCCAAAGCAAGGCTGGCCTTTGGCATCACGATGTCGAATAGTGGGCGGCCCTTACGCTACCGCTGATCGCACCGAGGACCGATGGCCGAGGATACGCCCGGGACAGCAGGCCGCTCCTGGCCGATCTTCCGCTCGCTGGCCGCGTTCCGGCCGGCCGATTTGCCCGGCGACCTGATCGCGGGCCTGACGCTGGCCGCGATCGCGATACCCGAGCAGATGGCGACGGCGCGCCTCGGCGGCTTCGCGCCCCAGATCGGCTTTTTCGCCTTCATGGCAGGTTCGCTCGGTTTTGCCATGCTGGGCAGCAACCGTCTTCTGTCGTGCGGCGCCGACTCCACGATCACGCCGATCTTCGCCGGCGGGCTTGCGCTGATGGCAGCCGCCGGCTCCCCGGAGAATCTCGCGCTTGCCGCGGCCCTGGCGCTGATGGTTGGATTGATCCTGGTCGTCGGTAGCCTGTTTCGCCTCGGCTGGATTGCAAATCTGCTGTCGACCCCGGTCACCGTCGGCTTTCTTGCCGGCATCTCCATCCACATCATGGTTTCGCAACTCCCCGTCGTGCTCGGCGCACCGCCACCGAAAGGACCGATGCTCGAGCGGATCGCCGAGATTGCGGAGCATCTTCCTGCCGCCAATCTCTACAGCGTCAGCATCGGGCTTTTCGTGCTGGCCTTTGTTGCCGGATCCGAGGCCATCAGCGCCAAGATTCCCGGCGCACTCGTCGCGCTGGTGGCGGCAACCGCTGCGGTGATCTGGGGCGGATTGGAGAGCAAGGGGGTCAGCGTGGTCGGCACCGTACCGGGCACGCTGCCGATGCCATCGTTTCCTGAAATCTCGCCGGAACGATGGGTCAAGCTGTTGCCATTGGCTCTCCTGATCGCAATGGTCGTGATGGTGCAGACCGCGGCGACGACGCGGGCATTTCCTTCCGATCCGGACCAGCCTGCCGATGTCGATCGCGATTTTCTCGGCGCCGGGGCCGGCAGCCTTCTTGCAGGCCTGTTCGGTGCCTTTCCGGTGGACGCGAGCCCGCCGCGAACCGGCATCGTGGCCGCGACCGGCGGACGCACGCAGCTATCGGGACTGTTCGCCGCATCGATCGTGCTGGCGCTGCTGGCGTTCGGCGCCGCGCTGCTCCATCACGTTCCGGAGGCTGCGCTGGGCGGCGTCCTTCTTTTCGTGGCGTTGCGCATCATTCGCTTCAGGCAGATTAAAGCGATCTTTCACCAGTCGGTCGGCGAGTTTCTGCTGGTGGTGGCAACGGCAGCTTCGATCATCATCCTGCCGATCGAGCAAGGCGTCGCCGTCGGCATCGCGCTCTCGCTCCTCCATGGCATCTGGAGCACGACGCAGGCGCGGCTTGTCGTGTTCGACCGCGTATCGGACACCACGATCTGGTGGCCGGCCAATCCTAGCATCAAAGGCGAGCGCGACCCGAAAGTTGCCGTGGTCGGCCTGCAGGCGCCGCTGTCGTTTCTCAATGCCTCGAGCTTTCGTGCCGATGCGCTGAAGGTCATCAGGACGGCGACACCGAAGCCAGCACTGCTCGTGATCGAAGCCAGCGGCATCGTGGAGATCGATTTCACCGCCGCACAAACGCTGCTCGCGCTGTTCCGTGAATGCAGCGAGGAAGGCGTGACCGTTGCGATCGCTCGCCTCGAATCGACCCGCGCCCAACAGGCGTTCGAGCGCTTCGGCCTCTATCGCGCTCTACCGAACAACCACGTCTTCCATAGCGTCGCCGAGGCCGTTCGCGCGCTGGCAGGCTAGAGCGCGATGTCATTTGGTGAATCGGCTTGGCCGCAAGTTCACCTCTCCCGAAGGGAGAGGTCGCGCCGGAGGCGCGGGTGAGGGGTTACGGTCCCTCGATAGAGCAGATCCCCTCACCCGGCGCTACGCGCCGACCTCTCCCTATGCAGGGCTGTCCGGGGAAAATCAGCCATAGCAAAATGCCAATTGGTTCGGGGAAGTTCGCGATTTGGGCTTACTGGGATTGATAGGTGGCGGCTCGTTGATCGCGGCCAGGGATCGACGGGTGAACAGAAACTGGCGGATCAGTTCGGCCAGCCTGAGAGGGAGCATCTTGACGCAGTTGGCGCGCGCGGCGATGCGCAACAACAGGTAGGCAATCATCGCAGCGAGCACCTGCAGGCGGATAGCATTGTCGTTGGTGCCGAGGAACTTGCGAATATCG